>JACKPC010000002.1:85000-685000 GCA_024233835.1 Leptospiraceae bacterium
TGCAGAGAAGATTTCCTTATCTAAATGTTCTTTTTTTTCTCCTCATTTTCTATTCTTTTTTTACGCAAATCTTCGGTGTTATAAATGATTATGGATTTCAAAAATGGCATTTATGCAATAATAAAGAGTTTGATGAGATGATGCACGATATGGAAAATCCAGAGATCCTTGCATTTTTAAAACCATACAAAACAGTTTTCCTAAATAATATAATAATTCCAGCTGATTACATCTGTGCTTCGAATATTGTATCAACTAATCGTGAAAATGGAAAAGTTAAATCCCTTGATTTCATGGAAGATGATTTTTTAAAATCCCCATATTTCCTCATAGGGCATGAGTTCTTTGGCAAAGGCAATTATTGCTTAAGTATTTCTTTTTCGAAGAGCAGTAATATAACTAATAATGATTTAGTTATATATAATAATACTATATCGGTCCCTTATTATACCCAAAATAATAGAATTTATATAGATTTCTTTATTAAACAATTCGGAAAACAGACATTACTTGTTTATGCAAAGGAAACAAAATATTATAGCGTTTTAGATTTAAAGATAAGCAAATCTAAATGTTTGCCCTAACTATATAAAAATAGTATTTATAAAAATCTTAGAGTCTTTTATAATCGAAGGTATAAAAATGCTTTACTAAAAATCATATTATTATTAAGTTCCAACTAAACGTATAGTAGGCAAACGAGGAAATAGCTATGATTATAAAAATTAGAGAAAATAAATTATTGTTAACTTTTTTATTTACTTCAATCATACTTGCATTATATCCAGTATTGAATATTACTGGCTGGCCAAACAATCATGAAGATTTGTTCTGGCGAAACCGTGCCCTATTATTTCACTCTTACTTCAGAGAAGGCATATTTTTCCCTGTTTGGGATAAATATGACATCTGGGGAATGGGAAGCCCATCAGCACTTTTTTACCATAAGTTATTCTATTATGTAATGGGAATTCTTTTGTTTATACTTCCTACAATAAAATCCGCAGTAGTTCTTAGTTTATCTTTCTTCTTCATTATAGGTTGGACAGGAATATACAAAATATTAAAGCTACTAAATATAGAAAATTACTTAAGAATTGCTTTTTCTTCGTTACTCATATTATTAAATTACACCTATACTGATTGGGTGATCAGAGGTGCAATGGCTGAATTGTCAGCGATGATGCTTATACCATGGATTTTGTGGTGGCAACTAAATTTATACAAAACGAAAACCTTTTCATTTTTTATCGTAATAATTTTTATTGCTTTATATTTTTCCCATTCAATAATCGCCTACTATGCAGGTGTTCAATTAGTCATTGCAGAAATTATATTTTTTGCTGTTAACAGGAAAGATATTATTGTTGTAAAAAATTGTTTGATTCGAGGTGCTATAGCATCAGTAATAATATTACTTATTTTAGGTTTAAACTTTTATTTAATGACAGCTTTTATGATTAATGGTAGCTATGACCTTAAAATAAATTTATCAAATATTAAAATAGCAATAAGTGCAATATATAGTTATCATCCTTTAATCGAATATTTCTATGATAAAAATTTACTATTTTCAGAATGGGAGAAGTATACTGTTCAGTTAGATTTACCAATTACAATTATAATGTGCTTAACTTATTTTTTTCTAAGAAAAAATAAAGAGAAAATAAATTTCAATTCTCAAGCAGATAATCTTTTTTTTATTTTCATAGTAATTTCCAACTTTTTTTGTGCATTTTTGCAAACCAAATTAAGTAAGTTCTGGTATATTTATATTCCAGGAGCTGACTACATTCAATTTCCATGGCGTTTACTAGCTTTTATATCTATTTATAATTTAATCTTGACTGCATGGCTTATAAATACATTGCAAAAAATAAATAAACAATTAATGTTTTTTGCTGTATCTGTATTATTCCTATCTGTTCTGTCTCTTTATCCAGGTTTTAAAAAAATTCAATATGAAATATTCCCAAAAGAAAAACTGGAAAATAGAAATCACTTGGACTATCCTTTTGGTGCAGGTGAGTATGCTCCTTACGTTGATAAAGCATTTGAAAAACTTGCATTTAAAACTTTGGACACTCACTTTAAAAAAATATATGATAAAAGCTTTATGAATTCTGTCTGCTCTATTAAAGAACTCCCCATCTCAAATCCAGTCGTTAAACAAATTGAAGCTACTTGTAGTCAAAAAACAGATTTATCAATTCCTGTAAATTACTCAGGTCATGAGAAACTGTTAATAAATGGTCAAGACAGTCAAGATTATATAAGAACAGGAACAAGTGATTCCAGAATTAAAATAAATAATTTTCCCAAAGGAACAAATTTAATAAGTATTAAGTTTCCAACTTTTATTGATATACTTTTTCGCGATATAAGGTAGACCCCGTTTTCTGAGTATATTTTAAAAATGTAAGTATGTAACCAAATGTACTTGCCGAGAAATAAAACACCAGACAATTTGTGAAAATGAAATTGATTCATAGTTTGAAAAACCTTCACGGAACTTATTGGTTCATAATCTTATTTTTTATTACTTATACAGCCAGTTCTTTCAATGTATTAAAAACTCCTTTCCATGAAATTGCAGATTCAGCCGTGAACGCCCTGCAAATTCATAGAGCGGGGCAATTTAAAGAAATGCTCGGTCCTTATTCCCGAGCCGAATTCCATCATTTTGGTCCTATCAGTTTTTATTATTTTTCCTTAATGGAAAAGCCGCTGTCATTCCTGAGTTCCATTCACAGGCAACACCAACTTGCCTTAATCATAATCAATTCCATATTTCTACTTATAACCACAGGAATCCTTCTCAGGGTTCTCTCTGATAAACGATATGTATATTTATTTTTACTTACAATTTTTATAAGTCTCAGACCTCTCGGAGCTGATTTTTTTATGGATACCTGGGGGCCTTATATACTCCTCATGCCCATGTTCTTATTTTTTTCCAGTCTAATTCCTCTTTGCATGGGAAATTATAAATATCTCCTTTTTACAGCCCTTGCATTTACATTTATGCTTCATAACCACATTGGCTCTATATCCATTACAATTCCACTTCTTCTCCTGGCACTTTTTCATTACTATCATAACAGAATAAATAAAGGTATTCAGCGGAAAGAAATATTCTTCTTTTTAAGTTCTATCCTTCTAATTTTACTTTTAAGTATTCCTCCACTGATAGAAGAAGCTATGTATAAAGATGGGAATATATCAAAAATACTGTATTTTATTTTCCAAAAAAAAGCGTCTCAAAAGTTAATAAGAGTTTTCCCTTTTATCTTCAATTATTATTCTGAACCTTTAAAATTTATAGGCGATTTTTCCGGAATTTGGGTTCTGGCTGTATGTTGGATAAGTTCATTTCCATTGAAAAAAAGATTAAATACACCGGAGTATTATCTCAGGCGAATCTCTATAGCCGGATTTATATTCTATTTTATCGCAGCTTCTCGTATTAACGGTGACCTCTTTTCATATTTATTATGGCATCATTATATCATTGTTGCTTCCTTTTACTTCATGGCTCTTTTAATTCCTTTTCAATATTTTTTAAAAATGTTAGAATTCAACCGGGAACATAACTTACAGATCTTTCATGTTTCCTGGATAGCCTTAGTTTTATTCTTAATAGTAAGCTATACAAGAAAACCAGCAGATTATGATAATCAAGCAGAAGTCTTTATGGAATTTATAAAACCCCAGAAAGGAACTTACTATAAACTCTACTGGGACGAGCAGGATCTGGGTCAATGGACAATAGCAGCCAGTTTTGCAATTGAAATGGTTAGAAAAGGCTATTCTCCCTGCGTAGAAGATAATTGGCTATTCATGTTTCCGAGAGATATGAAGTGTGCAGGTAATACAGTAAATGTAAAATTGTCTACAATAGATGAAACAAATACATTTAATTCTAATAATACTCTAAGTTATGAATATAAGAAAACCAGGGTAATTATTAAACCCTGATTATTTTTTCTTTGCCAGACAAAAAACACTTAAACCGGCAAGCTTATTGATAGGGAAAAATAATAATTCCAGTTTATGTATGCCTATTAAAGTAAAATTAATAAAAGGTGCTGAGAGTTTTAAATCACTCTTTGCCTGAAAACTTTTTCCTAAAAGTTTCATTTTCAACTTAGTAAAAAGGCGAATGCCAGCAATTAAGGGAAATAATAAACCAAAAAAATAATGACAACGAACTACTTCCAGACCTGCACTTTTAACAGTTTTCTGTATCATCGAAGATGTATATCGTCTGTGATGTTCTAGAAATAAGTCATGTCCGGAAAATAGAAATTGAAAGGCAGGAACCGTAATTAAAAAATAGGCTCCGCTTTGAACTTTGTCAACATAGCTTTTTAATAAAGCTACATCATCTTCCACATGCTCCAAGACATCCATCATAAGAACAAGATCCGCATCTGTCGTTTCTATATTTTTTTTAAAATATATTGGCTTATCTTTATATACTTCGTCCCACTCTTTTGGATAAGATATGTCTACGCAAGTAGATGAAGAATAACTTGACGTCTCTAATAGTTGTCTGGAGAAAATTCCGGAACCGGCTCCTACATCTAAAATACATTCACTTTTAATATCTTTTATATAATGCTTAAGTGCAAAGCCCTTAGATACATAGTACCAATGTGTATAAATTTTATCTTTCAGTATATCTTCTTCTTTTAAATCCATATCTATTCTTCATCCTGTATTGACTTAAAGCCTATTGATTGTTTTACTATATATAAAGGTCTTTCTTTCACTTCATCAAAAATTCTGGAAATATACTCTCCGATAACCCCCAGGGAAAGTAGCTGAATGCCACCTAATAATAGTAAAACTACCATCATAGAATTATAACCCGGAACATCAATACCATGAAAAAAATGTCTAAACATTAGAAATAATGCATAAATAAATGAAATAAAAGAAATCATAATTCCGAGATATGTCCAGACTCTAAGAGGAATCGTTGTAAAAGAAGTAATCCCTTCAAGGGCAAAGTTCCAGAGTTTCCAATAATTCCATTTTGTCTTTCCTGCAAAACGTGGTTTCCTTTGATAGGTAATACTTACCTGATTAAAGCCTACCCAACTAAAAAGTCCTTTCATGAAACGACGTTTTTCTTTGAGACTTTTCAGTGCATCCACCGCATTCTTTTTCATTATTCGAAAATCTCCTGTATCGGGAGGAATGGGAACTGAAGTCATCCTTCCTATAATTTTATAGAAAAGTATAGCTGTCATTTTTTTAAATAAAGATTCCCCTTCCCTCTTCGCCCTTGTTGCATATACAACATCATAGCCCTCTTTTAACTTTTCCATCATGGTAAAAATAAGTTCAGGTGGATCCTGTAAATCTGCATCAATAGGAACCAAATAATCACCTGAGCTATACTCTATGCCGGCAGTCATGGCAATTTCTTTACCGAAATTTCTGGAAAAAGATACGACTTTCACTCGATTGTCTTTGCTATGTAGATTGAGAAGCTTGGAAAGGCTATCGTCTTTACTTCCGTCGTCAATACAAACCATTTCAAAATCATATTCTGTTTTTTCAAAAACCTTAAGAATACGTGAATATAGTTCATCGATTACTTCAGATTCATTATAAATTGGAACAATGAGGGATATAACTTCTTTCTTCATACTTAAAAATTTATTGTTTCCTTAACTATATAAATCGGTCTTCTTTTAACTTCCAGAAATAAATGTGCAATGTATTCTCCAATGATACCGGTTAGAAAAAACTGTATCGCAAATAAAAAAGAAATAAGCACAACAATAGTAGTATATCCTGATGGAGGTTCATTGGTAAACAGTTTTTTTATTATGGAATAAATTCCTACAATTATACTACATAAGGCTGTCATTCCACCCAGAAACAGTCCGAGCCTCAGTGGAAAACGGCTAAAGCTAAATAGAACGTGGAAAAAATATGTAAGGAGTTTTCTAAAACCATACTTACTCTCCCCGTATTTTCTTGCTGGCGCTTTATAATGAATAGTTGTTTTAGGAAAACCAATAATTTGAACAAAACCTCTCATAAACCTGGCCCTTTCATGAAAGTCTTCTCTTAGAACATCGGCAACCCGTCTTGATACTAAAAAGAAATCAGAAGCACCCGGTTCGATATTATAGTGACTTAATCGATTGAAGATAAAATAAAAGAGATAAGAAAAAAAACTATGTAAAAAAGTACTATCCTCCCGTTTTTCTCTGACCATATTAATAATGTCAAAGCCTTCTTCTTGCTTTTTATAAATCTGTTGGATCAGATCGGGTGGATGTTGCAGATCAGCATCCATGCAAAGAACATGATCTCCTATAGCATAGTCAAGTCCCGCAGTCATCGCTGCCTCATGTCCAAAATTACGAGAAAAGTGTATAACCTTTACATAAGGGTAGATTTCTGTAAAATTTTGCAAAATTGTTTCTGAGCAATCCAGGCTTCCATCATTCACAAAAAGAATTTCATAATCAGCTTCATTCAAAAAGCCCAATGCTTCTTGCAGATTTTTCAAAAAGAAAGGAAGAACAGCTTCTTCATTATAAACAGAAACAACCAGACTTAGTTTCAAGTTCCCTTATATCCAATAACATCCATAAAAGCGGAAACGGAAAAAACTGCTTTTCCGGGTCCGGGTTCACCATAACCCGGTGGAACAGGAAGCTTATATTTTTCAAAAGTTTCTTTCCAGACTGTTAAAAGTTTACAAAAATATTCTAATGTAGGGCCGGCCTGGGTTCCGAGTGTGGTATAAGGTTCCGGGCACCAGGCTGTAAAGCGAGGAACCACTCCTTTTGACATAAAAAAATCTAATCCCTCAGCAGTAGAAGCAATAGCTTCCTCTACCGTATCAAATCCATAAGGTTCTGACAACTCCACTCCTCCCACAAAATTTGGTATTACACAGGATGGACCAAATACCTCGGATGAATCTATAATTCTACGAATCCAGTTATCTCTACCTATCCATTTTGTTTTTCCCGGGCATATCTTTTCAAAAAGTTTTGGATCCCATACTTCATAGTTCGGATGATAAACCTGGATACCGGCATCTTTGAATTTCTGGCAGTCTTCTTTTTCAAAGGCCTGGGCTACGATTTTTCCCATCCATCGACCGGGAAATTTTTCTTCAATAGCTCTCGGATATTGTAAGTAGAAATCTACTTCGGACATTTTTTTTAAATTGGTAAGAACAGAACCACCTGTAATCGTATAGACCTTTGCGACTTCATCCTCTTTGTCAATCCAGTCTAAAACTTCAAGAATTTCTTCTACAGCTTTTACCCCGGTATAAGGCCTTCCTGCATTTTTTTGCTGCCTATAATTGTGATTTATATCACAGTAAGCACATTCTTCTTCCTTTCCAAAATACTGGCAATTCCGAAATACCGTTAAATAGATTAAATATCCCCATTCTATCACCGGTGCTACCTCACCCGGAAACTTCCCGGCACTTGTCCTGTGTCTGTACCATTTTGGTACAGGAGGATACTCTAATTTTCCAAGACAGATGTTGTCTAAGAATAGCTCCGGTTCTCCGAATTCAGATGCTTTCACCAGATAAGGAGATTTAGGATTATTACGCACAGAAATAACAGTAGGTAAAAGATTGAAGTGTCCTCCGGAAAGCTTTACTTCTTCCGGAGCCTGTTTATCTTCTCCTTTCTTCATTTCAGCAAGAGGGATATGATCAAAAGAAAAAATGAAATAATCTTTCTTCTTATATTCTTTATCGGTTTTAAGAGCTTCCGGAGTAAAATTAAGACCAAGTCTTAAAATATCCTGTTTAATGATCGCTTCTTTAGGTATAAATGTATATATTTCTACCATTCGTTCAAGGTCTTGAATTGTAGAATGCTCTCGCTTCTTCACTGCTTTTAGACTCATCATCCCTCCGCATACTCTATGACTTTAAAGAGCCAGATTTTGTCTATGGAAAATTCTTAAAAATAATACCTTCCGCCTATGGCTGCATTCAATCGTACAGAGTTACTTCCTACAAGAAACATATTTAAACTGAGATCTCCAAATAACTCAAAAGATTCATTCACAAATAAAGATATACCTACAGGGAAACGAAATCCGGGAGCATTGATTCGACCGTCTTTTTTCCATAATTTCTCAATTCCCTCTACTTTATCATTCTGTGAATTCATCACGAGCCCCCCTCCGAAGTATAAGTTAATTTTAGGAGTTTGACTTAGCTGCATAAAATTATACAAAAGAACCCCGTGAATGTGGTGACTCTGACTTTCCAGACCCAGGCCAAGGGAGGCTTCAAAGGATAATTTATCATTAAATAGGTATTTCATAGTTAAACCGGTAGGACTTATAAGGCTTAAACCCAGACCAAAATTGCCTCCGAGCCCTCCGCTTATCCATTCCTTATAATTAGCCAGTGTGTTTTCTACCCTTTCCTCTTCTTCTTTTTCTGCTTTTTCTTTCTCTTCCGGCTTGGCCTTTTTTACAGCCCAGGAAACAGGTTTAGGAGTAAGGTTTTTAATTTTGTCCTCTTCAAAAGACTTAGTTGATCCATCAGAATAGACAACTATAGCCTTACTACCTCGAAATGTAACCTGCACATCATCAATGGTTTCTCCATCTTTTAGTGTTAGAGTATCTGAAAAGGTGTAAGAGCAAATTCCAAGTAGAAGAGTGATAAAATAGAGAAAGTTCATAAATATCCTTATTTAGCGACAGGTTATTTACAAGTAGGAATAACGTCCAGCAGAATTCAAGATGGTGATAAATAAGCGAACCGGAAGTGGTTCGCTATTATAAAAAATACTAAAACTCTATATTTTTTACTTCATTTTTAGAAAACTCTTTCGTTCCATTAGGAGTTATGAGTATGTATTTATCTTTATGTCTTGTATCTCCAATTATCCCTCGAATTTTTTCGCCATTGTTGAGTATAATTGTCTGAGCCCTTTTATTGTGGGTTTCAGAAAGACGTTTAATAAGTTTATCCTGAATCTCATTATTTCGAGATTCAACAGCTTTCTGTATAGATTCTTTATCTAATTTG
This sequence comes from Leptospiraceae bacterium, assembly GCA_024233835.1. Lineage (NCBI taxonomy): Bacteria > Pseudomonadati > Spirochaetota > Leptospiria > Leptospirales > Leptospiraceae > Leptospiraceae bacterium. The sequence continues at coordinate 94,050 of JACKPC010000002.1, forward strand.
GATTCTGATACCGGTTCTAGCTCTTTAGTTTCTTCAAGGCTCTCCTCCAAATCTTTATCTGAAATTTTTTCTATTTTCGAGAGATCTTCTTTTTTTATCTGGGATAGATTTTGAGAAAGTTCATCCGTCTTTATCTCATCTAAAGCTTTATTGAGTTTTTTATCAGATGGATTGGAAATAATTTTTTCAAGCTTTGCCACTTTCAAAATCTTATCTGACTTACTTTTATCGATAGTGATGGTTTCGGCTTCACCTAAAACAAGTTCATTTTCATCTATAAACTGTTTAACTTTTTGAATAGCAGGGTGTTTTTGATTAGAGTCTGAGAGTGCTTCTATTTCTTTTACCCTGACCTTATAAGAAACTTTACTTTCGATTACTTTCAAAGAAGAAGATTTATTGTCATCTACAGAAAGCTCAAATTTGGTTCCTCTTACTCCCGCTACCGCAGCCGGTGTAGAATATTGAAAATCTCCATTCTGCTTGTTTACACTAAAAACAGCTTTCCCCTTGTGCAAAAGAATTTGCTCTTTTTCATTTAAGTGTTTAAAGGTCAGTTTGGAATTGGCTTTTATACGAAAAGTGACTTCGGTTTTTGGAGAAATGATTTGCAAATCACAAAACGATTTGTTTCCGGTAACAATTTCCTGCCCCTCAGTAATAATATCCCCTTTCCTGGTATTCTTACTCGAAACTTTCACAGAACCGGTTTTGAATAAAATAATAGCTTTCATTGGTTCGGTGGTTTTACCTTTTTCTTCTCCCTTACAGGAGATAAAGGAAAATAATAATATTATAAAAGGGATTAATATTTTCTTCATCAACAGTTCCTCTTGTAGTAAAATAATACTTCCATATTTTAAAATTTTAGACTAAGAATAACTTTTTCCAGTCCATAGGAAATAATAACTAAAAATATTCTATTTGTCAAGTAGGAAAGAATATTTTACTGTATAAACCTAAAATGCAGCAGTAACATCCCCCATCTCTACATAAACTGTCTTTAATTGTGTGTAGTATTCAATAGTAGCCAGGCTATTCTCCCTTCCCAATCCGGATTGTTTATAGCCTCCGAAAGGAATTTCTATAGGAGTCAGGTTATAATTATTTATCCAACAGATGCCTGCCTGTAATTTCGAAACTACCCGATGAGCCCTCTGAATATCACAGGTAAATACTCCCGCTGCCAGACCGTAAGGAGTATGATTAGCCCTTTTTAGAACTTCCTCCTCCGTCTCAAAAGGCAAAATAGACAGTACAGGACCGAATATTTCTTCTTGAACACACTGCATATTATCCGTACAGTCATCAATAATTGCGGGTTCTATAAAATATCCCGCATGTCCTGGAACCTGAACTCTTTTTCCTCCAAAAATTATATTCGATCCATTCTCTCTGGCTTTTGTTATATAATACATTACTTTTTCGTAATGATCCTTACTTATCAAGGCTCCCATCGTAGTGCTCATGTCCATAGGATCACCAATTTTTATTTTCCGGGTTCTTTCTACTAATTTCTGAGCAAATTCTTTATGTATAGCCTTCTCCACAAAAACTCTTGTTCCATTCGAACAAACTTCACCCTGTGTATAAAAATTAGCCATGAGAGCAGCTTTTACAGCATTATCCAGATCGGCATCGGAAAAAATAATCAGAGGAGATTTCCCCCCTAATTCAAGAGTAACTTTTTTCAAACTTGTCGCTGCATCTGCCATGACTTTCTTGCCTGTATTTACTTCACCTGTGAGACTTATTTTGGCTATTTTTTCATGTCTACTTAAAAGTCTACCCGTATCCGCAAAACCCTGCACCACATTAAATACTCCGTCCGGAACGCCGGCCTCCGTGTATACTTCGGCTAGTTTTAGAGCAGTTATCGGACTTAATTCGGCGGGTTTAAATATCATGGAATTTCCGCAGGCTAAAGCCGGTCCTGATTTCCAGGCAGCTATCTGAAAAGGATAATTCCAGGCTCCTATACCGGCGGTAATTCCCAGAGGTTCTCTACGAGTATAAGCAAAGGAGAAACCCAGATCGTAGTGATGACCGTGAAGACTTGCAGCAAGACCAGCATAGTATTCTATTGCATCAGCACCGGAGTGTATATCTACTTCAATTGCTTCTGAGAGAGGTTTACCCGTATCAGATACCTCTAATTTAGCTAATTCTTCATTTCTCTTACGTAATATTTGAACTGCTCGATTTAAAATTCTTCCCCTCTGGGTTCCGCTCATGGAAGACCATATCTGAAAACCCTCCTCTGAACTTTGAACCGCTTTTTCCACTTCTGCTCTGCCTGCAATTTCAACTAAAGAAATAACTTTCCCGGTAGCCGGATTTAAGTTTTCAAAAAATTCTCCGGATTCAGAATTTACATACTTCCCATGAATATAGTTTTTTAATACAGGTATCTCTGACATAAACGATCCTCTTATCTTTGCTTAGTTTTCCATTCCGGATGAATCCAGTATTCTGCGTTTGAAGGAGCTAAGGGTTCTTTTCCGCGAATCACATCTGATAATTTTTCTGCCATCATGATGGTAGGAGCATCCGTATTTCCGCTGACCAGATCCGGCATTATCGATGTGTCTACTACTCTTAAATTTTCTACACCAAATACCTTTCCTTCTGAATCGACCACAGCCATAAGATCGGTTTCCTGACCCATTTTACAGGAACAGGATGGATGATATGCACTTTCCGAACGTTCACGAATGAAGGCATCGATCTCAGCATCCGAATGGACTTTCTCCCCTGGTGTCCATTCTTCTCCTCTGAATTCATCAAAGGCTTTCTGATATACAATTTCCCGGGTTAATCGAATCCCATCCCGCATTTCTTCTCTATCGTTTTCAGTACCCATATAGTTAAAAAGTATTTCAGGTTTTGCAAATGGACTGTTTTTACTTATTCTCACATAGCCCTTGCTTTCCGGACGCATCGGCCCTACATGCACCTGGAAACCATGACCTCCTGCCGGCATAGAACCATCATAATTCATGGCTATAGGTAGAAAGTGAAATTGAAGATTCGGATGCAAAACTCCGGCCTTGCTCCGAATAAAGCCTCCTGCCTCAAAATGATTTGTAGCTCCCGGGCCTGTTTTCATGAATATCCATTCCAATCCTACCAGAATCCTTCCATACCAGCGAACTGCCGGATACAAACTGATCGGTTTCTTACATTTATACTGAACATATATTTCAAGGTGATCCTGCAAGTTTTCCCCTACACCGGGTCTGTCCGCTATTATGGGAATTCCTAATTTTTCTAAATGCTCTGCCGGACCTACTCCGGATAATTGTAAAAGTAAAGGTGAATTGATAGCTCCTCCGCAAAGAATCACTTCTCTTCTTGCATACACCTTTCCTGTGTTCGCACCTCTTATAATTTCTACACCCACCGCTTTTTTTCCTTCAAAAAGAATACGGTGAACCATGGTTTTTGTTCGCACAGATAAATTCGGTCTTTTTAAAGCAGGATGTAAATAAGCTCTTGCAGAAGAAGCACGGTAGCCTTTTTTAGTAGTTCTATCAAAAGGTCCAATTCCTTCCTGGTTAAAGCCATTCACATCTTCCGTGTACTGATAGCCGGCCTGTTTACCGGCTTCCATCCAGGCAGTAAATAGAGGGTTAATTTGTCGACCGGCCTCTACAAATTGTGGACCTGCATCCCCCCTATACTCATTGCCTCCATTTTCATGAGTTTGCACTTTTTTAAAATAAGGTAAACAATGTGAAGCCGACCAATTTTTCAAACCATAGGATTCCCAACGGTTATAGTCTTCCGCATGACCCCGGATATAAACCATTCCGTTGACAGAACCGGAACCACCGAGGATTCTTCCTCTCGGGCAATACATTTCTCTATTATTCAAGTAAGGTTCCGGAAGTGTATAATAAGCCCAGTTTAAACGATTACTTTTCAAAGGTTCAGAAAAAGCAGCAGGCATTCGGCTGAAAATTGAACTATCCCCGGGCCCTGCTTCCAATACATGTACAGAAACATCGGAATCCTCAGAAAGTCTTCCCGCAAGTACCGAACCCGCAGAACCCGAACCAATAATAATGTAATCATATTCTTCTTTCTTACTCATTTGCTCCTCTTTTTTTTAAACTTTTTTACGTGCAAAGCATCGCACGAAATCCCAGTAGTCGTATAATACAATTCCTAAATATAAGAGTAGAGTGAAACCCAGAGATAATCGAAAGAGTTTAGGATATACAATTTTAATAGCCAGAACCATAGTCTCTAATAATAATGCTATTAATATGATAAAGACGGATGATGCTGTTTGTGAAAGCATTCTCATCCAGGGCCCTTCAATATCGCTGATTTCATAAGAAGAAGCAAAATTAGCAAAACATACTGTTACTAAGAGTATACTGATAAGCGATAAGAATTCACTTAGATTGGCCATCTTCACCTGTTCTAACTCTGTATAAATAAAAGAGTAAAAAAGAAGAGCAATCAGAACAGCCAGCAAATGCTTCACTGTGTTTTCTATTAAAGCTCTTCTTACACTCACCCGATTGAAAAATCCTTTTTTAAAAAGTTTCATAAATTTGACAGACCTTTTCTCGAACGATAACTCAGGTACCCGGTACCTATTATGCCGAGAATACAGATCGCCACTAAAAGTTGAAACGTTTTTTGAAAACCATATTCTTTTAAAATCCAGCCAATGATCTCTTCCTGAAAAATTGGCCCTATTGAACCCAGACCATTAATAATCCCGGCCGCAACTATAGCTCCACTTTTTCCTCCTACATCAATAGCCCCTACACCAGCTAGAAGCGAATCCGGTCCCATTACCATAAATCCGCATATCGCAAGGCTAATACCAAATAGAACTAAAGACTTTATCCCCACTAAGTACATAAATAAAAATGCGAGAAGCATTCCAATAGTCATGTAAAGTATAATTTGGTGACGCTTCCCCTTAAAAAATTTATCTGATGCCCAGCCTGCAAATAAAACTCCTCCAAAACCCACCCAATCAAATAGAGTAGAAATATATCCTGCATTTTGCTTCTCTATATTAAACAGGTTTTCTATAGCCATAGGTGACCAGCTATCCAGGGAATACCTGAGGAATTTAAATACAAAGTACACAGTTCCCATGAATATTACAGTGAATATTACATTGCTTGTCCAACCGGCAAAAATTCCACTCTGCCTTACATCAGCTGCATCGGAAGCTTCTATTTCAACTTCCTCAATGAGCGGTTCCATACCTGCATCTTCCGGCTTATCTTTTTCCATAAAATAGAATATTATCCACACAAGAAACATGATAATAGAAGCACCCCAAAAAGACCATAGAACGCCAAAAAGTCCGAGCATCATAGCCGCAAAAGATTTGGCAAAAATACTTCCTAATTGATAGCTGGTTGCCCATACAGCCATTATTTGACCGCGTTCTTTTTGGTTAAGCCAGTTACTCAAAACACCTATATTACCCGGCCAACCCGTCGCCTGGGCAAAACCATTGATAATCATGAATGTTATAAATAAGTAATAGGTAGAGGGACCCCGAAGATAAGAAAATCCGAACACAACATTTGCAAGGAAAGTAATTCCCATACCAGAAAGAAGTAAAATTCGGGTAGCAACTTTACGACCTAAATAACTCGTAAGAAACTGACCGAGCATGTATGCAACGAGATATGCAGTAAATATATGAGCCAACTGAAGTTCATCCAGGCCCATTCTTTCCTGTATAGATGATTTTACTATGGCATAATTTTTTCGACAAAAATAAAAGCCCGCATAGGAAAGCCAGGTAGTCGTAAGAATGCGCACTCTCCAAATTTTTTTAATCTTTGGCTCTTCATTCATTAGCCTATCCTTATTTGATTTTGATTAGAAAGTCCTCGCTTAATCCATTGTAATCTTTTATTAAAATGTCTGCTAAGCTCCGCATGACTTGTATATCAGTTGCCCTCCAGGTAATACCTACTGTATACATTCCTGCGTTTTTTCCGGCAGTAAGGCCTGCTATACTATCTTCAAATATAAGACAATGTTTCGGATGTAAGTTTAGTGATTCAGCAGCTTTCAAGTAACATTCGGGATCCGGTTTAGATTTCGTATAGTTTTCAGCCGAAAGGGCTACCTGAAGAGTGTCTCGAATTCCCATTTTATTTAATAAGAAATCCAGACTTTCTCTGTTACTCGAGGTTGCAATAGCCAGCTTAAAATCTTTTTGAATTTTTTTAATAAACTCCGGTGCTCCGGGGATATATATCATTTCATCGGACTTAAACATCTCATGAAATTTATCCTGTAATAGAAGACTTACATTGACTTTCATCAAAGTAGGATAGAGAGCCTGAAGTATATCGGTAATTCTTTGCCAGGTTATACCATAAAACTGTTTGAAATTCAAATCAGGATATGGCAGGTTAAATTCATCTAAAAGCCAGCGAACAGACTTCTCAGTGAATATCTCAGAATCTACCAGAGTACCATCCATATCAAAGATTATGCCCTGAATATCTTTTATATTCATTTTTCTAGGATCCTAGGTTTAAAAATTAAATAGATGAGGTCAAGGGATTTTTTTTTAATAGGAAAAAAGTATCTTTTTTATGAAAGTGGTTCTTGGAGGCTCCATGAAACTTTTTTATATCTATTTTGTATATATTCCCATTTTTTCTTTATTTTCGCTTATATGGTCGTATTCATCTGATGATCTGAATAAAGAAACTCTCTTATCTGATCATATATACCGCCTGAGTGAAAGTGAATATACCAAGAAATGGAAAACCGAAAATGGTAAAGAGGGAACCTGCATAGCTGACGGGCAATTATATGATAATTGGAAATCGATTATAGAAAAGGCTTTCAGGAAGTTAATAGACAATTCCGGAAAACATCAAATTCCTATCTGTTATGTAGTTTTGGAAGAAAATTCATTTAATGCTGCCGCCTTTCCGAATGGAAAGTTTTTAATAAATGTCGGTACTTTGAAGATCTTAGACGCTCGCATTAAATCCGAGAAACTAAAGGATATTGATAAGGCGAGAGAAAGCTATATTGCAGCAATCCTCTCTCATGAATTAGCCCATTATTATAATCGACATACCATAAAATTCATGAAACGTTTACTCGACTCCGGAAATAAAAAAAATATTGAACTACAAAAAATTCAATTTTCCCAGGAAGATGAGTTAGATGCAGATAGCAGCGGTATGCTCTATATGGAAAGAGCCGGGTATGATAACTGGTATTTCAAGGATATGTTGAAAATTATCAATCAGAATTATCAGAATTCGCTCGAAAAAGCAAGAAATGATAAAAAAGAGCATGTGAGTATTTATTTTTCAACCCATCCGAGTCCTCACCTGCGCTTAAGTAATGCGGGAGCAGAAAATGCAGAATTTCATCGCACTGCTTTTTTACTGGAGAAGCTATTCGCTGACATTCAACTCGGTAGAAATTTAGATTCCATAAAATCATCTCTTGATAAATTATTAATAGATCCAAAATACCGGGATAATCCGGAAATACTCAGGGCCTATGCGGTATGTCTTCACAAAATTTGGTTAGAATCCGTGTCACTTGAGGATCAAAGTTTAAGAGGTGTTCTCGACATGCCTTCCTTTAGAGATAGCATGTTATTTAAGAAAGCCGTAAGCGGCAAAGGAAGAAAAGAAATACCGGGAGATAAGGCAAAATACTGGAAAGCCAGAAGAGCCTATTTAAAACTATTAAAGAATATCATAGACCTGGAATTTTGTTCTAATTATGCTCTTTTATTAGCTTATTCTGATAAACCGCATGATTGGAAAGAAGCTGTAATTTTCGCCGAGAAATCAAATGAAATTCTAAATACAACCATCAGCATGAATAATCTGGGGGTTGTTTACTATATAACCGAAATGAAAAAGGTGGAAGAAGTTATTCCTTTTTTTGAGGGTATCGTAAAACGAGTAGAACCTGCACTGAAAGCGAAAGTATTCAGCAAACAGATAGAACCGGAAAAAGTAAAAGCCTGGGAACAAATTTTTAAAAATCGTCAGGCTTATGATTCTAATTATGTTTTTGAAGATTTTACTCCCATATTAAATTTGGCTTTACTCTATCACTATTCCGGTAAAACGGACTTAGCTAAAGAAATTGCTAAAACCTATTTGAAGGATTATGATTCTGAGTCTGATTGGTCAAAATTTCTTTCTAAAACAACTAATGTCAAGCTTCCCGAAATAAGCACCGGTGTTAATCAACTTAGCGTTTCCGGTTTAAAAATAGGAAATTCTCTTGTAGATGCAGTTCGTCTTTTAGGAAAGCCGGATGATAAAATAGTTGGCTATGAAGGAGATATATGGGTTTATCAGGATAAAAAAACAAAAATTATCTTCCAGGAAGGAAAAGTCAGAGAAATTCGCTTAGAAGATAGTAGCAGCCCTCCCGTAAACCAGGAACTTAGAGTAGGAGCAGAAAAAAGCCTCGCAGAGAAAGTTTTAGGGAAAAATTCACAAAAAAAAGGTCAAAATAAATTTATATACTTTCAAAAAGGAAAAGCTTCTATAAGTTATTCCAATAATATCGTAAACAAGATTATTCTATTTGAATAAGGAGAACTAATGAAAACAATTAGTCGTTCAATCTTACTACTGTTCGCCCTTTTGGCTACAGTTGCCTGTTCTTCTCAATTACCTTTTGTGAAGAGTGTAAAACAGAATATGAATCTGGAACATGTCTATTCCAGACCTTCAGCTGCTTACGGTCCGGGTACCATTGTATATTATACAGAAAAAAGTGGCTATTCAAGAGCCTGTTGGGCCTGGGAACTAATGGAGCTACCTAAAGAGTCCTATACAGGACTATTGATTAAAAATCCTATTGCCGGTGGAAATATTAAATCCAATTCAAACATCTCCTTCAATCTGGATTTGGATGCAAAAAAGCTGGCGAAACTCAAAACAAACTTTAAATCTGTCAGTGAAATGAAAGTAGTTTTGAAAAATGGCAAACAGTACGATCTGGAACTCAGTATCGGCAAACTCTTTCGAGCTCTTAAACGTGAGGATAACGAATGCCGCTTATCTTTAAAAGCTATCAAATCAGCCAATCCTGATGCTCAACTCTATATGGTATTAACCACATTTGCTTATGATATCGACTATTCGGTTAAAACCGACAAAGGCTGGGTTAGTAGTGCAAAAGTTTCCAAAGAACTTCTAAAACAAATTAATAATGAAATCCAACTTTCCGGTGGTGGAGATGGCGGAGCTGAGATTTCCGGAAAACAAATGTTTATTGGATTTACCGGACTACCGGCTAAAGTTAGCAATAAACAATATAGCAAAATTAGTGATTCTGATAGTGCTACAAGTAAAGGACTCGCTTCTATGTTAAACGATGGAGGAGGTAATTCGAATAAGAAAATTACTTCTATCGATCTAACAGAAGCTCTGGATCTTTCCAAATAAATATATAGCGGAGTTAAGCTCCGCTTTCTTGTTCTATTCCGATAGCCCGGCTCAATTTCTTTTCTAATAAATTCACTTTTTCCTTTGTCATTCCCAGTTCGATTACTTCATTCAGTAAAACTCTGGCTCTTCCATAATTTTCAGTTAAAATGTAAGAGTTAATTAGAAGTTCGAGGTTTTCCAAATTAGAAGGATTACGCATTCTTAGTCTTTCTCCGTATTCTATAGAACTCTCATATTTCTTGATAGCTAATCCTATTTTAATTGCTCTCATCATCATGTTATCAGCAGGTGAATACATCAGATATTTTTCAATACATGAAAAAGCTTGAGAATACATTTTCATACTCTCATATTGTAAAAGCAAGATATTACATAATTCTTTATCGAAAGGGTTCTCTTTGTAAGCTTTTTCTAATAAGCTTATTTTTTCGTTTTCTGCTTTATCTGTTAATTCTCTATAGAAAGAATCAGGTAGTACTTTTATATTTCTGTTTAATTGATTATATTTAATTCTTAGTAGAGAAAGGTCATCTATAAGTTCGCCCTTTTCTAATATTCTAGAATATATTTCTGAGATTTCTCCTTCTGCTTCTTCTACATTTTGGAGAAAGAGATTTTCATCTTCATTAATAATCCGATTTCCTTTCTCATCATAACCAATTATAATATCATCCCTACCATCCGAACCAATCAAAAGCATATCTCCATCCTGCAACTCAAAAACATTAATATAGATCTTTCCTGTTAAGCCTTCCGTACCCAGTTTACGAAACTCTAAAGAATTCTCTATAAATTCTGCTTTCTTGTCTCTATACAATACTATCCAGGGATGTTCAGCATTAATATAATAGAATACTCCGGTTTTATCTTCGACAGCACCAATAACCAAAGAAATTAACATCGTTCCATTAAAACTTTCAAAAACTTTTTGCAACTCTATAAAAGTGTTCTTCAACCAGCGTTCCGGAGAAATATTTTTAGATTGAGAGGCTGCTTTTGTCCTTTCTACAATAGAATGAAAGACCGCTCCCAAAACCAGAATTCCACCTGCACCTTGCATCGATTTACCCATGGCATCTGCATTTAAAAATATTGTATAGGTTTTCCCTCTTAATTCTATCGAGTGGGCAATATCAATATCTCCTCCAAGTTCCCATTCTCTTTTTCTAAAACTAAACTTTTTCTTCTGGGAAATAAAAAAATCTACTTCAACATTTTCACTCTTAACCGTATTTTTATTAAATGTATTTGTCAAAAGAGACGTTAAAAAGTAATCTCCATCTTGCTGTTCTTTTAAAGTTTTAATTTCTTCAAAAGATATTTGGAGTTGTTGGGTTCGATCTTTAACTTTTTCTTCCAGACTCTCATTCAGCTCATCTGTAAAATTATGAATCTCTACAGTCCTTGCAGCTAAGATAAACATGATGCTACCTAAAAACATGGGAAAACCCAGTCCTGACAAAAAAGGAAGGTTGAAATTAAAATAGTTTGTTATAATATCTACCACAGTCAATAACATCAATGGAATAAAACCATATAAAAGGGAGAAAACTTCTTTCCTTTTCAAAAGAAAAGCCCTGATGATTATAAAACTCAAGCCTATAACAAACAATAATAAAACGGTATTTAAATAATTTCTATATATTAAAAATAATTTGTATTCAGCGGGTATTATGATTATAATAAAACTAAGAATTGTCAGAAAAAGAAAAGTTCGAGAAAACCAGGATCTAACCGGAACCCTTAAAAACTCTATTAGGAATATCATAAATACCAGGGCAGATAAAAACATAAAAAAGAATACCAGTTTTTGGTGTAAGAGATAAGACATGGAAATATAGTGAGCATAAAACTCAGTAAAGAAATTTGCACTATAAACTGCATAAATAATTGAAAAAATAGCATAGTATAAATTATAGCGATCTTTTTTCCGTTTCACATAAATTAATAAATGGTAGGCAGCAATAATCACAAATAAGAAAGATACAAAAATATTATAATATCCATAGACAAACGCATTAGGAAAATTATACAAATCAACTTCATCCGCATCCCCCAGGATAAACGGTTCATAAATAGCCCCTTCCCCGTTTACGTAGAGTTTTATTAGTAACTCATTATTTTTTTCTTTTAGGATACTTTTATGAAAGGTATAGGAACGAAACCAGTTCCAGGTATTCCATTCCCGCATGGTACCTTTGGGAGTTTTACCAATAAAAACTCCATTTAAATACATTTCGTCAGATAATATAAGTCTTCCGGGCGATATGCTCAGCAATTCGGAACTAAAGATACTTTTTTGATTAAACTTTTTCTTTATCCAAAGATAGCCTTTTTCTGAAGGAACAAATCGATGCAAATTGTTTAAACTTTTCAAATTCTTCCATTCTGAATTCGCTTGATTGGAAAGAGAGTAGTACCAATCCCCGGAAATTTCCTGAACTTTCGGGTTTGAACAGGCGGAGAAAAAATAAAATACAATGATAAAAACTATAATTTTCATTTTATTCATACTCAGTTGATATAAATTAAATAAAAATAAAGTCAAAACTTTTTATCAGAAAGTATCTCATAAAATCAGTATTTTATTTAAAACAATATATTTCTTCCTTGTCATATACCTGTTTTTCAAAATATTGATTTCATGAAGATCTCTCAGACATTTCAAATTCCCTTTCCTATAAATAAAGTTTATGAGCTATTTACTAACCAGGAACATTTACTTCAAAGGTATGAACACGCTAAATGCAGTAATGTTGAATTCCTATACTATGGTAATAAAGAACAGGTTTTCAGAATTCAAAGCAAAAGACTTATTCCCTCTACTCCCCCTGCCTTATTAAAAAATTTCGTAAAAAGCACAACAAGCTTAATTCAAATAGATGATTGGATTCTCGAAGAAAAGGATGAAAAGCGTGGAAACTATGAGGTAGAAATGGAAGGCTTACCCGTCCATATAAAAGGAGAATTATTCCTTTTAAACAACATGGAAGGAAAAGAAACCGAATACAAGATCAATGCAGAAATAAATATTTCGATTCCTTTAATCGGCAATACCATCGCCTCTCAGGTAGCAAGCGATACAAAAAAAACATGGCAGCATGATGTAGATTTCCTGATAGAAGTCTTAACCAATACCCTTCTTTCTTAGTTTAAGTTTTTAAAGAAGGTCTTAAAACAAAGTGATTATGGGATCTATAAAATAACAGGAATCCGTACAAAATCGTCATAAGAACCAGGGCTCCGTGGTAACCTAATTCTTGATAGTAGTTTTCCCTGAGATCAAAATAAAAGTCTGATACATCTACCTCAAATGCATAGTTATAAAATCGTATCAAATCAAAAATTAAAACCTGGTATATAAAAAATACAAAAGCCCATATAAGAAGACCATAATGTAACAGGATTCCAATAATCCCCCGGCCTTCTTTCCATTCTCTACTCATAAACTTCTGGTATATCGGCAGCAAAATGGCGATTCTCCAGGATAGTCTCTCTGTCCAATGACACCATTCTGCATAAGGATTGATAATTCCTCTACCAAATCCGTAATCAACCATATCTGTTAAAAAAAGGAAATGAAAAATACTAAAAAGGCAAAGAGCCTGTTGGATACGTGTTCCATAAGACCGCTTACTTAATTGGAATAAAATGGCAAAATATGCTACATATAAAAATGGTAATATACTCCATATTAATAAAAAGATTACTGATCCCACATTATTTCCTACACCCGCAGGAACAAAAACCGGCATGTTAAACTCTTTCAGTCCGAGAGTAAACATTTTTTCTGAAAATTCTTCCGGTTTAAAAACTAAACCCAATAAAGCTCCCAGCTTAATAAACATTCTATGCCAATACGGCCAGCAATCTTTAGCTGAATTATAATTATATAAAGAGCAGGCCAGATTACAGGTGAAAGCAAGTAACTCAAATCTGTAAAGGGATGTTTTAGGTAAAATTTTTGAATCTAATAGGTTTACCTCCAGGTTTCGAGGAGGAAGAATAAAAACAAGTACAGAAATTAAAAGGATTAGAACTAAGTATATATATCCTCCCGGACTTATTAGATAAACAGAAAAGGGTAATAAAGCTATACTTAAGATAGAGATGAACTTAAACCACCATTTCTGATAGCTAAAGAATAGTTGAAACAAAATAAATAAAAACCCCACCTGTGCTGCGTTCCAGATAGTTTGTCCAAGCACTATCCCTACAGGCCCATCCTCAGCTCCCAATTTTTCTCCGGGAAAAAGTGTAAGAAGGAAACTGAGAAGTGATAAGAGTATAGTTATAGCGGCTATTTTACGAACGGGAAGAATAAAGTGGAATAATTTGATCATTATTTCCTGTATAAGATTTCCTGATTTATTTTGTCAATAAAACAAGTTATCCCTGAAAATAATTATTATGGGGAACTACGAAAAATAAAAAAGCCACCTGATGGTGGCTTTGATATGATTGCTTAAATTCTGGCAGCGTCCTACTCTCCCATGCAGCGAACCACATAGTACCATTGGCGATGAAGGGCTTGACTTCTGTGTTCGGGATGGGAACAGGTATTTCCCCTTCTCCAAAACCACCAGAATGATTACAGTCTATAAACCCACCTTTTTTAGTCAAGTTAAATTCTAAAAAATAATTCTTAATTATAAAAAATTTCAATATTTTCATAGACCTTCGATTGCATCCAGACTTGACAGATTTATTTAGATTCCTTATCAGGTTAGCTATGGATACAAAAAAAGAAATCATGGAATTTTTCTTCAGTCTACCCTTTGCCCTATTTCATTCGTTATATAGCGTTCTCATTACCGGTTTAATCGGATACCTTTTAAAGAATGAATTAAAAGAACTCCTGCTTATTTTGAATGTTATCATTTTCGGATTTCTCTTTTTTCTTTTTGCGATACCCTCCTTGCCCTACATCATGGCTATGAAAACCCAGAGTCTCGGTCTTCCAAAGCTTATTTACGGACTGGAACTCGTATTGCTTCCCTTTTTGTACTTCCGCTTTTTAAAAGGGTTTTACTTCAAAAAAAATTAGGTCCTGTAAAAATATCAGAAAGACCTGTATAAAAAAATGATACCCTTTTTCTAAGAGTGTTAGAAACTGGGTTCTGTTTGATTTAGGAGGAGAATATGATAGCCCCGAATACCCCGGTTGAAGAAATCGATAGAATTTATGCACTTCAAAAAAAACATAAACCTGTAGTAGCCAGAACCAGTTACAGGGAGAGAGTTGAAAAACTACAAAAACTTCTGGATACTGTTAGAGATAGAACTCGCGAAATTCATGAAGCAATTTATAAAGATTTTCGCAAAGTAGCCCAGGAAGCAGATATAACAGAAGTTATACCCGTTATCGGTGAATTAAACGACGCTATTAAAAATCTAAAAGATTGGATGAGTCCAAAATCTGTGGATACTCCCCTTCCCCTTTTGGGCTCGCAGAGTAAAGTCTATTTTGAACCCAAAGGACAGGCCCTGATTATCGCCCCCTGGAATTATCCCTTCAATCTTTCCATTTCCCCTATCATTGGAGCCATTGCAGCAGGTAATACTATGATTGTAAAACCTTCTGAATATGCAGCCCATACCTCTGCCCTCTTAAAAGACCTGTTAAAAATCTTTCCGGAGGAAGAAGTAGCTGTAATTGAAGGAGACGCATCCGTTTCCGGTCATTTGCTCAGCTTACGATATGACCACATCTTCTTTACCGGAAGTGTAGAAGTAGGTCGAATCGTTATGCAGGCAGCAGCTAAATATTTAACTCCTGTAACCCTGGAGCTGGGCGGCAAATCACCGGTTATCGTAGATGAATACTGCGATTTTAAAGAAATGGTGAAAAAAATATGCTGGGGCAAATTCATTAACTGCGGCCAAACCTGTGTAGCACCTGACTATATACTCCTACCTAAAAACAAGCTGGATGATTTCAGAAACCTCATTCGAACAACCCTTACAGAAGTCTATGGCAAAGAAGGAGAACGTCATCTCTCTCCTGATTATGCAAGGCTGATAAATGAAAGACAATTTAATCGGATCCAGGGACTCCTTAATGAAGCTTTAGAAAAAGGAGCGGAGATAATCGCCGGTGGACAAACCCTGGCAGAAGAAAAATTTGTTTCACCGACCGTTCTTTACAATGCACCGGCGGACAGTAGAATTATGAATGAAGAGATTTTTGGTCCCCTACTTCCCGTAGTTCTTTATGAAACTATAGATGAGGCACTGGAATACGTTAACCGAAAAGAAAAACCCCTGGCCCTGTATATATTTAGTAACCGAGAATATACCATTCAGAAAGTACTTCAGGAAACTTCAGCCGGTGGAACCTGTATTAACGATGTAGTAATTCATCTGGTAAATCCAGACTTACCATTTGGCGGAGTGGGTGAAAGTGGAATGGGCAACTACCACGGGTATTACAGCTTTAGAGCCTTTTCACACGAAAGAGCTGTTTTACGTCAATCCAGCCCTGTGAATACCATTCAACTTCTGTATCCACCTTATAAGGCTACCATAAAAATTCTTGCCAAGGATGTAATAAAAAACCTGGTATAATCAGTGAATCAACCGGGTATCCTGATTGAATCCTCTTATATTCAAGAGAAAGTTTCTTCTCTCGGTAAACAAATTACAGAAGATTACCGGGGGAAAGAACTTCTACTTATCGGAGTTCTGAAAGGAAGTTTCATCTTTTTGGCCGACCTTGCACGAAAAATAAAACTCGAACATAAAATTGATTTCTTACGAGCTGCTTCTTACGGAAACAGTACCCGATCTTCCGAAATTCTGGATCTCAATTTCCTCATGAAAGAAAGCATTGAAGGAAAACATGTTCTGCTGGTTGAAGATATTGTTGATACCGGAAAAACTTTAAATAAGATCTACGAAAGTTTATTTTCCCAAAAACCTGCCTCTTTAAAGCTAAGTGCTCTTCTGGTAAAAGAAAAGGTTCATCGCTTTGCCTATCCGATTGATTATCCGGGATTTTTTATAGAAGATCATTTTGTTGTAGGCTATGGACTGGACTTTGCGGAAAAATATCGACACCTTGATTATATAGGAATCCTTGATGAAAATGAAAATCCTCATCCTTCTTAGTTTCATTTACCTTTTTTTTACCTGCCTGCCACAGGGAGGAGGAGATAAAAAGAAGCTCAAACCAGAGAAACCCATAGAAACCGGTCTCAATGAGGATTTTTTAAACTGGAATGAAAATGTATTTCGAAATTATTTTCACTCAGAAGAGTCACGCAAAGAAAGCATGGAAGCTTTACACAGACGCTGCTGGGATGTAGACGATGCACATTCCTGCTATAATCTCTCTATTTTACACTACTATTTTTTAAAGCAGGCAGAACCTGCTCTTCCTCTCATTCGCAAAGCTATCAGCTTAAAACCGGATGATGAGTTATATAGAGATTTATTTCAGAAACTGGCCGTAGCCAACCATAAAGAAGAATTAATACAGGAGATCTATCCAAGGCATAAACTGAGTGTTTACCATTACACGAAGGCCATTGAATACTGCCGCTCCGGAGAATGCAAAAAGGCAGAAAGCCACATTCAATATCTTATAACAGAGAAAATTCTTACTGAAGATATACTGAACTCCGGAGTCTTTGAAACCTGTTTTAAGTCCGAAGAACTTAAACACCTCAAAGAACTCAAAAAAAATCCTGTGGACTATGTACGATTTCTGGAAACAGAGAAGAATAAAACCCAGACTTTTTATAGTATCTGGGATACTCTATACTATACCCGAAACCAGAAACTTATCCTGCAAGAAAGTTTAAAGTCTCCATTAAGCGTATATTGGAGAGATGTGCAGAGAGGCATCAAATCTAATAACTATACAATGGCGAAAAATAGCCTGGATAAATTTATCAGTCACAATCGTACACAGCAGCGTTCAGATAAAAGAAACTACTACCTGTATCTTGCCTTAGAAAAAGCGGCTATTTTCTTAATCCGGGAAGATCCCTTTTTTAAGAATTTTCGCCATTTAGAGAAAGAGTTTTGAGATAGGCTTTCACAGAAGCATCCAGACCCACTTCCAGTGCGTAAGAAATCAAACGATGTCCGATAGAAACTTCTTCGAGGCCGGGAAGAGTGGCAAATAAATGTAGATTCAGATGATCCAGATCGTGACCTGCATTGATTCCGAGACCGAGTTCTTTCGCTTCTCTGGCAGTTTGCAGATAAGTTTGAAAGATCTCGAAAGCCTTTTCTCTTCCACCCAGATCATACAATTCCGCAAAAGGACCGGTATATAATTCAATCCTATCCGCTCCCAGTTCCTTAGCCAGATAAAGGTTTTCGACACCGGCATCCACAAAAAGAGAGACTCGAATCCCCTTTTCTTTCAACTTCTCAATAGCCGGTTTTAGTTTTTCCTTATCTTTCTTAAACTGAAAACCATGATCGGAGGTTATTTCCCCCGGAGTAACCGGCACTAATGTAGCCTGTTCTGGTAATACCTCAAGACATATATCAATAAAACGTTTTTCCGGTTCTCCTTCGAGGTTATATTCTACATCTACATTTCCATGAGAATTATACATCTCTAAAAAATCTTTCAGGTTAAATACATCTTCTTTTCGGATATGTCTCTCATCCTCTCTCGGATGAACCGTAATCCCATGAGCTCCCGCTCGAAGAGCAAGACCGGAAAAATAGAGGAGATCGGGTATGGCACCACCCCGCGAATTACGCAGGGTAGCAATTTTATTGACATTGACACTCAAATGTATCATTTTTTAATAAAGTTCCATTTGCTTTTTTTCTTTCTCAGCTTTATGAGTTTCATACTTATATAAAATATGCTCTAATTTGTAAGAGGATTCAATCATATTGAGTTCGATTTTTTTAAGGATTTTTACCCGGTTTTCATAGTCAAAATAGTCCAGATCGGTAATGTAATTATGGGAAGTACCATCTGTATAGATAATGGTTCTTTTATAGTCTTCGGGATAAAATAAAAGCTTTTTATTTTCATATTCCCAGCTTATATTCAGATAACTTTCCTTATAAACAATTTCAATTTCTTTAACTTTTTCACCTTCAAATTTTAAAACGGTATACCGACTATTGATTAATTTTTTATGTGCCTTAACACTATTGAGCTCTGGAGCTGTTTTGTGCTTTAATAAGACGACGTTCGCATAATCCTTATCAAAAAGAATGAGCCTTGAGTGTACTTTCTCAATAAAAGCGATTTTTGATTGAATTCGCTGTAAAATGGCATCCATTTCTTTCTGGGCTTTTTGTTTGGTGACCTCATCTGCGACAACGAGTCCACCACTGGTCTCAGCAAATAGACCGGAACCCCACAAAGAAAGCATAAAAACTAAAACTTTTAACAACATAAGCTACTCCTATTAAACGGTTTTTAGCCAGACAGGCCTTGAAGAATCCAGAGTATTAGTACATAGAACGAAAAAAATTTCCACAGCTTTTTTTATTTTATAAAAAAATTATTTATAAAATTCGTCTTCAATACATTCTTCTTCGAGTCCCAACTGCTCCTCAAGGGTTTTCTCTACAAATAAAAGGTCAATAAATGACAGGTTGTTAGAAGGCTTTTCCTGGAATGGGACTTCCCAGAGACCGATAACCGTCCATTCTTCCGTGTTTTTGGAAAAGGGGTTTTTGCGGGAAAAAAAGCCCATTTGGAATAGTAATCCTTTTAGTCCTCCTGGATATTGCACAGACCTGTGTGTAAGAAGACTGAGCCAGATATGTCCTTCGTCAAGCCGGTTTACCCGGATGTACCGAATTTTATCCACAGGAATCTCCATTTTAGCTCCGAAAAGCCAATCAATGAATAAAGGATACTGCATTCTGATCATCAGGCTTTTTCGATTTACCAGAAGACTATATCTTTTCATATGCAAGAGGAAAATTAGTAAAACAATAGATAGAAAAATACTAACAAAGACCAGAGCAATCATTCCAAAAATAATACCTACTTCATCGTCTTTTGTATCGATAAAGGCGGAATACAGAAAATACACAGGAAAACCAAAAAAAATATAAAAAATAGTAAAGAGAATAAAGCTGGTTCCGAAATTCCCTGGTTTTTTAATCTGAATTTCCATGCCCTCCATTTCACTTTTTAATTCAACAAACTTTGAAGGCATGTAGGTTTTGGCTCCCGCTAAATTCCTCATCGTGTCTTTATTTTCTACACTGAGACCGAAGCCCGAAAAGTCTTTCATATTCCAGTTTATAAAACTCTGAAGTTTCTTTGCTTGTTCCTGAAATAGATCTGCATCCAAAAAGGAATCCAACCAGAATTGAGCCCCATCTCTCTTGATTAAGAAAATCTGGTAGCTATCATAGGCTGTCCTACTCTTCCCTTCCGTATATTTGATTTCTTTAATAAGCTCAATGTGAGAAAAGTTTTCGTATTCCAGTTGTATTTTATAATCCTCTTCTTTATAATACTCTAAAGTCTTATCCTGGTTATCCAGAACAACCACGGAGTCATAGTTTATAACTTTACGGTTTACAAAGACGGAGATAAACACCAGACCGAATACAAAGAAAAAAGAAGTTAAGAAAAGATCCGGGTAATTTCCTTTTTCCCAGTTCGAATATAAAAAGAGAGAAGATACAGAAGAGATGCTTAAACCAAAAAGAAACAGGAAAAAATATATACAACCATAGCCTTTTCCTGTAGCAATAATTTTGAGTCGATTTTCTGAAATTTCCCAGATATTCATTTCCGGCTCTTATACATTTAAACGATGCAAAACTTCCAATCCATTCAAAGTTAATAAGGGATCGATAATATCAAATACATCTCCATCGGTAGAAGAATGTATGGTCGTTACCAAACCTCCTGTTCCGATAACCCTATAATTGGAACCGTATTCTTTTTTTATCTCCATAATAATATTTTTTAATAGACCCACCCAACCGTAATAAAATCCGGCCTGTAAGGACTCTAGGGTAGAATCTCCTAAAACCTGCTTGGGAGTCTGGAAAACAATAGGGGGAAGTTGTGCCGTTTTTCTATGCAGGGTTTCCATAGAGATTTTCAAGCCCGGTGCTATGACTCCTCCGAGGTATTCGTTTTTATCATTCACCACGCAAAACGTAGTGGCGGTACCCATATCAATGATGATAGAATTTCCGGGAAAGTATTCTACAGCCGCCGCGGCATTGACAAGCCTGTCGGCTCCTATTTCGAAAGGTCTTTGATAAAGAATTTTAAATGGAAGTTTCATTTCATAGTGAACTTTCATAGGATGCACAGAAAACCAGTCTTCCAGCATTCTTTCTAATATAGGATTAAAACCTGGGACTACACTGGAATAAATAGCATGTCCGATTTCTCCTTCTTTGATACCACCTGAATCCAGGAAACCTTTCAGGAAAAGACCTAATTCATCGGAAGTTCTATCTCTTCGGGTTACCGTTCTCCTGTGAAACATGGGCTCTTTATCTCCCGGTCTATGCACGCCTATTACCGTATTGGTATTACCTACATCAACAATTAAAAGTTTGTCTGTCAACTTAACACCTCAAATTCTGGCATAGTATCCATGAGAATTTCTTTTTGTCCAGCACTTTCTACAATCAAAAAACCTGCTTTTGTATAGCCTTTCACCTTTGCCTCGGAAAGGAGTCCATTTAACTTATACCTTACACTTTTACCTGTAAGATAGGATCTTTCATAAATTTCAGATAAGATATTCAGACTCTCCGTGTTCTCATATAATAAGAGAGTAGCTCGATTTAAATAGTCTATAAGAGTTTTGTAAAATGTCTCTTTCCAGGCATCAAAAGGCGGCTCTGTTAATAAATAGGTCGCATTCCCCGTATTCTCAGTCAAAATCTTTCCGTAAATATTTATGCCTATACCCATGATTATAGTATACTGTTTATGTTGTAAGGAAGAATCGATTAATATTCCGGCCAGCTTCTTTTTCCCTGAATAAATATCGTTTGGCCATTTGAGACTTAAGGTCTCATTTTTTCCAAATACTTCTTCAATGCAAAGAAGGGTATAATATCCTACAAGTAAGGGAAAAATACTTAATGGCTGAAGCGGATTTTCGATACGTATTTTACCGGAAAAGATTACTTTTTCATCTCCTTCACTGTGCCAGGTTTTACTCCCCCTGCCCCTTCCTGCAGTCTGTTCATCTGCAATAACCCAGGAACCCGCTTCAACAGAATTCTCTGCTGCATACTTCGAAGTAGAATCGACTGTATGAAGCTTTATTTTTTTTGAATATTCTAATAACTGTAAATTCATTTATTCCCAGATTCTATCCCACCATTTCTTTCTTGGATAGGAAGAAGAATTCAGGTTCATACGATTTCTAATATCCTGTATATCCCAGCCTGTAAGATGAGAGAGGTTTTGAGCCCGTTTTTCCTGTCTTCCCTGCAAATTAGAAAAATAACGTTCCGCTTCGGAACAGGCAGAAGCGCTTCCTGTCCAGGGGTGTTGCAAAATATATCTTCCCTGGAAATTAGAACGATCCGAAGTTTCCTGAAACATCAGGTCTTCCGGAAAGGTTTCCGGCGTATAACGAACATGAAGACGGGTAACCAGGACATTCTGAGCTCCACCATATTGCTCGTTTCCATCCAGCCAGAATACACCCAGAGATTTTAACTCTTCTTTACTCAATGGATCCGCTGCACAGGGGTCACACCAATTCATATCCCAGAAATATTCTGTAAAAACAACTCGGTAGTTTTCTTTTTCTACCTGTTTTGAAAACATGTCCTTGTAAAACTTACCGAACTCTGTTTTAATATAGGCAGGAATTTCTAGATTAGAGGGAAGCTTTACTGTCCTATAATTACTGGTTTCTACCCTTCCATTCCGACTGAGTACATAAAGCAATAGCTCTTGAGGTCCTTTTGCATTGACCATACCCAGACGAATCGGTAACATAAACTTCTCAGATTCATAAGCAAATTGTAGGGGACGCAAAAATTGCAAACCTGTTTTCGTCTGTTCTTTCAGGTTAACTTTCGCTACAAAAAACTTGAGGTTTTGCTGTATATAAGGCTTTAATGCCTTGCTTGCTCCCTCCGGTATTTTATACCCATTTGTATGAAGCCAGGTTTCAAGTCCGCTAGAATACTTCGCAGAAAGAATCAGTATATCGTATTCCCCCACTAAATATTTGGCTTCTACTTTCACTCCGAGGTCTTTCTTTTTTCTGGATCCTCCACCGAAATCATCATTGACAGCACCCTCTGTTCGCATATCCCTTTCTTCTTCATACTTTCTTTGACAGGGATCTTCATCGAAATACTCTACCAGTCTCGGAGCAGTATAGGCATCCAGATGGTCAAATACAGCCTGATTTCCCACATTAATCTGCTCCCGTTTTAAAACCACAGGAACCGGAATTACAATAGCAAAATCCTTCAATTCTCCCTTGTAGTCATTCATCATACCGACTACTGTTTTATTCCCATTACGAACCAGCACGACTTTGGATGCTTCATTAAACAACTTTGCATCTGCTTTCGCCACATAGAAACCGCAAAAAGAAGATAGTTCTTCCTGGAATAAACCGAGTATTCCCAAAAGTAGGAATATAGAAATAAACCCTTTTTTTCTAAGCATTCTTAAACCCCTTTATGAACAGTAAGGTCGGATACCAAACCTGCCCATTCAAATTTTTCATATTTAAAATAAGTATCTAAGAGAGGAACCAGAGGACTGGCAAAAAGTAAGGCATATAGGAGGTTATGATAAAAATAAAAATAATATTGCCAGATAAAAGCGATAAGAGCCACAATGCCTGTGTGAATCAATCTTCCGGAAGGATGATCGGGGGAGGTTTTCGGATCGGTTATCATGAAAAAACTGAATAACAACAGAGAACCGCTTTTGAACTGGTGAAACCATACATCCCAGTGATAACCGAGGTATAAAACACGTATAGCCAAAAGCCCGAAATAAAAACCTATAAAACTCAAACCTATCCAGAGAGTTCTAGAACGAGCCGTTACAATAAAACCAAATATGAGTAGCCAGAATAGTACAGCGAGGTCATACCCCCATTGTCCGGGTGAAATCCAGGAAGCGGGCAGGAGATTCATAGCAAATAAAACAGCAAACATCGCCGGATTTAAGAGATGCTTCCCACGAAAACGAATTAAGAACTTACTGCTAATCGCAAGAAAAATGGCCAGAGGATGAACCCAGATGTGGTTAGAACGAAGCAATAAGGATATTCCAAAACAGGTTATAACAGCACTTAAATAACCCACATTTTTTATTCTAAAAATACGAATAAACATAGCCTGGCTCAAGATTCCAAATACAAAAGTTAGAGCAACTTGCAAGGGAACAATGGAAAAATCCCGGAATAAAGCTCCTCCCATCAAGAGACTTGCCATTAAGAATATATGAATATACCGAATATCATATATATAAAACATCTCCCTCCAACTGCGTTTTGCAGTTGGAAGCTTTTCTTTAGAAATGAGGTCTGTCAAACTTATTCCCAGATCCTTTCATACCATTTCTTCTTAGAAATAGGTTTCTCACCGAGATTCATTTTCTTTCGTATCTCGTTTATATCCCAACCTGTGAGCATAGAAAGGTTCTGCGCCCTTCCTTCCCTTAATGTATAAAGGTTATCAAAATATAGCCTCGCTTCCGAACAGGCATTCGGACTTCCCTTCCAGGGATGGCGAACAATGTAGCGACCCTGAAAATTGGCTGTATCGGAGGTTTCTTGAAACATCAGGTCTTCCGGAAAAGTTTTATTATTATAACGCAGATGTAGCCTTGTCACCTTTACATTACTTCCACCAAAGCCTTTGTTCTCCTGCTCATTCAACCAGAACACTCCGAGAGATTTTAGTTCCTGTTGACTCAAAGGGTTTGCGGCGCAGGGGTCGCACCAGCCCATGTCCCAGAAATATTCAGTAAATACAACCCGGTAATTCTCCTTTTTCACCTGTCTTGTAAACATATCCCGATAAAAATCTTTGAATTCCTGGATCACAAATTCAGGAACTTCTACATCGGAAGGCAGCTTTACCGTCCGATAATTGGTAGTTTCTACCCGACCTTTCTTGGTAAGCACATAGACTAAAAGCTCCTGTTCCCCTTTTGCGTTAATCATACCCAGACGAATCGGAAGCAGGAACTTCTCGGATTCATAGGCAAATTGCAAAGGACGAAGAAATTGTAAGCCGGTCTTCAACTGCTCTTTCAGATTGACTTTTGCTACGAAAAACTTCATCTTCTGGCGAATATAGGGTTGTAGGGCCTTACTCGCTCCCTCAGGAATCCTGTATCCATTCTGACGAAGCCAGGTTTCGAGTCCATTGGAGTATTTGGCAGACAGGATTTTAATATCGTACTCGCCTACGGTATAACTGGCCTCTACTTTTACACCCAGACCTTTCGGACTTTTAGGTGTTTCTGAACTACTTTCCTTAACACTTTCTTGCTTCACAACACCATCTTCATTTTCATAGAGCCGATAGCAGGGATCAGAGTCATGGTATTCTACAAGCCTCGGAGCTGTAAAGGCATCGAGATGGTCAAAAACCCCGGATTCTCCTACGTTGATCTGCTTTCTGGTAAGCACAACCGGAACAGGAACCACAAGGGCAAAGTCTTTTAGCTCTCCCTTATAGTCGTTCATCATACTGACAACGGTCCGGTTTTCATCACGAACCAGCACCACCCTCGAAGCACTATTATAGAGGCTGGCATCGGCTTTTGCGACAAAGAAACCACAAAAAGCAAAAAGGACAGAACTACTGCTAAAAGAAATAAACAGGAAAAAAATAAAAAATCGTAACATATTCACTTACTCCCAGATCCTTTCATACCATTTCTTAGCGGGTATCTTACTATATTGTTCAAAGTTCATTTTTTTTCTAATGCTTTGCAGATTCCATCCGGTTAGATCGGCGAGGTTTTTAGCTCTAGTTTCTTCTCTTGTTTGTAAATTCCTGAAATAGTTTCTGGCTTCCGAGCAGGCATTCGGACTTCCCTTCCAGGGATGATTTACAATGTAACGACCCTGAAAATTGGCTGTATCGGAGGTTTCTTGAAACATCAGGTCTTCCGGAAAAGTTTTATTATTATAACGCAGATGTAGCCTTGTCACCTTTACATTACTTCCACCAAAGCCCTGATTCCCCTCTTCATTCAACCAGAACACTCCGAGAGATTTTAGTTCCTGTTGACTCAAAGGGTCTGCGGCGCAGGGGTCACACCAGCCCATATCCCAGAAATATTCAGTAAATACAACCCGGTAATTCTCCTTTTTCACCTGCTTAGTAAACATATCCCGATAAAAATCTTTGAATTCCTGAATAACAAATTCCGGAACTTCTACATCGGAAGGCAGCTTTACCGTCCGATAATTGGTAGTTTCTACCCGACCTTTCTTGGTAAGCACATAGACTAAAAGCTCCTGTTCCCCTTTTGCGTTAATCATACCCAGACGAATCGGAAGCAGGAACTTCTCGGATTCATAGGCAAATTGCAAAGGACGAAGAAATTGTAAGCCGGTCTTCAACTGCTCTTTCAGATTGACTTTTGCTACGAAAAACTTCATCTTCTGGCGAATATAGGGTTGTAGGGCCTTACTCGCTCCCTTAGGAATCCTGTATCCATTCTGACGAAGCCAGGTTTCGAGTCCATTGGAGTATTTGGCAGACAGGATTTTAATATCGTACTCGCCTACGGTATAACTGGCCTCTACTTTTACACCCAGGCCTCCCTTCGTTCCGGAAGCATTACCGGCAGGAGCCGGAGAATAGGTTTTCTTCTCCATCATCTCCAGAGTCGGAGTCGTATAACAGGGGTCAGAGTCGTGGTATTCCACAAGTCTCGGAGCTGTAAAGGCATCGAGATGGTCAAAGACTTTCGATTCTCCTACGTTGATCTGCTTTCTGGTAAGCACAACCGGAACGGGAACGACAAGGGCAAAGTCTTTTAGCTCTCCTTTATAGTCATTCATCATGCTGACAACGGTTCGGTTTTCGTCCCGGACCAACACCACCCTAGAAGCACTGTTATAGAGGCTGGCATCGGCTTTTGCGACAAAGAAACCACAAAAGGAACTGAGTTCAAAAGAAAAAATCAGGATAGAAAGAACAGCGAATAGGTAAAAGACTCTTTTTTTCATGTAGTACTCCGAGAGAAAGATCGTGAAATCAGGATAAGGCTATTCAGCCATTTCCCATTTGTCAAACGGATAATCGCAAAAGAAGGTTTTTAAATCAGGAAATTGTGGATGTAAAAAAGAAGGAAATGTTTTATAAACCCTAAGGGGCTGTCTTATAAGGGAATTTCTTTTTTTCCTAAAAAACTAACATAGAAAAATAAGGACATCAATCCCAAAAGTATAAAGGATTCAAAAAAAGTTTGTATATAAAGATTATGTGAAACCAGCACATCTACAGGATAAAATATTAGATAGAAAATTACGGCAAGAAAACCAAGGTGAAGTAAAGAATATTGTTTATTTCTTTCATAAAGAACAAAAAGAAGCACAACAGAAGGAAACAAAAATACCAGATGATGATACCAGGTCATAGGACTTAAAATGATCAATAGTATATTTAATTGAATAATTAGAATTTCCTCTCTTCCCGAAACATTCTTCATGCGAAAGTAAACAAATAAGGAAAAGAGCAATAATACAATACCACATATATAATGCACATACGACAGATGGGGAAAATCCCAGGGTAAGACCTTATAAACAAAGGCCTTCAAGGAATGGTTTCCCGAACCTATAACGGTAACCGTTCCCATAATGGCTTTTTCGCCGAAACTTATGTTGGGTAAATTCTTAAAAAAATGTATCCAATTTGTTATCCCCTTAAAAAACAAAGTAGGAATAATAATTACCACAGAACTCAAAAAAGTATAAAGTAAAAATCGAAATTCTTTTTTCAGAAAGAAGTATACTAAAAACAAAGCCGGACTCATCTTAATCAAGATAGAGAATGCCATACAAGAGGAAGCTAAAATAGGAGAATCCTTATATTTAAAAATGGCAATAGTGAATAAACCCAAAACTATACCATTCACCTGGGACCAGTATAAAGAATTATTCATTGGCATCACAAAGAATAAGAGAAGGAGGAAAAACATAACTGAAGTTTTAGATTGTAAATTTATCTTCTCATCACTTAACTTTTCGATGGCTACTACTAAAGCAAGGAAGTAAAAGGCATATAAGAGAAAATGCCAGACAGGAAAAGCGATTAATTTTGAAATAAGGGTTAAGGGATAGATATAAAAGGCTAAAACCGGGGGATATAAATACGGAAAAACAAAAGCCCGGTTGAGAGCTATCGGGTTAAGGCCGGTTGCCGCCTGCAACTCTTTTGCAAAAGGCAAGAAGTCCGGTTTTAACATCGGCATCTTCTCCATCATTTTCTTTGTAAGCATAGAATGTAATGGAAGGTCTTCTCCTACGGTATGAAATTCGTAAATACGATTTGTAAAAACGTTTTTTGCCGCGTAATAATAAGAATCAAAATCACGATAATCATAAGAAGGATGATTTAGTAGGGTAACAAACTGTACGAGGAAGTATCCAAGAACGATGAAAAGATATACCTTCAAAAATGTGGATTCAATTAATAGCTGTTTTAGTTTATTCATCAGGAAGATAGGTGTAAAAATATAGTTTACTTATTTCAGATCTGCAAATTACCCTGCTACTATGATTCAATATGTCAACTTATTTTTTATAGTACTGCTTATATTTTCCTGTAAAAAGGAAGATAAAAGTAAGATACAATTAGAGAATTTAAGGAAGGAAAGTTACAATACAAGCCTAAAGCATCAGGCACATATTATTGAGCTTTCTTCTAAATTTATGGAACGTACAGTAACGATAGAAGAAAGGGACTCTATAGACAAGGAAAAATACACCGTTTTAGGAACCGGCTTTTTTATAAATAACGAAGGCCACATTCTTACCTGCTATCACGTAGTCAGGAACAAAACAAAGGTATGGATCAATTTAGGTGGAACCCAGAAGCACCTTCAGGCAAAAGTCATAGGTGACGATTATAAATACGATTTAGCCCTCCTGAAAGCAGAGTTCGAAGATCCAATTCCCACCAAGATTCCTCATATAACGATTCCGTATGAAGAGTTTCCCGCAAGAGGAACTGAGTATATTTCCTTTGGAGCCTCTCACGGTCGTAGAGATACTCTTATCAAAGGATATGTTGCTAATATTGTAAATAAAGGAATTGCCGATGACAGACCTGAGGAATACTACCTGCAATTAAGTGAGCCGGTCTTATCAGGAAGTTCGGGTGGGCCTGTAATAGACCTATCCGGTAAACTTATAGGTATGAATCGATTTACCTACTCCTTAGGAGGAAAGGGAACCTTCGGACCGGGTTTTGCGATTCCTACAGATATACTTTATAACTTTGTTAAAAACCAGAAAGAAGTTGTTTCTGTAAAAACCAAGGCTATGCGTGGAATTATAGAAATTCCTTTTACAACTATGTATCTGGTAAAAAAACTTAACCTTCCGGATATGGCAGGTGTAATCGTCAGTTACCCGGAAAAAGACTCAGCAGCCGAAAAAGCCGGCATCAAGCGCTATGACTATATCACGCATCTCAACGGCAAACAAATACACGGTTTTTTTGAATTCTTTGAAGACATGAAAAAAATAGATAAAAAAGAAGATATAACTTTCAGTATTATTAGAGAAGGAAAGAAGCTGGAAATTACAATAAAAGGAGAAAAAGAATAAGCCCTAAGGCTTATTCTTCCCCTGACAACCGGTTTAAACCGGTTGTCAAACGGATGCCTCAAAGGTCTTAGAAATTAATAGTTTCTGTTAAGTTAAGGGGTGAACCTGCAAAAGTTCCGGAAATACTCAGAGTAGAAGTTCCGGTTACTTTACTCGCTGTATATGTATACTTACCTCCCTCATAAGAGGTACCATAATCGTAATCAAAACTATAGGTTTGTTTGTAAGTAACATCCATAGGAGAATCAACGTTTTCAATTTTCAAATCTGTAGATTTACTGCTTGCAGTAGTTGTTCCGCTTGATTTGCCAACATTTGTAGTTTTTGAAGTGTAGGTAGTTCCACTTTGAGTAGAAGTGTAAGTTGTAGTAGAACTCATTGAACCTGTTGAATTAGAAGTAGCTGTAAGAGTACCTGAATTCATAGTAGTTCCCAAAGAAGGAGTATACAACATATTCAGAAAACCAGCATACTGTTTTATCTCATCACAGGAATACTCGGCCATGCTTTTTGAATATAAAGTTTTCAATATTTTGTAAAATTTAACCATTACACTCGGATCCTGAACCAGCATTCCATAATTGGAGAATTTCAAAGTAGCAGAAAAATCACTAGAAACTCCTAAAGAAAACTGTGAATCATAACCGCCGCTGGTATTCTGAGTAGACTTGTTTAACATAGTTTGGCTAAGTGTAAGCTTTCCATCGGTAATGTCTATAGTCCCCTGTTTACCGGTTTGTGTATAAACTTTTACCGGATCAAATGTACAGCCGGAATAGTTTGGATTTGTAGCAAACGCTGAATAAACTGCCTTCTTCATATAGTCACCTGCTGCTTCTGTTTGGGTATAGCTGACTCCGTCCTGAGTTCCGGAAAAAGTAGCTGTAAACTTGGTCGTTGTTCCTTTAGTAGGATCAATAGTAACTGATCCATCAGAATAGGAACCACTTAGAGCAGAAAGATGGGTATTGCTGGTTTTCTTAGGAGTTTGAGCCTTAGCAGCCATTTTCTCTAACAGTTTATTAGTAAAAAACTTACGAACTGCTTCTCTGGAATAGTACGGGTCACGACCATTTTTCATGATATCAGCTACCAGGTTGTAAAATTTTCCCTGGTTCTTCAGATTATCCAGTTGAGCAGAAAAACTACCAGCAGAAGTAGCTGATGATGAAATCGAAGTGGAAATCGAAGTGGAAACAGAAGTGGAAACACTACTTGCTACAGAAGTACTGGTAGCGGCTACTGTGTTCTTCTGGGTTTCCTGGGCTGCTGTCAGGGTGCCGGCTGAGCTACCTGCATTACTGGCCATAGCCAGAAGTAGGGCTGTTTGCTGGTCTTTATTATCATCATCTTTCTTACAATGAATGAGGCCTGCAACCAGTAAGGAAACAGTAATTAAACGAGTCAATTGTTTCATAAAAGAAATCTCCAAAAAATATTTCACCCTGAACCCAAGCCTTGTCAGGCAAAGATACAGTGAGAATATGGACATGTTCTAAAGAACTGAAAAAAAAAGGCAAGTTTTTTTTAAAAAATAATTTTATTATTAAAATTTTTGTATCCCATCATTTATTCGGGGCAAAAGAAAGCGATCCACCGATGGGACGCTTTCTGGAGACTTTCTTCTTGATTTTTTGAGGAGATTCATTTTTTCACACTACTTTTTGACGATTTACCTAAGAATTCATAATAAATAAATAAGAATCTATAAGTTCATCACTAAAAAAATGTCGGCGCCTTGCCTGTTCTGTAGTGTAAAGTACAAAAATCCCCCTGGAACTCGCACAGAGTTCCTTTTTTTCGTTATACAAATAGGCTTCCACAACAGCTTTTCTCGGATTCAACATGCGTTTGATTCTACCCTGTGAATAAGAAACCCGACCTGTAAAAATGGGTTTTATGAAATTCACCTTCATCGACTGTGTCAAAATAAAGCGCTTTAAAAGATAGATAGAAGACCAACTCATTGTCTCATCGAGAATAGTAGATATGATTCCTCCATGGACAATATCGTCCCAGCCACAGAGATGCTCAGGTATTCGAAACTCCGAAACAACACTCTCTCCATTTGTAAAAAAAACCATTTTTAAACCTGCAGAGTTCATAGGACTACAGGCAAAACATTTATGATTCTCGCGATTCGGGATTTTTTGCAAGTTTTGTATATCTTCCGGTAGTTTCATTTTCTTATAGGACTTCCATCTATGGGTAATTCTTTAACCAGACCGGTTTTTAAGTCATAGACCCAGGCGTGAATGATTGGATAGGAATATTTTTCAATAGACTCCTTTACCACCGGAACCTGTTTTAAATGCTTCGTTTGCTCGATTACATTTAGTTCCACGATTCTACGGCTTCTTTCATTTTCATCTTTTATTGTATTGATATATTCTAATTTATCTTCATACATTTTCCGAATAGGCTGCACCCATTTTTCAACAACCCCGGTACAACCGGTAACAGCAGCATGTACACCACCGCAGTTGTAATGACCGAGAATAATAATTTGTCTCACTTTTAGTACACCTACACTATATTCCAAAATTGACATGAGGTTTGTATCATCAAGACGAACCAGGTTGGAAATATTCCTATGAACAAAAATGTGACCCGGGTCAGCCTTAGTCAGCATGTTTATCGGAACTCGACTATCGGAACAACCGATAATTAAGAAATCAGGATTTTGCCCTGCTGCTAACTTCTCAAAGAAAGAGGAGTCTTCCTGTAATTTCTCCCAGGCCCAGTCTTCATTGTCTTCCAAAAGACGATTGTACATGATCTCATCTTTTCCCTGTTTTAACGAAGTATCGAGGTGAATATTTTTTAATCCGATAATACTCAGGGTAATATTTCGAATTTTGGCCTGCCTGTGAAAATTCAGGAACAGTTCTTCTATATCATGATGAATGTAAATACTACGTCTTCCGTCTATAATCACTTTACAATTATCCGGAATTTGTTTCAAGGTTTCCCAGATTCTGGCCCTGTGCAGAAAGGTTAAATTTTCCCCGAGAAAAATTTTAATCGATCTATCAGTACGAAGTACCTTAATGATAGGAGAAGAAAACACATCTTTCAGGATAAAAAAGAAAGCAAATAAAGAACCTATGACGATCCCGATTAATAGATCGGTAAGAACAATAGCGAGTGCTGTCACCACAAAAGGAATAAACTGAATGTGACCCTGTTTAAAAAGCTCTCTATAAATAGAAGGACGGGTGAGTTTAAAACCGGTATAACACAAAATAGCTGCAAGGGTTGCCAGGGGAATTTTATTTAATAGAGATGGAATAGCAATTATAGAAAGGAGGAGTAGTATTCCATGAAAAATTGTAGAATACTTGGTTCTTCCCCCCGCATTCATATTGACAGAACTTCGAACAATTACAGAAGTAATCGGGAGACCACCCAGCAAACCGCTTAAAGTATTACCTACTCCCTGAGCCAATAATTCTCGGTTGACAGGTGTGGTTCTTTTCTCAGGATCCAGATTATCCACCGCTTCTATAGAAAGAAGAGTTTCGATAGAAGCCACTATGGCTATAGTAATTCCAAGCTTATAGGTAGCCAGGTTTTTTAGTGCATTAAAATCAGGGAAGTGCAAGAATTCTTTTACTTCAAAAGGATGTTGCAGAATTGGAATATTAACAAGGTGCGTTTTATCTAAAGTATAAACCGGCAGATAAAGTCTGTAAAACTCATTTATAAGAATTCCGAGTAAAACAATCAGAAGAGAACCCGGGATAAATCGAAATTTATGGTGCAAATGTTTCTCCCAGTAAACAAGACCGAATAAAGATAAAACGCCTATCAGCACAACACCCGGATTAATATGAGTGAGAGAGTGAAAGAAAAGAGTTATCGTGTTGGTTTCTTTATTACCTGAATCATCGAGATCCTGGGGAGTAAGACTAAATTCCGATACTCCAAATTGTTCTATATCATAACCTAAAACGTGAGGAAATTGCTTGAGTATGAGTATGATACCGATGGCAGCTAAAAGCCCTTTGATAACAGAATTTGGTATGTAATCGCTGATAATACCGGCTTTTAAAAAACCGAATATAATTTGAACGATACCCCCAATCATCACTGCGGCTAAAAATGCTTCAAAGGTTTTCAGTTCGGCAATTCCTGATATTACAATGGCCGTTAGACCGGCAGCCGGTCCGCTAACGCTTAAACTTGAACCACTGAGAATACCTACTACGATTCCTCCCAGAATCCCGGCTATCACTCCTGAAATAAGGGGGGCACCTGAAGCGTGTGCGATACC
Organism: Leptospiraceae bacterium; assembly: GCA_024233835.1. NCBI lineage: Bacteria > Pseudomonadati > Spirochaetota > Leptospiria > Leptospirales > Leptospiraceae > Leptospiraceae bacterium. The sequence continues at coordinate 127,526 of JACKPC010000002.1, forward strand.
GAGACATAAGGGAATCGCTACTAAAAAGACAGCTATAGATGCGGAAATATCTCGAAGTCCGGGTTTTGTCAGTGGTTTTTTTAAGAATTTCATAGGTAGGAAACAGGCTAAAAATTTCAGTATCCCTATCAAGTATAAAAAAGTCTTTTTCGTGTGATTTTTTACATAGTATTTAAAAGCTCAAGACTGTAAATTCTCAGCACCATTAACTATTTGGTTACATGTGATAAACCGTTCTCATAACTCCTGATTTTTTTCCGGAAGAGAATTAGCATAATCGGCATGATAAGAACTTCGAACCAGGGGACCGGATTCTACATGCAGAAAACCTAATTGAAGAGAAAACTCTTTCAGCTCTACAAATACTTCCGGTTTGATATACTCTACAAGCGGATGATGGGTTTTCGTGGGCTGTAAATACTGACCGAGGGTTAAAATTTCAGTTCCTGCCATTCGTAAATCATGGATACATTCTTTTACTTCTCCTATGGTTTCTCCCATGCCCAGCATAATTCCTGACTTGGTTCGAAATCCCTGAGATTTCGCATTTTCGAGAACTTTAAGAGAAAGGTGATAATCTTTTTGGGGTGCTATGTGGCTAAATAAACTTTTCACAGTTTCGATGTTGTGGTTAATGATATCGGGCTTAGAAGCGTATAAAATATCTAAGGCAGACTGCTTGCCTTTAAAATCGGGTATAAGAACTTCCACCTTAGCCTTCGGAAGAAGGGTTTTTATAGACTCGATAGTCCTTGCAAAATGAGAAGCTCCTCCATCTTCCAGGTCATCACGATTCACTGAAGTAAGAACAATATAGCGAAGTCCGAGTAGCTTAGCGGATTCAGCAACTTTTTGAGGTTCCTCTAAGTCAAGAGCTAATGGTTTACCTGAAGCCACATCACAATAGCGACACTTTCGGGTGCAAATATCTCCGGCAATCATATAGGTGGCGGCTTTTCTGGACCAACACTGATTTAAGTTAGGACAGGAAGCACTTTCACAAACGGTGTGCAATGTCCTTGTATCAAGAGTGTTTCTCACTGTTCGAACTTCATCATTTTCTACCGGAAAACGAAGCCGAACCTTTAACCAATCCGGCTTGTCCGGAATAGCTGTATTATTACCTGTTCTGGGTTTTTTCTTCAGAGGATTCATAGACTTTCTTATATATCCTTTTCTAAAGGGTATATTGTCCTTTATACGGGTCAATCTAATTTTTTATATAAATTTCACACTTTGTTTCATCACCCACCAAATAGACTTTATCCGAATTGTAATTCATCCGAATGCATTCAACTAGTGGAAAAACAAAATAAATAGGTGCACTAAATCCATCTTTATAGTCCAACAGAGTATCGAGGTTATTTTCAAATTTCATATTCTGAAGGGATGCTAAACTGATACTATTCTTTGAACCTGTTGAATAAGCCCAGATAAAGCGTAAGAAATTTACTTTGGGAATAAGGGGGTCTGTTTTCTCCATAGAACCTACAAACAAGCAATTCTCTAATTCTTCGGGAGCTAAACTTTCTACTTCCTCAATAAAATTTACAAAGGAATCTCCCAATTGATGCAATCTTTCATCCATAGGAATAGAGGGTTTATCTAAAAAAGTAAAGGGTATTTTTTCACTCATACAGGATCAGTTAATTCTCGATAAGGATTTGTATAGTTTAAAATTATGTATAGCTTCTTCTAAAGTAAAATTTCTTGTATTTTAGACATACTAATCCCTAAACCACCAATCCCTAATCCCCGGAGCATACACCTGAGATACAACTTTCAGGTTGCTATAAGAGCCTGTCTGAAAATGAAGCTACAGGCTCTTGCAGCTTGCTTTTCTTTAATAGATAAGCCTGTTTAAAGACATGCTGTAAGGGTCAGTATACTACCCGCTATACTTTAGTTGTAAGCTTTCTGTAAAACCGGTGCTTTTGCTTCGCTCACAGACTGTGTGAAAAGTGAGCAAAAAAAAACCTGTAGATATTGACGAACTCGGTTCTTACTAAAAAAACTAAAAACCAATCATTCCAAATTGGTTTATAGTAAATAAATTTACTATAAGTCATAAAAGAGAGAAAATTCATTGCTATCCATCAAATAAAAATCTATTATTCCTACTATTTTGCATTTACAGCATCTATAAAAGCCCTTATTCCCAGAATATTTATGACTCTTTTAAAATTATAAGCAAAACATATGAAACTAAATTCGGCCTGAACGCTTCTAATTCCTTTTTGTATAAAGTAAGTGAACCCCAAATTTCTCTTTATAGTGCCAAATGGGTGTTCCACAATCTCCTTACGTTTACGAATTAGCTTTTTATTTTCCTCGTTCCCCATCTCTTTTTTAAAATCATCCATTGTCTCTCGGTTTATCGAGACCCGAATAGTTCGTCCAGTTTTACTATTGGTACATTTTGCTCTATGAAAACAATCTTTACATTCCTTACATTTATACTCATTTACATAAATCCCGTATGACGTCTGTCTTGGATTTTCATTTTGTCTATTTAATTCTTTTCCTGCCGGACATACGTATATATCCCGCTCTTTATCATAAACAAAATCCTGGATTTCATATCCTTTTGCAGGAAGTTTATCAGGATTACTTTTACATTCACGCTTATTATTACTATCCAGTGCAGATTTGGTATCTGGTACTATAATATTTATCCCCGATTTATCTTTATTATTCATTATTTCTTTTTCACTAAAATATCCGGAATCCATTACTGCATTTGTCTCATTTTCTATTTTAAGTTCTTCTTTTATCGACTGGACTTTTTCAATCATAGGAGTCATTTGTTCCAGGTCATTTGACTTTTGCGATACATCATTTGCAATAATCAACTTATTTGTATTATCCACTGCAGTTTGGGCATTATATCCAGGACGAATTTTTCCTTTGTCACTTTGAAATCTTGAATCTGTGTCGTTAGCAAAATAGACCTGTAGTTCCGGGTCGTTTTCAAATAATTCCCGAATCCCTTTCACTTTATCATTGTATTTCGTTAGTCTTTTTAGTTTATTTAATACATCCCTGGCTTCATCTCCATCTTTAAGATTTAGTTCATTTGCTTCGGAAATATCATTCAATTCTAATTCCTCCAAATATTCCTGTATTTTGGATTTTATATTTTGCTCGATATTTTCAATACGCTCTCTTTTAAATACATTATTTTGTCCGTTCTGTGCTCTTAGCTTCGTTCCATCAATTCCAACTATTGAAAGAGTTAGTAGATTCATTTTCTTGCAAAAGAATAAAAACTCTTTGAAGATATTTTTTATTCCATCTTTATTATTTTTTCGAAAATCAGCTATTGTCTTAAAATCCGGGGCGAGATTCTTTGTTAACCACCTAAGTTCCTGGTTTCTATTACATTCCTTCTCTAATTTTCTGCTACTTCGGATTCGTTCTATATATCCGTATAAATATATTTTTAGTAAATCATGTGGATTATATGGTGGTTTACCTGTTTCTAACTTTGGAATTTTAAAACCCAATTTTTTAAGATCGAGATTATCAACATAGGCATCAATAACCCTTACCGGACTATCTTCTTTTATTACGTTATCCAAACATTCACTGTATAATACTATCTGTTCTCGAGAAGTTCCTTGTATATAATTCATAGCTGCACCTATAACTCTTTATCGTTATAAGGAAATTTTCTATATACATTACATTCCTGACAAACAAAAAATATTCAATAACGAGACTTTTCACACAGTCTGTCAGCAAGCGGTTTAAATGTTTCCTAAACCGAAGGCTTAAATCTCCGATTTGGGAAAGGAAGCAAGCGACCATAGTGAAATTAAAATCTTAAAATACTAACAAATCATAATTAAAGATTTGACTACTCACTTATGAATAGTTACTTGTGACTATGGCTCTATTGAAAGACAAATATTTGCAAATATTAGGTATCCTTCTTCATGAGGGAATGCATGGTTATAAAATAAATCAAATGCTGGATTTTACAGGAAATTCTATCCACATAGGAAAAGCAAATGCCTATAAAATACTGGCAAAATTTGAGGAATTGGGATTTGTTACCCAAAAGAAAGAAGCACAATCTAATTTCCCTGATAAAAATGTTTATTCAATTACAGAAAAGGGAAAGAAAGAATTTAACAGATTGCTTCGTGAACGATTAGGAGAAACCCAACCATTTGAGCATCCAGACGGTGTGTCTCTTAATTATATTGGCTTACTGGAACCTAAAGAAGCAGTGAGCCTTTTAGAAAAAAGAAAGGAAGCATTGATTACCCGGCAGGCTGAATTAAAGGGTCCATCAAAGAAAATATTAGAGAGTCATCCGGGACTCAATTTTCTATCCAATCAAGTGGACCTTGAATTGGATTTATTAAATAAACTAATGAAAAACCTTAAAACAAAGAAAAAGTAAATCAAGATGTCAGAAACAAACAAATTAACAGTAATAACTGGTTGCAGTTCCGGTATCGGAAAGCATATTGCTATTGAAATGGCCAAATTAGACTACAAGGTCTTAATGCTGGTTCGTGATAGTGACAAATCCAGAGATGCCTATAATGAAATTGTCAAAATTTCCAATAGTAATAATATTAAGATGCTATATACAGATTTTGCATCTCTTGATTCTATCCGTTCTACCTCTGATAATATTATTAAAGAATATAGCCAGATTGATATTCTGATTAATAATGCTGGTGTGATTAAAAGGAAGTATGAATCCAGTGGTGATGGTTATGAAATGACTTTTGCCGTAAATTACCTTGCCACATTTCTATTAACAAATTTACTATTGCCTCTCTTAAAGAATGCATCTTTTTCAAGGGTTATCAATCTATCCTCAGAGTTATATAAAAATGGAATAATTGATTTAGAAAATATTCCACCGAAGGGGAAATTTAATGGAACAAAAAATTATGCGGATTCAAAACTACTAATAAATATATTTACAAAAGAATTAGCCGAAAGAATAAAAAATGATGGCATAACAGTAAATTGTCTTCACCCCGGCGTTATAGGAACTGATGCTTTCCGTGAATATCCCAAAATATTTGTAAAACTAATGAATTTATTTCTTACTAAACCAGAAAAAGGAGCATTGCCTGTTATTAGATTGGCAACATCACCAGAATATAAGAATGTCACCGGACAATATTTCAATGTAAATAAACTTGTCCCAATGAAAAATTATATTTTTGAAAAGGAAGTAATACAAGAAATATGGAATATTAGCAGACAACTTGTTAATATATAGTTCTCAAACCTGGTCTGTTTTCTTTAGTTCATATTAATTTTTAATATGACTTATAAACCGCCTATCCCCCAGAATGACAGAGTCAGAAAACAAATTCTCGTTCACAATGCAAAGGGCAATAAAAATAGATATACCATTTTCTCTAAAAAGAGTCTTGAGTTATTGGATATGCACATCAGGGCAAATAGACCACAGGACTTTATTTTTATTTCAAACCAAAATAAATATGGACATATCCATACAAGAACCGTTCAAAAAATTATCAAAGCAGCTACACTACAATAAAAGCCGGCATAGAAAAAATGTCACTCCACATACTCTCAGACATTCCCAGCAATTCTCGGTGAAAAATAAAGGGCTAAAAACATTTACTGAATATGCTGCAAAGTCCAATAAGACTTTCATTTATGAATGGATGGAAGATGTTCCTTTAACAGGCAAGAAAGATATGAGGTTCTGTAATTATATATCATTAAAAATATTGGATGGAGATGGAAAAATCTTCTGCTCTTTGTGTTCGACCCGGAACAATTTAAAATGGTGCCCGGGTAGCTTCACCGAGAATTGCTGATCAAAGATGGTAGACATAGAACATATTCTGTGAAGACATGTTGTTAAGACATAAGAATTTTTAGGAGCATACGTATGAGGTACTTTATATTACGCTGGTTTACCATGGTTATTGGATATTTTTTCTTTTTTTTCTCTGTCTTTTCCCAACCTTCCAAATTGGCAAAAACTCCAAAATATAGCAAAATAATCCGCGTCTGTCATGCAACATGGGGGAAACTAGGAGGAAAAACTCTTCCTCATTACGGACTACACAACCATTTTCTTGAAGCAGTTTTGGTAGAAGCCGGATATACCGTAAAAACCGATATTATCAACTGGGCAAGATGTGTAGAGAGTGTTAAGATGATGAAACATGACATGACCATGGCCTGGGAATCTGAAAAACTTAAAAAAGATTTTCAATTTTTCAGTTATGGCATGAAAACCCCCATGAATTTTTACACCAAAATCAGCTCACCTTTGAAAAACGGTTCATTCGAAATAATGAAAGAAAAACGTGTTGCATATGTAAGGGAAACAGGCGGTCTAGATAACTTTTATAAAAACGAAAGTATGTTTCAGTCTGTAGCAGTAAACTCAGTAGACCAACTATTTAACATGATTGAATGGGATCGCATAGATGCGTTTATCATTGACCCGATGAGTTTTGACGATGAAATTTCTAAAAAGTTTCCACACCTAAAAGGAAAGATTAAAGCTCTACAGCCACCTATTCAGGAAAATATAATTTCACCCATGATATACAAAAAACATCCAAAGAAAAGCGAGATAGAAAAAGCGTATGAAAACGCCTATAAAAAAGTCGTAAACAGATCGTTTATCCAAAAATTAGAAAAGATTCATAAAGTAAAAATTTACAGGTAATCTTGTGTAATGTTCAACTCTTTTCATAGTAATAAGCTGGCATCCAGGTTGGTTTTTTACATCCTTCTTTGCAGCTCCATAGTAACTCTGGTCATCACCTCTATTCAGCTTTATACGGAGTATAAGCGAGATTTGTCGGATTTGAATGAAAAATTTGAAGAAATCTATAAGGGATATCAAAGCACTATCGCTCATGGATTGTGGGTATTTGACCGGCAGCAGATGATCCTCCAATTAGAGGGAATTACCCATATACCTGATATAGATTATGCAGAAATTACATCTATTACAGGACATACCTATAAGTATGGAGTTTTCCCTGCATCCAATTTAGTTTCCAAATCATGGAAAATTATTCATGATAAGGAAGAGATCGGTAGTTTTCGGGTTGCAGCAAACTTACAGCATCTCTATGTTCGCATCTTTTACCAGGCTTTGACGATTCTAATTACTCAGTTTGTCAAAACTTTGGTAGTATCTGTCTCTATATTTTATATATTCTATATGGTTGCATCACGTCATCTTTCCAACCTTTCCCGACTCGCTGCAAATCTAAATTTTGATAACCTTGAAAAACCGATTCGCCTGAAACGCAAACATTTTTCTGACGAACTTGATAGTTTATGCCAATCTCTGAATCAAATGCGGGAAAATCTATTATCTGAGCTAGCCAGACGAAAAGTAATAGAAGAAGAACTAAAAAATCTCAATGAAGAATTAGAAGAAAGAGTGGTACAAAGAACGAACGAACTTGAAAAAGCAAAAATTGCCGTAGAGTCTGCTAGCAATGCCCGTAACGTGTTTTTTACGCACATGAGTCACGAACTTCGCACTCCCTTGAACGGAATACTAGGCTATGTGCAAATACTAAAAAACGACTCTTCATTGGCTTCCCAACAAATGAACGGATTGAATGTCATTGAACAAAGCGGAAATCATCTTTTAAGTCTGATAAACGACGTACTCGATCTTGCCAAAGTAGAATCCGGCAATATAGAACTGCATAAAACAGAATTCAACTTGTTGGAAACAATCACTAATACTTGCAATATAATCAGAATTCGATCTAAAGAAAAGGGAATTGAACTTTGTGAAACTATCTCGGATGATTTACCTGAAGCAGTATTTGCTGACGAAAGAAGGCTGTTTCAAATTCTGCTAAATTTGCTTGGTAACGCGGTAAAATTCACAGACAAAGGGAGAGTTACCATAAAAGCACAAAAGGTAAAAACTTCAGTAAGAGACAATTCACAATATGCTTTATTATATTTTGAAATCACAGACACCGGTATAGGCATTTCGCCAATAGATTTGGACAGGATATTTGATCCGTTTCGGCAAGTAGGAGATATAAAACGTAGGTCGGAAGGAACAGGTCTTGGATTAGCGATTACATCAAAGCTACTTACTCGGATGGGTGGAGAACTAAAAGCCGAAAGTCAATTGAATTTGGGTTCTAAATTTTGGTTTGAATTGGAACTGGAACTAGTTGCCTCGTCTAAGCCAAGCAAAATCATAAATGGGTGGCCGTACGAGGAACCTCAAAAAGATGATCTTAAATCAGTTAAAGTCGTTCCACCACAGCACGATACTTTAAAAAAGATATTGGAATTTGCAGAATTTGGTGATATGGATGAATTGCAAAACTATTTGGATAGTTTATTAATATCCGAAAAAGAATATGATGTATTTTTAAAGAAGCTGAAAAACATGGCGAGTCAATTCAAACTGAGAGAAATCAAAAATTTAATTCTTTGGCATATAGAACATTCATAGCTAAATATATAGGTAATATAATGAATTCTCGAATTTTGATCCATAAAAAACTGCGTCAGCTAAAAGCCCAAAACAAACAACTTCAGTCTGAAATTGCGTTTCGAACGCAGTTGGAAAAAGTATTGCGTGAAAAAGAAACTCGTTTGCACGCAATCTATAATTCAGCTAGTGTAGCAATTGGAATTATTGATACCAATGGAAACTGGTTGGATGCCAATCAATATTGGTTGGAACTTCTCGGTTATTCCAAAGAAGAATTCCTCAACCTATCAAACCGAAGCATTACTCACCCGGATGATATGGAAATCACTTTGCAATACATGAAAAACATCCTAAATGGAATTATTAAAATACATCGCTTTGAAAAACGTTATTTGAAAAAAAATGGAGAAATCATTTGGATGGATATATCCATCTCTCCTCTACTGGATGAAACGGGAAAGGTGATTGCTCTGATTGGTGCTGGAACGAATATTACGGAACGCATACGGGCGGAAGAAGCATTGCGTCGTAGTGAAACTCTTTTTCGGGCAATTATTGAACAGTCCGGCGAAGGGATTTCTTTGGCAGATAGTACCGGAAGATACTTACTAGTGAACCCGGCTTTTTGTCAAATGACAGGTTATACAGAAAAAGAACTTCTGAAAATGAATGTTCGTGACCTCGTTCCACCGAAAATCGATTTAAAACTATTTTCTCAGGTATTGAAAAATGAGAAGGGTTATAGAGAAGCAGTTTTAATGAAGAAAGACGGTAATCTATTTTTTGCGGAAGTAAACGGTTATCCTATTCATCTAAAAAGTCAACGATTAGTTCTGGGAATTATTCGAGACATTACGGAACGCAAACAGGCGGAGGATTCCCTTAAACAAGCCAAAGGAGAAGCGGAAAATGCCAATCGGGCAAAATCCGAATTTCTTGCAAACATGAGCCATGAAATCAGGACACCCATGAATGCGATTCTGGGATTTGCCGAACTCTTACATTCCAAATTGGAAGACGAAGACTTGCGTTATTATGCTGATTCCATTTCAGTTAGTGGTACGATTCTCTTAGAACTCATCAATGACTTCCTGGATTTGTCAAAGATCGAATCCGGTAGAATGGAATTAATCAATAGAGCCATTGATATTCGAACTATATTAGAAGAGATGAAGGCACTTTTTTCCAATAAAGTCTATGATAAGAAATTAGGATTAATCATTGAAGTTGAACCGCAAGTTCCGCAGATATTGATTTTGGATGAAACCAGGCTTAGACAAATCCTACTCAATCTGATTGGAAACGCAGTTAAGTTTACGGACAAAGGATATGTAAAGGTTTCCGTTAGTAGTACGAATTATCAAGAGGATCGTGTTACATTAACCATCCAGGTGGAGGATACGGGAATCGGAATTTCTCAAAGCGAGCAAGAGAATATTTTTGAATCCTTTACTCAGTCCAAAGGTCAGGATAGTGGGAAGTACGGAGGAACGGGACTAGGACTTGCAATTTGTAAGAAACTGATGCAACTTATGAATGGTGAAATATCGCTTAAGAAGCGAAGAAGGGAAGGGAACGACTTTTATGATTTTGTTCCAAGATGTAGAGGTTGCAGCCAGATTGGAAGAGAGAGAAAAGGTGGAAGTTTTGTCTGATGAAGCTATTGATTTTGAGCCGGCAAAGATATTGATCATAGAAGATGTCCTTTTAAATCGAGAATTGCTAAAAAGATTTTTGAAAAAATTCAAGTATTTGGAATTATCGGAAGCAGAGAATGGGAAAATAGCCATTGAAAAGGTTCGAATGTCTCGTCCTGATTTGATATTGATGGATATGAAAATGCCGGAAATGGATGGATATGAAGCAACAGAATATTTAAAGAAAGATCCAACCACCTCATCCATTCCGATAATCGCTATAACAGCTTCCGTTCTTAATCATACGGATTGGGAAAGAAAGGCAATGTGTGATGAGTATATTCGAAAACCGATTAGAATGGAAGAACTTCAAAAAAAAATGGCAAAGTTTTTAAGAACAAAAGAGATAGAAACAAATGTAAATATGTTATCTTTTCAAAAAATTAAAAACCCAAAGAAACTCTATGAAATTCTGTCCCTTGAAAGAATGGAAATTTGGAAAGATATTCGGGAAATTTTAATTGTCGATAACATCATTGTATTTGCAAAAGATTTAATTGAGTTGGGTGAATTGCATGATTACAAGGAATTGGTAGCTTGGGCAAGAAAACTGGAGAAATCTGCTTCTCTTTATGATGCCAAAGAGATGAAAAGAACTCTGTCACAATTTCCGGAATTGATTATGAATCTGAGAAACTTTATCAGAGAAGATTGATATTTTGAAATCTGTAAAACTGAAAAAAATTTGAATTGTTAGAGATACGAAAACTTTATAAATTGAAGGATATACCAAATCTTATGAATGAAAATGTAAAGAAATCACAAATATTGATAGTGGATGATACTCCTAAAAACATAGAACTATTAGGAAAAGTTTTATCAGACCAAGGATATAAAATAATTATTGCAGAAAATGGAATACAAGCATTGAAGGTAGTTGATAAAATACTACCGGATTTGATTCTATTGGATATTATGATGCCGGAAATGGATGGGTACGAAACCTGTAAACACCTGAAAGAAAAACCGGAAACTTCGGAGATTCCTATCATATTTCTAACGGCTAGAGTGGAAATAAAAGATATTGTGAAAGGATTCCAAATGGGAGCAGTCGACTATGTAACAAAACCATTTAATATCGCTGAATTGCGACAAAGAGTAAAAACACACTTGGCACTAAAGTTTGCTAAAGAAGAATTAAAAGAACAGGTAAAACTGCGTGAAGACATTGATAGAATTACTCAACACGATCTAAAAAATCCTTTGAATGCGATCATTAATTTACCTGATTTTATAAAAATGAAAGGGAAACTAAGTGATGAACAAAAAAAAGATCTTGAACGCATAAAAATATCTGCTTTACAAATGTTGGGAATGATCAATCGATCCTTAGATTTGGTAAAAATGGAAAGAGGTACATACGAATTATCACCAGATTCATTTGATATAATTAAAGTAATTAATAAAGTAATAGAAGACATGGCTCAATCTATAAATTTCAAAAAATTAATTATTAAAATAACTTTAAATGAGAACAACATAAATACTAAAAATTCTTTTTTCGTACTAGGAGAAGAATTGCTTTCTTATTCCATGTTATCCAACTTATTGAAAAATGCAATAGAAGCATCACCACCAGATTCAACAATAGCAATATTATTAAGCTCTATAGAAAACAATGCAATTATTAAAATTTATAATTCTGGGTTTGTGCCATTGGAAATCCGAGATAGATTTTTTGAGAAATATGTGACATATGGAAAGGGGAAGGATGGAAACGGACTGGGAACTTACAGTGCAAAGCTAATGGCAGAAATACAAAATGGTAATATAAGTATGAATTCATCAAAAGAGGATGGAACGACTATCACTATATCACTACCTATTCGTTAATGGGTACCATAGGATGAAAATTAAATATAGCTAAAGAAAACGTAAGCGTATCATGAACCCACCTTCTCATGCTCTCGTAATTGTGCGACACTGGCTTCATGAAGACAGCGCAAAACTGGGAAGAACATATCAAGAACTGGCAGCGAGCAGCAAGAGCTGTATGGCCTATTGTAAAGAGCATAGCATAGCTTATCTTATTCATCCTTTAGATATAACCTGAAGAAGTCTACAAAGCCCGATAGAGCGACTCAAAAAGAAAATCCTTTCGAGGATTTGGGATTTTTAGATTGTCTATTCTATAGTCTTAGGGTATTTTTGTCTTTTAGGGGATACTGGCAAAGTCAAAAACAATGCTAAGTAGTTAGAGGGAATGTGAGCTAAAATTGGAATTGAATATGATTAATAATTTTCAAGATAAAACAGACAATGAAATTGCAAAAATGTGGATAGAATATTCATCAGATACAAAAAAAAATAAAGAATTATTTAATTATTGGGAATATGTTAATAATTTAATTAATAATGATTCTAATAAATCCTGGCAACTAATTTTAACATTAATAAAGTATAGTAATTCTGATCAGATTTTAGCAAATATCGCAGCAGGACCATTAGAAGATTTTATTAATAAATATTATAAGGATTTTTATAGTAAAATTGATAATCAATTAAGAATAGATTCAAAATTTAGAAAATGTATAACTGGGGTTTGGCTAAATAAAAATTTAAGTAAAGATTTTCGTAATATGATTAATAAATATACAAAAACCCTAAAAGATTCGTTATAAAATAAAAAAAGCCGGCACTTCATCTATCAGCCGGTTTATGAAATTAGCTAGATTAGTTAATTTTAAACGTAGGTGAATATAAGAATTTATTTGAAAATAAAAAAAAGATTATCTCCAGATGATATGAGAGAAGGAGGATGATGTGGAAACTTCTTATGACGCTCGGGACGTTAGCGGTATTTTACGTGCCTACTGCTTAAAAATAATATTCTCTAGTGAAATTTCAGGAAAGAAATATGAATAAGATAAACCTTGCAGATTGGATCAAGAATCATTTTATCCATTTAAACTCAGTTTCGCAAAATAACAATTTTGATGATTTGATACAATTACGAGATATAATTGGAAATGCTAAAGTAATTGCGCTCGGAGAAAATTCACATTTTATAAAGGAATTTTGTGAGCTTAGACATCGTATAATAAGATTTCTTATTGAACAATGTGATTTTAAAGTTCACGCAATGGAATTTGGATTCGCTGAAGGTATAGCACTTAATCATTGGATTCAAGACCATAGCGAACCAGAAAGTAAATTAAAAAACTTATTGAATCATTTTCCTTATCCTCTTCAAATTCATGAAACACTTAAATGGATAAAAAAACATAATTTATCTTCCAAAGCATCCGTTCATTTTGTCGGAATAGATGTCCCAAGAAACGGAGGTTCTCTCTTTCCGACATTAGATATTCTAAATGAATTTTTTAAATTAGCTGATCCGGAGGCATCGATTTATCTTTCGGATATTTATCGTATTGCCCAAAATATAGATGGATTCTCTACTGCTCAATCTGCATTTTTTTTAAACCAAATTTCTGAAGAAGATAAAAACTTGCTTACTGCTCAAATAAATAGACTTCTTTATAGGCTTGAAGCATTGGCTCCTCGCCATATTTCTCAATACGGCAAAGGTCAATACAATACAATTCTTCAACATATAAAAAGTCTATGCTATCTTGATTATAACTCTCATGCTATGAATCGCTTGATTTCAGGAAATGGACTTTCGGGAGATATGGGTGCCAGAGATAAATTTATGGCAGATTCTGTTCTCAGGCGTTTGAAAGAAACTAATTCTAAAATAGTATTAGTCGCACACAATGCTCATATTCAAAAACTTCCTATTTCCTATGGTGATTTTTTAAGTTGTCTACCAATGGGACAACGCTTAGCAGATGAATTAGGAGATGACTATATTGCCTTAGGTATAACCTCCGAGGGAGGCCATACTGCGGCTCTTTATCCGGATGAGAAAGGTAAGTTCGGTTTTCGGATTGAAAATACAAAATTAGATATCCCGAAGGAAGGAAGCATTGAAAAATTATTGGCAGATGCTCAAATGCATAACGGAATCCTTGGTTTTAAAAATATCCCCAGAGGATCAAACGATCCGAAACAGATTCGTTTTGATTCCGATTATATAGAAACTTCTGTTTTTGATGCTTTTGATGGGATAATTCAAATTCCAATTTCCAGTGTGGCAGATGAAATAATTATTTAATAAGTTTCTTTTTAAAATAAAGATATAACTGCTTTAGGAGCTATTCACAGGGTAATAGCATAAGTTTATAAGTATCATTCATAGAGATTAATCGTTCTTCCTCTTCCATCTTCCGAAATGTTCTGCTTAATGTTTCCGGGGTAGTGTTCAAGAGCAAAGCAAGTTGTTTTTTTGATATAGAAAGTGGAACAAAGTTCAGTTCTGCTCCGAGATCTCTCAAATAACTAATGATCCTTTCTTCTATCGTATCTAAGGAAAGTGAAGAAACACGATCTTTTAAATTAATGATATACTTACTTAGTATGGAAAGTAGTTGATCCCGAAAATTGGGATAATTTTTTGAAAATGATATATAAGCTTCTTCTGATATATAATACAACTGCCCCGGCTCTAAAGCTTCTAAATACGCCGGATAAACATTTTCAGGACAAAAGAGTAAGGGGGCTGCGATAATATTCCCACTGGACATGATATTTATAATAATTTCTTTGCCATTGTCTTTCAGCTTGTATACTTTAAATTTACCACATTTTACTATATAAAAACCAGTGAAAACTTCATCCTGTTGAAATACAATCTGGCTTTTTGTATATTTCTTTATCACTGCAATATTTTTTAAGTTAATCGCAGTTATACTATCCAGAAGGGTCCAAAAATTTTCCGGCTTCATTCTTTATAGTTTTTATATTAGGTATTTTAAAGCAAATACTTTTGTATACTCCGATGAGCCTCGTTCCGAAAAAAGCCTGTTATTATAAGTTTGTTTTGTTAGACAAACGTATGAAATAAGGACCTGCAAACAGCCCCAAAACCTATCTGAAAAAGAAATTTTTCCAACTTCCTTGAATGGTTTTCCATGCTTTTTAAAGTAATTTTAATAAAAATTTGTAAAAAATTACAATTGAATAAATTTCTAAGAGTATATTTATTGGAGTCTGGTTCATATAAGGAGAATTCGATGAAACAGCTTTTGCTCATTTTTATTCTATTTATGCAGATTCAATTGTACCCGGAAGAAATTACTACGTATAGTGTCTTTACTTACGGCAAGGATTTCCAGTTAAGAATTGAAAGCATAAAATCCCAATTAGATTCCCTGATCGAGATTAGAAGTTTAGAACTGGAAAGTATGAAATCTCAAATCAAAAAACTCGAACTAAAAATTCAAGAAGATAGCAAGCAATATGATAAAGACCGAAAAGATTTTCAAGAAAAACTCAAGGCTTACAAAGAACAGGAACAAGAAATTATCACGCTAAAAAAGAATTTATTAGAACTGGAACTAAAGTATATCCGAACCGATAAGGACCGTGAATTATTCAAAACTACTAATGAAAAGCTACAAATAGAGCTTGAGTATTTAAGAAATAGAGAAAAAAAACTTAAAGATTTAGTCCAGAAGTTGTCTGCTTTTGCAAAAGCACAGAAAAAGAAAAAAGATACAATTTTAACTCAATATAAGGACCTAAAAACAAGCATTTCCTCCGTAGTTCATCCTAATGAAGGAACCGCATTCATAGATAAATATGGAGATTATACCAGGCTGGTTATCCGTTTAAGTGGAACGATTTCTTTTGCTTCCGGTTCAACAACTATTAGAAATCAAGTTAAGCCAATTTTAAATTCCATTTTTAAAATCATAACAAAATACCCCGGATATCACATTTTCATCGAAGGGCATACGGATAATGTCCCTTTCCATACCGCTACGATAAAGAACAACTGGGAACTATCCACAAAAAGAGCCTTAGGTGTTTTAGAATATGCAGTCATTGCAAACCCGGCATTAGATCTCAAAAGAATTTCTGCTTCAGGATACGGAGAATATCATCCGATAGCTACTAATTTCTCCAAAGAGGGAAGAAGAAAAAATCGTAGAGTAGATATTATCGTAATTTACTGGGAATCCAAGAAATAGAATTATTTACTTCTGAGCTGAAAAAACAGGGACTTTTTCTTTATACGCTATGGAATCCTAATCCTGGAGTTTTTATTCAACTCACTTTCCGACCATCTCTTCAGGGACTGTAAGTCCATTCCCTGAAGGGCTGACAACACCCTATTAATATCATGGTCATAGTTAAACTCCTGTATTGCCTTATATAAAACCGAATCTTCCGGCAGAAATTTGGTTTCATCTATTGCATCATAGATTCCGGGTAAATATAAATTGCTCCCCATATCATTCCTTTCACCAATCCGAACCTGTTGAAAGATCTCCTTGCAGGATGTATAACTATTCGCCCTGACCAATATTTCCAGTATTGCCCAGTAATTAATAACTCTATAATGAAAGGGATGAGATTTCTCCAGGTTATGTAAGACCATGAAGAGTGTGCCTTCCGGTAAGGTTGCGGGTTCGAGCTTCGGAATGATTTTCACTTCACTTGCCTTCATCAGACCATTCAGATATTCCAGTGTTTTCACGGCATCAATAATAGATTCTTCACTCGTTAAAAAAGCGGGTTTAATTAAAATATAGGCAAGATAAGAAATATTCGTTTTTTCCTCCCTGTTGATCCTGGCAATTGTCTCCAGACCCTGTTCAAAGTCTTTTTTTGTAAAACCTTTGTGAATACAGGTTGTTCGAATAAATTCATCTGCAGTTTCCATTCCCGTTGCTATTTCAAGGCTACGCTCCCGACCTAATCTCCTGACAATCCTACGGATAAATTCCTCATTCTTTACTATTCCATCAGGTCTGGATTCAATCAGCAATCGTTTTATATAGCTTAGTTTCGCAACTTCATTGATAAGGGCTTCCTTTACGGGATTACTCAAGTCTGTCAAGAATGATCCATCGGATAAAAATTCGATTACATCAAAAGCTTGATTCGTTTGTTTTCCGTGTTCGAGTGCAGCCTGTAATTGATTTAATACAGATCGAACCGTTGCCTTTTCTGTTGTTTCAGTATCCGAATAAAAGCCGCAATTAAAACAGCCACTCTGCAGCGGGTCCGTTTTTCTATAAGCACATTTTTGATCATTTAAACCGAGGATAAGTCTCCAACCGGATTGTGAATTGGTCCTGCTTACAGCAGTCCAGGCAGGCTCATTCCTATCTTTTGAATCAAGATTCATTTCATCTCGGCTTAGTTCCCGGATGTATTGATTCCTATAATTTTGAAATTGAGGAATTACATGGATTAAAAATTCAGCTATCTCCCTTTTTCGTTCTACAGGAAGCCAGGAATCTAAAGAAATTAATTCCTCAAAAGAATGAATATATTTCACCTATCAATACTCGTTATTTATTCCGGTCAAGCTCTATGTTACAACTTGAAAAAACTGACCTGTTCTTTGAGACTATTAGAAACATCTTCTAATTGCAGGGAATCCTCTGAAAGCGCATCCAATCTGACAAAGTTTTGCTGTGTCACCTTACTGATAGAACTCGCTGTATCCGAAATAGAAGTCATTACTTTTACATGCTCATCGGTCGAATGGAAAATTTTATTGGATATGTCTTTTACAACTTTAACGGAATTCTCCAGGTTAGAATTTAAACTGACATACTCGTTTATTAACTCGGTAATGTCGTGTGTCTTCGAATTGATGCCTTTTACCTTTTCAAGGATCGCATCAAACATTTGGGTAAGTTCTCTCAAACCCTCCATTCCTGATTTCACTAAAGCTGAATTTTTTGCTATAATATCTTTAATGGACTTCGTACTTCCGGCGGTTTGATCGGCAAGTCTCGATACCTCGGCAGCAACCACAGCAAAACCACGTCCATCAGCCCCTGCCCTCGCAGCCTCAATAGAAGCATTTAATGCCAGTAGATTTGTCTGATCGGCAATCGAGTTAATAATAGATACAACTTCGGTAATAGTTCCTGTAGTATTATTAATTTCCTGCATACGCGAATTTAAGGTATTCAAAGAGCTCTTGCCCTTATCCAGATCATCTGATATCGCACCTGTTTCCGAAGTAGTTATCTGGGTTTTTTCACCAAGGTTTTTTACTAAAGAGGAAAGCTCTCCGAGACTATTAAGCATCTCTTCAATTTTTTCTTTCTGTTGCACGGTCATGCCGGTAATACTATTACTGGAAATTGCAATTTCGGAAATATCTTTCGCAATAGCGGTAGAACCATTTGTCTGCTTCTCCAGATCATCTCTCATCATAATACAGGCAAGCTTGATGTTCGTAGAAGCATTTTTCACATCGTCAGAAGCATAATCTATCCCGTGTAAAACATTATGGAACTTAGAAACCAGGCCTGCAATCGCCCGAAATAAATTGGCAAATTCCCCTTCTCCCTTTGTTTCCACTTGCACCGTCAAATCACCCTTTGCAATGCCTCCGGAATAATCAGCAGCTTTTACCAGTGGCTTTATCACCCCGCCTGACAACCAGATGATGATAAATGAGGTAGCACTCAGTCCTAAGAGGGAAAGTACTATTGCCCCTATAAACAATAGCCTTGAATTCGAAATCTGTTTTTCCAGGTTCGCAGTAAGCCTATTTTGTTGTCCTTTAAAGAAATTCATGACGGCCTGGGAATAAATTTCTTTATTCTTTCGGTATTCTTCACTTTTTAAAACAGCCTGGGATTCTTTTAACTTGCCCTTAGAACCGAGATTAAACATTTTTAACTCTAAATTTATCAAAGCATCATTGGCGTTCGAAACTCCTTCGAAAATTTTCCTTTCCTTCTCTTTGGAGTTTTTCATGCTGTATTTTAATTCTTTGTCCAGTAAATCTACGTGCATATCATAATTCTTCCTATAAATATCCTCACCGGAATAGGAAAAGAAGACTGCATTATCTGTCAGCTTTGTATCTTCCAGCAGAATCGACCACGCACTATTAAAGAGGGGAATTTCGGCATTTAAAATACTTCCTGAGTTTCGATAGGTCAAATAACTAATGTATATAGTTACAATAGAGAAAAATAAATTCAAAATAGCCACGAAAAATGCTGCCGGAAGAATAAGGTTTTTAATTTTCATACCTGGAACCAATTCAGTAATAATTATTAATACAGTGCTATCCTCTAAATTACAGGGATATATTGCAATAACAAATAAATTTCGAATCTTAAGCAGATAAATGAGATTTTTAAAAGTTCTGCTTAATTCCTGGAGACCACTTTGAGCCCGATAAGCCCGACGATAGTTAAAAAAATGAAAAACAAACGTATAAATTCTTTAGATTCACCAAAAAAAAGGATACCCAGTATAGCTGTCCCCAGAGCTCCAATTCCTGTCCATACGGCATAAGCTGTTCCGAGAGGAAGAGATTTCAAAGAAAGACCGAGTAGCCCCATGCTAATCAGGGCACAGACGACGGTGAAAACAGCAGGCCAGAATTTTGTAAATCCATCAGAATATTTCATTCCTATAACCCAGGCAGTTTCAAATAATCCGGCGATCAATATAAGTAACCAGGCTTTCATGAATATAAATTCCTATTTTTAGCATTTGCCTTCAGTCGGTGGACTAAAAGTGATTAGTGAGTAGTCTCTCATTTTCATGAATTTCAAAGGTCTTTTCATCAGTAATCCTATCAAATCAATCTAATTTACTAATAAAAAGTGTGAGAGGCCAAATGATCTTTCTTTTTATCTCATCCCCTCCCCATATTTCTCTAAACTCAGGGTAGACCCGGTCTATGGGATCCGCTCCATGCTCCTGCCTGTAGGCCTGAACAGCTGACCAGGTAGAAAGATAGCCCAGCATTTCGGTAAGAGTCCATTCTTTTTCCATTTCAAAAGAATAGATTTCAAGCCTGGAATACGGAAAAGGAATAGACGAATATTTCTTCTCCACATGCATTCTTTCCTTAGGCCAGTAACTTTCTAAAAGTCCCCTGTAAAAATACTGTACCAAGCTATCAAGTTTCTCCTGTTGAAAAGAATGCACTCCATAGGTCCAGGCAGAAAAGACTGCCCCTTTTGCTGCCACCCGCTTTACTTCTTTAAAAAAAGCTTCAAACTCAAACCAGTGAAGGGCCTGGGCAACTGAGATTAAGTCAATACTTTTGTCGGGAATGGGTACTTTTTCCGCTTTTGCTTTCATATAACGAATATTCGGTTTCTGAATAGCACGAGAAATTTGTTTTTCACTCGGGTCTGTTGCAATTACCTCTGTAAAATGTTCTGCCAGTGTAGAAGTAGCCTGTCCGCTACCACAGCCGCAATCCCAGGCACGGTTAAAACGAGAGCAGGCAGAAAAAACTTTGTCATACAGGGTTTTGGGATACACCGGACGGTATCTTCTGTATTCATCCGAGCGTATAGAAAAATGGTCTTTGTAATCCAATTATTATCCTCCTCTCGCTTTTTGAATTATCGAGCTGGTTGATTTTCCTTCGACAAATGAGAGTATAAAAACATCTCCTCCGTATTGTTTTACTACCGGGTACTCAGGCAAATCTTCCTTTTTATAGTCTCCACCCTTTACATGAATATGAGGCCGTACAAGATGCAATAGCTCTACCGGCGTGTCCTGAGAAAATAGGGTTACATAGTCCACGAAACGCAGTGCCAGTAAAACAGCAGCCCTGTCTTCTTCCGGATTAATGGGTCTTGATTCTCCCTTTAACTTCTTCACCGAGCTATCTGAGTTTAAGCCGAGCCATAAAATATCTCCAAGGGACTTTGCTTCAGAAAGATAAGATACATGTCCGCGATGTAATATATCAAAGCAACCGTTGGTAAAAACAATTTTCTTGTCTTTTAGAGTATTTCGTAACTCTAATACTTTCTCAAACGGGATAAGTCTTTCGAAAAAATCTTGCATCAGGACAAAACTCCCATTTTTACCAGTTGTTTTTCTAATTCTTCGAGACTTACCGTGGCTGCTCCTAATTTCTCTATCACTTTCCCGGCTGCCGCATTAGCAACTTTAGAAGCCTCGAGAGCATTCAAACCGGCCAGATAAAATGCGGTAAATATGGAAATAACCGTATCACCGGCTCCCGTCACATCGTATACTTCCCTGGCTACCGTAGGAATATGATGAAAAGTCTTCGTTTCCCTTTCATAGAGACTCATCCCCTTCTCTCCCCTGGTTACCATCATGTATTTGGCTTCAAGTTTATTGGCAAGTTCTATAGCTCCCAGTTCCACATCTTCCGTTTCTTCTAACTTACGCTCTAAAGCCCTGCCCGCCTCATGGTGGTTAGGAGTCAGAATTCCCGCTTCTTTATATAAAAAGAAATGGTTAACCTGAGGATCCACTGCTACAAATTTCTTTTGTTCTTTTGAAAGACTTAAAATTTCAGGAATTAAACCCTTTGTTAAAAAACCTTTATCGTAATCTGAAAGTACAATTCCGGAACAGGAAGGTAAGACTTCTTTCAAACTTTCTAAAACTAATTTTTCTTCACCGGGGCTTAAAGGTTTATTCTCTTCTCTGTCTACACGACAGACCTGTTGATGAGCAGCAATAATGCGGGTTTTTATGATAGTAGGAATATTAGGAGAGGTAAAAAAGTATATATCTTCTTCCTGTACTCCTTTGGCTAATAATAAATCCCGAATCACTTTTGCATTGCTATCTTTCCCTACCCTTGCAAAAACAATACAGGGAACTCCAATAGCTCTCAGGTTACTCACCACGTTTCCGGAGCCACCGAGGGTTACATCGGTTTTTCGTACATGAACTACCGGGACAGGGGCTTCCGGAGAAATTCGGTTTACTTCTCCTTTCAGATACTCATCCAGGATAATATCGCCAATTATAGCCACTTTTATAAAAGGTAATCTATCAACTGCCTGTTTATATTTTTCTCTACTTAACAGAAGATTTCTCCTTATTTGAATGCTTACTATCCAGAACAAATAGGGCCAATTTTGAAAAATAATTCGGTTGAAAACGAATCCTTCTTTGATCGGAGAAATAAGCTTCTTTCTCCACCTTTATTTCATTCAATTTACAAAAATCAGCAAAGTCAATAACAGAAAGAAAATGCAGGTTCGGTGTATCAAACCAGCGATAAGGTAAAAGACTCGTAACAGGAGTTTCTCCCTTAAAAAGAATCATCCACCTGATTTTCCAGTGACCGAAGTTGGGAAACACAACAATCACTTTCTTTCCAATGCGTAGACATTCCCGAATAATAGCACCGGGATTTCTTGTTTCCTGAATGGTCTGATTCAAAATTACATAATCAAAACTGGCATCCGGGTGATGATTAAGACCGTCGTCTATATCACCATGATGAACAATCACGCCTTTTTCAATACATTTGTAGATAGATTTGGCATTCTTCTCTATCCCCTGTCCCCGAACTCCTTTCTGCTTTAAAAGAAACAAAAGTTCTCCATCTCCGCATCCGAGGTCCAAAACCCTGGTACCGGGACTTATGAGATCAAGAATAAACTGAAAATCCGGCCTGTTCTGTGGTTCTGTTGATATTTCTATTTGTTTATGAAATAAAGACATATAGTTTTTCTCATATTGAATTTATTCTGCCTTACTGGCATAGTCCAGGAAATGATACAATACCTTGGCCTGTTCCGGGTTCTCAAGTAAAAAAGAATCATGACCCTTATTCGTATCAATTTCACAATAGGTAACAGAAATCCCATTTGCTTCGAGGGATTTTACGATTTCTTTGGATTGATAGGGAGGATATAGCCAGTCCGAAGTAAAAGCCATAATCAAGAAATTCGCTTTTACAGAACTTAAATTCTCAGTCAAAAATTTTCCTCTTCCAAGACTAAAATGATCTAATGCCTTTGTAACATAAATATAAGAGTTAGCATCAAACCTATCTAAAAAAGTAGTTCCCTGGTATAAGAGATAACTTCCTACTGCAAAATCTGTATTCTTAATATTTCCCTTGGGAGGCTTTCGACCAAATTTTTCCCTCATGGATTCATCGGAGAGATAAGTAATGTGCCCGACCATCCTCGCTATAGCCAGCCCGTTAGGATTTTCGGAATACTCTCCATTATTCCATTTGGGATCGGAAATAATAGCCTGCCTTCCCACTTCATTAAAGGCTATCTGCTGGGCTGAGTGTTCGGAGGTAGAAGCAATCACTATGCTATTCTTCACCATATCGGGATAGCTTACCGCCCATTGCAAAGCCTGCATTCCTCCCATAGAACCACCCACAACACAAAGAAGTTTTTCAATGCCAAAATGTTTTACCAACCTGTGCTGGGCATTCACCATATCTTTAATGGAGACGAAAGGAAAGCTGGAGCCGTAGGGCTTACCGGTTTCTCGATTAAGGCTTATAGGCCCCGAACTTCCCTTACAACCACCGATTACATTGGAACTGATAACAAAAAAGCGATCAGTATCAAAGGATTTCCCGGGACCGATATAGGCTTCCCAGTAACCCGGCTTTTTGTCTCCTTCATAGTAACCGGCGGCGTGAGAGTCTCCTGAGAGAGCATGGCAAACAAGAATAGCATTGTCTTTGTTCTCAGAAAGTGTACCGTAGGTTTCATAAGCTATTTCTAATGGACGAATAACGGAACCATTTTCCAGAGTTAAGCTCTCAAACTCCAGTATCTTCTTTTCTACTATACCTATACTATTCTCTTTTTGCATACTTATACTTGCTTTAATGCCTGCTCCAGATCTTCAATCAAATCATCCACATTTTCCAAACCTACCGATAAACGGATAAACTCGGGGGTTACACCGGTAGACCTTTGTTCAGCCTCAGTTAATTGCTGGTGAGTTGTAGAAGCCGGATGGATTACAAGAGATTTGGCATCTCCCACATTGGCAAGGAGTGAGAAAAGCTCTAATTTCTCTATTAATTTCTTTGCTTCGGGAACTCCGCCCTTAATTCCAAAACCAATCATGGCACCAAATAGTCCCTTTGTATGGTATTTTTTCGCCAGCTCATAGTTCGAGTCGGTCTTTAAACCGGGGTAATTCACCCAGGAAACCTTATCATGAGAAGAAAGATACTCGGCTATCTTCAGTGCATTCTGTGAATGTCTCTCCATCCGCAGGTGCAAGGTCTCTATCCCCTGCAGGATCTGCCAGGCATTGAAAGGAGATATGGCGGGACCTAAATCTCTCAAGCCCTGAACGCGAAGCTTGATAATATAGGCTATATTGACCCCACCGAAAGGTTCAAACTTACCAAAAACATCCCAGAAATTCATACCATGATAACTCGGATCTGGCTCTGAAAGACCCTTGAATTTTCCATTCCCGTAGTTAAAATTACCGGAATCCACTACAATCCCACCGAGAGAGGTGCCGTGGCCTCCTAAAAACTTGGTTAAAGAGTGAATCACAATATCCGCTCCGTGCTTAATCGGGTTTACGAGATAAGGAGAGGCGAGGGTGTTGTCTATGACAAGAGGAATCCCGGAATCATGAGCTACTTTTGCTACCGCTTCAATATCGAGGGTATCTAATTTCGGATTCCCAAGAGTTTCTGCAAAAACAGCCCTGGTTTTGTCATTTATCGCCTTACGAAAATTCTCAGGGTCTTTCGGGTCAACAAAGTGAACTTTAATGCCTAATTTCTCAAATGTATAGTGTAAAAGATTGTAAGTTCCGCCGTATAAAGAAGAAGAAGCCACAATTTCTTGCCCATTTTCAACTATATTCAAAAGGGCCAGGGTTTCTGCCGATTGTCCGGAAGCAGTCGCTACAGCTGCCACACCACCTTCAAGAGCAGCCACCCTTTGTTCGAGAACATCGGTTGTAGGGTTCATAAGCCGGGTATAAATATTACCGAACTCCTGAAGGCCAAAAAGCCTTGCGGCGTGCTCGGTATCGTGAAAAACGTATGAGGTCGTTTGATAAATAGGAACCGCTCTGGCGGTAGTAGTGGGATCGGGTTTTTGACCCCCGTGCAGGGCTAATGTTTCAGGTTTATACTGTTTACTCATTCATCCTCTCCAATTGATTTGAAGTTAATACAAAAAACGGGTGCTAGAAAAAGTCAAGGATATAGCTAAGAACAACTGTAATAAAAAAATATTGACTTTCGACTCTCCTTCTTGAGAAATAATTAAAGAGGGAATTTATGAAAGAAGGAAAACCGAGTGAGACCGCACAAATCGTATGCTTAATGCGCGCCTTAGAACATGAATGGAAAAAAGACAATTCTTTACTACAGGACAAGTATGCAAAGCATTTCCTTCAGGGACGTTTTCAACTCTGGCTGAATCTATTATCAGGTCCTGTCGGCAAACTTTTCTTTCCAACTTACCAGTGGCTATATGACGCTGCCATTCTACGTTCTGCCCTGATGGATGAGTATATCATAAAATACGCACATACTATGCCCGTAGTCCTCCTCGGAGCAGGTTTTGATTCGAGGTCTCTAAGGCTAAAACCCTATTTAAAACAGGGTATTTATGAAATTGATTTCCATGCCACACAAGAATTAAAAAAGCAAATTCTCAACAGTCAAAATTATGATACATCACATGTCTCATATCATACTGCTGATTTCACACAGAAAACTCTATACGAAATATTAGAACCTCTGCAATTAAAAAACCGCCCGGTTATCCTTATCTGGGAGGGAGTAACTATGTATCTGGAAGAAGCTTTAATATACGATACCATAAAAACCATAGGGCAGTATTTTGCAAAAGGTACTTATTTGATTGCAGACTACTGGCTACATTCCTTTCCTTTACCGGGGTTTATACTAAACCCCATTCGTGATATGTTTTCTTTGTTCTGGGACGAACCAATTGTTTTTGGAACATCGCCGGAAGAGCTGGAAAGAAAAATTCGTAAGATAAACGGTCCCAAGTATAGATCTTACAATTATGAAAATTTGAGTAAACATTTTGCTGTGAACAGAACCCTCTTTTCTCCGTTCTTTACGGCTGTCCTGGAGTATTAAACCCAAAGCAGATTAATCTGAAATTGGATGACCTCTTAAACTATAAAAATGTATTTTCAGACCTAAAAATTTACATTTTTATAACGTATTGCGACCATTGTTATATCATCTTTTAAGGGTTTGTTATTTAGAAAATTACTAATATTCTCTCTTACACTTCTGATAATAAATTCTGTATCCTTAGTATAGCCGTCCTGTATAAGTTCCAATAGTTTATCTTCCCCGAAGAATTCTTCCTCTTTGTTTTCTGCTTCTGTGGCTCCATCTGTATATAAAAATATAAGGTCATTGTCTTTTAACTGAATCGAACTGTCTTGAACGATTAAAGGAAAAGGAGTACCGAGAAGTAAACCGGATTCCTGTAATTGTAAATAGGAATTCTTCGAAAATACTATAGCCGGACAATGAGCAGAATTAGAATATACTAATTCTCCGGTCCTGATATTTAATTGAATAGAAAGAAAGGTCATGAAATACTTTAGTTTTCCCATATCACAGATCAAATTATTAATAGCCGTGTTTAGAGCAGAGGGTAGAGGTGGATTTGCTTTATCAGAAAAGTCAAGATAGTTTTTTACTAAACTATATACGCCTGCTGCTATCAGGGCGGAAGGTACTCCATGTCCCGTTACATCTCCAATAAAAATGTATACAAGTTCATCAGTAAATGGATATATATTAAACCAATCTCCCCCTGTTTCGCTTGCAGGTTCATAAAAGGAATGCATTTCCAATTGAGGCAAATCGGGTAATTTTTGAGGAAGTAATGTTGATTGAATTCCGGATGCTGTTTTGAGTTCCATTTCCATTCGCACTTTATCCTGCATTTGCATTGTATAATCAATATTTTTTATGGAGAGTATTAAGGATTCAGTGAGCATTTCAATAAACCGTTTAAAATCTTCATCTATAGGATCCGGTAACCCGGATATACAAAGTATACATACAACATTTCTTTCAGTAATAGAAATGGGAATAAAGAGTTGGTCTTTATGAAAGGTATAGTGATATTTTTGAAACTTTAATGCTTCCGGAGGAGCCTCTTCTAAGGAGAATGAGGAAATATATTCTAATAACATTTCCTTTTCGTATTTCATAGAAGAATAAAATCTCATTTCCAGTTTTTCTTTACCTGCTTGAGTCTCGTGAAGAGTTCTACAGGTAGAATTGACCAGTGCCAGCTTATCCCTGGCCAGAGCCATTTCTCTGGCTACATTTAAGATCTTTAGTAATCTATCGTTTGCAGCTTTTACCTGTAAAAGATACTGATCTTTTTGTGTATTAAGATTTTCTAACTGAATATTTTGAATCTCCAGATTTTCTGTTAACTCTTCATTAGATGTTAATGCACCGGTAAAACGAATAGAAAGAATATAGGCCTTGGCAAAGGTAAAGAGAAAAAGTCCAAAGGTCACAAGATGAAAACTATGGATAATATCCATAGAATATAATAAATCATTTATAAATATAATAAAGAGTAGAATAAAACCTGAAAAAAGAGTTTTGGCTCCCTGTCTTTTATTGATAATCGCTTTCGATATATAGTATAAGGTAGATATTAAAAATATAACTACAATTATCCTGAAAACAGAAATCAGCGGAGAATAAACTCTCGCATAGTTAAAAATGATAATGGTACTTACAAGAAGCATATAATATTTCAAGATCTTCACAAATCTCGGGGAATATTCCCCGGGAAAGAAGTGTAATAAAAAAGAAGCAAAGAAAAATATCCCGGAATGTATGCTTAAAAATATAATTTTAAGTTGTAACTCCCAATTAAAATTTGGAAAGAAACGAATAAGTATTCTTTCGTTTTCAACCGCACTTCTAAAAAAGACAGACAAACAAAAAAGTCCGAAATATAAGGTTGCTTTCTCTTTCCTTCGAAGAAAAAACAAACCGATATGATAAAGACCCATAATAAGTAAACTACCGGATAAAAAGCTCTCCAGGGTAATATTTACCATATCGGCTTTTTGTATGGAAGCAAATTCACCAAGGATTATATGACGCCAGGGACCTCCTTTATGGTAATGAAAATTAGAAACTTCAAATACGATTTGTAGACTTCTTTTTTCCGTGTAAAGATATTTAGTAAGAGGGAGCCACTGTGGTTTTTCTTCTTCAAGCTCAGCTCCCGTTATCCCGTTAGAAGAAAATAGCTCATCATTTATCCAGAGTCTATATGCACTGGATACAACTCCGACGATTACTCCTAAATTAAGGGGTTTTTCCGGAAGCTGCACTAAGAGTCGATAACAGGCAAATCCCTTGTCTCCAAGTTCGGGATTTTTTTTACTTGTTTTCCATGGGGCGGGTAGTATAGAAAATTGCGGTTTCTGTAAATCTTTATCTGTTAAAGATTTACATTTCTTTTTCCAATAGAACTCCCATTCTCCTTCTAATTTGAAATTTCCGTTTTGTGCAAAATTCCATGTTCGCAAATCAAGCACCCCCGATTTAGCCACGGGAATCTTTTCTTTTCCCTTACAGGTAGAGAATAAGATAAGAAAAATAAAAAGAAGAATCGCATACTTTTTCATAATCCAATATTAAATTAGGCCAGACATTTAATTAATTCAATAAAAAATCCTTTTTATAAATATTTTATAATGAAAGGTAAATAACAACATTATTCTTGTTATAGCCAACTAAGCAATCCCGGTTATAGATTGTGTAGCTTCGATAACCTATAATTTTACCAAAATGACTTTTCATGAAACCCCATTTATACGAATTTATTTCTATCTTTTCTATTGACAACATAAGTTTGAATCCATCTATGTATTATTATATATTAGAGGTAAAATGTCAAAAACAGTATTGGAAGAATTACAGGAGAGAAACTTTGTTTCCCAGTTAACGGATACTGGCATAGAAAAAGCAGCTGAATACGAAAAATTGGTGGTTTATGCCGGTTTTGATGCAACAGCCGCCAGTTTACATCTAGGTCATGTAATTCCAATTCTCGGTTTATCACATTTCCAGAAATACGGACATAAACCTATTATTCTCGTCGGAGGCACTACAGCTCTAATCGGTGATCCCAGCGGGAAACAGGCAGAAAGAACCCTTTTGGACCCTGAAACAGTAAAGAAAAACGCTGAATCCATAAAGAAGCAACTTTCCAGATTTTTATCTTTCGAAGGAGAAAATGCTGCGCTTATGGTAGATAATAGCGATTGGCTGGGTACCATAAGTCTTGTAGATTTTTTGAGAGATACGGGTAAAAGTTTTTCTCTGGGTTATATCCTGGCAAAAGATTCAGTTAAATCCCGACTGGATAGAGAGCAGGGAATCTCTATTACAGAATTCTTATATGCATTATTACAATCCTATGACTACGAATACCTCTATAAAAATTACGGCTGTAATGTTCAGATTGGTGGAAGCGACCAATGGGGAAATATAACCGCCGGTATCGATCTTATCCGTAAAAAACACGCCACTTCGGTTCATGGAATTACCTTTCCTCTTCTGACCCGTGCAGACGGAAGCAAGTTCGGTAAAACCGAAGGGGGTGCTGTATGGTTAGATCCGGAACTTACAAGTCCTTATGAAATGTACCAATACTGGTTAAATTCCGATGATAGAGACATTATACGATTTTTAAAATACTTTACTTTTTTATCAATTACTGAAATCGAAAAGTTAGAAAAAAGTGTATTAGAAGAACCTGAAAAACGAGAAGCTCATAATCTTCTCGCCTATGAATTTACTTCTATGATTCATGGAGAAAAGGCAGCTATAGCTTCCAGACAGGCTTCTCAATTTCTTTTTGGAGGTTCCGCAGACTCACTTAGTCTCGAAGCCGTTACTTATATACAAAAAATTGTTCCGGGAATCGAAATTTTACAATCCAAACTAAGCGAAGGTATTCATATCATTGATGCTCTTTCCCTATCCGAACTGGTAAAATCAAAAAGTGAAGCCAGGCGAATGATCCAGCAGGGTGGGATTTACTTCAATAACCAAAGAGCCGATTTAGAAACTATTTTACGTACCGAACACTTAATACAGGAAAAAATTCTTTTATTACGTGCCGGAAAGAAAAAATACAAATTACTAAATGTTATATCATAACATACTACCTATATAATCGGAGAGCAACTTGGAAGAAAGTGTTATCTATGGAAAATTAAAAGTTCTATTGCAAAATTATATATCCGACCCTGAGTTATACAAGCGAGTTAGTTTACAGGCACACCTGGTTAATGATCTGGGAATTAAACCCAATAAATTAGTGGATATTTCTATAGCAATAGAAGACGAATTTGATATTGAGTTTGCTGAAGAAGAAATTAAATACCTGAACTCACCCGGAAAAATTATAGATATGGTAAGAGCTAAACTCTATCAATGAGTTCTCATGTATTCGGGAATGATATAGTTGACCTTTCGATTCGAGCTACCAGGCAACTTTCCGGTAATTCCCGTTTTTATAATAAAGTTTTTTCTCCTTTAGAACAGAAAATTCTTTATTCATCGGATAATCCTGATATTTTTACCTGGATAATCTGGTCTTTTAAAGAAGCTGCCTATAAAGCGATTCGTCGAAATCGTCCCGGTCTCGTGTTTCAATATAAAAAATTTGAACTTCAGGAAAACTTAAACGAAGTTCATTATGAAAACATCCACCTACAGGCGAGATATTACCTCTTCCCCGGAGGCCTACATTCGCTTTGTTTTGAAAAAGATTTAGATGAAAACAAAATATTCTGGACTCATGAAGTTTCAGATACACTTAAACATAACAAGGAATTTAGGGACGAATCTTTGCCTGAGGAATCTTTTTTAGTTCGGCTTCTGGTAAAACACAAATTAAATGAAATGCACAACTGGGAGATTTCAAAAATTAATATCCCAAGAATCAAAGATGAAAAAGGTTTTACTTCCCCTCCTCTTATCTATTCCCCCTATACTCAGATTCCACTCCCCCTCAGCTTGAGCCACCACGGACGCTTTCTGGCGTTTGCTGTGCACCTTCCTTAAGGTTTTCTCCGGCGTTTCGAATAATTTCAGCGATTTTATCCAAAGCATCTCTGGCAGCCGGTACAAGACCTCCAAAATTGACAAACCCATGAATGAGAGAAGGAAATTCAATTCGAATAGATGGGTTTCCATCCTTTAAGAGTTTCTCGTGAAAAGCCAGTCCTTCATCATAAAGCGGGTCAAATCCGGCTTGAATAAGATAGGTTTTGGGCATACCTTTCAAAGTTTCAGCGTGATAAGGAAAGTAGAAAGGATTAACTCGATCTTCAGGATGATTAAAAAAATGACTAAAAAAATACCGGAGAAGGTCGGGAGTTAGACCATAGTTAGGAAACTGTTGAAAGCTTTCCCTTTCGATAGAGTGATCAATACCGGGATAAATTAAAAGTTGATAAGAAGGTTTCTTTCCCTCCCTTTCTCTAAGTCTGGCTGATAAATAGTTGGCAATACTGGCTCCGGCACTATCTCCTCCAATTCCCATTTTTGAAATATTAATTTCAAAATATTTCTCCCTGGACTCCAACCATTCATATACAGAATAAGCATCTTCAAAGGCAGCCGGAAAGCGGTGTTCCGGTGCTAACCTATAATCTACAGAAATAATGGTAACACCGGATTTTAAGGACAAATAGCGTAATAGGGGATCAACCGTATCCAGATTTCCTATTACAAAGCCTCCACCATGAAAGTAAAGAAGACAACTATCCGAAAGTCCTTCCAATCGAGGCGTATAAATTCGAATTGGTATCTCCCGATTCCTGGCCGAGACTTTCATATCATTAACCCGGTAAAGTTCAAGGGGGTCGAGATCAAAGATAGCCATCATTTCTTTATGGAGTTGACGACTTTCTATAGGGGGAAGTGCATTTAATTTAGGTTTTACTGCAGACAATAAAAGCCCAAATTGGATAAATGTATCCAACTTCTTACCCTGTATTTCAGTTTTTCCTCCGGAAATCAGTTCCAGAGCCCTGGTAGGAAGTTTGAGCAAGTATTTAATAACTTCTTTTTCTATAGTAGATAACAAAAATTGCCCCCTAAAAAACTTATTTCCTGAATTTGGAAATGTTTCCTTTATTTATTACAAATAACCATAAAGGTTTCCACCTATTATCAGGCTGGTTTATAAATAATTAATTGATTTATCTTTTTTCGTCTACTATAATATACTTTAAAAGACTTACCGGGAGTCAATCAAATGAAGATTTTTAAATTTAGTGCAATTCCTATAATTTTACTTTTCCTCCTTTTCCTGGGGAATTGTAAAAATCCGGAAAATGATAGCAATTCTCCAGCTAGCATGTACGGACGTTTTCTCCTCCGTCTTGGCCTCACTCAAACCCTGGCCAATACCAGCTACAATGTGACCGCTTTACCCTCTCAGGTAACTGTGAGTATACCGAGAAGTATCCGAAAGAGTACGACTACTCTTAGTTCAGTTTTAGAACCAAGAATCATGCGGCAAACTACCGAAACCCAATTGGCCAAGGCAAAAGGTTATCAGAACCTGATTGATATCGTAGACAAGATGTACGGTCTTTTGGGACAAACCAAGTTAGAATTAATTCTCTTGAATGAGGTTCTGCAGGAAGCCAAAAACTCACCCAATACCTGTTTTACCGGTGGAACCAAATCTTTAAAAATTACCCAGGAAATGATAAACTCCATCAAGCAATCTTTTATGGACTATGGCTTAACTTCCGCCCAGGCAGAAACAGAACTCCTCAAACAGCAGGAAAGTGGAAAACTTCCTAAATTGGGAGAATCGATACCGAGTCCGGCTGTTTTATACCGTTCCATTTCTGAAACAGATACGGATACGAGGCTAAAAAAAGACTATGAACTGGGCTACAGGCACATAGTTCAATACTATACCAGTGATAAACCCTCGAACACAGTCACCTGTCCTGCCAGTGATAGTGGTTATAACAAAGTTATGAAATACGATGCAGCTTTTCAGAATATTTTCTATTCCGTAAAAGCTGACCTTGAAGTTCCGGGACTTACAATAGGGATTGTGGCCAGTATTGCTCTCTCCAAAGCTACCAGCACCGATGCCAATTCCAGAGATACCATGATTTTTAATATGGTAACCCGTGAGAAAAGGGGAAGTAAGTACACTACGACAATAGATAAGAACACCATCACCAAGTGTAAGCAGGATGCAAATGATTCCTGTATCAAAATAGATTCAGATACAATTCAAAAAGACCCCTCCATTACCAGTCGGGACTATGACCTGAAAATCTCTGTTAATGGAAAAATTAATGACAGTGGCGGGTTCATCTTAACTGAAATTCACGATGTTATTTTTGGTGATAAGGTAGTTGATGCCTCCGGGACAACCACTACTAAAGTGCAAAAAAGATATATTAAAGAACTTTTTGATTCAAGTGGAAATCTTCTGGGTCTGGAAGAAGGAACCGACGGAAGAACCTTTAAACCGGTCGAGGGCTTTGCCAAGATTGATATGACCGGTGGTAATGTCCTGGATATCTTTGGAGAGAAATTCGATGGTTTCGGAATGGGTTCAGCTGGCGGACGTGTTTTTATAGGTTTTAGCACGGGTCCGGAAGGAATCGGTCTGAATAATGTAGAGTCCGACCAGTTTATTATTTATCAGGCCCTTTCGACTACAGATGCTCCGAGCGGATATAATGACCCTTCTATTGTAGGAGAAGGCGAGTACCTAAACCCCTGTTCCGGTCTGGATTCAGCTTCCTGTTCGGCCAAGGTAAACCTGAATTGTAAATATACCAATAATGTCTGTACCAAATCCAAGGTAACAGGAGGAGATATTTATATAGACTACTGGGGAACAAAAGATGTAATTCCCCGTCTGGCTCTTTATCGGAGAAGCATGACTTCCACCGGTGCCGTTCAATATACCAGAGTAACCGGAACCAACGTGTTTAAAGTTCTGGAAGCAGACCCCTACTCCAGTCCGACTTCCCAGTTTTATGATCCTTACTTAGATCCGAATTTTAACCCGGATAATATTTGCTATATTAATCCGGCAGCCTGTTTTTCAGGCGGAACCTTTAATCCGGAATCAGCCGTGGATTGTACCATTAACCCAAATGATCCAATGTGTACTTACGATCCGACCAATGACGCTTGCTTCGGCCTGGCACCTGCTACCTGTGATAATAATACAGGCAGAGTCGCAAAATGT
Organism: Leptospiraceae bacterium; assembly: GCA_024233835.1. Taxonomy (NCBI): domain Bacteria; kingdom Pseudomonadati; phylum Spirochaetota; class Leptospiria; order Leptospirales; family Leptospiraceae; species Leptospiraceae bacterium. The sequence goes on from JACKPC010000002.1 coordinate 161,752, forward strand.
ACTTACGACCCGTATATGGGTTCCTGTATGAACGTTTTTGGAATGTGTGAACCTCACTTAAACAGTAATTCCTGTACCAGTGCCGGTTGTACCTGGGACTCAAGCTTTTACTTCTGTAGCCCTGCCGGTCAAACCATTAACTGTGCAGCTCAGACTACTGAATATTCCTGCTACGCTTATCCCAAATGTATGTGGGATCAAACGGCTTTAACCTGTTCGGAAAACACTGTCGGTTTTGGAGTAGATCAGGTGGCCATTGCAACCTGTCCGGGTCTGGATCAGGTAAGTTGTGATAATGAAATCTACTGTACCTTTGGTACCCAGTGTAACGTAGCCTGTGATTTCCATTACGATCAACAGGCCTGTACCGGAAGTCCAGCCGGTTGCGCCTGGGATCCCACCAATTACTATTGCTATTCTTCCGGCGGCGGTGGAACCGGAACCTATACCAGCTGTGCAGATATTCCCAATGGACCGGATTGTAACGCATCCACTTTTGGTTGTACCTGGGATCCAGCATTATTTACCTGTAGTATCTCCGGCGGTGGTGGAACTGGCTGTGCAAGCTACCCTGATTTTGCTTCCTGTAGTGCCGATCCTACCTGTACGTGGAATTCAGGAACTTCTATATGTGAAATTTCCGGCGGTGGTGGAACGATTTGTTCAAATAATACAACTCAAATTTCCTGCCAGACCGATTCTCTAAGCTCAGATGCCACTTTCGGCTGTGCCTGGGTTGGGACTTCCTGCCGACCAGGTTATGATCCAACAGGAGTCTCCGGATGCTCAAACCATACAGCAGAAACTGCCTGTGCTGAAGAACCTGCCTGCTATTGGGATGGTTCAACCTGTCTTGAGGCAACAAGCTGCATTGATATTGACACATTTCACAGTGGCTCTCTAAAAAGTGTATCCTGTCAAGCTGCTAATGGATATCTGGGTTGTATCTGGGATACAGGCACCTCTACCTGCGGTCCGTAATTAATGGCGAGTGTAAGTGACATATAAACTTTAAAAACTCAGTGAGTATGTAAGCGAACCACCGGTGGTTCGCTTGCTTCCCGGTAATGATAAATATCCGAAATACTCACTTTTTTATTAAATACATATAATCATAAGAAGGTATATCTTGAAACTAATACGATACTTCCTATTCTTCTTTTTTCTCACTGGCTCCGCAGTATTCGCCGATGCCTACCACAACATCAATGGTTTTTTCGGTGAAAGAGCGGCGGGTCTTGCCGGAGCTTATTCGGCCATCTCCGATGACCCTTCGGGTGCTTTCTACAACCCGGCGGGAATCGGCTTTGCTTACGACAATTCGATTTCCATTTCTGCCAGTAACTACAAGATTATCAACAAAAGCTACAAAGATGTGGACTCACCCAATCAATCCTATAGCCAGACTTCGAGGAGTTATTTACCCAACTTCATAGGAATCGTGAGCAATTCGGGTGACTTGAAAATAGCTTTTTCTGTAGTCAACCAGATCAATGAAAACTATAGCCGAAATGACCAGATTAGCATTCCGGTTTATTCCTCTTCTATTAATAATACGAAGATTTACAATATAGAAAATTACAGCCACCTACAATTTGGCCCAAGCTTTGGCTATAAATTGGGTGAGCGTTTATCTGTAGGAATGACCCTTTACTTCTTCGAAAACACCCAGAGCATTACGCGCTCCACCATGCAGCAGTATACCGACAACTCTTATGTGATGGTCTCTGATGTAGATAACAGAAGAACCCTCGGCCTAAATCCTATCTTCGGTATACAGTTTATGCCCATGGATAAACTCTCTCTCGGATTTTCCGTAAGAAGAAACGTCGTTACTGCCAGGAATCGACTTATTAGCCAGGTCTATACGGACTCCCTGCGAGCCGGAAATACTCACAATATAGATTTTACAGAAGGAACCCATCATTTTAACGGTAGTGTAGAAAGCGGTATATTAAAAATGAAAGCTCTACCCACAGGTGAAATTCCCCAGAATAACGAATTCAGAGCCGGTGTGGCCTCCTTCTTAACACGAGATTTCATGATGGCGTTTGACATTATCCACAGCGAAGGCTATGTTAAAAAACAAAATCAAATTGAGCTTGCATTTCAGGGACCCAAAACAAAAGTTACCTGGAACAATCCGGAAATACAGGAACTCACTCTAAAACCTACCACCAACTTTGCTTTCGGAATGGAATACTACCTGACTACTAACCTTGCCCTTCTGGGAGGTGTATTCACCAATTATTCTAATGCAAAAGAAGTAAAATGGGAAGAATCAGCCTTTCAGTTAGCCGGAAAAGCCCTTCTGGGTTCTGAGTATTCTTCCAAGGCCAGTGAAGACTTAACCCTTGCCTATGCTTATCCGGAATTCAGAAACAACCCCAGAAAAGAATTTGTAAACAACCTCGGATATTCCGTAGGAATCTCTTTTGCTAGTGCAAAAGCTTCTATATCTCTGACTCTTATACGTGAAAAAGGTCTGGGACAATCAAGGATTGACTACAATAGTTTATCACAACAATTTCAGTATAACAGCACCTCAATCTACCTTGTAGCCAGTTCCAGAAATTAAATAGATTCTTTGTGAATTGTCTCTCTCTATCAAAATCATAGAGGCTTGAAACCTCTATGATTTTAAACTTCTCACTCTATAAAGTTTAACGGAAAACGATACAAAACAGCTTTCGCTTCATTCGTATCGTCTTTTGCTATTATAAGAACTTTCGAATTTACTTCATCAATTAGAATTTTAGGACTTTTCCCTGATTTATCCCCTCGAAACAAAGAAATATCTTTATGAACACATTCGAAGGTTATCTGGTTACAGCGATAATATCCAATTCTATCATTATTAAAATAATTCCTTGTAGCTACGTGAATAGTCGAAGTATTCTTATCGATTATAATAGATGGCTCGTAACCAGAACCATAACCCTGCCCGGAGGATATATCAGTATAAGTACAATTCGTTCCGTCTAATTCACAGGAAATAAGGCTAACTTTTCTCTCATTATCATAATTCGTTGCAGCAATCAGTAGCTTCGAACGAATTTCATCTATAATAATCGAAGGAGTGCGTAAATATACATCGGAAATAATAGAATGCTTACAACCCGTTCCATCGAATTCACATTGAAATAAACTCAATTTTCTGGTGGAATTCGAAGCATCTCTTGTTACCACCAATAATTTCAAATTCAGATAATCGAGTATGATAGTCGGTTCGTTCCCGGAACTACTGCCCTGCCCGGCTGATATATCTTTATATACACAGTTGTTTCCATCCAGATCACACCGAAATAGGGCCGGTCTATTAGAATTAGATCCATTTTGGGTAACCACAAGTAACTTATTATTTAATAAATCAATAGCTGTATCCGGATAATTGCCGGAACTACTGCCCTGCCCGGCTGATATATTTTTATATACACAGTTAGTTCCATCCAAATTGCAATAAAACAGAGCCGGTTTTTTCAGGTTGGAACCATCCCTTGTTACCTGTAGCAATTTAGAATTATACACATTTATATTCGGATAATAGCCGGAACCACTTCCCCTTCCAACAGATATATCTTTGTATACGCAGTTTGTTCCATCTAAATTACAGCTGAACAGAGCCGGCCTGTCGAGATTTGAACCATCACAGGTAGTAACTAACAAATTATTTTGCTCTATTTTTGCATCCAACTGACTTCCGGAATCATATCCCTGACCTGCTGATAAATCCCGATATTCAATATTATTACTGATTACAGTAAATTCTTTTTGAACCGTATCACTTAAACTTGCTGACAAAGAAATTGTGGCAGCTTTATCGAACAAATACAACTCATTTTCAACAGCCTGAATTTCCAGGCTTTGAGCTATATTATAATTCTCAGGAGTAAACGTAAGTGTGGATACATTAGATTTTAATAATTTTTCATTATCCGAACTAATAGAGACAGAAACATTTTCTCCGGGTTGTCTTGTCAACTTTACTGTAGCCTCTGTATTACTTCCTTCCTGCAAACTGCCGGTTTGAGTTTCAAAAACAATAATTTGTCGACTATTATCTAAAATTGTAATTGGAAAGCTTAATTCTTCAAACCAATCAGAGCTTATAGTAAGATTCACTTTTTCAGATATTACATTTTCATCTGACTCTGCTCTTAAAACTACTTGTTGTTCGATATTTGCATTGTCTTCATTAAAAGATAGAGTAATTTCTGTAGTCTCATTTACTTTTAAATTAGGATTATCACTTCGAACGATTAGCGTCTTTTGTTCTTTAATTTTTTCAGATATTCTAAAATTTAAAGTATAATTTTCTCCTTCTGTAATACTTATTGGTATTTCGGAATATACAATACTCGGTTTTGATTCATCAAGTGCTACATTTAGATCCACTCCATAAATTATACCAATAAAAGTATTCGGATCTCCTAAATTTTTAAAGTCTTTCTGACAATTAAATAGGATTATACCCAAACAAAATAAAATAAGTGATAGTGCTTTCATAGGATTAGTCCTCATATCCAATAGGCAATCGAAACAAACCCGGTCTGGCTGAATTAGCTGTATTCCGGGTAACCGTTAAGAGCTTTCCATTTACTGTATCAATCACCATAGATGGGCTATTTCCGGACTCAATTCCCTGCCCGGCTGATATATCTTTATATTTACAATCAGAGCCATCTACTATATTCAGATTACAGCGAAACAGACTTAATTTAAAAAAATTATACTCATCCTCTGTTACAATAAAAATTTTGCTATTCTTTTCATCGATTGTAATTCTGGCATTTCTACCCACAACTCCCAGGTCACCCGCAACATTGATGTGCAAACAATCAGAACCATCAACCGTATTTAATTTGCATCGAAACAATCCGGGTTTTCTCGAATTAGCTATATTCAGAGATACAACCAACAAATTCTGATTTGTTTTATCAACCACAATTCGGGGGGTCCAGCCGGAATCGCTTCCCTGCCCTGCCGATATGTCTATATGCTGACAATCAGAACCATTTACAGTATCTACATTACAACGAAATAAACCGGGTTTAGCTGAATTAAACAAATTTCCTGCCACAACTAAAACCTTAGCATTTATTTCATCTATAGCTATATGCGGATCTCAACCGGAATTATTTCCCTGTCCTGCCGATATGTCTATATGCTGACAATCAGAACCATCTACCGTATTTAAATTGCATCGATACAGACTAAGTTTATAGCCATTTGTAATGTTTTGAGTAGCCACTAAAAATTTTCCATTGGCTTTGTCTATGTCTATCACAGGGGTCATTCCCGAACTCTCCGGCTGTCCTGCCGATATATCAATATACTGACAATCAGAGCCATCTACAGTAGTCAAATTGCAACGAACCATACTTAATTTGGATAAATTTGATTTATTGGTTGCGACAACCAATAGCTTTTGATTTTTTTCATCGATAGCCATAGCAGGATACCTGAGAGAATTACTTCCCTGTCCGGCGGATATATCAATATGCTGACAATCAGAGCCATCTACAGTAGTCAAATTGCAACGAAATAAACCAAGTTTATAATCATTAGCCCAGTTAAAAACAGAAACCAGTACTTTAGAATGAATCTTATCAATGGCTATACTGGGTGTATATCCCGATTTAACCCCCTGCCCGGCTGAAATATCAATATATTCTAAATTAGGAATTACACTAAAAGTTTTAATAACCGAAAGTATATTAGATTTAAATTCAATACTTAAATCCTTACTTAAATAATCCATTTTTTCTAATATAGAAATATCTATATTTTGCTCTATATTGTAATTTTCAGGTGTAAAGATTAAGGGCTCTGCACTATACTGCAATAAATCAATATTGTTGGATACAGGTTGAATAGAAATATTTTGATTCGGCTGCTTGGCCAATTTTACTTTATAAGAAATAGAACTTCCCCTTTCAAAGCTGGGATTCTCCGGATATGCGGATACGAGGATGGACTGGGAATCTTTATCCTTATTTGTTACGATTAATTGAATCCTCGAATGCCAGTTCGAATCAAAACTAATATTTGTTTCTTCGGAAACCAGATTTTCATCCACTTCTGCTTTAACACTCAAGATTTGTTCCTCTCTGGAGTTCTGAGGAGTAAAAGTAAGTGTTACAGAAGGATTCCCATTAATCGATATAGCAGGATTATCACTTTTAACGATAACTTGCTTGGTACCGATAGAAGCTTTTGAAAGTTTAACTTTAAAATCTACAGTTTCTCCCTCCTTAATGGAATTCTGCTGATTAGAAATCTCTATATAAGGTATATTTCCAAAAAGTTCAGAAAAATCATATCCATATAATAGACCGTACATAGTTTCCGGATCACCTCGATTATAATAATTTGGGTAGCACTGTAAAATAAGACCCAAAATTAAAATGGGAAAAAGGGATATAAGTTTTCTACACATAACAAAATGTCCATATTTGTATATACTCCAAAAATGAAAACCAATGTAAATTTTTGCAAGAAATATTTTTTTATTTAATTTACAGTATACCCTCCGGAAAGAAAAATGCGTTATTAGAAGTGTTTTTATTCATGAAGAATTATCTATTAGTTTTATTAATTTTCTTGCTTATTTCATCAGGAAATCTGTATTCAAAAGCAGAAACCTATTCTCTAGCAATAGTTCCTTTTCACTCGGGTACAGAAATCTCTAAAAAGCAAAGTGAAGAAATTTCAAATCTAATTCGAAAAAAGTTAAAGCCCCTGTATAAACTTACATCCAAAAATCTCATTCAAAAAACCTATAAAGAACACCCTCAAGAACTACTGGGTTGCATTGGAGCGGAATGTGCTCTTAAAGTAGCCAAACTAACAAATTCAGATAAAGCTCTTTTTGCAAATATCTACAAAATAGAACAGGGTTCCGTAGTTAAAATTATTATTATGGATCATAAAACAGGATATATAGAATTTTCTGATGAAATCATCATTAAAAAAGATGCGGATATTAAAAAAAATGTTGAAAAATTTTCTCAAAATGTCCAATCCCATCTATATGGAGTACCCTGGAAACACGACGAATCCAGATTTCCTTACATCTGGCGTTCTTCTTTATTTCCGGGATACGGTCAATGGCATGAAGGAAATAGTTTTAAAGCCAAAATTTTTGCCGTAACAGGTGCTATACTATTAACCAATTACTATCTATCAAATAGGGCCTATATTCACGCAGGTGAAAAATATGCAACCGCCATTACAATTCCCTATACGATGAATGAAAATGCCCTGGCCATCAATGCTTTGACTTTATCACCCTTAAAATCCGATTTGAAAAAAAAAGAACAATACATGTTACAATCAGCCTATGTATTGGGATTATTCTGGATAGGAAATATACTGGATGCAGCATTTTTTAAATATTCAGCTTCTGATAGAGTGAACTTTTCTATCTATTATAATCGGACAATGAATTCTATGGGTATTAAAAATAGTATTTCAGAAAACTTTAAATTTACTTTTTTACATCATTTTTGAACGAGGGATATTTAAATGAAAAGATACATTATATTATTCTTTTATATTTGCAGTCTAAGCTTTCTATACGGAAAGGACCAGGAAATATTAGAGTTTCGAGCTAAAGGCATCGGCATGGCCGAAAGATTGGAATTGGATGAATGGAAAAACTCCAGAAGAATTGCTTTGATTATCGGTGTTAATGAATACAAATCTCTTGCCCATCTTTTTTTTGCTAATAATGATTCTCTCAAGATGAAATTGGCATTAGAACAGGTAGGTAAATTCAATGAGATTATTCTAATGAACGACGAAACCGGAAAAGAAAACCCAAAATTGCTTCCAACAAAGAAAAACATAGTAAGCACTTATAATCGAATCATAAAAGAAAAACCCGATCTACTCTTATTCTATTTTTCCGGACACGGCTTTATGGCTCAGAATGGAGAAAATGTTATAGCTCCAATTAACGCAATCTATGATTCCAAAGAAATAAAAAATGCTATCAGTATTTCTCAGCTTGCCAAAGAAGCAAAAAAAGTTCCAAAGGCTATGTTCTTTATAGATGCCTGTCGTGAGAAAATTGTAGAAGGAAGAAAAAGTCTCAGCGGAAAGATTTTTGGAAATTTTCCCGATGAAGTATTAAATGCAAAAGGAGTAGCCATTATGATGAGCACAAAACCCGGTGGCTATTCTTACGAAGTAAGAGATTTAGGAGGAGGTTTATTCACTTATTATTTAGTGAAAGGAATCAGCGGTGGCGTCCAGGACTTAGGTCCTGAATATGTTACTTTTGATGCCTTAAAAACCTATACCGAACAGAATATTAGAAACTACGCAAAAAATCTAAAAGGGAAAGAACAGGTACCTTATACCGCAGGTGACTATACCGGGAATTTTTTAATTGCAGTAGGAAGACCGGACAAAGATATACACAGTGAAATTGTAAAATATCAAAATGATAATAAAGTTATAAGATATTCCCGCATCCTCTTTGATACTTATAATCGCAGACTCAGTCAGAACTTCTTTACTTACGGTTCAGGTAAAAAATACTTGCTTTCCGATTTGAATGGTGTTTCGCGCATGAGTTATGAATACGGAGAAAACAAGTTTCTGGCTAAGCAGTTTAATACAAAAGGTGATTTGGTTTTTACTTATGGTGTAATTCCTTTTGAAAATAATACTTATGAAATAAGAATATTTGATAATAATAAATCGATAGAACATTTTTATGATAAAAACACGGTTCGTCTCAAGGAATATACTGAAAATAACAAGAAAGTTAAAACAATATATAAGCATATAGAGATAAAACAAGAAAAAGAATATACCTTAAAAATAGAAACATTTAAAGATTCTTCCGGGAAAATTACTACAAGCCAGGAAGGAATTTCTATTATAGAAATGAAATATAATCCCTCTGACTTCTTAATGCGCAAAGAGTTTTATAATGCAAACCATAAACCTATTGAAAACTCTAAAGGAATCGCAAAATATATTTATGAATATAATGCATTTGGAAAAAAAATATCGGAACAGTACCTGGATGCGAGAGGCAAACCAGCTCGAAACAAATTCGGAATTTCCAAATATGAATATTTATATGATGATAATGGAAATAAACTAATAGAAGCATTTTATAACGAAGAAGGAAAACCTGTAGAAAAATATGGGGTAGCGAAAATTACTTATAAATATAATAGTAAAAATAAACCTCTTGAAATCAGGTACCTTGATATAAACGGTGAGTTAAAGGAAAATGGTGCAGGAGTTGCCCTGGTAAACTATGTATATACAAACAATAAAGAAACTATAGAATACAGGAACAAAAATCAGGAACTTCTTCCCTATGGGATCGCTCAAAAAAATATTGAATATGACGAATCCGGAAATATTTTAGAACAGGAATATAAAAATTCAGCCGGAAAACTGATTAACGAACCCTATTATGGTATTGCGAGAATTGTTTATCGATACAACGAAAAAAAGCAAAAGCTCAGAGAGATTTACTATAATAGTGAGAATTACCAATCAAATAATATTTACGGGATTTCTGAGATAGACTTTGTTTACAATACAAACGGACAAGTACAAAAAAAGATAAACAAAAACAAAAGAGGAAATACAGTAAATGATATTAATAATATTGCTTTTATAGAATATACTTATGATGATAATAGCAGGGTAATCAAAGAAGAATCGTTTAGTGCTGATAATAAATTAAAAGATAACGAGTTTGGAATCGCTAAAATATTATTCACCTATGATACAGATTCTAACTTGGTAGCTAAAGAGTTTTTTAACTCCAAAAATATTTCGATTAATGATCCTGAAGGTATTGCAAAATACAAATATTCTTATGACAACGCAGGTAGATTAACCCTTGAAGAACATATAACAGATAAAGATATTCTTTTACAGGCTAAATACTTTTCCTATATTCAAGTTCCGGGTTCCGACAAAATAATCAAATTAAGCCTGGATAAATTTTACCGTCCTGTAAAATATCAATTTTTATCAAAAAGAAAGAGGAAATAAAAGTGTCTTTCATAGGACACTTTTAATAAACACCTTTATTGTTTAAAAGAACTATCTATTTATTTCCTTAGAATCACTAAGGACAGTAAATAGATGTTTTTTATATTAAAAAGGGAAGCTAACTCCTGTTATTTTCTTTGCCCAATCCCATAATTTGGCATTGCGTTCTTCGTCGAATGCCACTGAATCTATTTTGGCTAAAGCAGGCTTGCCCTTCTGCTCATTAGGTCCATCGGGACCCCAATACTGTCCTCCCTTTGCATCAGTTCGTAAACAAGCAGCCAAAGTTGGTTCAGCTCCCTGTTTAGCCGTCATTAATTCAAGTGAGTCAAGCATACTTTTTTCCATATATTTTTGCAAGTCGGTCTTACTAAAACCAGGATGTGCAGCAAGCGACATGGTTTGATAGCCATGATTTTTTAGTCTTTTATGAAACTCAAGAGTAAAAACTAAGTCCGCCAATTTGCTTTGTCCATATTCTCTCCAACTATTATATGGCTTCTCTAATTTAAAATTATCGAAATCAATTACAGCGCCTCGATGAGCGATGCTACTTAAAGTTACTACTCGAGAGCCAATGCTTGATTCTAATAGATGAAACAGATGGCCGGTTAAGGCAAAATGACCGAGAAAATTAACTCCAAACTGTAGTTCAAAACCATCTTCACTTTTCGATGGAGGTGGAATCATAACTCCTGCATTGTTAATCAGTAAATCTAATCTTGATTCGGCCTTAATAAACTTATCTGCAAATTCTTTTACTGCATTCAAACTCGCCAGGTTTAGATGAGTATAAACCAATTCCCCGACCCCGGCACCTGATGAATCTTTTATTCTTTTGATAGCATCCAGGCCTTTTTCTTCGCTTCGGCATGCAAGATATACTTTTGCTCCCTTTTGATATAAACCTAATGCAGTCTCAAAACCTAAGCCAGTATTTGCACCTGTAACGATAGCAATTTTTCCTTTTAATTCCATAAGGTTTCTTTTTAATCATTCATTACAGATGATGTCAAGTTCAATTTTTTATCTTTCTTTTTGGATATTACTTACAGCGTGTCTTAAAATAGGCTTATCTATTAAAGAAAAGCAAATCAGCATTGGAATTAACTATTTTTTATAGGTAATGTTAAGTTTCTTTTGATGAATTTTTCAGGAATTTTAGTTTATGTAAATATACTTATACTCTAATTTTCATACATGTTTGCTACAAGTTCTTTTGCTAATACATCAGTTGCGAGCTTCCAGGTTTTACGAATTAATTCAGGATTTGTAATTAACTCTTCCGGTTTTTCAGGAGGAACGGGATTATTAATGGTCAACAGACTTTCCGAATCCTGCCAGATGAGTTCTTTGCTCTTACCTTCCATTGATACTTTTAATCTTAATATGGGAACTACCGTAGAATGTAAAGAACTCGGAATCGAATATCCATATTGGAGAATTTCTATATTTATAAATGCATCTACAGTTTCTTCTGAATCTGTAACTTCTATATTGCCGGCTTTATTCAACTCAGTTTTTAAAGCTTCTTTGGAAATTTCCTCAATTAAAATTCCATTTTTCGTTGCAATAAAAGAAATTGCATGCCCTTCTCCTTTAGACAATTCTGCTGTAACCGGACCCTGTAATACACCAGTAAATGCTCCAATAAGACTCGGACCATGGTAATACATATTTTTTGCTGCATTTCCTTTCGTTATAGAAGATATTACAGCTTTTTTAATACGTGATTTATTCTCATGGGAAATTTTATGAGTTGAAATACATGAATGAAAAATGAGGGAAAGAATAAATAAACTAAAAATAGAGATGAGAGATGAGAGATGAGAGATGAGAGTTTTCATTTTCGGTTCCTTTTGGCTTTTCACCTATTTTACACCTGCGTCATAAAATAATCAAGTCCTTTTTTTAGAACGGATTTGATTTATTGCACTTTTTTTCACAATCTTTTTCTTCTTTTTCACAGGATATTATGGAGTTTAATGCCATAATCTGTCCTGTATCGAGGTGTCCTACCACCCCGGCTTTCTGAACTGTAAACAGTAGTTTATACTCTCCCGGTGTTTTCCCGGAGGGAAGATAGCAGTGTAGCTTTAAATAATCTCCGAAAGCTTGAGAAGCGGGAAGGGTATAGGTATAAGATGAAGAGGAATTGATTTTCCCCATGTAGGTAAAGTAATCCGGTAAATTGGCCGGGTCTTTTTCTTTGGGATCTAAAGATGGGTCAAAAAAAGGTTCATAATTTTTTACAAGCTTGTAAATCGTACATTCCACCTCTCCGGATTCTACTGTTATGGGATAGGAATCCGAACCGTTATTTATACTGGAATAACCAAGAAGAAAATGATCAATATCCGTGGAAGAACTAAGATTCCCGGTAAATCTTTCAAATGTATAATAGGTTGTAATAAATCCCGATAAATAACTGGGAGCACTGATTTTTTCACTATTTTGTACATAATCGTTCGGATTGGTCGTGGAATCATCTTCCTTTTTCTCTACGTATTTAACACTCGAGCTTCCTGTGGGACTTGCGAGTATAGGAGCAGTTGTTGCTACCTGTAGCATCATACACTGGTCTTTTTTCTTAGAGCACTTATCGTAACAGGCTTTCTTCGGTGTGTCACAAAACAGCAGGAATACAGACATCGATAATAGTAAGCAGAGTATTTTCATAAAAATTCCTCGGATTTTTTTGTCATGTTCTTACTATTAGGAAATTTGGGTCAAGATTTTTTATAAAAAAGTGTATGGCAAACGAATATGCTTCTTTTTCTAAACAAAAAAATAACTCTTTTTTTTATCTTCCTTTTTGGATATTACTTACAGCGTGTCTTAAAATAGGCTTATCTCTTAAAGAAAAGCAAATCAGCATTGGAATTAACTATTAAGTCTAAGTATCTCTTTGGATCGTTATGAAACAGGGTCTCTTCTGTTTCTTCCTCAGTTACCATTATATCATCCTTGCCATCACTTCCTAATAGAATCATGTCTCCGAATTTTAATTGAAATTCGCGTATCTCGATTTCTTTATATTCTTTAGGAATATTTTTTACTCCTAATATAGAGGATATATTACTTTGAGAAGTTCCTTCCTGCATTTTTAGCTGATATTGTAGGAAAGAAGACTCCTGAAAATAAAAACAACCGAATGCCGAAGTTAGAATTTCATCCATACTGTATTTTACTTTTCCGACTTGCCTGCCATCACTTACTTTGCTAAAAGTTTCTTTCGCGTAAGACAATAAAGATTCAAAGTTTAGATGTTTTCTTTCTTTTATTCCGGTATCCATGCTCTTCCCCTAAATAAGCTTTTGGATACGATGGAAAAACCGTTTATATGTACAATAATTTTGTAATTCCTTTACGAAATTATTTTTGACATATCCCTGAAAGTGATGATTTATGCAGCTAAAAGACCATCTGAAAGCTCTTTATTTTTCACCGAGAATTGCTGTATCCTCATTATGTAAAAACTCTGGAAGGCTGTGCGAAATCTGTCTATGAACAGGCACTTGAGGATCGTCGAATTCACTCATGTCCTTAGAAAAACAGTATTTTGTAAAGCTAAATTTATACAGATAAGAGCGACGTGGGAAGTAGGAATTTAGCCTGTGTTACTATTTACAGCTCAAGGCCGTTCTTTTAAAAAAGCGTTGGAGGTAGACCTCATCCAGCTCGGTAATTTTAACAATAAATGCCAGCTCAGAACCCGATTCCTGGAGATGAAGGGCAGTTCGGAGAGCTTTTTTACGTTCGGCTCGCCTCGCTTTTCTTTCTGCAAGTTCGGCTTTTCTTTCTGCGAGTTCAGCTCTTCTTTTCTCGTCCTCAGCTCTTCTTTTCTCGTCCTCAGCTCTTCTTTTCTCGTCTTCAGCTCTTCTTTTCGCAATTTCTACAAGATGTAATGCTCTATCATAGCCTTTTTGCTCAATTTTATCTAACAGTGATACCAGCATATCCTTTACTCTCCTGCTTTCTCTACTTTCCATCATTGATTTTAGACTGTCAAGTTCAATTTTTTTCACACCTGATAGCATATAGAGAAGGACGGTTTCTATATATTCCATGCCGGTTTTCTTTTCTGCTAATTCAGCCAGCAGGGAAATAATTTGCACCAGCTTTTCTTCAAATTCTTCGCGATTGATATATTTCAAGAGCAGGGTAAAGAGTCTTGTAGTTATTTCTCCTTTGATATCTTCTTCTTGAAACCTGGAAAAATCATAAACTATATAGGAAAAATTGACCTGGTATTTTTCCCAGCCGGGCATCATTTCCTGTATACTCTGAAAATTATTACCATATTGCCATTCGTTTTTTCCGTGATATAAAAGCACAGGCAGGATAAGAGGAAGAACAAGCGACTTCTCTTTTTTCTCTTGGCTTATATGAAGGCTCCAAATTCCGAGCATGTATTTCAATAGCTGAAAGGAAGTCATTCTATCGGGATAACTTTTGTGTTCGAGAAGAAGATAGATGTAGCTATCTTTGCCGGCTATCGGAACTTTGAAGAGCATATCCGAATGCACATCCTGATAATTGGCATCGACGAAACTATCTTTTGTTATTTCGAGAGAATCCAGTTGGATGTCTTTTAACAACTCCTGAGGTAATTTGTGTTTCAGGAAGTCGATAGCATTCTCCCGGTTCTGGAAAGTAATTTTGAAAAAGGAATTATGATCCACCAGGCTTAAAAACTATTCACAGAATGATTCGTCAAGAAAAATCTCCTTCGCGGAATCATTGAACAAAGGCTCACTTGCCGATGCCGAAAAGGAAGGCTACATATACGGTGCTTTCTTACGTGCTCCACACGAACCGGACATTGAAGGGTTAGTTGAACAGTCGAAAGCGTGGAAGAAGGCAAACGGGGGAAGTAGGAATTTAGGATTCTAAAGCTTTAGCCTTTAACTTTCAGAATAAGAATTTCCAATCCGGAAAATATCCCCGTGTTCGTATTCGCTCAAGTGTTCTCTTTGAATTTCTAAAAGTTCGGGAATGTCTTTTCGTAAGCAAAAGCAGGAAGAATTATTTTTTAAATAAAAATCTGTCTTTAAAGAATTGTAAGAATTTACAATATCATCTGTAGAATAAATTAAGATATATTCCTGATTAGCGGGTAAGGAATTTTTAATTTCAGTCAGTTCCTCTGTTGAATATAAAATTTCGTATTCAGCATATTCCAGTGAAAGCTCTCTAACTTCTTCAAATTTGTTTAAGTCAATGTTTCTGGAGTGAATAGATTCTTCCATTCTATCAAGATAGAAATTTAATACATTATCATATTCTGAATTAAAACCCTGTCGGAGTTCTATGAGTGAGATCTTTCTTAAGGGATTACACAAAAAAATAATGTACCCCGGAATTCTTTGGTTGAATACTTCCTTCCATATCATGGCTTTATTTCTCGTTTCGTATGTTCCATTATCTGGTGATTATCCATTGTATGATCAGGAACCGTTTTAAGAGAATCACTCATTTTGTTAAAAGCACGGGCTGATTTGAATTTTTCTTCTGTATTTTGAAATTTTTTAAATTTCCTTGGATCTCTGTGAATTACAGAATAAATCCAAGAAACTATTCTTGTCCATATTGTAATTTCTTCATTTGCAACACGGCTTATTTCACAAGACATATCGTTGTAGGATTTTGAAAATAAATAATCTGCTTTTGCGTCTTTTTTTAGATAATCTTCTCTTCTAAATAAGTCAGGTTGTTCATCTTTCATAGTCACTCCTATACGCATATTTACTTATTATCATCTTTGAAAAGCAAGCTCTTTATAAAAAAAACGATAGGCGGTGTACTCCGGCAGGTAGTCTGTTTAAAGGTAAAGGCCAGTGTTACTATTTACAGCTCAAGGCCGTTATTTTAAAAAAGCGTTGGAGGTAGACCTCATCCAGCTCGGTAATTTTAACAATAAATGCCAGCTCAGAACCCGATTCCTGGAGATGAAGGGCAGTTCGGAGAGCTTTTTTCCGTTCGGCCCGTTCGGCTTTTCTTTCTGCAAGTTCGGCTTTTCTTTCTGCGAGTTCAGCTCTTCTTTTCTCGTCTTCAGCTCTTCTTTTCTCGTCTTCAGCTCTTCTTTTCGCAATTTCTACAAGATGTAATGCTCTATCATAGCCTTTTTGCTCAATTTTATCTAACAGTGATACCAGCATATCCTTTACTCTCCTGCTTTCTTTAGTCTCCATCATTGATTTTAGACTGTCAAGTTCAATTTTTTTCACACCTGATAGCATATAGAGAAGGACGGTTTCTATATATTCCATGCCGGTTTTCTTTTCTGCTAATTCAGCCAGCAGGGAAATAATTTGTACCAGTTTTTCTTCAAACTCTTCGCGATTGATATACTTCAAGAGCAGGGTAAAGAGTCTTGTAGTTATTTCTCCTTTGATATCTTCTTCTTGAAACCTGGAAAAATCATAAACTATATAGGAAAAATTGACCTGGTATTTTTCCCAGCCGGGCATCATTTCCTGTATACTCTGAAAATTATTACCATATTGCCATTCGTTTTTTCCGTGATATAAAAGTACCGGCAGGATAAGAGGAAGAACAAGCGACTTCTCTTTTTTCTCCTGGCTTACATGAAGACTCCAGATTCCCAGCATGTATTTCAATAGCTGGAATGAAGTCATTTTATCGGGATAACTTTTGTGCTCGAGAAGAAGATAGATGTAGCTATCTTTGCCGGCTATCGGAACTTTGAAGAGCATATCCGAATGCACATCCTGATAATTGGCATCGACGAAACTATCTTTTGTAATTTCGAGAGAATCCAATAGAATGTCTTTTAAGAGTTCCTGCGGTAGCTTGTGTCTCAAAAAGTCAATAGCATTTTCGCGGTTCTGGAAAGTAATTTTAAAAAAGGAATTATGATCCACCAGGCTTAAAAACTATTCACAGAATGATTCGTCAAGAAAAATATATTTGGTGCAATCATTGAACAAAGGCTCACTTGCCGATGCCGAAAAAGAAGGCTACAAATCGCTGCTGTTTTACGTGCTCACACGAACCGGACATCGAAGGACTACTCGAACAGGCAAAAGCATGGAAGAAGGCAAACGGGTATGCTTCTTTTTCTAAACAAAAAAAAACTCTTTTTTTTATCTTCCTTTTTGGATATTACTTACAGCGTGTCTTAAAATAGGCTTATCTATTAAAGAAAAGCAAGCTGCAAGAGCCTGTAGCTTAATTTTCAGACAGGCTCTTATACAGAATCTTTACCAGAGAGACATCGTCAATCAGCTCTCCTCCCGAACTAATCAAGTCATATAATAAATACAAATCAGCATTGGAATTAACTATAAATTCTAAATATCTCTTTGGATCGTTGTGAAACTGGGTTTCTTCTGTTTCTTCCTCATTTACCATTATATCATCCTTGCCATCACTTCCTAATAGAATCACATCTCCGGATTTTAATTGAAATTCGCGTATCTCGATTTCTTCATATTCTTTAGGAATTCCTAATTTTAGGAACATATTTCTACTTTCAAGGTAAGAAGCATATTTATCCCGATATAAAACCATAAAAGGATGTTCCGCATTTATAGAATACATCATACCTGTCGATTCATCAATTAGTACCAGGACAAATGAAACCATCATTAACAATTCAAAGGCTTCAAAAGTTCCATTTAACTCTTTAAAAGTATTCTCCATCCATTGTTTCGGACTCTGTTCTTGCATGGACATAGTCATTTTTGTTCGGTTTAATATAGCATGAAACACAGAAGCAAAGATAAGTATACCGGAAGCACCCTGCAAGGATTTACCCATTGCATCGGCATTACTGATAACCGCATATCGTTTCCCCTTTAATATAATACTATCTGAAATACAAATATCTCCTCCAATCTCATATTGCTTATTCCGAAATGAAAACTCCTTTTTTTGTTTCAGAAAAAACTCTACTTCGACATTTTCACTTTCTAAATGATTATTGCCCAGAGGCTCAGCCAGTAAAGAGGTGAGAAAATAATCTGCATCCTGCTGTTCTTTTAAATCCTGTATTTCCATCAAAGTTTTATGCAAATCTACTGTTCTTTGATTTATTTTTTCTTCTAAATTATCATTTACTTTAATTAATTGCTTTTTTAGAGTATTCACCTTATCCGCCAGGGCTAAAGAAAAAATCACCATCATCAAAGAAACTCCTACAACATGAATGTATTCAGCAACAAATATACTAAAAGGGATTACTTTTAGTAAAGAAAGAATTCTGAAGATCACAATCAGCAAAATAATCATCCAGGAATAAGCTATGAAGTAGGCCTGTCTGTATCTTTTTATAAATAAGTAAATCGATACAAAACAATAAAAAACTGTTGAATATAGCAGAATGATATTTGTATAATAAAACGCATACGCCGGATAATGAGTAATGACAAAAGGTATATGCAGTAAACAGAATATATAAATAATATAAATAATCCATGAGAGTTTATTCATCAATTTTGAAATTCGATATAATACAAGATACTGATTCATGAATAAATTCCCGGAGATAAGGATTAAAGGAGTCAGTATATGATAATCATAATTTTGCAACTTTATATTATTCGGATAGAAATACTGAAAAGAAATACCATGTAAACAAAGCAAATAAAAGAAATAGAAAATTATAACAAAGGCGAGATAAATATAACTATAGTCTTTAATCGTAATGAAAAGAAAGAGATTATATACGAACATGATAATAAGACTTCCATAGATAATCCCATTAATCAGGGTCTTTTTTGTATTCTCTTCCTGAAACTGTTCTAATCCGTATATCGAAGGAGTAAGTCGAAACGCATTACGAATAGAATGAGTACGTATATAATATTGAACAGAAGAACCTGCTTCAAATTCTATTGGAAAACAAAAATTTGGGTTTTTTATCGGTCTTTTAGAAAAAACATATAAGTCCCCTACTACAGTCTTTTTTATGTTTCCTTCTTTATAAATTTCATAAAACTCAAATCTATCCTGTCTCGAAAAACCTGTATCAAAGACAAGTCTTAGTTTTTTCTTTGTAGGATTATGAAGAGAGAATCGAAACCAGTAATAAGAAGTAGAAAAACCCGTGCTGATAAAATTAGATCTACTTTTCTGCCAGGTATCTAATTTTTGGACGGTTTCCAGTTCCATTTTACCGGTCTTATCTTCTAAAAATTCAAATTCTTCTCCTATTTGTAATTTGCTATTTTCTCTAACATTAATAGATATTACTTCCGCTCTCAAAAAAGAAAATGGAAACATAAGAAATATAATTATAGATATACATAAATAGAATTCAAATTTTATTAAGTTCCATTTACTCATTCAACTTCCAACTATAATTTGTATATTTGATTTCTGTACTGGGAGGAATGTTTAACTTCATTACTTCATCAACATATTCTATCAGGCTTCCTTTCCTTGTAAAATCGTGATGAAACCATTTAAAAATAGGAGAAAGGTAAAGTACCTTCTTTTTTTTATCGTATCTGTTTTTGGATGGATACGATAATAAAAACTTCTCCTGAGCTTTTTCCAATTGTTTTTCCAGAGATTCTACCGAATAAGCAAAAGAAGCTAAGTCAGGACAACCCACAGAAGCACAGACAATAGCAAAATGAATTCTTGGCTCATCAAATTTGGTTCTAAGCATATTATGCTCTATCCAGTCAAGATGACGCTTGTCTTCCAATAATTGAAAAAACTTGATCTTCCAGGGTGTCCAGGCCCAGGGTCTATTAGTAATGTCTCGAATGCTTTTTACCGGGTATTTATCTGCTACCAGCTTGATAGTAAAAGCATTATAGGCGTTAATGAGAAAAGCCAGCTTTTCTTTTTTAGAAAAACCAGAGTATTCTTTCATCTTTACCGAAGATAAAGATTTTAAATAATTTTCAAAGTTTGCATTATCCTTGAATGCTTTATACTTCACTTTTCCATCAGAAACATACAATTTTAATAAACCGTTAAATACACTATGAGAATGATCAAAGGCATTTATAGTTTTCGAATATACTAACAAACTAATAAGAATAGGAAAAAAATACTTCACTCTTCTTTACCCCCACTTGATACTTTATCTTTCTGTTTTTGAAAACTCAATGCCTGTACCGGACAGGAAGAAATACAACCTCCGCAACCTATACAGGGACTTATATCCAGTCCAAAACTACCTTCTATCGGTTTTTTATCCTTATGAGCATAAGATGCCACATCGATTCCCATAGGACAAACGGCAGTACAGTGTCCGATTCCCCTGCATTTATCATTAGCCTGCACACGAAATTTTGAGCCGAAATATTTGCCAAAAAGTCGCATCATGCCTGCGAGAGGACAACCGTAACGACACCAGATACGGGTTCCCAAAAAAGGATAAGCTCCTACACCTATAATAGAACCAAACATAAAATCTACTACTAAAAATTGAAAAGCCCAGCTAAATTCAAGTAAAGATTTGGAACTAAATAGCTTTTGTATATCCAAAAAAAGAATGATCCCGAAAAGAAAGGCTATACTAAAGAATACATATTGTAAACGTTCCAGTTTCGATGATTTTTCTCCTCTCGGAGTATATTCTATCACCCATTTCCTACCCGGAGATGTAGTTCCCACAGTTTCAGCTAAATTACCACAGGCACAAAACCAGGAACAATATCTCTTTCCAAAAAACCAGACCGATAAGGGTACGACAATAAATATATAGATAAAGCCAGATAGGTTTCGGAAACCATTGTAAACATATATATAATTTTCTTTATGCACATAGGCATCATTACTACTTATATCATCAGAAAAGCCATATTTGCTGAGAGGATCATTCCAAAAATCCTGCTTACCTAATAAAGCAGGTAGAACAAAGGGAATAAAGAAGAAAAAAATAAACTGGCTTATTAAAATAGAAGTAAACTTCCAGCGATGATATGTACCGAGTTCCTTGACTTTATTTCCTTTCAAATAGGGACTTTTGTTTTGAACCAGCAGACGAAGAGAAATTCCACAAACCAGCAGGGTATAAATAAGTCCGTACCAAAAAGAAAGGGATTTTCCCAAAAAATAAAAGGTATCCCGGATCTGCTCTTCTCTTACGAAAAGTGTAGGATATTTGTAAACGAGATAAAATAAGGTAATAATGAGAACAAAAAGCAGTGCTAAAAATTTTTCCGTAAGACTTCTCTTTTTTGCATTTCCCATAATGAACTCCTATCGAAACAGGTTTTTACTCTCCTCATTGAAAGCTTCTCCTCCCTCTATGTCAAATCATAAAGCAATCTGTGCAAGCCGCTCACGCGAAGTCTATGAGCCGCTCACATGGAAAATACCGGCTGCTCACACGGAATAAAATAATAATTTTTGTTGCGGGATTCCTTGGTTCATTAGCTTATTAATATAAGCCTTATGAGAGAAAAATATTTTTATTTTCTAATGCCCAGGTATGAAATGTAATTCCATCTGTATTTGTAAGTGCTTTCACATTACCAGAAACATTTATGGTTTTAGGTTTAGACTCCAGTAATTCTATAATCGATTCCACGAAGGATAAAGGCATATTCTGCGACATCATTCTAAGAACTGCATCTCTTTCAGGTTGAATAACTTTCAATTCTTTTTTAGTTGTTTCTGAAATCAATCGTACTTGCTCTCTAAAAGAAATTAATTCAGGTCCAGTTAATAAATAGGACTTTCCTAAATGTATATCACTCTTAAATACCGCAGCTGCCGATAGTGCAATATCCCTCGGGTGAATAACAGCATGTTGTACATCCGGAAAAGGTAAGAAAACAGTAGCTTGAGATTTTATTGAATGCAACCATTGAAAAGCTGAGGTCATAAAACCTGCAGGTCTAAGAAAAGTATATGGAATTTTGCTGTTTTTTATAATTGCTTCGGACTCAATATGATGTTTAGCAATTAGATTATTTTTACTATTCCAATCAATCTCAACTGAGTAAGAAGAAACAAATACGATTTGTTTTAATTTAAATTCAGATGCGGCTGATATAAATATGTCCGGAAGAATATTGGGTAAAACTAAAAAAACCTTTTCGACGTCTATCAGAGCATTGATAAGTTCCTCTCTGCTTCTTAAATCGCCTTTTACAACTTCCACAGAGGCTGGAAAATTAGTTTTTTCGGGATTTCTGGTTAAAGTTTTTACTGAAAGACCGTCTTTCAATAGTTCATCTACTAAAAATCTCCCTATATTACCCGTAGCTCCTACAACCAAAATTTTATTCATATTAAATGACTCCTTAAATTATATCCAGAATATCCAGGCTTTTAGTCTGTGAAATAAATTTTTAAAGTCCCTTTAGAGGATCTTTTTTTATGTTAAACTAATTAGTTTATTGCAGTACCATTAATCGCACAACATTTCCGGTTAGTTGACGTTTGCTTGGGGTTGAGGAAGCTCACCCGAGTGTTGGGTGAAAAAATCTCGAAGCTACATAGAAGAATTATGATGTACTATGCTTATCCAATCAATATTTCCATCTAAAGAAAATTTACTAGCTAATTCTTGGTTGAAGAGATTTAAAATTTTTGAATATTCTTTAGAAAAATCTTCATTTTTTTCTTTAGCTTTATACCCTAAAGGTTCAATAATTTCTTGATACAACAGTTCATTTCCAGAAATAAATTCCCAAAATCTTTGACCACATAATTTTAAATATTCACCTTTATCGGGGACATTATCTTTGCCATAACAACAACCATTTACAGCAATAATATTCATCCTACTAGTGTTAGTTCCTAATATTTTTTTTGCTTTTTTAAAATTATCTAACATTTTTCTAATTTGGCTACTATTACCCCAGTTAGGACCAGATTTTACTGAAACAATATATTTTATATTTTCTTTTTCAAATTCAAGGTCTATACCTTCTGCTGAAGATTTCTTCCCATTATATACGTGAGAGCAAATAAAAATAGCTAATTTTTCGAGAAACTCACCAAACATTCCTTCTTCCTGCGATGATAAATGAGCATCTAAAATGTTCTTTACTAAATCATGGAAAGTTAAAATATTTTTAGCTTTATATAAATAAGGATTTTTTCTTTTTAAAATAGTTTCTAATTTTAATTTTTTTAAACTTTCAATTCTAGAGTTATGAAAACTACTAATATTATCTTCTACATATTTGCTTACAATCTTTTGAGATATCTTTTTCATTTTAATTTACAAATAAAAGATTTTCCTTCGTATTTAAAAGTTCTTCGGCTAACTTAAAATATTCAGGTAATATTTCTATTCCAATGGCTTTTCTATACATTTTCTTTGCTACTAAAATTGTTGTACCTGAACCCATGAAAGGGTCTAAAACAGTATCCCCTTCTATAGTAAATAAATTTATAAACCATTCTGGCAGAGCCTCAGGAAATGCAGCACTGTGGTTTTTATTACTACATTCAGTTGCTAAATGCAATACATTGTTCGGATAAACTTTATCTCTTGAAACCCAGTTTGAAATATTTTTTCCAAACCCGCTTCCATTCTTAGTATTATCTCTTATTTTATCCGTCTCACTTAAGTTTTTTAATCTATTTTTTGCCCAATCGCCAACTGGAACCATAACTGCTTCTTGATACATATTAAACTTTCTTTCTTTATTAAATTGAATTAATCTTTCCCAAGAATCTCTAAATCTATTTGGCCATTTTCCTGGGTAAGAATTTTTTTTGTGCCAAATAAATTCTTCTGTCCAAAGCCAACCGATTTTTCTCATAGCTAAAATAAGTTCTAAAACATAAGTATGCCTTTCGCCATTTTCAGATTTTTCTTTGATATTCAGAATAAATGTTCCAGTTGGTTTTAGAACCCTTAATAATTCTTTACCAATTGGTAAAAACCAATTAACATATTCTTCCGGTTTAACACCTCCATAAGTTTTTACCCTTCGATCTGCGTACGGAGGCGAAGTCATTATTAAATCTATTGAATTTTCTTCTAATTTAGATAAAATATCTAAACAATCTCCAAGATAAATTTCAAAACTTTGAAGGCGCTTTTTAGACATGCTACCATTTTTATTGATTTAATAATTAATTCAAGAAAATTTTTATGTCTCTAAACCTGTTAAATTTAAGGTTTTTCACACAACGAATAAATCAGGGCGAAGTCTGATAAAAGCCATATTCCTGACTTTTGCTTTTTTTACGTAATTATCCGTCAATTTATTCTGGACATTTTTTTTTACGATAATAGTCTTAAGGACTCATTCAGTGCCGAAAAAAAGAGGAAATTATGAACCTTTTAAAAAAACAAGCCGGTCTTTTTATGTTCCTGGCTTTATCTTTATCTTTTCTTCAGGGGGAACCGAATACAGATTATCCAAAAACCTCAGCAAAAGGTATCAGGGCCTATCTTCAGCCCGATAACCGATCTATTCGTATCGAATGGGTAGCCCCGGAAGAATCCGGTAAAATCATTTTAGCTCGTTCAAAATCTCGAATTGATACCCTCGAAAAGCTATATATTGCCGATTCACTCGGAAAATATGCGAGTGATCCGATGAATAATCCCTATACTTCTCATCTGGATCAAAATATTGAACCGGGAAGTTATTACTATGCTGTAGTTCTCATGAAGACAGTCAGGGATAAAACCACAAAACTCATAGCCGACGGGAATTTTACTACCATTCCCATTATTATACCGGTACCTCCTCCGGAAGTAAAAGAAACAAAAAAGGAGGTAATCTTACCCGAAAAGCCTATTTTTATAGAAAGTTTAAGCATTGTTCCTTTCGGAAAGCGACTTGAACTGAAATGGAATCATCCCTCTGAAGCCAATCTTTATAAACCGGTTTATACTATCTATCTCTCTTCAGAACCCTTATCTACCCTTTCTTCCTTTACGAAAGCGATGAAAATCAATCGTGTGAATTACCCGGAAAACTCGTATCTTTTACCGGAACTGGTAGAACCCGGAAAAACCTATTACGTTGGTGTAAGTAGCAGCTATAAAGAGAAAGAATATACTCCTCTCGAAGAAAATAAAAGCTTTGTTTCCTATACAGCTATCGAGAAAAAAGAAGAACCGAAGCCTGAAACAAAAGAAGAACTACCAATCTCTCAATCTTTCATAAAAAATCTAAACTTTGAACCCCAGAAAGACAAGGTTCTACTCCTTTGGAATCCGCCGGATAATGCCGTGAAAAATGAAACCATCTACCATGTATACCATGCTTATAGGCCCATGAATGGCGAAGGAAACCCCTTAATTACAGGAGAAGCCACTAAAGTAGCCAGTCTTTACCATCCGGAAACTATTTTCCTCTTACCCTCTTATGATAAGACCAGAATCCAATTCGTAGGTATAACCGTTTCCAATCGAACTACCAGAGAAAACCCCAGTTTAGAGGAAAAAAATTCCTTTGTAAAGCTTGACCCTGAGTACATCATGAACTTTGCTAAAAAGACGGAAGAAGATATTCCCAAAGAAACAGTAAAAGAAACCAAAGAAGTAGTTCCGGAGAAAAAAGAAGAAGTCGCAGATACAAAAGAAGAAACAAAAAAAGAAGAAAAAGTCGAACCGGAAAAGAAGGAAGTGACAAAAGACGATAAAGAAATAGACTCAAGTTTTCGCACAATTATGATCAGGTCGTTCAAGAAACAAAATTATAAAGAAACGATTAAAGCCTTACAGGAACACCTGAAAGGTATCGAACAACCGGAAAAAAGAGCGAGGGCACTTTTTTTCACCGCCCTTTCTCACTTCCGATTAGGAGAATTTCAAAATGCCTTAAATATTCTTGTGCAAAAAGAAGTGAAAGACAATTACGACAAAGAAAGGGTCGATTTTTACATTAAACGGTGTCTGGAATACCGACAAAGAGGAATGGAATGAATAAGAGATTACTTATATTAGCAGGACTTTTACTCACCCTATCCGGCCTTACCATGGCCGCCTACGTTTTTTTCGTGGAAGGAGATAAGAAAAAAGAAAAGCTGATTTTAGAAACCATCAGGGAGGGAGAAGTTTTACTGGAACAAAATAATCTTCAGAGTTCAGAAAAAGCTCTTTCTATCTTTACAAACCTGTTTTCCAAGATCGACAAAGAAGGTTATGATTTTCGTATTAGCTACGGACTGGCCAGGGCCTTAGATAAGACCGGCGACAAAGAAAACGCACTTTCTTATTATAGAAAACTCAATACCAATAAAAATTTAAAGAAAGAAGACTCTGAAAAACTCAGTTATGCCCTGGGAAATCTTTTATTAAAAATGAATAAGGAAGAAGAAGGGAAAATCCATTTAAATTTGGTTTTAAAGAATAGCGAAGATAAACCCTTACGTTCCAAAGCTTTAGAGTCCATCGCCGATTTTTACTTTGACAAGAAAGATTACTTAAAAGCCAAGAAAAACTATGCACTTGCTCTTGAGGAAGATCCTCATAACCAACAAGCCAAATTATCTTATGCCAGAGTACTGGAGTATTTAGGCAAAGACCTCGCTTCTTATGAAGTTCTCGATGAATACGTAAAAGATAAATCTTATGTAGCCAATAATGCCAACAAAGTAAAACAGAATTACAAACTAAGTGTTTTCTTAAAAGCCAAACGCTATTTTTTAAAGAAAAATTACTGGTCAGCTTTAAAATACTTTCATAAAGCCCGTAAACTTTATTCGGACAGTTCAAGCTTGGAAGAGATTTATTATTTCATAGGAGAATCTTATAATAATCTGGGAAGGTTTAAGTCCGCACTTCCCTACTTTGAAAAAGTTTTACAAAACCCCGGTTCAAAAAGAGATCAGGCTGCCTATTACCGAAAAGGAACTATATATTTTAGAATGACGAAATATTCTGAAGCTGCTTCTTTTTTTCAGGCTGCTGAAGAAAAATTTCCTAAAAGTTTTTATACGGAAAAAGCCAAAGAATACAGGCAGGAATGTTTAAAATTACTTTCGGAAGATGCTATCTATTCTGATCCAGAAGAACAAAAGAAAACTGTTACACCTTCCGAAACAGAGGCACCGGTGAAAAAAACAGTAGAAGATGCTACTAAAGAAAATGGTATCCCTTCTGAAGATGAAGTAGATGATACAAGCGAACGCTAATCTTCTATAACATCCCAATAAGGATTCACATTTATATTTAGAAGTTCATATATTGCGAGGGGAATGTCATACAGAGATTTAATTCTGGTTTTAAAAAACTCTGTATGCTTTCCGTACAGGTAAGTTGGTACCGAATTCCTTGTATGCTTTCCTTCCGAAAGATCTTCCAGATTACCATGATCGGAAGTTAAGATAAGTTGCCCTTCTTTTGGAAAGTTTTCAATTAATCCTCTCATAAACCCTTCAAGACAAAGAATCACTTCTTCTGCAAATTCCCAGTCCTGTGCATGTCCGGCTTTATCGGTCAAAAAAAACTCATAGATACTAAAATCGTAATCCTGCATTATCTCTGCAAGTAAAGCTCCTCTTTCATAAGGATCTTTTTCTTCCAGTAAGGGATCGTTTTTAGGAAGATTTTTACCGGCAATCTGCTTGAGTATCCTGTGGGTAATGTCCATGTAAATACCCCGATTTTGCCGAAGATCATCGAGATTTTTAAAAGGCTTTCCGCTGGCCAGTTGTATAAAAGTAGAAGCCGAAAGATGACGCTGACTCTTTTTAATATGCTCTATATATACAGGAGAATAACAATTTAAAAACTCAGCTTTCATTCCCTGTTCATTCAATATCTTTAATATAGAATACTCAGCAATAATTTTCTTTAAAGTAAAGGTAGGGTATCCGCTGATATGACGTTTCATTACCCTTGCCGTGTTTATGCCTGTCCACATAGCAGTTTGTCCGGTTGCACTCTGAGGTAAACCCTCAATACCCATGCCGGCATCGGTGACAAGCATTTCCCCTTTAGAAAAAATAGAGCCCTGAGGAAATTTTCTTTCGGTTAAAGGTAAAAAGAAATCTGTCGCAAAACGAGAAAAAGGATTCTTCTCCGAATCATCCTTTCCATAGCCTATTCCATCAATAAAAACAAAGCTTATCATAATTTCTCAGGACTCCTTTAAACTCGCCAGCTCTAAAATAAAACTATCCAAATGCAAAACAGATTCTTTTTTCCAGAGAAAAATATCCTCCCGATAATCGCAATACCCTTTTTTTTGCCAGTTTAAGATTGTTTTTATCATCTTTTCATGTAGTTCCGGTTCCAGCTCTTTAATAAAAGAGGAAAGCCGAAAAGGTAAGAATAAGCGGAATAAAGACAGTATTAACTCTTCGTAATATTCTGAAAGTTCATAAGTTCCATAGTTTCCCCTGAGATAGGCTTCTACTGACCTCGGATTTGCATAACGACCCTTCTGTGTATAAGCATGAGCACCCGGACCCAGACCGAGATATGCTTCCATACACCAGTATCGAAGATTGTGTTTGGATTCATAGCCGGGTAAAGAGTAATTAGAAACCTCATACTGTCGGTAGCCTCGTTTCTCCATGAAATCGGGAAGAGTAAGTAACAGGACTTCCTGTAATTCTTCATTCGGAGGAAGAGCTGAATGATTCAGCAACTTTCTTTCATAGGGGGTGTCTTTTTCTACTGTAAGCGAATACAAACTGATATGCTGTAAACCCTGAGATATAGCAAGTTCTAAGTCGGAATAAAACATATCTTCTGTCTGTTCGGGGATTCCGTAGATAAGATCTATACCTCTACGCAAATTGGGTTTCGATGATAATACTTCTAAAACCTGTTGATACTTTTCTTCGTTATAAAACCTATCCAGATTCTTTAATAATTTAGCTTGAAAGGATTGTATTCCTACATTGATCCGATTAAAACCTACTTCCTCTAAAGAATCTAATAGTTTAAGATCTAAATCTTCCGGGTTAATTTCTATGCTAATTTCGGCATCGGAGGATACTTTCAAGCTTGAACGAATTTCATCTATAAGGATAGCATAATTTTCTACAGAAGCAAGAGAAGGTGTTCCTCCCCCTATAAAGACTGTATCTACTTCAAGCTCTAAAAGGCTTCTCTCTTCTTCCAGTCGATACTTTAGTTCTTCCGAATATTTTTGAAATAACAGATTCTCATTTTCTTTGGAAGAAGCTTTTGAACCAATAGAATAGAAATCGCAGTACTGACATTTCTGCACACAATAGGGATAATGAATGTATATCCCTATTGTATTTCCCTTTTTTTCAAGGGTTGGTTCCATTTTCAGGTTTTTCCGGTTTTTCTTTACGTTCGAAAATTAAGTTAGCAGCAGGTATAGGGTTTGTTCCGTATTTACCGATTAAACTCAATAGCAGGGCCTTCTTGGAAGCTTCTGTAGGCGAAAAAGAGAATAAGACTTTCACATTCTTTTTTTTCGGCCAGGGAAAAAAGGGATTTCCTCCGTGCAAAATAGTAAATTTTAGGTCTTCTCTTTTTTCATACTTTTTTAGAAATTTCAAGACAGATTCAGTCGACTTTTCTTTATTTGTATATAATACTATATTTTTTTTGCCTTCCTTTTTTAGCACAGTAGCTAATTGCTTATAGGAATGATTGGTTAGTTTTTCTTCTTTTAAGATCTCCGAAAAAGCTTTTTCTCCCAAAAAAAAATAAGTATTCTTTAAGCTTTCTACATCTAAGGGAGTAAAGGCTTCTTCATAAGAACGTATAGCTTTTTGAGAAATATTTAAATTCAAACTCTCCAAACCTTCACTTTTAATTTCAGTATACTCCTGTAAAGCTTCTCGTTTTCTTCTCCCTATCATTTCTGCAATTTCCTGGTCTTCTATTTTTATTGCAGAATATTCTTCATGTAGAAGTCCTGTTCGTATCTTGGCAGCCACCTGTCTCGCTACAGCCAACTCTAAATACTTACGAAATTTTTTATTTTTCTTGAGGCTTGTATAAATCATATTATAGTATTTCTTAATATTCTCACCCCAACTTACAAGTAATACAACATCAGCTCCCGCATAAATAGCCAGACTTCCCGTATTCTTTTTCTGAAAATTCTTAGAGATGGCATCCATTTCCATGGCATCCGTCATTACCATTCCATCAAAACCCAGCTCTTTTCGAAGAATGTTATTTAAAATTTTCCTGGAAAGGGTTGCAGGGTATTTCTTCTCTATCAGCGGATAAATAATATGAGCACTCATAACAGCAGAGGCTCCGCTTTCTATAGCCTTTTTAAAGGGTATGAGTTCTAACTTCAGCAAATCTTCTTTGTTTTTAGGTATAAAAGGTAAACCTTTATGACTATCTACTGTTGTATCTCCGTGCCCGGGAAAATGTTTTATAACCGGTAAAGCTCCACCTACTCTCGCTCCTCTTTCGTAAGCAAGTCCCATCTTCACCACTCTTTCCGCATCCGAACCAAAGGAACGAATGTTAATAACCGGATTTTCCGGATTATTGTTTATATCTAAATCAGGTGCCAGAAGCAAATTTATGCCCAGGCGATTTAACTGATAAGATGTGCTTAGTCCTACCTTGTAAGCAAGTTTTTCATCAAAAGCCTGACCGATAGCCATAGCTCCGGGAAATTCCGTAACTCCATCCTGCACACGTATTACCTTACCTCCTTCCTGATCGGTAGAAATAAAGAGAGGAAGTGCTTTATTTTTTTTCATTTCCTCCTGTAAGGATGTGTTTAAATTCATCAATTCTTTTTCTGTACCCAAATTATACGCAAATAGAATGACTCCACCGGGAGTATACTTTTTAAGTTCTCTCTTTGTTTCTTCAGTAATAGATTTCCCGGGAATCGCAAAATGTAGAACCTGTCCGACTTTTTGCCTATCATCCATTTGTTGAGTAATTTTTAAAGCCTCAGACCAAATCTTTTCTTTTAGTTCTCTGGATAATTCATCAGAAAAAATGTTCCCTGCAAAACATAGCAGGGATATCACTATAATTAAAAATCTTTTTTGCATACTACCTCTATTGTAAAATTTCAGCCTGTATACGCTCTTCATTTCTTCTTTTCTTTTTAAATTTATGAAGTTGTATTTCTAGCTTATAGACCGTCTCTTTTAGGTTTTTTTCTACATAACGTAAAATTTCTAATTTCGCAGATTCGCTGATTTCTCCAAACTTTACTTCTCTCACAGAAGATTTATTTTCTGCTAATATGATTGAAGTCTCAGGTTTCTCCGGAAAAAAGGTTAGAATATAATTCGAGTAACCTGCAACAGGCTCGAAATATTTCTTGCGTGTATTCACCATAATTCGACTCATTTTACCATTTTCAAAAATAAGGTTTAAGTATTTATCAACGTATATGGTTTTTCCATTCTCTATCATTTTACCGGATTCTTCAAGACGATCAATTCGGATAGAGTTTTTCATTCCGTTATCGTACCTGTGAAGTTCACTATGGATAGTTTCCACTTCCTGACTCAGCTTTAAAATACTTTCCTTGGAATTTTCTATTGGCTTTAAGTATTTCACTTCATCTTCCCTGTAAGGATGCTTATTTACGGGGCTATTTTTATCAAACGGCTCCTCTATTGCATCCGCAATAATAGGAGAAATAAAGAAGAGTATCAATATCAAGCCTAATAGGCAATATTTCGTTTTCATATTTACAGGATTCACTAAATAATAAAGTAATGCAAGAAATTATTTTTCAGATTCTCTTTTTCGCTCATCTCATAGTGATTTTAATTTTTTAAATATTCATAAATTTCTTTTAAATCTTCCAGTTGCTTTTTCATGTTGTCAATGGAAATCATTCGAATCGATTCATCAAGGGAGAAGCAAAACTCTTCGAATTTTTCCAGACCAAATTCTGATGCTTTATTAATCAATTCTTTCACCGGTTGTTTTAAGCCACCAATACTGAGTCTAGTCAAAAGAAGAAAATTTGTATCATACCATTTTATGAAATATTCTTTAAACTCCTCTCTCTCTCTAATAGAGATCAATAAGTTTTTATATTCCTTACTCTCCTCAATTGTAGATTCTGAATCTTCCATCCTTGAATCTGTATTTGTTTCTTCATCCAGTACACTCTTACTCTCTATTTTTTCTTCCAACTGATTAACTCTTTTTATTCCTTTCAGGATCACCGAGAAGGTTGAGCCTTTACCTTTCTTACTTTTTACCCGTATATCTCCTTTCATCATTTCAACGAGTCTTTTCGTAATAGATAAGCCAAGTCCGGTTCCACCGTAAGTCGGTGACTGTCCTTTTTGTTGCTTAAAAGGTTCAAAAATGGAAAACAACTCATCCTTTTCTATCCCGATACCTGTATCCTGTACCTCAATCATAATATCATATTCATTTGAATCATCATATTCTTGAACACAACTTATATTTAGCTTGATACTTCCTTCCTCTGTGAACTTAATCGAATTTCCTAAAAGGTTAAACAATACCTGCCGCAAACGTAATTCGTCGAGCCACAATAGTATCTTTAGCTTTGGATCAATATTACTCGTAAATAATAAGCCTTTCTGCTTTATTTGTATATAAAATATTTCACGAACTTCTTGAGCAATAGTCTCTAAAAAAGTTGGATTTGTATTTATCTCCAACTTGCCGGATTCAATTTTCGCAAGATCTAATATATCATTTATAATCATTATTAAGCTTTGACCGCTCTTTTGAATGCCTTCTAAAAACCCATAGTTTTCTTTTTCTTTTTGAAGACGTTCTTTAAGTATTTCTGTAAAGCCTAATATTGCATTCATAGGTGTTCGTATTTCATGACTCATATTTGCTAAAAAAACCGACTTCGCTTTATTCGCTTCTTCGGCAGATTTCTTTGCTTTATCTAACTCTGCGACATAAAGAGCATTTTCCAAAGAAATAGCTATTTGCTTCGATAATAAAGAGACTAATTTCAGCCTGATCTGATTAAAAACATTCTCTACAATATTATTTTCTAAATAAATTATACCTAGTAACTTCTGTTTATATACTATAGGAACACAAAGAAGAGATTTTACTTTATTTGTTTGAATCGTTTTATCGGTTCGATAATGTTTATCTTCTACTGCATTGGGCAGTATTACCGAGCTTAAACTTCTGATAACAAAAAATTTCACTGCATCCGGAATTTTTTCATTTCCGTTAGCCGGCTGAACAAGAAGCTTATTTCCATCGATGAACCCCTTTACCTTAACAATGTATTCTTCTCTCTCCTGTAACAGCAACATACCATTTGTTGCTCCTGCGTTTTCAATTAATATATGCATTATTTTATATATTAACTTATCTAAATCTATTTCTTTTGATAAAGTATTATAGGCGTGAAAAACACTATCCAGATCATATTTATCGGTTCTTATGTATTCGGAATACATTCCCTCACTTATGGAACTTTCTAATAAACTTTGATTAGGCACATTTTGAATTTTATATTCGCTAAGCAGCTTCTTTTCTTTATTTTTAGCTCCCCAATACTTATACGCATACATAGAATCAATCACAAAAAGTTTTGCAATTTTTTCTTTACCCAGACTCATCCAGTATTCAGAATAAAGTTCATTTGCAATAGCTACTAATTGTATAAAACCATTATTTTCTAACTCCTGTATTGAATTTTCATATAAGTTCATTACTTCTTCTAAAGGTTTATTTTCATTTGCATACGATTCAGCTTCCAATAACATTAATCTGGGATAATGTGTATAAGGAGAGTTATCTGCCCATAAACGTAACAAAGAAATATTGTATTTAAGAATAGTTAAATATTCTTCCTTCTTTTCCTGCTTATATAACTTCGAAACAATAAGCGAATATAAAAATACATATTCAGAATAGGGTAACAAACCCTGCGTTCCCACCGATATTATTCTTTTTTTGGCTTCTTCTATTGTCTGATAAGCGTTTTCATAGTCATTTATAATATAGTAATAATAAGCTTTCATTATATTATATATACATAATACCTGAATATTTCTATGTTGATTACACTGTTCTAAATATTCCTTGTCCTGAATTAATTGAACATCCGATTCGTCCTTTAATGCTGATACAATAACATTCCCACCTTCTAATAAATCGATAGCCCAGTTATTTTTTCTTGTTTTACTGAAATTTGAATAATTTTTAATTTTATCGTGAAGTTCATTTAAATTCATTCCCTGAAAAAACAGGCAATACATGTTGTGACCAAAGGCATAGGCCGCATATTGTAAATTTCCCGAATCCAAACCAATTAAATAGGCTTTTTCATAGTCTTCACTGGCTTCTCCCAGAGGTTTTACCCAATGCCTGTAAGAACTACCCATCATTAGATAAAATACACTGGCAGAAATTGGTGAATTTATCTTCTCATCCATTACCCATTTAGCCAATTCAGCAAATACTTTCGCAGTAGAAAAATCACGATGCACATAGATGAGAAGCCCGGCAAAGGCTGTATAACCATAGCCAATTTCCGGTGTATGGCCGTATTCTATACAAAGTTTAACGACCCTGGCCACAATCACCGCCCAGAGCCTCTGATGGTATCGATAACAGGGAGGTCCCATCGTAATCAGCAGGTTAACTGCCATTTTTTTATTAGAGTCTTCCATTAGAGGAATATTATATAACTGTTCAATAGTTTGATGGTTTACAAGAGCATATACTTCCTCAATAATTTTATCTCTCTCAGTCTCATAATTTTCTGAAGGTAATTCAATTCCAAGATAATTTAAGGCTTCCATACCCGATTGAATAGCTCCTTCATAATTCGCCTGTAAAGTATTTTCAGTAATTAAAGTTAGATAAGCCTGGGCTTTTTCCAGTGTACTGGCTGCATTATTAATGGCTTCGTATAAAAACATTTTAGATTTTTCAAAATTTCCATTTAGATATTCTACATCTCCTCTAACCATATATAATTCATAAGCCAGTTCATGATAGTCTTTCCATAAGTCCACTTTACATTTCAGTCTATCTAAGATATGGAAAGCATGTTCTAAATAGCTTAAGGCTGCATTATAGGCATTTGAATCTTTAGATCGCTTAGAAGCTTTAAGATTTAATTGTATAATTTGAATTAACTCTTCGTGAATCAGGATATTTTCTGTGGCCAAATTTAGGTGATCGACAATCTCGAAAATCTTATCTTCGTTATTCACATAAAGTTTTAGAAATATTTTTCCAATATTTAAGTGAATTTTCTTTCTTTCTTTTTGAGAATAGAGTACATAAGCTGCTTGCTGTATTCTATCATGACTGAACTTATAGAAGATGTCGTTATTTGTCAGTTGTCTGATACTAATAAAATAACGCTCTTTTATAATTTCCTGAATACGTTTTTGAAGAATTTCAGGTGAATCTCCATAGACAAGAGCAAGATGTTCATAAGAAAATTTGTTTCCAAGGCAAGCCGCAATCTGTAAAACCTGCTTTTTATTTTCTTCTAATTTCTTTAACTTTGAAGTCATTAAATCTACAACATTATCGGTGAAGCTCTGTTGTTTTAAACACTCTTCATCCCATATCCATCGATTAGATTCATAATTATACTCTATGATTCTTTCATCTACAAAGGACTTCAACAACTCTATAGTAAAAAATGGATTTCCGTAAGTTCTATCACAAATATAATCAAGTAGGGTATTAATATTTTCTCCGGTATTCAAAGCATCTCGAATCAATAAGGCTATATCTTTTTTATCTAAATTATCAACTTTTATGATAGAATGCGGAATACCTGTATATACAATTTCATCTATTAAGGAACTTAAAGGATGATTCTCATCTACTTCATTATCTCTATAGGCACCAACTATTAATAAACAACTATTTTTAACTTCATTTAAAGTTGTTCTTAGCAAAGAAAGGGAGGCTAAATCGGCCCACTGCAAGTCATCTAAAAATAATACAAATGGATGCTCGGGTTTAGCAATACATTTTAAGAATTCAATAAAAAGCTCATTGAATCGATTTTGTGTTTCAATTGAATTTAAAATAGGAGCTGGTTTTTGTGGACCGATAATCCATTCGAGTTGAGGGATAAGTTCTATTAAAACCTGTCCTTTTTCTTTAACAATTTGTAAAATTTCAGTTTTCCAATAATTTAATTTTTCCGAGCTTCCGGTTGCAATATAATAACAAAATGAATTAAAGGCCTGTGTAATTCCGGAATAAGGTTGAGACTTTTGAAATTGATCAAATTTACCGGATATAAATATACCTTTTTTTTCTGTAATTAATTTATGAGTTTCATTTACTATGGATGTTTTCCCGGCCCCGGAATATCCCGATACAAGACAAATCTCCATATTTCCGTTGAAAGCACGAGATAAAGAATCATTCATAATCTTAAGTTCTTCTTCTCTGCCATATAGCTTTTGTTTTATTTGAATTTTTTCTTTGCTCTCTCCCTCTCCCAGGGGAAATTCAGTTATAGTTTGATTATTTTCTAATTGTTTATATAAACGATTTAAATCATATATTAAAGCATCAGCCGTCTGGTACCTATCATCTGCTTCTTTTGCTAAAAGCTTGGATACAATTAAAGAAAGGATCTTTGGTATCCCTTTATGAATCTTATAAGGTTCTTCTGCAATCTTTGCAATATGGAAATATATTAATTCCAGTTTATCTTCAGACTCAAACGGAAGTATTCTTGTTAATAGATAATAAAAACAAACTCCTAATGAATACAAATCTGTCCTGTGATCAATTCCTTTATTAATGCGACCCGTTTGCTCCGGCGATATAAAGAAAAAATTACCTTCTATTGTTTCCGGATTTATAAAATCTGTAGATTCAAAAGGTAAAGAAGTAGAGATTCCAAAATCAATTATTCTAATTTCATAATTCTCTTCATTATACAAAATATTCTCAAGAGATAGATCTTTATGAATGATATTGCATTTATGCAAACCGGATATTACTTTTGCAATATTAATAAAAATAGAAAGATAAAGCTTCAAAGAAAGATCAGATAAATTCGGCAGTTTAGATAGGGGTTTTCCCTGAAAAAACTCAATCACCAGGACTGGTTTAGAACTCATTTTTTCCAGCTCAATCGCCTTACAAATACCATCCAATTTAATTTGATTTAAAATATTAAATTCATTTTTATAATACTGAATTTCAAAAGAAGATGGATATTCCTTCACCGGATATTTACATATCACGTTTTCATCGGTTAACTTATTTTTAGCTTTATGTATAACCGTTTTATGAGTCTCATGAATGATTTCTAAAAGCTTATATTTATTTCTTATCATAACGGATGACTCCAAAAATAATTATAGGATCTCTTCTTTGTCCATTAAATTTTCCTATCATTTATAGTTATCCTAAAAATTCAGTAAATTTAAAACTTCTTTTTTTCTTGATATTTCTTTGGCCTATCTATGATTATTATAATTCTATGCCTATAGAAGTTAATGAATTGAACTTTAAAGAAATGGTTCTCGAGAAATCAGAGTCAACTCCCGTTCTTCTCGATTTTTGGGCGGAGTGGTGTGCACCCTGCCGTATGCTCTCCCCTGTCCTTGATAAGGTTGAGAAAGATTTTCAGGGTAGCTTTGCCCTGGCCAAGCTAAACACTGATGAGAATCCAAATATTTCCATGCAATATAGAATTAGCGGGATTCCTGCTGTAAAACTTTTTATAAATGCAGAGGTTGTAGATGAATTTACAGGTGCCCTACCGGAGAAACAGGTGGTAGCATTTCTCAAAAAACACATTATTAGCAAGGAAGAGCAAAGACTGCTGGAATTGAAAAATAAGAACCCGGAACTTGCTGCGGAGACAGTAATAAATGAGAATTTTCATTCCGAGATGGCCTATCATATCCTCTGGGAAGCAGCCCTATCTTTTCTTAAATCTGGAAAAGAAATTGAAAAAATTAAGAAATATCTTACAAACATCCCCGAATTAGGAACCAAACATTCCGATAAGCGCAGTTCCGTTCTTAGATTTTTGGACTCAGAACACTCGAGAGAAGATTTAATTCAAATTAGTAACCTATTTCTACCCGATAAGAAAAAAACAGCCCTGGATTATTTCTTGCAAAAAGTGGAAAATTCAAAAAGCCAGGAAGAGAAAATTAAAAATAAAGAACCTCTCTTAAGTTGTTTTTACCTGATTGGTGCTACAGACGAAGAACTGGTAAACGAATATAGAAGAAAACTTTCTTTTTTACTTTATTAATTTAAATAACGGGGCGAGAACTTGTATTCCCTTACAGATAAAATAAACTTGATTCGAGTATACCTGAGTAATGGACATAGCCCCGAGTCTATTTCAAAAACTACCAAAATCCCCCTTGAGGAAGTTCTTTATATAATTAAAAACTATTTACACTAAAATTTGCAAGCGAGCCAACTGTGACTCGCTTGCTTTCCTACGCTGGGGATTATTCTGCTTTTACATTGAGTTTGATGGAACGAGGCTTCACTTTTGGTAAAACCAATTTTAAGCGTCCATTTTTCATACTGGCTTCGCAGGAATCAAAATCAATACTTCTGTTTATTGTAAATTGCCTGAAGTAGTTATACTCTCCAAACTCCCGATATGCCAATTCATATCCATCCAACTGGGTGGGTGATACATTTCCTGTAATGGTCAAAACATCTTTTTCGAGGTTAATTTCTACATCCTCAACCCCTATTCCGGGCATATCCAGGAAGAGAGTCGTTTTCTCATCTGATTCGTAAATATCCACTGCAGGAGCTATTGATTTCTTGTTTACTGTTTCTTGAACTTCTGACATACGATTCCTCCTTAATTTCCAGCCTTAACTGCTATTTTTCTGGGTTTCTCGGCCTCAGCTTTAGGTAAAACCACTTTTAGTATACCATTTTTATACGCAGCTTCCACCTTTTCCGAATTAACCTGATAAGGTAATTCTATAGAACGAATAAAATCCTTACTATGTGTTTCCTGGCGGTGAATGTCCATACCCTCCAGATCCCCTCCCTTCCTTGTTCCTTTCAAATTCACTTTTGTGTCTACAACGGTTATTTCAATATCATCCGGTTCAAAGCCGGGAACCTGCACTACCATCACGATTTCATCTTTATTTGTATAAAGATTCACAGGTGGGAAATACCCCTGTCTGGAAAAAAACGCGTTTCCCAATCCGCCACTTAGCTCATTTTGAAGCCTTTCCAGATCGTTCCAGATATTATGCATAAACCTCTTTTCCAGTGAATTGCCAAACATATCATT
This sequence comes from Leptospiraceae bacterium, assembly GCA_024233835.1. NCBI lineage: Bacteria > Pseudomonadati > Spirochaetota > Leptospiria > Leptospirales > Leptospiraceae > Leptospiraceae bacterium. Next base: position 200,853 of record JACKPC010000002.1, read on the forward strand.
CTCCTTTTTTTAGCACTCTGATACTTAGAGTGCTAATTTTTTAATTTTGTTCTCAGCATTTTAAAATTTTTTTTTATTTTTTTTGTCCTATTCTCCTATTTTGTCTTGCCCTTAATGTATAATAACTAAATATTTGTATTGTAAGGAGAGGCAATGAAACCGTATTTAGCTTATAAAACCATTCAGATCGAGAGAATTCGGGAAGGAAGTATTGGAGATCACCTTATCAGAAGGAACAACTACCGTTTAAAATATGGAAGGAGGCTCAGGGTAATGTTAAAAGACAAGTCCACCGGGCAAATTTACTACCCGGTTAAAAACCAGAGAAAAGCGAATCATAAAACGAATTATAAGGGAAGAGAAGAATTTGACAGGCTATTTACGAAGGCTTTTTCGTCATAAACAGGTTCCAGTGACCCGGAGAGATACTTATTTCCGGGTTCTCACCCTTTTCCAGTTCTCCATCCACCAACAGTAGTAGAGGTTCTCTATACTGTATTTTCATTTTTTGGATAAAATGATGCCTTACTCTAGGATGCTCAAGGTGCTTACCTGAAAATATACTCGGAAACAGTTTTAAGATTCGGAGTTTACTTTCCATTAAAGGAGAAACCATATATAATTTTCCATCATCGACTTCGACGTCTTTTGCCATTATCATAGCTCCACCTGTATATTTAGAATTACAGATAGAAATAAAATCGGAACGAAGCCTTTCTTCGATTCCATCGATAATGGCTCTAAATTCCATGGGCCTGTGACGAATTAATTTTAAAAGAGTAGCAAAGGTATAATTAAAAGAACCAAGAAATCTCATTTTCATTGCCAGATCCGCGATATGGGGAATTACTCCTACTCCAAAAATATTACAAAAAATTCTGGTTTCTGTTTTTTTTTCTTTCTGGTATTGGATAAAACCCATATCTACTTTTCTAACTGAAGTATTCGCAATAGCATCCAGAAGAGCATCTCTTGCTTCCTCATAATTTTTTAATGCAAAATCCCTCAAAAAACTATTTCCCGAACCTGCGGGTAAAATCCCTACCGGTTCTTCGAGTTTTGAAAAAGATTTTAATTCGGACAGCCCCTGTAGACACTCTGAAATGGTACCATCCCCGCCCATAAAAATCTGAATTATCCCCGATTGGTAGGTTTCTTTTACTGCAAGGCGAATGTCTTCTTTAGATTGAGTAGGACGTAAAACAGGTTCTGTTCCAAAGCGCTCAATCCAACGCTCCATAAAATCAATGGCTCTCTTTCCACCTTTTTTCTTACCGCTACCGGGGTTATAGATTAAGACTACTTCAGGCATAACTCACTCTTTATTATCATTTAACAATTTCTCCAATGTAGTTCGAATAATTCCAGATTTACACTTACAATAAGGTTTACCAGTTTTTCCATCAATTTTAAAAACTTCTACATCTCTCTCACACAATTTGTAGCATTCTTTGATTAAAATTACCTCAGGTGGATGATTCATATTCACCAGGGAATATGTTATCATCCCTGATATAATCACCAGGCTGGTAAAAAAACCGATTAAAATACTAGCAAAATTTTTCTGTAATATTGCTTTCCATTCATCCATATTCTTAAATCCATTACTTTTGATTACATTCAATTTCTCATAATTGAAAGCAAAAAAAATAAAAAATATTTTTTTTTGGAAATTTTCTTGATTTTTAAAGCTTCCTATATATATTTTCTTGAGCCAAAATAATTTATTGAGGTAAGCTTTTGAAAAGTAGGACTGAGGCACATAAAGAATTTGCGAACCTTTACAGGCGTCCCCGATCCCCGGAAGATCAACAGAAAGTTGATGAAATCATCAGTAAAACGAATGATATTTTTATGCGGATCGAACTTATCAATAAGCTGGATGCAGAACTTAAAAAAGGTGATCCCCGGAAATTAGATGATTATGATTCATCATCTGAACGTTCTCACGAAAAGCGTTCTTTCTCAGAAGAAGACTTTAAGAATCTTGAGAAAGAACAGAAAAAAAAGGACAAAGAGCAAAAAAAAGAAGAAACCCTTGAAGAAAGATCTTTTTCTATAATGGGTCTCTGGGGCCGTGGCAATGCGGTTACCCGTTTTGGTAAAGAATCCAGAACTCTGGAGTTTGGCTTTCTTTCTCGAAAACCCGAAATCTCTGAGTTCGTATCCCGAATATTTAGAACACTCAATGAAGAGCAAATAGTTGCAACTTTAACTGCATTAAAATACTGCGAACAGGTAGGCTGGAAGAAGTGGGAACCACCTGTGTTTAATACTATTGTAAATTTTAGCCGATTCTTTAGTTCCTTTATTTCCCTTGATGTGCTTTTCAGGGATAAGGTTTCTCCTGAAATTTTTCTGGCAAAATCTATCAAAATGCAAAAATACTATGCAAGGCATATTAATCGAGAAAACGCTAAAAATATAGTCCTTGATAATGTTATAGAATTAGTTAAAGAAACCAAGAGATTAAGTTCAAAAGCCAGAGATATTGCTGCCTGTCTTTCTTTTTGCTTAAGTCTTGAAGAAAGAAATCCTACCCTGACCAATGCTATCTGCGCGTTTTATGTCATTAAGGAAAAACGAATTGTTAATTGGACAGAAATAGAAGCAGGCTTAAATGTAGCTCCTATTGACATGGAAAGATATATTGCCTCACCTAATATAGAAAAGTTAATCGCCATAGAAGCGCTCAGACTGGAAAATCAACTCAAAGAGAAATTATATCATATACAGGAATCTAAGGATCTGAAAAAAAGATTCTTCAAAATAAACAAGGATGGAAAGGTAGACTACAGCTTTTTAAACCAAATTATTGAAGATGAAGTAAAACATTACTACCCGGACAATACCAAAGTTCCGGAAACTATGAGTAATATAAAATCAAGTCCCCACATTTTATTACAAGTCATTCTTCGAGATCTCTACCTTTCTTTTTTTGAATTATTTGATGGATTTGTAAAAATTTTAAATACGAATGGTAAAGAACAGGAAGTAAAAATCTTCAATCCGGAATTATATAACCTTGAAAAAGAGAAGATCAAGGCCTTACTGAGAAATTTGGATTCTTTCACCAGACAGTATCCGAACCTTACCTATTCCTTCCAATCCTTTACAAGGGACCGTTTACAGGGCTCTCAAGATAAACTTGAAAATCAGATTGTCAGGTACATAGCAGAAGCTTCTTCCACCTTTGCGATTATGGCCAGAAAGCTTCATGTGAACCTTCAAAACCACACGGAAGCTCTCAAGGCTAACGAAAAAGAAGAACTTACAGAAAAAATTATTAACTCAAAAACGAAAGAAATTGAAGATTGTAAAATTTCTGCCAGGTATATCCCATATTTTGATTCAATTCTGATTAATACAAATCGAACAAATAATTATACGGTTTTACAATTTATTGAAGAGTTAACCCGGAATCTTTTTAACTATGCTTTAATCTTTCATGAAAAATCTATCTACAATGAATTAAGCTCCAACAAAAAAATTGAAGGAGAACTTGATATTTTGTATAAAAGATATAAAAGATTTAGCGGTAAAGAATATCCCAGACCAAATTTAAGTTAGCAATAAGCAATATATTATTTCTGTCCTTAGCATTCCTTAAAGGGCACGAATAGATAGTGCTGCTTTATTTGCTTCGCAAAAAGGAAAGTTATTAAACGTGCCCTATAATTTAATTAAAAAACTCGACGTTTTTTTTATTCGCGAAAAACTAAACCCGGAGGGAAATTAAAATCTGATGACATCCGGAATGAAACGATTCATTGTATTATTCATAAGTATACTTGCATTCTCTTACTTTTTCGTTTTAACCGCGGGGGATTCACACTCTCTCTCCAATATTTTTTCAGAACTTGAAAAGAATCTTGAGCAACTAGAAAATGTCCTTAAGCAGGATAAAATCGACAGAAAAAAGCTCAGTGAAATATCAACCAAGATCTCCAGTCTAAAAACAAAAATGAATCACGAAATTATTCGGCAAAAAGAAGAAGAGGAAAGTGAGTATTGTAAACTCATTGATATATTTATTACGAATATGCAAAATCCTTCTCCGGGAGAAAGAAGAGTTGATTATAACCGGGAAGAGTACAACCTGCTTTTTGAAAAACTAGAAAGGAATATTAATAAAAAGAAAGACAGACGTTTTACTAAAAAGTATATTAAAGATGTAAAAGGCCTGATGACCCGACACCGGGTAGATTATGCGAATCGTATCAGGCTTCTACATAAATTAATTGAAAAATGGAATTAAGTATTCTTACGGTTTCTATATTTTTTGTATCCCAAGAATCCGAGTCCTGCAAGAACAAATAATGGAATCATTACTATCAGGCTATATACAATATTTAAGGAAAATGTAATAGCTTCATAGAAAGCACCTATAAAATTCGGCACCTTAACCGTTTCTTTTGAATGGGAAGATTGCAGATGAACACTCACTTTGGCCCAGCTTATTTTATCCATTATTTTCCACTTTTCAAACTCCGCACTGTCAAGATTGTTTTCACTTCTTTCCAGGGCATCTTCTCTATCCTTCCAGTTCCAAGTATTTGATTTAGAAACAGGCACAAGGGCTTTTTCCCTCCTTTGAACTCGTATAGTTTCACGATATACTTTCTTTTGGGATAGGGCATTTTCTTCTGTCAAATCATTCGTCTGTATATTTTCATATTTCAATTTACCTATATTATCAAATTCCAATAAACTGTCATACAACTTGTCAACCTGAACCCAGATTTCAAGATTCACTCCGGGTTTACGACCTTCAAAGCTGGTAGTGCTTTTCTTTATAAAACCATAAGATTTAGCTAATTCAATCAGTCTTTGTCTCGATTTTAAAAAATCTTCGGTTTCATAGTTTAAATGAATTGTATATTCTAAAAGTCTACTTTTGGAAATAATATTCACCGGATTCGTTGGAGAAGGCGACACCGCATCGCTCTTATCGGAAGGTGTTTCTTTAGATCTCTCTTTTACCTTAGTATTATCTGCGAATCTTCTGCTTTCAGATTTAGGTGAAGGTGCTTCCTCGTCCGCTTCCATATTACCGCTTAACATAGGAGCTGTTTGTGTAGTTGCGTTGCTTTCCCTTTTTGCATTGCAGGAAAAGCTAAAAAAGAAAAATAATATAATAAGATATTTCATTTTTTATCTCCAATGCTTAGACTTAAGTTTTGTTCAAGTTCGCTCATTTCAGTCAAAATTTCATGGGATACTACCCTCCCGGATTCTAAGAGAAAAAGATTCAAAGCTTCTTTTTTTGCCGGAAAAATAGAGGCTTCCTCTTTGTTTTCTATTAAAAAAATTCTGTATTTAAATTGCTTCATTTTGGGTCTGGCGAATAAAAAAGTAATAATAGAGGGCATACCGCTAATATCTGAAATCAAAATGCCCGATTTTTTTTCTATTGTATCAAAACCTTTCTTCTCCAGATAAGCGTGAACCTTTTTGCTGGCTTCCATACTGGAAATAAACAGAATATACTTTAGATCTTTACTGATGGTGTAAGATTTATCAAACTGATCCTTAAAGGATTTTGAATTCAGGTCTAAATTCATGCGTTTCTCCGCTCCTAAAAAACTAAAAATAACAATACTCAGAAAAAATGTTTTTAAAATATATGCCATTGATATAAACTTACACAAGCAGATGAATTGTCAAGAATTAGAATTGATCTATTTTTCTATTTCCTTTTTATTGTAGGAAACCAATCGAGAGATTTCCATGAAATACAACCGTCGAAAAAATAAAAAACCTTATTATTCCCTACAAAGCAGTTTTAACAAATACGAAGCTTTTTCGTTTATTGTATTTCTTTTACTTATTATCCTTCTCATTGCATACATGATCTGGGGATTTGTTACTTCAATTATTTTTGCAGCTATCATTGCCGGCACCTTTTCTCCTCTCTTCCACTATCTCCATGAGACAAAGAAAATCAATAAAAATCTCTCATCTATCCTTGTTTGTCTCTTGATAGTTTTATTTATTTTTATTCCCGGTATCTACATCATTGTTCAGCTTTCTGAAGAATTAGGTTCCTTTTATAATAGTATGCGTTCCAATCTTAATGAAAAAACTCTCAATCAAATCTTTTTTGGTGACCACATCTTTGCCCGTTTCACTGCAAAATCGTTTGCTCTTTTGAAAAAAGAGTATAATATGAATACCATAAATGATTTGATATCAGGAAGTTTAAGCAAAGTAAGCCTGAGTCTATTCAATTCTGTAAATAAGCTCATAAGTAATATCTTCTCTTTTATCTTTCAATTTTTTATCATGCTGGTAGCCATATATTCTTTCTTTATGTACGGAAAAGAGTTACAGCAATTTCTTTTAGATCTATCTCCTTTAAAAAATGACGACGAACGATTGATTATAAAACAATTTAATATGATGAATTACGTTACCCTCGTTTCAAATGGAATCGGCGGGCTTATACAGGGGGTTCTTGCCGGAATCGGTTTCTGGATAGCCGGCTTACCTTCGATTATTCTCTGGACAATCGTAATGATAGTACTTGCCTTTATACCGCTTTTAGGCATGTCAATCGTATATATTCCGGCCTGCATCTACCTGTATTTCAATGGGCAGGTATTTACCTCTATCGTACTTTTTATATACTGCTCTATTATCGCCCTCGTGGTAGAAAATTGGTTTAAACCTAAATTTATCGGGGATAAAATTGAAATTAATTCGATCCTGGTTTTTTTTAGTATTATTGGAGGAATGAGTGTATTTGGAATGGCAGGAATCTTTTATGGCCCTTTGATTATCTCGATCTTTTTAACTGTAGCGAATCTATACCTGGTGAAATACGAAAAACTCCTTTTAAATAATAGTGAATCGCGTGAGCAATATTTGAAATACTATAATAAAAATTAATGCAATAACTGTATTTTACGAAAATCTTTCTTGGTAGATAGATACTCCAGGTAAGCGGCAACTGCCTCCTTCGGAGAAGGAAAGTAGCAAATCTTATTTTCTTCCGCTCCGGTATAACAACAAAAATCATGCCATATTCCGTCCTGACCCAGGCTAATACATAAATTAGGATTCACTACTCTCCAGCCAATAAAGGAACCTTTCACGTGTTTTTCGAGAAAAATCCTATCTCCGTTGATTTTACCCAGCACCAGCTTAATTATACCGTTCATAAAAGCCCTCCCCGGAAACTATAATTTAATACATTACTTTTCTAATCCTTTATTCCTTTTTTTGATTTATATTTTTATTGGCAAGTATTAGTCTGACAAAAAAGATGGAAGCTGAGAAAAAAGTTCAAAAAAAGCCTCCTTACAGAAAAAAGAAGATCATCTCTAATACCCTTTTGCTTCTGTCTTTAAGTGGTCTCGGGCTAACTAATTATTACAGACTTCTCCTGCCTCCTTTACTTTTCACCTGTCTGAATCATGGTTTTGAAGGTGGTCTGGTAGGAGGTTTTTGTGACTGGTTTGCTGTTTGGAAAACTTACCACGCAATCGAAGAGGATAGCGAAAAATTGGCAACCGAAATCGGAGAATGGGTCTCAAGCGATCTTCTAAGTCAGGAAACCCTGAGGGCACAGGTCAGAACCTTACTGGACGATCCGGCGAGTCAAAAACAATTCATTGCTCTGTTAGATTCATATTTTTCTGATGAAGAAGCTATTCGAAAAAAATTGGATTCACTCTGGAATCGAATCGAAGATCCTTTGATTCATTATCTCTCTACATATCATCCTAGTCAGGGTGAACTCAGTCTATTAAAAGGTACGTTCAATGAAAAAGAAATCATGAAGACATTCAAGTACTGTCTTGGTGAAGCTCTTTGCAAATTGGCCGGAACCGAAAAAATAAAGCCTTTGCTTATCGACCTCGGAAAAAGTAAAAATTTCCTTGTAAAATTAATTCTATCCATGTACTCAAGTGATATAAATGATATTATAAAGAGTTATGGAAAACACTTGATGAATGAAGAATCCTTTTCTCCCAAAGAAGAAAAACTGGACGATGCGTTTCAACTCTTCGCCTTCAGTTTACAGGAAGCTATCAGTTCCTGGGATAACCTGCCGGATGAAAGAAAACTATCGACGATTCGTCTCTTAAATACAAAATTAAAAGAACCACTACTACATTCTCTTTCCGGTTTTTTAGCTTCTCATAAAGAGCAACTGGAGAAGTCTCGCACCCTGAGAGCTTATTTACCGGTTAAAATTGTCCTTGAGTTTCTGGAAGAACGTGTTGAACCGGATATTTCTGTTTTTATTGGAAAAAAGATATCTGAACGACTAAAAAGTCAGGATCCAAGAGATTTTCGGAATCGAATGGAATGGAAAACAAGGAAAATTTTGGAATCGATTCGGATCAATGGAACTCTCTTAGGTTTTGCACTCGGGGCAGCTTTCGGTCTTCTGGGAGAAATACTTTTAAAATGAGCGGTGACCCACTAATTTTTGACCTATTCTGGCATCCGTTCAAAAAAGAAGGTTTTTATTTACTTGCTAAAGAGAAGAAATTTCATAACATCGTAGGTATAAACATAAAGAAACTAAAATGCAAATGGTAAAATGTCATGAATAAAGTATTAAATCTTTTTGAACCCAAGCACTATCGATATATCATCAGTGGATTGATTATCTTTTACTTAAATTTAGTAATATATGATAATTATAATATTTTACAAAGATATTTTCCTTTTCAAGAATCACAGTTTATAAAACTTCTAATATCTTCCGAAATAGCTCTTATCCTTTCTTATCCTTTGCATAAAATTTTTACTTTCGTAGATGGTTTTTCTTCTTTCTTCGCAAAATTCTTTAAGTTTAGTTTTTATGGTAATCTAATTCTACTTTTTCGTATTTTTTTCTTCTATATAGGGAGTTTACTTTTCAACAATCCTTATATTCCTAATGTACTTAGTATTATTTTTATTGTATTAATTAACTTTGTTATTTTTGATAGATTTATTTTTAACCCGAGTACGTATCGTGACGATATAGATAATCCTTATGATTCAGAAGGTTCAGGAATCCAAACTCTGGAAACCATAGAAGAAGCAAGAAACTATAATAAATGGATAGCTGAGAAATTTGAAGACTATCTGGGAGAACATAACCTCGAGATAGGAGCAGGCAGGGGGACAATCAGTGCCATTATTTCAGAAAAGTTTCCTCTTGAAGTATTTGAAATTGCTGAAGACAATGTAGCTTTTTTACAAAAAAGGTTTGCTAACAACAAAAATATTAAAGCAGTAGAAAAAGATTTCTTGGAGTGTAATAAATATTCTCACTATGATTGTATTTATTCTTCTAATGTACTGGAGCATATTGAAGAAGATGGAAAGTTTCTCTTTCATAGTATGAAACTATTAAAAACCGGTGGATTCTTTATTGCGGTTGTACCGGCAATGCCTCTCTTATACTCAAAATTTGATTCGATTATCGGACATGTAAGAAGGTATTCCAAAAAAGACTTATCTCGATTCAAAGATGTATTGCAGCAAAATGGATTTTCCTTTAAAATAATTAAATACCGATATTTTAATCCTATTGGTGCATTTGGCTGGTTTATTAAAATGAAGTTAATGAACAATACTGTAGTTAAAAAGAGCGATGCTATGACTATGAATGCAATCTTACCTTTTGTATCTTTTCTGGATTATATTCCTTTTCCCTTCGGGCAAAGCCTGTGGATAGTTATCAAAAAAATTTAGCATTTAGCAAAACTACGTTTTTTTGAACCATCATGAAATCTACCCGTTATATTCTATTTTTGATTCTTTACTTCATTTTATTTTTCATCTCCTGTCATAAAACCAATTCTCCCAAAAGCTTCCCAAAGACAATTAATGGAATATTACATTTAGAACATTGGGACTTTGCTAAAGATGGAACGGTTAATCTGGATGGAGAATGGGAATTTTATTGGAATAAGTTATTAAAGCCTAAGGATTGCAGGCTAAACCAGACATGTTTAAAAACGCACATTCCTGTTCCAAGACATTGGATGGGATGGAAAATAAAAGAGCAGACCCTTGAGCATAAAGGCTATGCCAGCTATAGACTTGTTGTCTATCTTCCTGAAATCAAAGACCTTGCCTTAAAATTAAATCGCATCGGCACTGCTTATAAACTGTTTGTAAATGGAAGCCTTCTTTCTGAAATTGGAAAAGTTAGTACCGATCCAAAAGATGCACAGGCTTACTTCTATCCACAAGTAATAGATATACCCAATTCAAATGAAAAGGAACTTGAAATACTCCTGCAGGTATCTAACTATCACCACAGACGTGGTGGTATTTTAGAAAGAATTATAATCGGAAAGAAAAAACAGATAGCTTCCATGCGAGAAGCAAATTTAAGCATGGATCTCTTTTTGGTGGGTAGCCTGTTGATTATGGGTTTCTATCATTTTGGACTTTTCATATTGAGAAAGAAAAATCGTCTTGCTTTATACTTTGGAATTTTATGTAGCAGTCTTGCACTTAACTCCCTTATGTTTGGAGAAAGATACTTTTATAGACTATTCAGTGGCTTCCCTTATAACTGGGGAGTCACTCTTGAATTTTTAACTTTTAATTCTGCAGTTCCTGCTTTTCTTTTATTTATTTCAGAAGTATTTCCCGAAGAGATTAATAAAAAAATAATAAAGCCCATTCTTACTTCCTGTGTTATTGTTCTGAGTATAATCCTTTTCTTTCCTCCACGATTACTAACATTTGTAATCAATATTTCTTACATCCATATTATTACGGTAGTAATATATGCAATATATATAATGATTCTTGCCAGCATTCATAAAAGAGAGGGAGCTAAAATTTTCCTCTCAGGTTTTATTATTTTTGCCTTGTTTATTGTTAACGATATATTATATGTTACTAACATTATAAGAACCGCGCAACTGGTTCCTCTGGGTTTTTTTTGGTTTATTTTTTCTCAATCCTTTTTTCTGTCCATGCGCTTTTCAAGTGCTTTTTCTACCGTTGAAATCCTTTCAAATGATTTAGAAAAACAAAATAGACGATTACAACAGCTTGATAAACTCAAAGATGAATTTCTTTCAAATACTTCACACGAACTTCGCACCCCATTAAATGGGATTATCGGTCTCGCTGAATCATTACTCGATGGGATAGCGGGCCAACCCAATTCTATTGCAAAAAACAACCTCAAATTAATTGTTAGTAGCGGTAAAAGGCTTTCCAGTCTTGTAAATGATATTCTTGACTTCTCAAAGCTCCGTAATCATGAATTGCACTTACAACTAAAACCTGTAGATTTGCAAAGTCTTACGGAAGTAGTACTTACCATGTCAAAGCCTTTAATTTTAAATAAGTCCTTAAGTTTATTAAACCATATTCCATCTGATGTTCCCCTAATTTTTGCCGATGAAAATCGTCTACAACAGATTATGTTCAATCTAATAGGAAATGCCATTAAGTTTACAGAAGAAGGAGAGGTAATTGTAGGGATAAAGAATAGTAAGGATCCCTCTATTCATAATCCAAAACCTTCCTTTCTCACAGTTTATGTTCAAGATACCGGCATTGGAATTCCCCGGGAACGCATAGACTCTATTTTTCAAACTTTTGAACAAGTTGACGCTTCTATTGAGCGTAAATATGGAGGAACAGGTCTCGGTCTTGCTGTTACCAGGAAACTTATAGAACTGCATGGAGGAAAAATCTGGGCTGAATCAGAATTAGGGATAGGCTCCACATTTTATTTTACCTTACCCCTAACTCAGAACCTTGATTCAAATCCTCGAATTGATATTGAAGCGTTGAGAGATCGTAAACCTATCACAGAGAGCTTTGTTGCAGTCGAGAATGGTATTGATACAGAGATTATCCCGCTCCAAAGAACAGCCGCTGAAGTCAGGGGTAGTATACTGGTTGTAGATGATGAAATTGTCAATCTACAGGTGATGGAAAATCAACTTTCTTTGAGTGGATTTCGTGTATATAAAGCCAGTAATGGAGAAGATGCCTTAAGGATAATTCCGGAAATTCAACCGGATTTAATTCTATTAGATATTATGATGCCCCGGATTTCGGGATATGAAGTATGTCAACAGTTACGGAAAACATATAAACCTAATGAACTTCCTATTATCTTTTTATCAGCCAAATCTCAGATGGAAGCTGTTATTCATGGTTTTAAGAAAGGAGGAAATGATTATATGATAAAACCCTTTAATAAGGATGAACTTAAACAGCGTGTTACCACGCATATACATTTGACCAGAGTATTTAAGATGACAAACCAGTTTTTTCCTGAAGAATATCTAAAGTTTTTATCCTTATCCAGTATACTTGATATACAATTGGGAAAATATATAAAAAAAGCAATGTCTATTATGTTTATTGATATTCGTTCCTATACGAGTATTTCCGAGAAAATGAATGTGGAAGAAAATTTTATCTTTATAAATCAATTTCTTAAATATATTAATCCGGCAATTAGAGAAAATGAAGGGCTTGTAAATCAGTATATGGGAGATGGATTGATGATACTTTTTCCCGGAGAAGTGGAGAGTGGAATTCGCTCCGCTATAAGTATTTTAGAAGGGGTAAAGGCTTTTAATAAAAATTTAATTACACAGGGTAAGGAAAGTATACGTGTAGGAATAGGCATTAATTATGGAGAAGTAGCATTTGGTATCATCGGAAGCGAATATCGCAAATCAGGAAATGTTATTTCCGATACAGTAAACCTGGCATCGAGAATGGAAGGTTTAACAAAATATTATGGTTCTACTGTAATTATTAGTGAATACATATATAAGAAAATTAAGAATGAATCTTCCTATCCAATTCGCTATCTGGACAGGGTTCGAGCAAAAGGTAAAACAAAACCGGTAAGAATCTATGAACTCATTACGGAAGAAGAAAAAGACAAACTAGAAGCAATAGAAGATTTTAAAAGAGGGATTTATTATTACTTAGCTGGTAAATTTGATAAATCCTTGAAAATATTTGAGGATCTTAATAATCTTTATAAAAATGATAAGGCAGTTGAAATATACAGGCAAAGAATAGAAGAAATTTTAAAAAATGGTACAGAGGAAAACTGGGATGGAACCTTTGATCATCTTAGTAAGTAAACCATACGAAACTTTAAATAAAGAAAAAATGTGAAAGAAGCTCTTCTTATCATTCCAATTTGTCGTTATTAATCCCTCTGGGTAGATGTTTTCAGCGGTGCCACATACGAACTGGTGAAGGACTTTTTTGACTGCGAATATCGTGGAGAAGTGGCGGCTAAGAACAAAGGCATGGTGCAGATGTACTATGTTAACGGCCTAAACTCGGAATTTTCTAAAGATGGTGAAATAAGAGTTCCTAATGAAAAGTTTTGGGAAATGTATGGCCCTGTAATTAAAAATGTATTTTCCACATAATTTTATATAATACTTAAATTGGAGTTATTTCCCATGAAAGTTTTTATTTTCTCTTTCTTTTTATGTATATATTCTTTTGGATCTTTATTTCCTGACGACTCCATTGAAAATCATTCTATTGCCATTAGTGTTACCGATGAACTCTACAGACAAATGGATTTACAGTTAGATCCGGAGGAATTAAAGGAAACAGATAAAGAACGAACACTTAGATTAGCTCTAAAAACTGTCTCTTTGTTTCTTGCAAATCCAAATCGTCTTGAAAATCGAGATAACATTGAAGAACATATACTATCTCATCAAATAAAGAAAGAACTTTTAAGTTATTTAAGTTCAGACAAGGATTCTGTTGAAAAAGATGTAGAACAGGTATTTGATCTTTTACAAACCCAGGTTACAACCGCCTCTACAAAAACTGTCAAAAGAACAAATGAAGCTCCCAACATTGTATCTGTTTTCCAGCAAAAAGAAATTCAGGACTATGGCAGGTTTTCAATATAAGAAATTTTCCTCTTATGTAAATTTTTCACGATTCTTTAGATATTATGAATATAGCATAGACCCTACAGTTTCAAGGCATCCGAATGAGGTGACTTCAAGTCCGGCAACATCAGCGAATTTTGGATTCACTTACTCATTTTCTCGAGTTTTATTCAGTACAAATCTAAACTATAGAGGAGCTTCTCACAGAAAAAACAGTTCTATGGGTGAAATCGAACCGCTTACGGGCTATCTATTAGATAATCCTTATAGTGATTCCTATTCCTATCCCATGTACAGACCCAAAGTAGTACCCGCCTGGACAAATGTAAATGTACGCATGATGTATCTTTTATCGGAGAAATTTCAAATCGGAGGCTACGTGAGTAATCTTCTAAATTCTTCTCAGTACCTTTTAGAAGTAAGTAATATTCCATCTGATTACAGGAGAGAAAGAAGAAGGTTTTTCTTCGAATTTAAGGGACAGTTGTAAAAAAGTTGGGAGTTTTTCTTTTAAGTACGATCTTATCAGTATTCCCTTCGCAATCGAAATAAAATAAGGACGTGAAAAAAAGCTAATGTGTAAATAACTTTTTAACCTTGACAAAGTCTATAATTAAGATTATAGTATCCTAAAGAGGGTCAAAATGAAATTATTCCATATATTTTTTTTAATTCTATTCATTTCCTGCAATCCGAGTACCTACAATTCAACTAAAGATAATTTCCTTCGTTCTTTTTTTAATACGAACGCAGGTAAAAAAAGTCCTCCTTCTTTATTTCTAACACTAAAAGGAAAAATTGCAGACTCCAATTCTAAGCCTGTAAAAAATATATCAATTCAGCTAAACTCAAGCGGCATAGATAGTGCAATACCCGAACTATCTGTAAGAAATGCAAGCGGTGAAAATGAACTTATCTGCACTGATTACAATTTAAAACCCGGAGAAGTCACCTGTATTTTTAACCTTCAGCTTCCCCAATACCAGAACTTTCAAGCTCCCATCCGGCTTTCTTTCACCGGCAATGGAAAAGAAATAGCTCAAATCGCCTCGTTTAACCTTTTTAGAAGTTCGAATCGTTTTATTCTGAATACAAAAATACCGGATGAAAGTACTTCTTTTACCCTGTTTAACGGAAATACACAACTACCTCTTACTACTATAGCAATAGAGGATTTTATGGCCGGATCCATAACAGACGATAAGGGAAATTATTCTTTTACCATACAGGCAGGTAAGAAATATATTCTTCACTTAAAGAGTCCGGAAAAAGCTTTAAGTACTATAGAAATCAATTTAGAAAATATACTAACAGAGGAGCAACTTAAAGAAATCATACAAAATCCCTCTTTATTACCTTTTCAAATTTCCAATAATTTCCAAAACCTTTTTACTGAATTATCTATTTCTTCTTCTAACATAAATACAGTGCCTTCTAATATAGATAATATTAGCAATTTGGACTATTACAAAGATCCCGCAAGCTCAAATACCAGTATAAGCCTCCCCACTGTATTTTATTCTCCTTCTACACAGTCTCTAACAGTAGGAAGTAGTTCTACAATTAGTCCTACAGTCAGCGGAACCGTTAATTCTTTTAGTATAAGTCCTTCCCTTCCTTCCGGTTTAAGTTTTAATTCTTCCACCGGGCTTATCAGCGGTACACCTTCTGTAAGTTTATCCTCAACTGTTTTTACAGTAACTGCTACAAATATAGCCGGTAGTGTCAGCACCAGTCTTACTTTATCTATCCTGCCAATAAATCCCGATCCCCCCTCTTCTTTGAGCTATTCAAGTTCTTCCAACACATTTTTGCAGGGAGTTTCTATTAGCTCACTGAATCCCGTTGTTACGGGAACAGTTACATCCTATTCGGTGAACCCCGCTTTACCTACCGGGCTTTCTCTGAACACATCTACCGGAGTTATCAGCGGCACTCCTTCGGCCACACAGGCTGCGAGTTCTTACACAATTACGGCCAGTAACACAGCCGGTAGCACCAATACCAGTATTTTAATTATCATAAATCCGCAGGCACCTTCTGTTTTAATTTATTCAGGTTCACCATTCACCTTTACTATCAATGCGCCTATCAATCCTCAAAATCCCGTTGTTACGGGAACAGTTACATCCTATTCGGTGAACCCCGCTTTACCTACCGGGCTTTCTCTGAACACATCTACCGGGGCTATCAATGGAACTCCTTCGGCTATACAGGGAGCCAGTTCCTACACAGTTACAGCTACTAATGTTACAGGCAGTACCAATACGTCTATTAGCATTACAGTAAATTCCAACCCTCCGAGTGGCTTAAATTATTCGGGTAATACATTTACTTTCATTAAGAATACTGCAATTAGTCCTCAGAATCCTACTGTTACAGGAACTGTCACATCCTATTCGGTAAGCCCTACTCTACCTTCCGGGCTTTCTCTGAACACATCTACCGGTGTCATCAGCGGAACTCCTTCGGCTACACAGGTAGCCAGTTCCTACACGGTAACAGCTACCAATGCCTATGGAAATACTACTGTATCGATTAGCATTACGATTAATGATGCACCTCCATCATCCCTGTCCTATACCGCTGCACCTTTTACCTTTACTCAGGGAATTGCTATCAGCCCACAAAATCCCGTTGTTACGGGAACAGTTACATCCTATTCGGTGAATCCTGCATTGCCCTCCGGTCTCTCTTTAAACACATCTACCGGGGTCATCAGCGGAACTCCTTCGGCCACACAGGGAGTCAGTTCCTACACGGTAACAGCTACCAATTCTTCCGGCAGCACCAATACGTCTGTTAGCATTACCATTATTATTCCAGCTCCATCATCCCTGTCCTATTCCGCTGCACCTTTTACCTTTACTCAGGGAATTGCTATCAGCCCACAAAATCCCGTTGTTACGGGAACAGTTACATCCTATTCGGTAAATCCTGCATTGCCCTCCGGTCTCTCTTTAAACACATCTACCGGGGTCATCAGCGGAACTCCTTCGGCCACACAGGGAGCCAGCTCTTATACGGTAACAGCTACCAATTCTTCCGGCAGCACCAATACGTCTATTAGTATTACCATAAATGGAGTTCCTACCCTTTCCGGAAGCCGACTTTTAACCAGATTATCCGGTGCTTCCGGAGGAACCGTAAAAGCCTATGGACTAGTAGTTGATAGTGCAGGCAATGTTTTTGTAGGTGGAACCACCAATATCGCTTTTGACTCCCAGACTATTACGGGTAGCACAGATATCTTTGTAATCAAATACGATAGCAGTGGAACAAAACAATGGACAAAGTTTGCCGGGGCTTCCGGAAAAGCTACAGAAGGACTGGCTCTCGCAATAGATGCGGGGGGAAATGTTTATTCCGCCGGATATACTTTCGGTGCATTTAATGGAGTTACCTGTCCGGCTAAAAACAATCAGTCCTGCGGATATATTATTAAATATAATACTTCCGGTGCTCCCCAGTGGACGGTAGTTCATAACCTTAGTAGCGGAAATAACGCAAGAATAGAATCTATCGCTGTATCAGGTACCTCGGTCTATGTGGCTGGCTATGCTACAGATGGCTGGAATGGCTTAAGCTGTGTAAATATCTGTACCATTTTATCCAGTTATAATACAGAAACCGGAGCACACAACTGGTCTCAGGTGATCGATGCCGGTAACACGAATTATATTGGTAAAGGTATTGCGGTAGACGGTTCCGGAAATATTATAATCACAGGCTATACCTATGCAACTATTGATACAAAGACCTGTACTTCTACTCCCTGTCCAGCTATCGCACAATATAATTCTTCCGGTGTTAGACAATGGTCGGATGTAATTGATGTATATGGCTTTTCTTATGCTACAGCTATTGATTCATCCGGTAATTCATATATAGGTGGCTACATCAAAGGTGGAACCAGTATCGATTCCCAAAACTGTAGTTTAACTTCTATTTACTATTGTTATACTCTAATGAAATATAATAGCTCCGGTATAAGACAGTGGAGTCGAGTAAATGGAACAACTTCCAAAGATGCAGTTACCCAGGGAATTAGCTCTGATGGTGTAAATGTTTATCTAACCGGATATACAACCGGGGGTTTAAACGGACAGACTCAAACCGGTACAAGAGATATTTTTCTTATAAAATATGCTTCCGATGGAACTCTGGGTTGGACTTATCAAGCAGGTGTAGCCGGTCAATTAACAGATAGCTTTAGTATTTTCTATAATTCAAATAATCTATATACAGGCGGATATACAACCGGTGCTTTAAACGGAGAAAGCTTAAATGGAAGCTATGATGCATTCTTTGAAAAGTATCAATAAGAAGAATCCTTAAACTATAAATATATCATACTTCTTTATATATTCTTTTTGGGATACTAAAAGTAAATTTGGTACCTAAATTAATTTTGCTTTCAGCCCATATTTTTCCTCCATGTCTTTCAATAAACTCTTTACAAATCATCAATCCCAGTCCGGACCCAATATTACCAGAAGTATCTTTTCTAACTATTTTATCATCAATTTTAAATAATTTAGAAACATCTTCCTCTGCAATTCCGATTCCAAAATCTTGAATAGAAACTTCATAATCCTTTAAACTCTTATTAACTGATATAATAATCTCAGTTTGCGGTCGTGAAAATTTAATAGCATTTGTTAATAAGTTTCTAATAACAGTACTTATCATATTCCTATCTATAATTCCATAATAAAGTTTCTCGGTCTCAAATTTCATTTTTATATTTTTATTCGAAGCGATTGTATTACATAATTCAATATTTTCCATTATTATAGAGTTTATCTCGTTATTTATAGGGTTAAATTGAATTCTATTGGTATGAGAACTTGCCCAAAGTAAGAGATTCTCAAGCAAATGAAAGGCTCGATCAGCTGATTTCTTTATATTCACAATCATCTCCTGAATTTTTTCCTTAGACATACCACCAATATTCATTAATATTAAATCAGTAAATCCTAAAATACCATTAAATGGATTTTTTAGGTCATGAGCAATGATTGAAAAGAATTTATCTTTACTTGCATTTAACTCTTCCAAACTCCTTTCATACTTTATTCGTTCTGTTACATCAAGTAGAATGGTTGATGAATATATTTCTCCATTTTCATCTTTGAATCTAAACCCACTTCCATCTAAATATATCAATGAACTATCTTTTCTTTTAAAAGGTACGTTCTTAAATTCATACTTATTGTCTTTTGCAATCTGTTTTCGCAATTTTTCTCTGAATGTCAGATCAACCCATAAGTCCTGTGCTTTAAATTGTTTCAACTCTTCATAGTCAGTATATCCAAATAACTTTAAATATGCAGAATTAACTTCTATAAATTCTCCTTTTGAATTTATCATACCATATGCTTCTTGCATATTTGTAAACAGTTTCCGGTATTTCTCTTTACTTTTAAGAACAGCTTGTATATAGGTATCCTCTTTTTTAAAATAAAGATAGAGTAGGAATTGAGCAATAAAATAAACTATAATGTGAGCAATTACAGAAAAGCTTACTATAACAGCTTTTCTACTATTCAGAGTATTAAATAATACATAAATGCTCGTATATTTTAAATTGTTTCTTCCTTGTTCTTCAATCGGAACTATCATTCGAAAGCGATCAGAGAATTTATTTGTAAATTTTTCAAAATAGAACTTTTTCTCTGCTGATAAATATTCTATACTTCTTCTTTCCCAGGAATCAAATTGGTTATAATCAGAGCTACTTTTACTTTCAATCAAATGAAACTTTATGGTATCCTCAGAGAAAAGTTCATTTAACTTTGTAAAATCCTCATTCAATCTTGAGTCATGACCATGCAAAACGGTTAAGAACTTATATATCATATTCATTCTAATTAATGCAAGGTCATCAAAGTGAGAATAAGCAACTTTTATATCCCATATAGTTGATACAAAAATTACTAAAAATAGAGATATACTTAGAAAAAAGTAATTCCTTTTCATAATTAAATATTATACACTAAGATTACCATCTCTGTAAATAACAATACTATCTTTTATACCTCAGAAGATTTATGATTTTTCTTTAATCATAAACGAGGCAAATTGCTTATTTTTTTATCTGACTTACTATACTGGAATCAACTATCTTATCATCCTCAGCCAATAAGAATGCTTTACTCAACAATAGGGAAAGACCTGCATCTCCTTCAAAAGGGAGAAAAATTTTAGATTGAGGATCTTTTTTCCTATCAGCAACAATACAGAGATATTCATCATTAGGTTCCATTAGAATGTTTGTACTGCCAATATGAATCTTATAAGTTCGAATACTACCTTTTATCAATAAAAACTTGTCTTTTATCTCTGCAACCTTTGCAATCTTAAGCCTGGGAAGCAATCGTTCCAATATTTGTTTTCTAACCTTTGCTGTCTCGTTCAAGTTTCCAAATGAATAAGTCTGCCAGTAATTTCGATGCTGAGTATCTACTGCTCCTCTATCGGACCATTCCGGATCATTTCCTACACTTGCAACACCAACAAATAAATCTGTATCACGCATAACTTCTGACAACACAATAGGCGGAATATAGAGTAATTCTTCCGGTTTTCCATCGCGTATAAAACGAATCTGGTCAGTTCCTACATAATTCCAGATTCCGGCATCATTAAAGGAATCTTCGATATATATTTCATTGATCCAGAACTCTGCACTCAAGTTATATTCCGGAATACTAATGCGTGCAATTTCACCGTCACGGCCATCATCATAAGCTCCTAATAAAGAATAAGACCAGGTTCTACCCTTAGCTAAGGTATTAAATTGGTGTTGCTTCAGAATATGAGCTGCCATCCGGTTACTATAGACGCGAGTTTCGAGTTCAGCATCGGTTAAAATATATACTTCTCGGAAAACCTGTTTAATTGCCTGCTTGATTTCCTTTTCCATGAAAAACTCTCTCCAGGAAAGAATATCCTCCAGCTTTTTTCCTACCGGATGCCAGAGTCGAATCGAATAAGTTTCATCCGGAACCAATTCTTTTTGCTCTACATCGATCCATTTTCCTTCATAAAAAAATAGATCCTGTGTTTCTGTACCTTTATAAAATGTCCATAATAAGGTTTTAGCTACTATCGACATAAGGCCGTGATTAAAAAGGTATTTTTGAAAATTCTTATAAGTATAGTGTCTATCGTATATATAAGAACGATCTAATCTATCTCTCTGTGCACTTAAGGTCTTTTGTATTTCTTTTTGTAGATCTGCTATATTTTTTAGCTCAGCTTTCTTTTCTTTTTTTAAAGCAGCCGGTGCAGATTTCAAAGCTTTACCCTCTCTTGTTTGCCATTTCAAGCTTACATCCTTAAAACTTTCCAATTCTAAGATAAGCCTGTATTCATCAAAATCATAGATTATTTTTCTATCCTGTAATCCATAATCCGATACAGATAAGTCTTCCATTTCATGAATACTCAGATTCATTTCACTCGCCAGATTACTTATGTACTTGTTTATCAGTTTTAATACCGAGGACTGTTTCAATTTCAACTTCAAACGCGAAAGAATACTCACAGCTTCCAGACTTTTAGATTCTGCCAGAACATAAAAACAGGCGTTCCCTATTGCCTGGTTAGCCGGCCCGGTTCCCGGTATTTTTTTATAACTTTTTTCAGCTACTTTCGAAAGCAAATGTATAAGAGAATCATTAATTACCAGAACTGAAGACCAGACCAGAACTTTTAACATATCAGCATTTACACCGCTTATATTATGATAAACATCGTAATGATAATCCCGGTTATTATGATTATAATGCCTGGTTTCTTTTTTGATTTCAAAGTACACAAACGCATCCAGCCAGGATAAAAGCTTTTCTCTATAGGCTTCTTCACCTATAGGCTCTATGGCTTCTTTAAGTTCTTTTAGTTGCTTTGCAGACGGACTTCCTCCGCTTGTTTTTTTTAAGGCCGCGAATAAACGGTAATAGCCCTGCTGAACATTTTCAGGAAACCCGGTTACTTCTATATTAAGTTTCTCTCCAAATGTATCTTCATCTGACCACAGAATTGCAGGAAATGTTTTCTCAGTTTCCTTATCATTTCCGGAAAGAGAATGCAGTAATTCAGTAGCCATAATACGTAGCTTATCACGCTCTTTTTTATTATATAAGGATGGAAATAGTTTCGAATCTTTCTCTATAAATTTCTGTAAGAAGGAAACTACTCTTTCCGAACTTCCATTTTTATCCGTATAGTATTTGATCTGCTTGATTATATACGTATTCGGCATAGAAGAAGAAGTAAGAAAATCAGAGAAAGAGTTTTCTAAAAATTTAATTAACTCATCTTCCGTGAAATCTATTTTAGAACGAACGATAGCTTCATAGATAATTCGAAATATATAAGCAACTCGGTATAATTTATCCCAATCATTATTTTTACTTTTTTCAGATAAATTGGAAGATACTCGAGTAATACTGAATAGATTATCTAATAAGGTGTAGACTACTTCTTTTTTAAAAGTTTCTTCCTTTTTCTTTATAGACTCAAAAGAAGGAGAATCTTTTATTTTTATTGTATAATATCGATCTTGATGCAGTTCATCAAATACAGTTTCAATAAATTTTTCGACTTCTGTTTCGAATTGAATTTCCAGTTTGAAATCTTTGACGATCTTCTTTAATCTGTTCATCTTATCCTCCAACAAGGGGAGTAAGCTTTATGAAGCTAATTTCCGTATTCTCATCTATACTTAAAACCTCATCAAGCTTATCTACCTGTTGATTATTATATAAAAGTATAAATGCATTATTTTCAAAGCCCTGAATAGCTTCTTTGCACTGTTTTTCCGGATCTATTTTTTTACGTTTCTTCATCCGAAATCCATTAAGGGTTCGCTCCGCATCATCGGGTTGAACAAGACCATTATAATACTCAGCGATAGTTTCATTATATTTTTCAACTTCTCGCAGTACCCGGGTTCGAATGATTTCTTCAACACTGGCTTTTTCAAAGACAATAGGAATTCGAAAAGTTTGCAGTATTACACCGTTAAGAGTTTCATCTTTAAATTGAATGGTTACAGGCATGTTTACATTTTTTTCTAATAAATCTATTTTGAGCAAGTCAATTTTTAAAACTTCCAATAATATCTTAACTAATTTATTCGTAAAGGTTTACAAAAATCACTTTCAAAACTTAATGGTTTTTAAGGTCTCTTTTACTCAGGGCAAGCATAGAGGAGAATTAGTTAATTATGAAAAAGACAGAAAAAATTGAAAAATCACTACAGGAGGATGAGGTAGAATATTTTTATTCCTTATTAGCAGAAGAAGTAACAGGCTACGATTGCGGAACCCTCTGTAGTAAAGATAACGGTGGGGAACCTTTTTGTTGTAAGGTGGAAAATGCGATCCCCATTCTTTATATAAACGAATACAAACTGGTTAGAAGCAGAACCGATCTCTGGAGTAAATGGTCGCCCAAAACAAAGGAAGATAAAACCTTTAAAAAAGAGAACGAAGGTTTGGATACCATTTTTTGTGAATGTAAAGGTGTACAATTTTGTGAAAGAAATAATCGCTCGATAAGTTGTCGAACCTTTCCCCTGGAGCCCTATATAGATAAAAGGGGAGTAATTGTAGGATTAGTTTTTATCAAGGAGTTAAGTCATGGCTGTCCATTGTCTATAAGATTTAAAGATATCCGCCAGGAATTTATAGATGCACATTTTCTTTTTTGGGAAAAATTCTTATTACGAAAAAAGGAAGAGTACGAAGTTTATCAAAAAGCTTCCAAAGGTTACAGAATTTCAAGAACCAAAACAGGAAAGTCTTTCCCTATTTTACTACCTTCTCATCTTCTTAATAAAAACTATCTCAAGAAATACCTATAAGATAGAGGTAAATAACATGAAAGCAAAAATAGGTTTAACTTTATGTATAGATGATGAAAGAATGATAAAGGGTAGAGGAGAATATTATTATATTAATCGAAAATATTCTATATCTATAAAAAATGCAGGGGCCATACCCATCCTCTTAAACCCTGAAATGTCAGTTGAAGAAACATTAGAGATTTGCGATGGACTTGTTATTTCCGGAGGAAATGATATTCCACCGGAGCTCTATAAAGATACAAAAAAAACTGAGCTTGAATTGGAAATTTTAGAAAGAATTCAATGGGAAAGAAATCTAATTGATGCTTTTGATAAACATAATAAACCTATTTTAGGAATCTGTTACGGAATGCAACTTCTCAATGTACATTTCGGAGGAAATTTACACCAGGATATACGTCTTGCCTGTAAAAATCCTATAGAGCACGGAGGAACCGGAAACAAAATTACACACAGGGTAAATATTGTACATGAAAGTTCCTTATTTCCAGTTTTAGGATCTAAACTTGAGGTTGCTTCCATGCACCACCAATGTATTGATCGTTTAGCATCTAAATTTATTCGTTCTGCCTATTCCGATGATGGGGTTATTGAAGCTATAGAAGCAGAAAATATACTCGGCTTAGAGTGGCACCCTGAGGCAGATTCCAGCGGTCTATCAATCTTTCCTTTTTTCCTTTCCTTGATCGATAAAAATAAAAAATAAAAAAGAATTGCAAATAATAATAAAGAGAGATAGTTTCTTCTTAGTAAAAAGAAGGACTGCCCATGCCCCTACTCCATATAAAGTTAGCTGAAGAAGATAATACCCTTAGAGTAAAAGCAAGTTTACAAAATACGAAAAAGAAATTTTATATTCCACTCGATGAAATAAAAACCAAATTTCACTTAATATATAAAACCCTGGAGCATATCAAAACTAAAAATGAAACTGTTTTTCAAGAATCTATTCACTCCTTAAGCAAATCTATACTTGAGCCAATCAAAAACTTCTTAAATGAAGCCGATCATATTTGTTTTAGTATACAACCCGAAATAGTACGATGCACTTTCGATCTTTTAGAATGGAAAGACAAAGCCCTGTTTTTGCAATTTCCTATTACCTATACAGTCAGTAACTTTTCTATTATAACTAAGCCGGACTTAGAAATAGAAGACGCGGTTCTCGTAGCCGATAAAACCTGCGATCCGGAAGGTGCCTGCAAGTCTTTACATAATGAACTCTCCGATTCAGAATTTTTTAAAATAGAAAATATTAGCGTAGAAGAAATTGTAGAAAAAACTGATGATATTAGCTTATTATTAATCAGTGCACATGGAGATTTATCGAATAATAATACAGGAACCATAGGAATCAATAAAGAAAAGTTAAAGTCTTCCCATCTTGAAGAAATAGATTGCTCCCTGGTTTATTTTGATTCCTGCCAGATGGGTGTAAACGTGAAATTCCTTGAAGCTTTTTCTGAAGAGCAATCTACCCAGTATTATGTGGCTCCTATTATCAGTAATGACGCGGGTGACTCTTCAACTAAAACTATCCAGTTTTTTTTTGATGAACTTTCAAAAACAAAAAGCCCTGCCGGCTCTCTATTTTATGCCAGGAAAAAACTCTTTAAGTTCTATACAGAAAAAGGTTTATCTATCATTAAAGTTCTAAATAAATCTTTTCCTTTTCGCCTATATGAGTTTGATATGGAAGAGTAAACTCCTTTATTCCAGAGAAGGTTGAATGTTTTTAATCGATCCGACTCGATTAATTTCCGCTTTAAAAACATCTCCTTTTTTAAAAGAACTCCATTTTCTTTCAGGAATACTCTTTTTATAGACTTCTTCCTTCTTTTTCCAGATATATTTTAGTATTATAATATACTCATCGACACGTTTTCCTTCTCTTTCCTGAAGTGAAACATATCTTCCTTCTCCAATATAGGTTTTTGGCCAATACGGTTTTTCAACATTGTCGTTTCCTCGTGAATTTACGTCCCTTTCGTGAATCCATTTTTGAATTTCATAACGAAACTTTGTCTTATAAACCGGCTCATCTCTATAGATAGCTTCCCGGTAGTTTTCCGTATAGCTTTCCGAGCAATATTTGGTTTTATCACAGTATTTATCTGAAAAGGTTCCATTCCCATTATCTGTTTTTCCGCAAACATAAGTTTCCGTGCCGCAGGAAATCTGTCGGGTTTTATTTCGAGTTCGATCCTCATAGTGATCCAGAACCTTATCATGATGGTGAATTTCGCGACTCGAACGAATACCGCGAGCACCTGTTGGAGTCGAATCCCAGGAAGAATCCTGAACCCATTTGTACTGCTCAATTTCTATACTGCGAGTCCAAGAAAAACTATCTGCTTTCAGTTCAATATCTGTAGTTGAAAAAAAGAAAAACCAGATTATACCTGCTAAAAAAAGAATAGAAGAAATAATCCATTTACTAAAAGAACTCTTCTTTGTCTCATATTTCTCCTGTGGTTTCGTGTCTTTTTTTTGAAAATCTTCTGAACTTTTCGGAACTTCAGAAAGCTTATAGTCTTTTTTAACTCTTACTGCATCATCACTTTCCTTGGGACTTCCACAATTATCACAAAACTTATTTCCAGCCGGGTTATCACCTCCGCAACTGGAGCATTCCCAGTCGGGTTCAAGTTTAGCATAACTATTATCAATAAGCTCAGCATTCTCAGGCAAGTAAAATTTAACATCACTTCCTCTGGGTGCTCCGCAGGCCTGACAGTGTTTTGCAAGCCCCCTATTCGCTTCCTTACAGTTTAGGCAATCCCATTTGCCCTCATACGTCGCCATACAAACTCCTAAAATTTAGTTGAGATAAGTTCCACAGTAACATGGCCCAAATAAGGAATCTTAGATGTTATTTTCAAAGGAATTTTTTTATCATCGTTACTCACCCATATTTTCACTTCACCTTTGGAAAGAAACATACCTGAGGTCGAAATATAGGGTCTACTTACTACGGCTGTATATTTTTTATTGAGACCATCCACTTCCAGCTCGATCTCTTCTACTTCAAGAATTTCCATTTTCATTTTAACAATTTTTAGATCATCAAAAACTGTAAGATAAAAAATGTCACCTTTCTTTCCTTTACGCTTATCAGCGCGAGTATAATAAATTGCTGATAGAAAATCCTGAAAATCGGAAGGGAGATTTTTCGTCTCACCTTTTTTATATTTCCACCTGGCATCTTTTCTCATTTCCCCTTTTTTGCCGGTATTTCCGGAAAACTGCTTTTCCCCCCAACTGGCCAGATGCTTCAGATGATCATATAATACTACATTATGCCTGTGATAAAAACCTTCGTTCAGATCTTTTTCGCTATAATAAGGACGTTTTTCTACAGGCTCCCAGTAGCTAATAATCTTATCTTTAACGGGGAATACTGCCTGGATTGCTTTATTTCCTCTCGCTTCTGTTTTCAAAATCAAACATTTTTTTTGAGAACCACAGGAAATAGTTCCATCGATGGACATACTGGAGTAACCTACCGGCATTATCCCCCAGCGTATCTTATAAAGAAACTTTTCACCTACACGAAAAGGCAAATCCTCACCTGAAATTTGAAATAACAGAGAAAATATAATATAGAATATTATGAATATTTTTGAATTCAATAATACTTCCTAGGTTTCTTTTTTCTTACTTTCTTTTGCAAAGTTTATATCACCCATAATAATAGCTTCAGTTTTATATTCTTTCTCCAGATCCAGGTAATACCGAAGACCTTTTCCATAAATCTCATCTTCAGAACTCTTTAATTTCTCTGCATCTTCTTTAAATTTGGCCCGGATTAACAGCTGGTAAGAAATCCATTCGCAAAAACCTTCCAACTGGTATTTCTCAATCTCACCTAATTTAACTTCTCCCCATTCCTGAAATTGCCAGATGTGGGCTAATTCATGAGTAATAGTTCCGAGAACTTCTCCTTTGGGTCTACCTTTTTGGATTATAATTTCATTATCAGAATTGGCCATACCGGCGACATTGAGAGGAGAACAACCCTGACCGGATAGTGTATGACGGGTAGCTCGAATAGTTTCTGAGAAATCCAAAAAAGAAATCTTTTTTAATTTCTTTAGTTTTATAGTGTACATTTCGGCTAACAAAATAAGAGATACCTTAAATAAAGCTTTCAACTGCTCTTCTTTCATCACAAGATTAGGAAAACATTTGGGACATGAAATATGGTTTAAATCAATTTCAACCGGTTTTCCGTTCCTGATGGGTAAATGACAATAAGAGCATACAGGAAGTCGGGAACACCTGATGCATACATTCTTATCATTCAGGGTAATGTACCGACCCTCTATTAAATCACCACAAACACTGCAATTCATAAACAGTCCTTCTCTACATATTCTTCTCCCCCCATAGGTTTCTTATCAAGAATTTTTCGATTTTTCTGGAAATAAATTGTAGTTTATAAGATTCAGACAGGATAAAACTCCCCGGAATTTTTATAAATAGCTCCATATTCAGAATAATTTTTGGCAGTTCCTAAAATCATATTTCTTTCTTTATCTGTGATGTCCCGGACAATTTTTGCCGGACTTCCCATAATCATTACACCGGAGGGAAACTTTTTTCCGGGTGTAACAAGAGCCCCGGCTGCAACAAACGAATATTCCCCTATCTCTACATCGTCCATCACAGTCGCACCCATTCCCACAAAAGAAAAGTCTTTAAGAACACAGCCATGAATAGTGGCCCGGTGGCCGATAGATACATGGTTTCCGATGATTGTAGGAAAGGTTCCTTTGCTTACATGTACAAGGCTCATATCCTGAATATTGCAAAAATTGCCAACCCGGATATAATTTACATCCCCCCTGAGAAGAGTTTGAAACCAGATACTGGTTTGTTCACCAATTTCTACATCACCGATAATTTCTGAACTTGGTGCAATAAATGCTGAATCTGCAATTTTTGGTTGAATCCCTTTATATGTATAAATCATTTTTTCTCCGTCTATACCTTTATATTCCACTTTCCAGAATGTAGGTCTTTTGTAAAATGGAAACAGAGCGAATTTTTTCGAGAGGAGTGTCAATGAAGTATAATTTTATAGTTGCTGAAGGTTTTGATGGTTCCGGAAAATCCACCCTCGCAAAATGGATTGCAGAAGAACTGGGTTACGAATACCATAAAACTCCTATGGGCATTTTTGCCGATTTACGAACTCATCTTGATACAGAAACAGTTAACCTTGAAGAAAGGTATTGCTTTTATGCTGCTGATTGTATGAGAGCCTCCCTCTATATCACTGAAAAAATCAAAAATGGTGGTAAAATAATTCTGGATAGATACTATTATTCAACCATTGCCTATCATGAGTCCAAGCAGGCAGGAATTTCTCAAAAACTTCCCGGGTTATTCTCCCCGCTATTGAAACCCGATCTGATTTTATATGTAAAAACCAGTTTTCCCCTCACGCTTGAGAGGATGAAGCTCAGGCAAAATTCTCCGGATGATGAACTTTTTCTAACTGAAACTCTCTATAATCGTATAGACAAAACCTTTCTTTCTGTTTTTGATAGTAAATATGAGTTGGTTGACAATACCGGAAATCTGGATAATACCCAGAAAAGTATTCTAAAGCTTCTAGAGTAATATAATATTAAAAAGGAATTAAGTTTTTCATGTCATACCGGCTGTTATTCTCATTCTATCTCTCCCTGCTTTTTCATGCAATATTTATTGTTTTCATGATAAGTCCAAAAATTTCCAACCAAAAACTTATCTGCGGGAGAGATTTTCCGGTGCAAAAAGTCGAGGAGCTTAATTTTGATGTAAGCTTTGAAGTTCCTAAAGATCTCTTCCATTTCAAAGAAAGTAAACAGGAATCGGAAAAAGAAACAAAAGATAAAACTGAAGCAAAACCGGGAAAAGAGACAAGTAAGGAAAAAACGGAAGAGGAAAAGAATAAGGAAGAATTCAGAGAAAAACTGGCTGAAAAGTACAGCAAAGGAAAATGGAAAGATCTCGTTAAAAGTTTAAAAGAAACAGAAGGAATGAGAGAATCCTTTGATAACACATTTAAAGACCTTTTACCCGGTTCAAAAGTAGGGAATTCATATATTTATCGGTATCGCCACTATGAAGATATGATAGTAAAGGAAGTTCTTCCTACGCTTCACAATTTAGAGAAAAAATTTACAGATGAACTCCAAATTGCTGAAAAGGAATTTGAAGAGCATAAAGAAAGAAATGAGATCATAGATGAATTTCGCCAGGGGGAAGAAGCTGATTTTTTCAAAATGGAAAAAAATTCAGAGCCAAGTGAACTTGTAACAAAACCTGTACTCAATATGCCAAAGGAAGAAAGAATGAAATATTTTGATAAAACTCTTCCTTTACCTAAAGAAAAGCAAATGCAGGATTTCATGGAAAGGTTTTCAGGCTTCGATCCGGATAAAGGTGATTTAGCTATGCTCTACAGGGATCTTTATTATGAGAACTTGCAAAGACTGGCCTATACATTCAGTTCGGATTCCAGCTATTTCACAATTGATTACTTCGAGGAAAATTTAAATAAAGAAGACTATCTCAAAAATGCTATGAGTCTTACTTCAGAATTAAAAGGTACAAAAACAGCTACTGAAATCTTATTCACCCTTGAAAATATTTATGAAATCCAGTCCAGGGCTTTTGCACAGTATTTCCAGTTCTATGATAGATATAAGAGCTTTTCTCCTTCAATGAAAAAAGAACTTCGCTATGAAACGATTCGCCGTGTAATTGAAAAATACAAACCGATTATAGAAGCAAAAAATTATCACAACTACCAGGATGTAAAAAAAGAATATTTCCGCAAACGAGTAGAAATACTCGACTATCTGATGCAAACTTCCCCGGACTCATACAGGAAAAAAGATGCTCTTTTCGAAAAAGGAAGAATCCTCTGGGAAGAAGGAGCAGAAAGCAATAATCCAAAATATCAGGAAGAAGCAATAAAAACTTGGAAAAATATTATTTCCAGTACCAATACAGGTGACTTTTTATACGAGAATTCTTACTCTCAATTAGACAAACAAATTAAAAAATTTGTAAGTGCTAAAAATATCCAGGAAAAAAATAATATAAAAAATTCCATCAACTTCATTCTTAACTCAAGATTGTTTGATACATTAAACCAGAAAAGACAGAGAGAAGATCGAATTCTCTGGAAGCAAAAATAAATTTTTTTCTTATAAAAAGAAAAACTCTTGATTTATCTGATAAAGAAAAAATAAAATTTCTCTTTGTAAATGGATTATTATACAATTAGTCAACTTGCACAAAAAGCCGGTGTAAATGTAGAGACCATCCGTTATTATGAAAGAATAAATTTAATTCCAAAACCACCCAAGAATTCCTATGAATATCGAAAATATCCCCTGAGCATTCTTGATAGAATAAAGTTTATTAAAAAATTTCAGTCCCTGGGCTTCAGTCTAAGAGACATTTCTGAAATTTTAACACTTCAGGAAGAGACAAGCTATGAAAAAGTAAAAAAAATCTTTGAAGATAAGTTATTCAAAATTGAAAAAGAAATTAGGGAACTAGAGAACTCGAAAATGAAAATTGAGGATCTTCTGAACTGTTTAGTCTCCAGTAAAGAAATAAATTTCTGTTTATTTTATAAGCCCGAAAAGAGCAGGAATTCTTCTAAATGCAATTAAATTTCATTGACGAAATAAGATAGAAATATTGATAGTGGATATGTGTATATAAGCTGTACTGTCAACGGCGATGAACCTGGCTGCTCACATCCTTCCAAAAAAGGATTTCTACACAATCTGGGAATGAGTTTACCCATACTCTGTGCCATTCACTGTGTACTGAGTCCTATTCTTTTGAGTCTTTTACCTTTAAGTCTTGGAAGTTCAAGTTTATGGGTTCATAATCCCATACTGGAACTCTTATTCCTTGTGTTAAGTTTTCTAATAGCTCTTCCTATTTTTTTCACAAATTATAAAAAACATAGAAAAAAGAAAATTCTGGCTCTATTTACAATTTCATTATTCCTTATAATCCTAAATTTTTTCTTCGGAGAAAGTCAAAATTTAGAAAATTGGTTAGGAGTTCCCGGTAACCTCCTACTTTCAGTCAGCCTCATCTGGAATCTCAGACACCAAAAGCAATCCTAAATTTGGAAATAAAATAGAAATTGACGTAATCAATTTATGTAAATTATACTTCCTATAATGAAGCTCAGTTATTCTTTATTCTGGCTGGTTTATCTTCTTCCCTCTCTCGTAGGTGGTGCTTTTGGTATCATCAATTACAGGGAAAAACACCTGATTCTTTACGGAGCCTACATCCTTCTTCTTATATTAGGTTATTGCTTCTATATTTTAGGAATTGGAAGAATGTTGATTGATTATAAGAAACCCTTCAGATTGAGTCATCAAGTTTTATTCCTTGCTTTTTTAATTCCTGCACTGATTTCACCATTTTTTTATTGGAAACATATTCAGGGTAACGAGATTAAGCTCCTCTACATTTTTTATGCTACCATGATGATGCAGACTTTCTTTTATCTGATATCTTTATTCCTCGAATATAGATATGTAAGAGGAAAAAGTCCAAATTATAAATTTATTTTTTTTCTTCCACCCATTATTCAAATCATCAGTAGTCTAATTGTCGCAGCTTTTTTCTTATTTAAATTTACAAATAATTTAAATATACTGGAGTTTGTTTTTAAAATCTCAGTTCTATTATCGATTGTCATTTACACAGGAGGATTCATTTTAACTTTTTTTCACAGTAGCCCCTCCGGTAACAAAGGTCTATTTTTTTCCATTGTCCCTATAATTGCCTATTCGAACCTGATGAGTTATATAAACAACAGGGCTTTAAATATCTTCAAGGGAGATTTTTATTCCTTGTATTTCATTTTCCTGGCTGAATTATATATTTTTATTTTCGTATATTATTTTATGGTTATGATTACACTTCATTTTACCGGGAGAAAAAAGTCTGAGAAAGAAGAAATAATAACTGAATAATCATTTCATACAAAAATACCCTACTCGTTTCCAGATACAGGACTTTCCACTCTTTTTGGTTTTTCCAAGAATAATGCTGTTGTAGATGTCTCTGTTTTGTTTCTCTTTTTTACTCATAAAGTAACACATATCTTTATTTACTTCCGTTCCGGGAGCAAGAAAATCATTTATATCTGTATCGGGTAAATACGAATTTATCTCCGGTTTATAGACAAGAACCATATTATCTTTCATAGAACGTGTTTTGCCTCCCTTCTTTAATTCTTTTACTTTATAAAACAGAATACTGATGGTATGATTCTTTACTACATATTTACCGGCATAAGCAAGTCTGGTTTTATCATTGTTTTCTGCAGAAAAAGTCTTTAGATATAAAACCTTTCCATTATAAAAATTATACTCCTCAGTCTCAAAATAACAGCCTTTCTTACAATCACAACCCAAATTTTTTCTTTTAAGATACATCTTTTTTTTCCGAGAAGCTGCTTTTTTTTCGGAAAGATAAGCACCAAAAACGTAGGATTCTTCACCTTTTAACTTATACCATTTGTCATTTACACCATCCACCCGCTGCTTAATGCCACTTGAATTAACATACACTTCTGTACCGTAAGGTAAAAAATTAAGCCTTTTCGATAATACAGAAGGTTTTGAACGGATAGATAAAAAATCTGCTATAACAATTTTTTTTTCATATACGTCAGCAAAAACACATACAGGCAAAAGAATAATTACTATAAAAAGATATAACTTCATTCAATATCTTGGATAAGAAGAATCAATTTCAAGGGAATAAGCATTAATTCCACCATGTAAGCTTTTTGCATTACTAAATCCCTGCTGTTTAAAATACATAACAGCCTGCATACTACGAAATCCATGATGACAATAAAAAATAATTTCTTTTTCCTTATCCCACTTATTAATCATTTCTTCTACCAATTCATCTGTAAGAAGTAATGAATCGGAAAAACGCACAATTTCTGTTTCCCAGGCTTGACGTACATCAATCAGGCATAAGTCATTGTTTCCCATTTTTTGTTTCAACTCTTTGCAACTAATTTCCACAAATCTCTCCTCTATTTTCGATGAAACATTTTCTCCAAATCATTCTTACTTAACTTTATTAATGTAGGTCTACCATGGGGACAGCGTGAAGGGTTTTCACAATAGCTTAAACGATTTAATAGTTCGGCCAGTATGTGATCGGATACATGATCCCCTTTTTTAATAGCTGATTTACAGGCTACAGATTTGGCCATAATATCAAAAAGTTCTTTTTCTTCGCTACTTTTAAGTCTTTCAAAAAAATCTAAAATAGTTTCTTTTTCTCTTCCGGCTTCCAGATAAACCGGAACTTCCCTTAAAACAATCGTTCCATTTCCAAAAGGTTCAAATGTAAGTCCTACTTTTTGAAACTCTTCTCCATACTCAATAATTTCCTCATATTCTTCCATTGACAAATCAATTCTCATCGGACTCAAAAGTGTCTGACTAAGATTTGAAGACTTTTTTAATTTTTTTAGCACTTCTTCATATCGGATCCTCTCGTGAGTCGTATGCTGATCGATTATATAAAGACCATCTTCTGCTTCTGCTAAAATAAAAGTCTCAAAAACAAGACCAAAGTGCTTTTTCGGAATAAATTCACGATGAACTCGAGGAGCTTCGGTTAAATCTCCTAATTTAATTCCGGCTCCCGCCGTATTAACTGAATAAGCTTTTTGTACATGAGGTTTTTGGTATAAATCATTGTGTAATATGTTTTGTAGAAGACTCTCTTCTTTTTTTTCTTCCTGCTTTGGTTTTACCTGGATAGGCTTTGATAGCCTGTGTTTCATTTCCAAAAAACTAACCGGTGTGCTGGAACGAAGACTATTATTAATCAATTGGAGGAAAAAAGCCTGGAAAAGCTCTTCATTTAAAAAGCGAATTTCCTTCTTTGCCGGATGAACATTTACATCTATATGAGAAGGATCTATTTCAAAAAAAAGAAAACAATATGGATGAGCAGTAGGAGGTAATAATTCATCATAAGCTTTCTTTAAGAAACTGGAACTATATTTTACTTCAACCGGTCTGTTATTTATATAAATATATTGTCCTGTTCTATTGGAACGATAAAAATCCGGATCGGAAATAAACCCCCGTGCATGAATTCCTTTCCATTCAAGATCTACAGAAATAAGGTGGCCCCGCATTCCTTCTCCCATGACAGAGATAATTCGCTCTTCTTTGGTTTCAGGCTTTAGATTAAATATTTCTTTTTCATCCTGCCTATAACGAAAAGCTACATCATTTCTACAAATGGCGATACTTGAAATCTTTTCGCGAATTTTCCTATCTTCAGAGCGTTCTGATTTAATAAATTTTCTTCTTACAGGAGTATTATAAAATAGATCTTTCACTAAAATTTTAGTACCCTTAAAACCGGTAACAACTTCTTTATTTGTAAGGATTCCATTGATGAAGCTTGCTTTTAAAGCCGGATTTATCTCATCTATCCCACTTGTAATAAAAAGCTCAGATACAGCTGCAACAGAAGCAAGGGCTTCTCCACGAAAACCATAGCTTAAAATGGACTCCAGATCCTGTAAATCCCGTATCTTACTGGTAGCATGTCGCTTTACAGCTAATTCAATATCATCTTCAGCTATACCGTTTCCATTATCAGCGATAAGAATCGATTCAATACCACCGCTTTGTGTGTGAATATCAACTTGCTCGGACCTGGCATCCAGAGAATTTTCTATAAGCTCTTTAACTACAGAATGAGGAGATTCAATAACCTCACCAGCTGCAATTTTATTGATGAGGTTGTTATCAAGTTCAAATATAATTCCCACTAATAATTAATACATAGAAACACAATTTTCACAAAGGCCAATAATGGTAATTGAGATTTCTTCCGGCGTGAATCCATAAGCATTCAAATTCAATTTACGAGTTATATCTACTTCCGGATAATCAAAAACTTCAGAACAATTCCTACAAACAAGATGAGAATGAGAATCCAAAACTCCATCATATCTGGCTGATTCAGTATTGATACTTAGTTTTTTAACCAGACCTTCCTGCACTAGAAACTCTAGAGAATTATAGACTGTAGCAAAACTAATTTTATCAGTAATTTTCCTGGTGGATTCAAAAACCATTCTGGCTGATGGATGATCTCTTCTATCTCGTAAATTTTCCAATATAATTCTACGATGCTTCGTTAACTTTTTCATCATCTTCTCCAGATCCTATTTTTCTTTACCGGAAAGCCTTCCTTAAAGTTTATGCTAAATTACTATTGAAGTCAAGAAATTTAATTTAAAATTATTCTAAATTCTTATTGATCTATTTCACATATCTGACACAGAATATTAGAACCAGTCTAATATAGTTTGGTATAATTTTTGCATATATTTTTCTGAATATTTTAACTCTCCTGACCGTAAGGATGAAGCTTGACCGTTCCATATACAGTAAAATAATAGTCCTAAAATTGAATAAGGAGAGGAAGAATGGGAAAAATAGCCTATGTTAATAAAGACGACTGTACTTCCTGTAATCAGTGTGCAGACAATCTACCGAAATACTTTCAAATGGATGATAACGATACATCCGAAACCCATATTAATGGTGAAAGTGTAAATAATGCTAATATCCCCGATGATGACATTTCTACAGTTCAAAAGGAAATGGATGAATGTCCCGGAGAATGTATTCTCTGGAAAAAGTAGGTTTACAAATATAGATGCTGTTTAAGTGCTTTTACTAAAAACAGCATCTACATTTCTTTTCTACAGTTTATCTTCAGCCAATTACAGGCATAATAAAATACATCTGTTACCTTTCTCATAGGTCTTTTTGTAAACGGTGGGTACATAAGTCCTATGGTATACATATCATCATCAAAGGGTAGAAATCCATGATGCGAACCAGGATATACATGAGAATTAAAAGTCACTGAATTATATATACTTCTGGAAAAAATAACACTTTTAGTAGTATATAAAACCCCCTCAGTTTCAGGACTCAATTTTTTCTTCACCCTATCAAAGAGCTTACCCTTACTTGTAAAAACTACACCGGGACAGGATTGCTTGACTCTTCTCTGTAAAACTCGCATATCTATAATATTACCATTGACCAAATCGTCCCCATCATTTTTAACGAGAGTTGCCATCCCTCCGTGGGAACGAAAATAATAATTCCATTGCTTCTTTCTAAGAACTATGTGGCCCATTCTTCTCAGAATATTATTTGGATAACAAATAGCATTATATTTCTTAAAACCATGATCGGATATAATAATCAAACCAATATTTTTCTTCTTATATAGATTAATTTCATCAATTAAAAGTCCTATAAGTTCATCTATTTTACTAATTTTCTGCTTTGCTGTTTTGGAGTATACTCCACCATTATAGTGGTGAGCCGAATCAATATCTGTTGTGTATATAAAAAGTAAATCCGGTTGTTTAGACTTCCATATTTCAATGCCCGCTCTCATCTTTTCAGTATCTCCGGTATACTCCGCAACATCAATACCTGTTCTTTCTTGAACCATTTTATACAAACCGGGACTGGAAAGTGCTTTTAAAAGCTTAATATCTTCTTCATTTTTATATCTCCAGTACTGAGGTATGTTATAGTTTATCTCAGCACCCACAGAAACCGGCCAATAAACTGAACCCGTTTTTAAGCCATTCTTCTTTGCATAATCCCATAATGTTGGTACTTTAATATCTTCTTTATACCAGTACCAGGCTCCATCTGTTTTCTTTTCAAATGGATCAATGGGTCGATTTGAAGTAATGCCGTGGGCGGAAGGATCAAGACCGGTTATCATAGAAGTATGTGAAGGATAAGTCAGAGTCGGATATACAGATCGAACCTTATTAGAAAAATTTGCCTTTTTCATAAGTTTACGAAAATTTGGCATTAAATTTAGAATAGACTCATCTTCTGAATAGTAAGCCGGAAAACCATCTACAGAAAGGATTATCAATTTCCTGGCCGGAGGGGGTAAAGGAGTCACATTTTGCCCGGGTGCTTCTTCTTCAAGTTTTGCAATTTCCTTTTGAATATTCGTATCACTTAATACTTCGAGAGAAGGATTTTCCAGTTTTAAGGGTTCCTTATTGTTCCCCAGAAGGAAATAGAAGAAACCGGGAATTAATAATACAAAGAATAGAAAAATAAATTTCTTCATAGCTATTATATGTCATTTTTTAATATTGGGGTTTGGAGGAAATGATGTTTTGAGAATTTATAAAAAGATTTAAGATAAAGCAAAAGAAAAATAAGCGAACCAAGCGGTGATTCGCTTATAAGAATTTCCCATAATTTTCGAGATAAAAAATTCCTTAATATTCCTGCTGTGAACGCGTGGAACCGAGTAACTCATCCGGAATTTCTTCGATTGTTTCTCCTATTTGAACTGCCAGGCGATTACCTGAACGTCCCGGTGTGCATTTGAATTTACTTCTATCCCCTACTTTAATAACAAGATCGGATTTGGTTGGAGTATTTTCTAACTTCACAATATCACCCACACTCAAATTCAGAAGATCATTCATGGTAATGTCTACAGAACCCACTTCAGTAATTAATGGAATTTTAATTTGATCCAGACGTTCTTGAATTACGACCTTATTTTCATCAGTTTCTCCACTTCTTAAAGAAGAATATAGATACTGAGCTGAGAGTTTATTAATAATTGGTTCGATCGTAATATAAGGAATACAAAGGTTGGTCATACCTTCTACATCCCCAACTTTTGTTTCCAGGGTAATCAAAACCACCATGTCATTCGGAGGTACAACCTGAGCAAACTGGGGGTTTGTTTCAATATTTCCTAACCTGGGTCGCAGATCGATTACTGTAGACCAGGCTTCTCTAAGGTTTCCCAAAATCCTAACAATGATACCTTCCATAACCGACATTTCGATATCAGAAAGCTCTCGGTTAATTTTAGCAGACTCTCCACGACCACCAAATAATCTGTCAATAATCGTAAAGGAGATAGATGGGTCCATTTCTAATATGGCGGAGCCTTTTAGAGGATCCATATTGATTACGGCCAGGGTTGTAGGATTGGGAATAGAACGAATGAATTCTTCATAAGTTAGCTGATCCACCGAAGCCACGTGAACTCCCACTAAAGCCCTGAGTTGTGCAGATAAACCTGTGGTCGCCTGTCTCGCAAAGGTTTCGTGCATCATTTGCAGTGTTCTTATCTGGTCTTTAGAGAACTTATCAGGACGCTTGAAATCGTAGATCTTTACTTTTTTCTGTTCACCTACAGCTGCGTATTCGTCTTCTGCGACCTCACCACTGGAAATAGCATTTAATAGTGCATCAATTTCATCCTGTGAAAGAATTTCTGTCATTTTTTTACCTTTGCAGAAAGATTTGTTATTTTCCAGAGTCCTCTGGGAGATGAATCAACTTTCCTAAGCGTGTACACATATTCAAACTTTTTTATTACTCGATTCACACTTCTCTCCACATAGACAACCACCCTGGACAGGTTTGAACTTAAATATCTTACCTTTTGAACCTGATAGTGTTTTAATTTTCCATTTCTGGATTCGCTTAAATACCTCTTAAACTCATCGACGATTGCAGGACGATTATAAGATTCTGCCTTTGAATATTCTCCAGCAAAACCAGTATACGACATGATAAACTCGGAAAAGTGAATATACTTAAAATAATAGGTCCAATTTCCTTTTAATTCGGCTCCTAAAAATAGATAGATGATTTCTTCAGGAGAGAGCTCCTCAGCATTTTGAGAAGTTGTATAGAAAGGCTTTTCTGATTTTTCTTTTTTATTTGGAAATACTGTAAAATAGGATTGATTGTCAGATTTTAAAAGAGAGTTCCTGTCTTCTGTATAATTGGGGTAAAAGAATCCTCTTACATAGTATTTTTTCCCGGTTTCAAAATCATAGTAATTACTCAGATTTAAACGCCTTGTAAAAGACTCACCCGGATGAATCAGAATTTCTTTGACTCTATCTCCCACCAGATTCTCCGGCCTATTTCTTCTTTCTTGAACTCTATCCAGAATTTTTTGAGAGTTTCGAGAAGGCACCAATGTATATTTCTCTCCATGAAACTGGGTAGAGGCCCGTTCAGGCGAATAAGAAACGACTTCCACCTTTTTTTCCAGTGATAAACCATCACGAGGAGAAATGAGTTCATCATTTTCATCTTTTATGATAAATTGATAGGTCTGTAACTCACCCAGACTTGGATAAATTCGAAGCGGTTCTTTACCATAGTTTCGTATGGTAAAATCTATATAAACCTCATCTCCTTCTCTGTAGAACCTATCACTCATCTGTATGTTTGCTTTTGCCTGAAGATGAAGAAAGTTCTCGGAATAGTTCCCACGTACATCTCTATCCGGATAAGAAAATAAAGCAAGGGGTAATAAAAGAAGAAGATAGAATCTAATCATACTTAATTTAAACATCGGTTAATTCAGAAATTCATTGATAAAATTAAACGGCTTTTTTTTCCGCGTCTTCGATTATATAATTTGAAATTTTAATCAACCTCTTTAAAATTCCGGTGATTTTCTTATACTGAAAATAAACCTTATCAAGGGAATTCACGAGATGAGGTTGCATCTGCCCCTTGGATCGATTATTTAACTTAATGCTCAGATGCTCTAAACCAATATCTCCCACCTGCAAGTTTAATTCAGCCATATAACGGTTTAACTCTTTCACCATCCCTTCATCCACCTTATCGTGGTCTTCAAAAATGGATTCCACTTTTAAAATATAATCAGTTAGATATTTAGCAATTTTTTGCTCGTCTTCGGTAGGTCTGGATTTGGAAGTCAGGCGCTTAATTGTTTCGTAGCGCTCCATGGCCACCTCATAAAGACGTGTGATTTCTTTTCTTTCGGTAATCAAAAAAAGAATCATGGTGATGATTTTCATAAGAGAATCAGGAAATACCTTGGTTTTATTCATTTCTGAAAGTATAGCGTCCTT
The DNA here is from genome assembly GCA_024233835.1 of Leptospiraceae bacterium. Lineage (NCBI taxonomy): Bacteria > Pseudomonadati > Spirochaetota > Leptospiria > Leptospirales > Leptospiraceae > Leptospiraceae bacterium. The sequence goes on from JACKPC010000002.1 coordinate 241,615, forward strand.
ATATTGCATATCTTCCGGAATTTTAGAGATTTCTTCCAACGCGGTACTCACCGAATCCTGTTGACTTAACCTCAGGATCTCATTCATCGCAATAATATACGCTTCTTCCCGGGTCATTTCCATTTCATTACTCATAGCATCCCCTTATTACCACTATAAATTATCTATTGAATCCTGAAATTTCAATACAATTTTTTAAATCAAAAAATTTAATCAATTCCCAGCTCTCTCAAAGCTTCATCGGCTTTTTTAATCTGTTCGAGTTGGGATTGCCTGGAAGTACTTCCTGAACTCTTCTTTTTATCTGTAGAGCCCTCTAAAGAAATAGCCTGAAAATACTCCTCACCCATAAAAAATTCGGAAATAGGCTTTCTTTCCTTTTCTTCTATAGTAAATAGTGTTTTATTATTAGACACACACACAGAAACCAGTCTACCTACCAATTCATGGGCTTCTCGAAAAGGGATTCCTTTTTCATTCACTAAAAAATCTGCAAGATCGGTAGCTGTAGCAAAACCATTTTCCAGAGAAGCTCTCATATTCTCGTAACGAAACTCCATTTCATCTAACATGGCCTTCATACCTTCTATAGAGAGTTTCACCTGTTCGGCGGAATCAAAAAGAAACAGTTTATCTTCCTGTAAATCGCGATTATACGCCAGAGGCAGACCCTTCACAAGCACCATGAGTGAGTGTAAATTAGAAATTACCCTCGCTGATTTTCCACGAATTAACTCGGCTATATCCGGGTTCTTTTTTTGAGGCATGATCGAAGAACCGGTAGTTAAACTATCGGGAAGACGTAGAAAAGAAAATTCCTGAGAAGAAAAAAGTAAAATTTCTTCGCAAAACCTTGAGGCATTCGTCATAATTTTTGCAAGAGAAAAGAGAAAGTTCATCATATGATCTCGTGAAGAAACCGAATCAATAGAGTTTTCACTGACTTTTTTAAAACCCAATTCTTCTCTCATGAACTCCCTATCTGAAGGGTAATTCACACCCGCAAGAGCACCAGAACCCAAAACGAGACTATCATTCTCTTCAAGACAAAATTGCAAAGTTTTATAATCCCGTAAAAATAACCAGAAATAGGAGAAAAGGTAGTGAGAAACCCGTACAGGCTGAGCTACCTGGAGATGTGTATAACCCGGCATTACAAAATCCACATTTCTTTCAGCTTTGTTTTTAAAACTCAGTATAAGATTTTTAAGTCGATCCTGAATTTCCAGTGTCTCCTGTCTGATAAATAATCTCATATCTATGGCGACCTGATCATTCCGAGAACGACCGGTATGTAATTTTTTACCTGCATCTCCTATTAATTCAGTAAGTCTACTTTCTATATGCATGTGGATATCTTCTAAGTCTGTACGAAAAGTTAGTTCCCCTCTTTCTAATTCCCCCCGGATCTTTTCCAGACCATTTAGGACATCCATTAATTCTTTATCTGATAGTATTCCAATTCGATTTAGATTCTTTGCATGAGTCCTACTTCCTAAAATATCATAAGGATACAAACGACTATCAAAACTTATGGACTCACCAATTCTTTCCATAATAGATGCTGTCCTAGAAGCAAAACGCCCACCCCAGAGCTTTACATTTTCTTTTTCCATTTCAGACTCCTAATACATTAGTATATTCTAAATTACCTGACAATTTGCAAGAGCATATGCAAGTGCATTCTCCGTTCTGAGAATATACGGAGATAAAAAGCTTTTTTTAAAATCTATAGCTTCAAAACTTTCAATATCCTTTTCTGTAAAACCTGACTCCGGTCCAAACAAAAAACCATATTTAGTTTCCTTGCTCACCTTTTTATCTGTTAGGAAATCTCTATTCCCCTGCGGATGAAACAAGAGCTTTCGACCTTTATAATGCTCCAACTTTTTAAAGAGTTCCTTTTTATTTAAGAGCAAAGTAAATTCAGGTACACGAAAATTTCCTCCCTGTTCCATACCCAGAACCATTTCATATTCTATATTTTCTTTTTTCCAGACCGGTGAGTTTAAATAAGATTTTTCAGATTTCTCTGAAACAAAAAAAGTTAAGTCCTTCACAGCCGTGCAGGATGAAAGCTGTAAAATTTTTTTCATAGTTTGAGGTCTTTGTAGAGAGATAAAAATTGAAATATCAGGAACCCTTACTTCTGAGTTTTCCGGGTAATATGTACCTACAATACTGTTTCTTTGTTCATCGAGCTTATCAACTTGAAAACTACCTATAGAATCATTCCACAATAAGGCCTTTAATATTTTTCCTTCTTTCACTTTTAATATTGAATATAAGTGAGAATACTTTCTATCAGAGATACTATACACATCCTCCCTGATTCTTTCATGTGGTTCAAGAAGAAGAAAATTCATTATATATTGTATTCTGGAGGTTCTGTAACAGGTTTTATTTTTTTTTCTTTAACTTTTCTTCTGTTCTGCTCAAACTCTTTTCTATCAGGATTGAATTTTTCAAAAAAGCCAAACATTTTCAGTCCATGAAGAGCAATGAATAAAAATAATAGCAAAACTATAAATTGCTTTATATCAAATCTAAATTGCTGAAAGTAATCCTTGAACCCAAATTTAAAATCTTTTCTAAGATTCTGTGTTTTGTTTATATAACCTTCAGAATTCTGTTTTTGAGGAAAATCGAACCTTCCCTTATTGAAAGTTTCCGGGTTATCAGGGTCAATAATAAATTGGTAAGAACAGGTAGGGCACTTGATAATTAAGATTCCCCTATCGAGGGGGAATCTTAATTCAGTGCCGCATTCAGGACATGGTCGAATAAACTTCAAAGCCAACCATATTTGATACTAGTATTTTAAAGAGTTTTTCAAATTTTCGTTAGCTTCTTTGTATCTCTTATTTCCATTTTGCTCATTAGCATCAAAAATGTATGTAAAGAGCTTATCAAAATAATCGAGATGTTTGATATAGAAACGCTTTTTGAAAGAGTTTCTAATCGGGTTAGTTTTTGTATTTTCTACAGAAGTAAGGTTGTATCTTCCAATGCCTATAGCACTTTTAGTTTCTACAGTTCCTTTTGGGGGGTTACCATCATGTTGATAGAATATGAAAACTTTTTCATGTTTTGCGTTTTCCGGTTCCTCATCTGCAACCTCTGAAATCTTTATATCCTGTTGGATAAAATCGTTCAGATAAACCTGGCTAATCACTTTAGTCACTTTTCTGGGTTCTTCTAATCTGGGGTCTTCATTTGAAGAAGTTCCTTCATAGAATAGAACTATATATTTGTTTTTTGAACCCAAATTTTGATAACCTCTTCCCTCATCTGAGCCTACAAAGTCAAAAACTTCCAGCTTCAAACAATTGTTTGCAGGATCTTCCTGGTTTTCTGCCTTTTCACAGTTTTCACCATTTGCTTTACCTTTATAAACAAATGTTTTATAAGGTTGGTTGGTTACTTTCATACGAAAAAGCTTTGTGTGGTTTTGAAGCCTTTTGTTCATCTCAGCAATGATTTCATCCAGCTTTTCTTCTGTCTTTTCAATTGATTGTGCTTTTTGCAAATTGTTAGGTGAAACTTGTCCCGTTCCTTCATTTTTCACCGTAGCATCTTCTGCAAAGAGGCTTACACTGGAAATCATCACAAGCAAAGTAAGTAGTAATCTCATAAAATCCTTCATCCTTGGTTCCAATAGCGTTATTTTTTTGATAATATTTCACGGTCAAAAATGCTGTAAAGCATTATCTACTTTTTTAATACGGAAAAAAAAGGTAAGATCTTATGTTATTTTTTTAATTTCTTCTCTTTAAAATATTTATAGTTTCAAAATAAACGGAAAATGGAGGTGGACTTAAATCCAGCTTCTTCTCAATGATTTCAGAAGCCCATTTTCTTTCAATATGATCACAGAAATCTTTGATATTTCTACCTGACATTCCCATCAAACCGGAAGCTATCCCTTTTCTATCCTCGTGTGATAGGTGGATGGAGTAATTCTCCAAAATAGATATGATTTCCTCTTCATTTGGTAGTGGAAAGTAAATAGTTTTGTCAAATCTGGATAAGAGAGCATGATCCAGATCCTGCTTTCGATTCGTAGCTCCTATTGTAATCGTTTTCCCTTTTTGTTCAAATCCATCTAATTTTCGCAGAAGAACCGATAATATCTTCCTGGTTGCTTCTATCATTCCATCCTCCCGGGAACCTGCAAGCGAATCAATTTCATCCAAAAAGATAAGACTGGAAGGGAAAAGGGCTGCTGCATCGAAAACATAGGCTAAATTCTGGGCACTTTCACCGTAATATTTACTCATGATAGATTCAATAGGAACATAGATCAGGGGAATATCACTCAAATATGAGACGATTTTTGCCATTGTGGTCTTTCCCACTCCGGGTTCTCCTTCAAATAGAATAGCCCGTGGCCTATTTCTTCCGGGATATTTCCTGGTTAAACGAGACACTTCATCGTAAGTCTCCGGGCTTTCAAGTGGAAGAATAATAGACTCCTTTATTTCCCGTTTCACCTCTTCGTACCCTCCTATTAATTCAAAACCATACCTTTCTCCGGCTGACTTTACTTTTGAGGGTTCAAATACAGTGACTCCCAATTTTGATAGTATTTCTACCGGGTCTGCTTTGTTTTCATTTTTATCCCGATAAAAAAAGGTATAAAGTGCAAGAAGGGCATACACTTCCTGCTTTTTAAAATCACCTTTCTTGGAAACTTCAACTTTAGCCTGCCCTCTCGAACTTATAAATCGAAATCGGACGTTCTCCATGAGTCCTTTTGTCTCGAAAATATTCTCGTTTAGTGCCTGAAAGCTATAAAAACCGGGTTCAAATGTATGAATCCGTAGATTTTCGATATGTGATTTTATCAATTGTATACAGCCCAGAAGATTTTCATTATTAAGTGAGGGAATGGTAAATTGTACCCTTGTTTCTCCTTTTTCCAGAGTAACTTGTGGAATTTCATTTCCTTCATTTCTTTTGGTTTTTAACTCCCGAAACAAAAGTTCCTGAAGACTTAAATAATCGATCCCGCTTTTATCAGTTTCCAAGTGATTTTTACTTTCCTTTTAAAAAAAACTGTCGATGTTTATATAAATTAAGCACTTGACGTTTTCAAGTTTTTATTAGAGGCTTATCCTATAAAGTTTCCCGGAGTTTATTAGAATGGCAGAAGGTTCACTTTCCCAAAATGAAATCGATGAGTTACTAAATGCAGCCCAATCCGACGATTCTTCCGGAGCTGGAGATGATCCCTTTGCATCTCTTCTCGCAGGAGCAGGTGAAGGTGGTACGACTTCATCCGATCTGGCTGAGCTAGATTCTCTTTTAGGAGGGGGGGGAGGTGGCGGTGGCCCTTCTTCAGATGCAATTATGGCAGCTCTTGGCCCTACTCCGGCTCCATCCAAACCTGCAACAGGTGGAGGTGGTAGAAGCGGAGTGGGAGGAACAAATTCCAACTTAAACCTCCTTATGGATGTAACAATGTCCTTGACTGTAGAGTTAGGAAGAACACTTCGTTACATTAAAGACGTTTTACAACTTACTGAAGGGGCTATCGTAGAATTAGACAAGAATGTTGGAGAAGAGCTGGATATTCTGGTAAATGGAAAGCTCATCGGGCACGGTAAACTAATTGTTCTGGATGATTACTACGGTATACAAATTACACACATTATCGATCCTATGGAAAGGTTAAAACTCGCTTAGAGTTTTAACCTTTTTAGAACTGGCAGTACAAATAGCAGTAACAGAAAAGAAGATACCATCAAACTAAAAAGAATGAATACTGCTTTTCCGGATATCAAAAGTGATTTATCCGGATTCATGACTGTATTATGAAATACAGCACTATTCCCTTCTGAAATACTTACAGAAAGTGAATTTGTTGAGCTACTAGCTTTTTCTGAACTGATATTCAAACTTTCAAAAGCTTCTCCAGTTTTGTTGGCACCGTCTCCAAAGTATATCGTAAGCCTCTCACTCTTTTTATCCGTCATAACTCAATAATTTATTGAATTAATCCTTACTGTCAAGTAGAAAATAATAAATAAGAGTCCCTGCTTACATTCGTTTTTTTTACTTGAAACTTCTAAAATACTTAAATCATTATTATAATTAGGATAAATTAAATGTCACTGCAATCCGTAGAAACAAGAACTGCCTACATTCATATTCTAGAAAACGGAATTGTGAAAAGTATTACCAGGTCAGGTGCTGAACAAACCCTACAAGATGCTATCGAAAATATGGAAGCCACTTTTAAGCTGGTTCCGGATAGAAAGCTTCTATTACTTGTAGATTTATCAGGTCTAAAAAGCCAAACAGCCGAAGCTCGTACTTACTATTCAAGTGATGAAGAAATAAACAAAAAAGTGATTGCAGTAGCTATTTGTTCCAATACTCGAATTGGAAATCTAATCAGCAACTTTTACTTAAAAATAAATAAACCAATCATTCCGTTTCGACTTTTCTCAAACGAAACAAAAGCAATTGATTGGTTATTAAAGCAAGCATGTTAAATTCCAAATCCAGAATTAACCAGATTATCCAATCCTTAATGGATATTGTATCCATGAAAGAACCAAAGAAGCTATATGTCAGCGAGAAGGATAGTGATTTAGATGTAATAAGTGCCGGAATTAATATGATCGCCGACCACATCAAATTTTCCTACTTAAAAAAAACATACCTTGAATCTATCCTGGAAAACCTACCCGATTCTATTGCTATATTAAAAAAAGATGGGAGCCTTATCTATTCGAATCGTGCTTTTAACGATCTTTTTAACATCTCAAAAACTTCTCCAAACAAACCTAAGACTATTTACGAGCTCATTGGAAATTTGCCTGATATTACAAGCTTCACTTCAAAAGAAATTCAATTACAGTGCAAAGAATTAATTATTCCTATAGAAATCAAACTGAGTAAAATCCAGGATTCTTCACCTACTGAATTTACCTGTACCATTCATGACTTAAGCTCACACAAAAAATTATTGCAAGAACAGGTAAAATTGAATAAAGAGCTAAACTCCTTATTAGAAACAAAGGAGAATTTTGTTACAAACATGAACCATGAGCTCAAAACCCCACTTAACGCGATTATTGGTTTTGCACATCTTTTAAAAGAATCCTCTCCCCTAACAGAAAAACAGAATTTTTATATCAACAATTTTCATGCAGCCAGCGAACAGTTACTGAATATTGTAAACAATGTATTATTTATTTCTAATATTACAACGAATAGAATCATAATAGAAAAGAAGCAATTTAATTTAGAGTGCATAATCAAAGAAATTGTAAATCTTTTCTCGAGTAAAGCTCAAGAAAAAGAGTTGGAATTAAGAAATGTTTTTAAGCCATCAATTTCCTCAGAAGTTTATTCCTCACCCAATTTCATACAACAGATACTCATTAATTTACTAAACAATTCTTTGAAATTCACAAAATATGGCTACATCTCTCTTGAGACAGATATTTTAAACAAGGAAGAAACAACTTATCTTCACTTTAAAATTAGTGACACCGGAATTGGACTTGGTTCTAAGATAGATACTCTTTTCGAAACCTTTACGCAGGGAGACATGTCTATCAGAAGAGAATATGGTGGAACCGGACTCGGATTATCAATAGTAAAAGGTTTATTAGATTTATTAGGAGGAACAATTATACCCGGAAATCAGGAAGGAGGAGGAGCAATTTTTGAAGTTTTGATTCCGATAGAACCGGTAAACTCAGAAAATTCTGAATATGTTGATATAGCTAAAAACACACAAGAATCATACTCACATCTAAATATTTCTTCTCATGAAATACACAAAGTTTTGGTTGCTGAAGATAATGAGTTTAATCAGCTCGTAATTCAAAGTTTATTGGAAGAAATGGGATTTCAGGTAGAAATGGTAGATGATGGAAGAAAAGCCTTAGACAAATTTATAACTGATGACTTTTCTTTAATTATTTTAGATATTCAGATGCCGGTTTTAGATGGAATTCGTACATTGAGAGAAATGCAGTCCTATTACAAACAATGCAAGAAAAATGCCGTTCCTATTATTGCCTTTACTGCTAATAGCTCAAACGAAGATAGGGATAAGTATTTAAACATAGGCTTTGATGATTTCATTCCTAAACCTGTCAAAGTCACAGATTTAAAAGCTATATTAGGAAACTATTTTCCATCTCTAAATAATGGAAAACTTAATTCCTAAATAAAGATTCCTTTTTCGATTTCCAATTCTTTTATATAATCTGTTGGATTTTGAAACCTGTCCTGTTTTTCTATATTATTTAATTCTTCCTTCTTTTTTGCTTCCTGCAATTCTTTATTCAAAATATCAATTTCTTGCTTTAATGATTGAATCATAGAATTTGATTCCTCTAACTTTGAATTTTCCAGTGTTTCTATACGAATTCTGGATTCTAAGTCCCGGTTTAAACTTTCAATTTTTTGCTTTAACTTACCCTCTTCTTCCTCCTTATCTAATAACTCTTTCTTTAAAGAATCGATTTTATGATTAGCATGTTTTTCCTGCTCTAAGCTGTTTGCTAATTCTTTATTCAAATCATCTAACTTTTCTTTTAATATATTCTCTTCTTTTTTTTTCTCATGAAGCACTGCGGAAAGTTCTCGAAGTTTTTCTTCATTATCATCTGAAGATTTATATTTTGCTCGTTCTGCTTTTTCTTTATTCTCCGGGTTATCGTTTATTGAAAGATAACGAGTATGCAATGCTCTATCCAGAGAATCTCTTAAATAACTAATTTCCTTATCCCGTAAATGAATGGCCTCCATTAAAAATTGATGATTACTCTGTAAAGAATGCATCTGCTTATTCAGTAGTTCCACTGTCATGCTCAGGTTTTCTAGCTTTTCTTCTGATATGGTAAATGGATTTGCCCTGTAAGTTTCTTCCGGTGGTTTCAAATAATGATTACTCGCCTTTTCATGAAACAATCGATTGAGTTCGTCCAAACTCTCCCAGACATAGTGTTTCATATTTTCATAATATTCATTATGGGGAGTAAAGGAAGAAATTACCTGGTATAAATGATTCAGAACTTTTACTATTTGCTTATCTTTCTGCTTAAGTTCCTTATTATAAGAAATCATCCGTTTATGGTTATGAGCAATTTTTTTATAATTTTCGATAAGAAATTCATATTTATCTTTCTTCATGATTTCATTCTGATTATCATCCATAAATTTTTTCCCCCATTAGTTTTATGATTCTTACTGCAAGCTCTTCGATTCCTATACCCGTTTTGGCTGAAATTTCAAGAACATTTTGTCCGGGTTTAACCCTGTATATATTCTCTTTCAATAAGGATAGATTAGAACCTATTATTTCAGCTATGTCAACTTTATTTATAAGCACCAGATCGGATTTTAGAAAAATTCTCGGATATTTTAAAGGTTTATCTTCACCCTCAGTAGGACTTGTAATAACAATATTTAAATCCGAACCAATATCTGATTCACCGGGACAAACAAGATTTCCAACATTCTCTACCAGAATTAATTGTAAAGAAGAATTATTTAGTTCTTCCATGGCCGCAAGTACGGTATTTGAACCCAGATGACACAATCCCCCCGTTTGCTCAGTATTAATTTGAACAATGGGAATCTGAAGTGGTTGAAGCCTTTTCGAATCATTTAAGGTAGCCACATCTCCCTCAATCACTCCAACAGATATTCCTTTCGCAAGCAGATAAGGTATAAGTTTTTCCAGAACCAGAGTTTTTCCGGCTCCAGGCGAACTCATGAAGTTAACCATATATTGTTTGTCTCTATTAAGTATCTTTCTTACTTCATCAGCGAGCTTTTTATTTTTCTCTAAAACGTGTTGCACTACCTGTATTTCCATAACAAACTCTCCTCTTAATCGTTCTCAATTATATGTAAAACTATCCACGGTCATAGTGGTATCTATTTCTATCTCTGAGGGCATCTGACATTTTTCACATTCATAAAATAATTCAAATAATTCTTTTACTTCCCGACATTTGGGACATGTATGTCTGAGGGGTAATATTTCTATTTCTAAATTAGATTTATTCAAGGAAGGATAACGTTCCTTGATTGCATCATAATAAAATTTTAAAGAATCCGGATAAATCGAATTTAAAAAACTTGCCTTAAAATATACAGTTGTAATATCAGCGACAATATTTCCCTCTTTAGCCTGTTGATTCACAATCTCTAATATTTCTTCGGCTATTCCCATTTCATGCATCAACAAATCCTCGGTAATAAATCTTGAATTAGCATATTTAGCATACGCTTTCCACCCATACTTGTATGAAGAATAACTTTACCGGGATACGTATTCGTTATTCTTCCAATATCAGCCGCATTTTCTCCTAATGGATGCGAATGTAATAAGTCCAGAGCTTTCTTTGCATCCTCTTCACTCACAATCGCAACAAAATTTCCCTCATTCGCCATGTATAAAGGATCCATTCCGAGCATCTCGGCCAATCCTCTCACCTCAGGTTTCAGTGGTATTTTATCTTCCTCAAGCTCTATGGAAAATTTGGTTCCATATACAAACTCGTTTAATACAGTTGCTAATCCTCCACGGGTCGGATCCCGCATTAAACGGATTCCCGGAGTATTTTCAAATAATAGCTCTGTCATGCTAAGAATAGATTTACAATCACTTAAAATGTTTGCCTGTATATTCAGAGAATTTCTGGCAGTAAAAATTGCAAATCCATGCTCGGCAAGAGTTCCTGAAACAAGGACTCGATCTCCATTCCGGAAATTCTGTGGAGACAAATGTAGATTCGAATTTCGAAAACCAATACCGGAAGTATTTATATAAATTCCATCTGCTTCTCCCCTATTCACTACTTTTGTATCACCCGTTATAATTCGAACTCCATTTGCACTCGCTTCTTTTTCAATGGAATTTAGGATAAGTTGTAACTCGTCTATGGAAAATCCTTCTTCAATGATAAAAGCACAACTTAAAACCTGAGGTTTAGCCCCTACTACAGCCAAATCGTTAAGAGTTCCACAAACAGATAACTTTCCAATGTCTCCTCCGGGGAAAAATCTCGGAGAAACAACAAAGCTATCGGTAGTAAAAGCAAGAGATAAATTTGAAAATTCGAATATTCCACTATCTCCGGAAAATGCAAATTCTTTTTCTTTAGCGAAACAGGGAAGTATAATAGTATCCAATAATTCTTTTGAGGCTCTTCCTCCATTTCCATGACTGAGGTTAATCGTTTTTTTCATGATTCTACACTTTGATAGCGGTAATAACTGGCACAGGTTCCCTCATCACTTACCATACAGGCACCTTTTGGATGTTCCGGGGTACAGGCTTTAGCAAATAATCTACAGGCAGTTGGATTTTCTTTGCCTTTCAGAATATCTCCACAGATGCAGGCCGGATTTTCTCCGGCTACAGTATTAGATAATTTATATTTTTCTAATATATCGTATTGCTTCCATTCCCTTCTTAAACCCATACCGCTTTTAGGAATAAGCCCGAAACCCTTCCAGGCCACATCGACTTCCTCAAATACTTCCTTAATCAGTTCCCGGGCTTTTAAATTTCCTTCCTCCGATACAGCTCGTGAATATTTATTTTGAATAGAATAATCCTGCTTCTTTCTCTGTTCCAATAGACTCAGTATGGCATGTAAAATATCTACAGGTTCAAAACCACTTACAGAGCAAAACTTATGGTAATCCCGAGAAAGGTTCTTATAAATACCGGTTCCTGTAATTGTAGTTACATGCCCCGGTAATAAAAAAGCTTCAATACGGGACTCCGGATCAGAGGCTATAATCTTCATCGGCTCAGGCATAGTCTTATGACCGCTTAAGATAAAGAAATTTGTAAGCCTGCTTTCTCTGGCCCTTTTTAATGCAATTGCAGTCATAGGAGTCGTTGTTTCAAAACCCAGAGCCAGAAATACGATTGTCTTATCCGGGTTTTGTTTTGCAATTTCCACTGCATCCAGAGTAGAATAACAAATTCGTATGTCTCTACCCGCATTTTTCTCCTTAAGGAGGTTACTCTTTGAACCCGGCACACGTAAAACATCACCATAAGAACTTACAATCACTTCCTCTATATGAGAAAGTTCTATTCCCTTATCTATAAAATCAGAAGTAGTTACACAAACAGGACAACCCGGACCTGAAATTAACTCAATCGATTCGGGTAGTAAATCTTTAATCCCATACTTTAGAATAGCAGCCGTATGCCCTCCGCATACTTCCATAATGGTAAATTTCTCTTCTGTTTGCTGTTTATGAATCTGGTTTATCAGTGCTTTTGAATATTCCGATTTTCGAAATTCCTGTAACATATCCATAAAAATCAATACACCTGATCGATGCCTTCAGTTATGCTCTCGAAATAAGATAATGTTTTTCTCGCTTCCTCTTCATCTAATTTAGAAATTGCAAATCCCGCATGAACCAAAACATAATCTCCCAATCGAACCGAGTTTATTAAACTTAAATCAACTTCGCGACTAACGTTCCATATCTCGGCTATCCCCCGATTCCCATCAATAAAACTAATTTTCATCGGAACGGCTAAACACATACTGTCTCCTGCTCTCTTTCCAAAGCTATGATTGCCTGACCAAAAGCAATACCTGAATCATTCACCGGAATATTAGATGGATATAATACTTTGTAATTTTTTGCTTCTAAATCATCTACTAAATTGGAAAGTATAAATCGATTCATAAAAACTCCACCTCCCAAAGCAATCGTTCGAATCCCTGTTTCCACACTTAAGAATTCCACTACTTCGACAATAGCTTTTATCAGGGCTAAATGAAAATTCCGACTGATTTTTTGCACCGGTACATTTTTCTTTATGTCTTCTACTATTTTAATCAATAAAGGCTTCCAATCTATAAGTCTATTTTCTTTATTTACGGTAAAAGTATAAAAAGGCTCAGTCTCGAAGTCTAAGGCTACATTTTCGTTATCTAAATTACCATATATACAATTCTCAAAATCTATCGCCGCATGGGCATCGTATTCCGAAACAGTACAAACAGAGCATAAGGCAGATACCGCGTCAAATAAACGACCGCAGCCTGAAGTATATACAGTTCGTATAGAACTCTCTGCCAGGGAATATAACATTCGAATCCCCTCTTCTTTAATTTGCTTACTGAAAGGTAAGGATAAAATATCTTCAATTGTATAAGAACAGGCCTGTAAACAGGCAACTGCTATCCTCCAGGGTTCATGAATTGCCGCTTCTCCTCCTACGAGAGGAAGCTCCGATAAATGAAAGACATTCCTGGCTTCTTTTCTGTTTGCGATAAGAAACTCGAAACCGGCTATCTCCCCCTCGTATCCATACCCTGTTCCATCAAGAGCGATTCCGATAACCGTTTCAAAAGAACTATGCTCTCCGAGACAGGCCGCGATATGAGCATGATGATGTTGAACTCCTAATTTTTGATGATTCTTCTCAGAAGCCCATTCACTTGTATTATAGGAGGGATGCAAGTCATGAACCAGGGTATATTCAGTATTCAAAAAAGAAGATAGAAATTCAGTCTGTCTTAGATAATCTTTATATATTTGAGGATTTTGAACATTTCCGTTATACATTCCTTCAAGCAAAAATTCCTGACTCAGCACAGAAATGGAATTATTCAAATCCGCTCCCGTACAGAAATATTCCGAAGATCTTTTATTTGAAACTGAGTGAAGAGCCGGAACATAACCTCTACTTTTTCGAATAAAAAAGCTCTTTTCCCGAAATGGTAATATAACCGAATCCTCACAACTAAACATAATCTCTCTATTATGAAAAAGAACTGTATCAGAAATTGAATTTGTCAAAGCCTCATCTACTCGATAGAGAATACCTTCATTTGCAACATTTGCACTTGTGAATATTATGGGAGTATTTACTTTTTCCATAATTAATAGATGTAAAGGCGCAGAGGGAAGAATAGCACCGATATAAGGAGAGTTCCTATTCACATAAGAACTCAGTAATTTACTCTTTTTTTTTGCTTTAAGAAGTACAATAGGCGCCATAGGTGACTGAAGTAAAGCTCTATCAAAGGCAGAGATTTCTGCATATTCTTCTAACATGCAAATATCCTTAAACATTATGGCAAAAGGCTTACTATTTCTTTTCTTTTTTTCTCGCAAGTTACGAATTACTATATCTGAATTCGCAAGACAAATAAAATGAAAACCACCTATAGATTGAATCGCAATAATCTTTCCTTTCCAAATATCATTTGCAAGGCCGGTAATAATCTCTGAATAATTACGTGAATCTTTATAAAAATATTCCTTACTTTGATTGGAATAATAAGAAAGCGTCGGTCCGCATTCTTTACAGGAAATTGTTACTGCATGAAATCTTCTGTCATTTATATCGGTAAACTCTCTCTTGCAGGATTCACACAAAGGAAATTCATTCATTGAAGTATTTTCCCTCTCATAAGGTATAGATCTCATGATACTATACCTCGGCCCGCATTCGGCACAGGTAGTAAAAGGGTATTGAGAACGCCTGCTTTTTGGATCAAGTGTCTCTTTTCTACAGGCCTCACAAAAAGATAGATCCGGAGAAAGCGACAAGGTCTTAGAACCACCGGAATAATAGTCCATACTGAAATCCTTATATTCTAAAAAAGGAATTTTTTCTAACTCTATATGATATATTTTTGAGTGAACCGGAGAGTTTTCCTGTAAATCCTGCATGAAGGATTGAATCTGATTCAAATCATTTCCTTCTATTTCAATACTTACACCACTGTTATGATTATATACCCTACCTCGAAAATTGTAAGAAGAAGCTAATCTGTATAGAAAAGGTCGCATTCCGATGCCCTGCACTACTCCTTTGATAGTAACTTTGTAATTGCAGTTTGCTTCCATACAGTTTAAGGTTTATCTTAATTTTGCTATATAGTCTAAAAATTTTTGGTTCGGAAAAATTCCCTTCTCATCCAGACTATATTCGGGTTTGATGCGGTTTACAAAAAACATCTCGACATCTCCCTTACGTTTTGCGTATACCATTCCACGGGCTTCACAGTCAAAAAAATCTTTTATAATCCCGTAAGTAACTATAGAAATATTCACCTTGCCGGGAGTACCGGAAGACTCCATACGGGAGGCCATATTAACTGTGTCTCCCCAGATATCATAAGCAAATTTATTTTTCCCTACGACACCCGCCACCAAAGCTCCCGTATGAATCCCGATACGTAACTCAAAGTAAGTTTGGTTTTGCTTGATTCTTTCCTCTTTTAAGGCTTCCATGAACTCCCGTACCTGTAAGGCAGCCAAAACAACATCAAAAGGATTTGAACGATTCCGTAAAGGAATTCCACCGGCACACATATAGGCATCCCCGATAGTTTTAAGTTTTTCTATGGAATAATTCTCAATAATCTTATCAAAGGAAGTGAAACAGGTATCTAATTCCATAATAAGTTCTTCCGGGTTTAGCTTTTCAGCCACATTCGTAAAACCTTTAAAATCAGTAAATAAAACAGTTACATACTCATAACTTACAGGCTTTACATTGCCCTTGGTCTTTAATTCCTGTGCTACATCCTTAGGAAGAATATTCAATAATAAATGCTCAGATTCTTTTCGCAGGTTATCCACTTTCTCCAGGGTTTTTATTAGCTGTGTCTGCACTCTTTGTAATTCTTCAATATTCGTACATACTAATACCATTCCATCTTTCTTTCCATGCTGATTATACAGTAAGGAACCCCGTATCAGGTGTACAATAGATTCCTGTTTTTTATTCACAAGATTTGCAATCAGGTCTAACTGGGCATTATTCGAAATTATATAATAAATAATTGAAGGAACCTCTTTAGCCGCAGGAATATATTTTTCCCGTAATTCCACCAAATTAGCCTCACTAAAAAATTTATCAGGATTTTCACCCAGGATTTCTTCATTCTTAAAGCCTAAAAGAATGGTTATTTTCTTATTGACCTGTCGAACTTTTCCATCTGTTCCGATCACGATAAGAATTTCTTCCATCGTATCCATGACACGGTTAATAAATTCACTTGTTTTTTGAATAATCACATTTTGAATCTCTAATTGTCCTTTTTGCTCCTCCAATTCCTGTAACATACTTTCAATTTTATTATATCCATCTACTACCTGCATTTCCTGGGCAGCTTTTACACTTCGTAGTTCTTCGATTTCCAGTTTCAAAGATCGCATTTTTTTTTCATAGGCATCTCGTGTAGAAGGTAGATCCTCGGAAAATGCAGATTCTTCGCTTTTTGTTTCTTCTGTGGTATCTTCTGTTGATTTAGATGAAACCTGGGAAGGCATGTAAGGAGTATCATCAATGTATAGATACATTTTTTCTCCCTCCATTTCTACCCGATAAGCATTTAATTCGGTAAAAAGATTATAGCGGTTCTGATGCGCCGGACATTCAATTGTTTCTGCATCTAACAAAATACCTTCTAAAAAATTTGCTCCTTCATGAGGACATAAAGAAGGTATGGCACAGAGATTATCATTTATATTAAAAATAGCAATACTTCTACCACGAGGATAGCCCGGAAATTTGGCTTTCGCCTGCCACCGAGTTTCTTTATTAAAACGAATCGGTTTCACACCAAATAGTTCATACTTTTGCATCTGCCAGTTCCTTGATCTCATCCTGGATCCTTTGCATAACTTGATGAATAGAATTTTGTAGGTTTACGGATAGGTCTGTATGAAATGTATGTATTTTCTTTACCTCTACACCAAATAAAACAATTTCAGGCAGGGGAGATACAATATTACTCGTTTTTAAAACCATTAAAACCTCCCAGAGTCCGAGATTGTGAGAAGAAAAATCTGTTCTATTTTCTAGAATATTCGAAATCTCTTCAAAGTTCAGACGAAAGATTTCTCCTTCCTCTCCTCCGTTTTCAATTGCATCTATTAGAATTACCTTATCACAATTTTCAAAAAGTTCTAAACTTTTCAATCCGCTTAAACCGGCATCAAAAAATTGCACCCTTTCAGGCAAGTCTACCGTTTGAAGCTTTTTATACACATGGATTCCAAATCCATCGTCTCCCATGTAGTAGTTTCCATAGCAAATTATATGATAGTTTCGATTCATGTCTGGAATATATATTTCCTCGAAGTATTCAAAACATGAACCGAACAAACAAGGCAAGCATCATGAGAACGAACAATCAATCCCAATTCTACAGGATTTTCAATATTACGAACCTCCGTTCCAAGCAAGGTGGCTTCCCAGTGACCCGGCTTTTCATTAGAATCCCGAGGAGAAGAATTCCAGGTTGTAGGGGAAATAATCTGGTAACTTGAAATTTTACCATTTTGAAATTTTACCCAGTGCCCTAAAGCTCCTCTTGCCGCTTCAATGAGACCTATACCTTCACCATCAAGTATTTCAGGGTTTTGTAATATATTGGGTTCATAACGATTCTTTAATAAATCATTTAAAAACTTCTTCAATAAAGTCAAAGAAAGTACCAGCCTATGAAGACGTGCAAACTGTCTTGACCAAACATTGGAACCTTCTTTTGCATATATATCATTCATTAAAGGATCACCGGCTATTACTAATTGAGCCAGAGGCCCGACCTCCATAGGTTCATCAAGGTATCTCGGTGCCTTACACCAGGAATATTTTGGAGTATCAGCATTGTAATACGGTATGGTCTCACCTTCAAAAGGATGCTTTCCTCCGGAATATTCTTTAAACCAGGAATATTTTACATGTTCCGAAATATTTTCTTCTTTAAAAGGAATTACCTTATTTTCTTTACGGGAAAATATTCCTCTTTGCCTGTAACAATGCGCTTCAGTAAAAGGAGGTTGCCAGAGTTCCGGTTGAAAGTATGAACCATAGCTTAAGAGATCACAGTTTCCTATACCCAATTTTTGTAAACCAATTGACCTTCCGAACTTTGTAAAAAGTCCTACTGCACTTTTTCTGTGTTCATTAGATTCATCAAACCATACTCCAAGGTCTTCAAGAGTCTTTATCTGCATCCATCGTTCAAAGGAAGAACCTAATATAGAAGATTCATACCATTTTATATAGTTATCAACAATAGGAATACTTTGAGACACATGTCTTGAGATACCTGGAATGGTAACTCCTCCCGGAACCATATAGGAAGAATGGGGCCATTGTCCTCCAAATATTGCTACTATTTGAAGAATTTTCTTGGTATTTTCAATGGCTTCTTTATAAATCTTTCCTTTGAAAGGCTCAAAATTGTCCATGAGAAGAGAGTAATATTTTTCCTTCGCATACAGTTCATTACAAATATCAGGAAAGAACATTAAAAATGTATGGCGGGTATCACTCTGAATTTCTTCTGTAATTAAACAGATATTTCGAATATTCGTTCCATTTGGAGCTATCTTGGCTTTCTGAGCTACTTCAATGGCGGTTACCGCTGCATATAAATGAGCAGTTCCGCATATTCCACAGATTCGAGGAGTGATCACCAATCCATCCCAGGCTGCCCTCCCCTGCATTATCTGTTCAAAGCCTCTGTACATAGTTCCTACACATTGTGCTTTAGAAACTTTGTTTCCGTCTAATTCTACCTTTATTTCTAAGTCACCTTCAACCCGATTAAAGGATAACTTGACATTTTTTGATTCCATCATAAAACCTGAATATACTCAATTTATGCTATTCTTACAAACTTAAACACTTATCTATACATCAACTTCCCGTTCTTTTAGACGTTGAGGTGTAGCTGACTTTGCTAATCCTTTATAGGCCAAATAATTCGCTCGATTTACACCCAGGGGTAATTCAGCAGGAATATCTCCTAATTTTTTCGTTTTAAAAAGATTTTTATCTTTCGGAAAATTAGAAGCGGTACAACCGAAACAGGGAACACCGGCACGGGGCTTACTATTTTTTTCATTCCATAAAGTTAAATTACAGGTACCTAAAGTTTTAGGCCCTTCACAACCCTGGTTAAAAAAAAGGCAACCTCTTCCACCAAAGTTCTCATCTTCTATATCAAACTCATGATACTCGTTCCTTGAACATCCCTGGTGTATCAACGAATTATAGAATAACTTGGGTCGATTTAGATGATCCAATTCAATTTTCTGACCTGTTAAATGATAAAGCATGGTTTGAACGATAGTATTGGGATGCACGGGACAACCTGCCAGATTGATAACCGGATAACCACTTTTTGAACGCCAATCCAATTCAAACAGACCATCCGGCTCATCTTTAAACCATTGCAAGCCAACAGCATCAGTGGGATTTGGGGGAGCGGCGGGTATTCCACCAAAAGAAGAACAGGTACCCACAGCCAAAACCAGATTAGCTTTCTCGCAAAGCTCCCGAACCACCTCCATTTTGGGTCTTCCCAGGAAGGTATCGAACATACCGGTTTCTTCCGGTCCGGTCAAAATGCTTCCTTCTACACAAAAAATATCGAGAGGTATTTTTTCATTTTTTATATCTTCAATCAATTGCTCAAATTCTTTCTCGGAAATGGGCGATAAGGAAGGGTGCCAGAGTAGTTGAATCGAATAAAGATCAAAAAACTGATTCAAGTTGGGATCATTTGCATTTAAAAAAGACATAGTGTCTCCACTACAGGCACCTGATTGAATCCAAAAAATAGTAGGCATGGTCTTTTATACCTTTTTTTTCTTAAAAAAGTAAAGAAAAGCTCCAATTCCAAGAAGAGAAAGCATAACGAAAGGCATGAGAGATAGAATTTCCCTACCTAAATGCATATGCGGCTCAATCGAACCATGGGCTAAAAATAAATTTTCCATGTTTTGAGTGTAACTCAAGTAACAGGCATGTCAAGAAATTTAAATTGCCTCAATATAAATTTTGTGAAGCCGGAAATTCTCCATTTTTGTGTATGTAAACCTTAGCATTTTCCCTTCTTTTACAATCGATTAAATTTAAACCTTTCGGATTATCATAAAAGTTACATCATCGTTATTGGGGTAGTCCTTCAATTCATCCAATAGTTTATCCTGTATCTCTTGCAGTGAGCCCTCTCCATTCCTGTTAAGAAGTTCTCTCAATCTTTCGATTCCGTACATTTCATCCTGTGCGTTATATCCTTCCGTGATCCCATCCGTATACAAAAACATTGTATCTCCGGAGGATAAACTTAGTTCATCCATAAAAAACTCATTCATTAATTCTTCATAACCCAACCAGGAACCCCGTGTTTCTATACTTTCAACCTGTTTTTTGTTTTTTCTGTATATAAGAATATCCTGATGTAATCCGGAAAAGTAAAATTTATTATCTTTAATATGAAACAAAGTGAAAGTTGCGTATTTGTTAATATTCATCTTCTTAACATTTTCTGAAATAACATGGTTTACCTGTTTAAGTTTTTCAGCAATGGAAAGATTTTTAGCAGATCGTATAACTGTATGAAGAGAAGTTTGTATCATCATCATAACCAGACCGGCAGGAACTCCATGTCCGCTTACGTCTGCAATAACAACCCATTCATCCTCTCCATCCTGTATCACATCATAGTAATCTCCACCGACTTCATCAGCGGTTTGCATATAAGCCAGTACATCGAAAGATTTAATTTCCGGTTTTTCAAGTAATAGAGAAGTTTGAATGTCTCTGGCTATTTCCATTTCTTTTTCAGCAATAGCTGCTTTTTCTCTTTGCTCTAATAAACGTGTATTTTCTATTGAAATGGCAGCCTGACTTGATAGTACTTTAATAATTTCCAAACTGCTTCCACTAAAAGTATTGGTCGTAAGGTTATTTTCAAGATAGATAATCCCTGAAATTTTTCTTTTAAACTTTAAAGGTACACATATTATAGATTTCGCATTGTTCACCACAATATAAGGATCATTTTTAAATAGATGTGAATTAGAAGCATCTTCTAATATTACACTATCTTTAGATTTTCGAACATAATTAATGATGGAGATAGGAAGAATGCCAGAACTTTTATCTATGGATATCGATTGCATAATATTATACTCTTCATTCACATTACCTTCTGCTTCTATTTTAAATGATTTTCCTTTTTCATCCGGTAATAATAAAACTCCTCTTTGAGCACCCGCATTTTCAATGGAGTATTTCATAATTTTTTTTAAGAGATTTTGAAGTTCTATTTCTCCCGAAAGAGCCTGAGAAGTCTTTAAAATTGTGCTAACATCAAAAGAAGAAATACTCGTTGAACCTGTAGTAGTATTCGAAATGGTCTGCGTTATTGTTTGCGAAACGGTATTTGTTTGAGTCAAGTCTATTGCTAATTTACTTTTTTTCTTAGTAATATAATAATGGTATTCCCTCTCCATGTGCTCCACTTTTGCAATAGCTCCCCAATCAGAATAGATATTATAGGCTTCTGTTAAAAACTCTTTAGCTTTTATATTTTGATTAGAGTTTAAATAGTATTTTCCGAGTTGTTCATTGGCAATAGCTTGTTCAAATAAAAAGCTATTCATTTTTGCTTCTTCTATAGATTTTTTATAATATTCAATTGCTACTTCCTTCTTATTTTCTATTTTTGCTTTTTCTGCTAATAGAAGAAGATATTTATTATTAAAATTCATAGGAGCATATTTCGAAATAGTTTTAAAAAATTTTATATTCTTTGTTAAAATTCTTTTTAGCTCTTTTTGTTCTATTTTTTCAAAAGCCCACCACGCAGAATATATTATTAAGGACTGAAATAGAATAGAAATATATGAAATTGGAGAGGACTTACCACCATTTCGGTATTTCTCTATATACTGATTTAAAGAAAAAGCTTCTTCGTATTTATGAAAAAGAAAGAAAACTATAGATTGATAGGTATACACATAAAGGCTCGAAACATTATCTATTTGTTTTTCATGATTCATTAAGAATTCAGAATAGTTCATATATTCCCCGGATAATTCCTCTCTTATCTTTGCTTTTCCTAACAGATTATGAATTAATTGACCCAGTCCATTAATCATAGTTTGAGATGAAATTTGAACTGATTTTTTTAAAACATCATTATATTTACTCAGCTTAACATCTACATCTTTTAAATTTATACTGCCAAAAAAATCCTGAATTATAATTGTGTTAGCCTGAAAGCCAGCAAACTCATAGTCACCTACTTCTATACTTTGTGGAAAAACTTTTTCAAGCGGAATAATAGATTCAGATAATTTTTGTGTCCATATATAAAGCAGATTATAATGTACTAAATGAATTTTAACTTTAAGTTCAGGTAAAGGATATAGCTCATTCAATTTAAGTGCAATTTCGCCTGCTTTATAGCCGGTATCCATCTCCATTAACTCACCACATAATACAACTCCGTATGTAGCATAAGCATAAGAACTATACTTTGTATTCCCGTATTTCAAACTGAGGTGAATCATACTGACAACAAGAATCACAAACAATTCAGGATTAGCAAAATAAGCGGGAGTAAAGGCATAATTAAGAACTTTATTTATTGCTAAAACTCTCAGGTTATCCTTTAATTCGGGTAAATGTATTACATTTTCTAACTTCCCTCCCGATAGTCTCCATTTAGTTGATAAAATACTTTTGATAATCTCAAACCTGGATGGATGTTTTGATAATTTCAAATCTAACTTATCCAAAATCTCTATTGCCAGATCAATAGCTTTTAAATAAAGTCCCTGGCTGGTTCTAGCTTTAATTACATTTAACTGTAAACTTGCTAAATCTTCTACCTTTTTAATTCTAGGCTCTAACTCAAGGGCTATTTTTTCTAAGTCTTCATACATAGAATTCAGATAAAGTAATTCTAAATATTCATTGCTAACATTAAAACATAGATCACAGTCTTTTTCCCACCTTTTTCCCGATATCTCGTGAAAAGAGTTATTTATATAGCTATATGCCGAGCCAAAAGCAGAAGAAGATTTGGCCTTCATGCCTGCTTGCAAATTTAGTTTAATATACTTTAGCTTCTCGTCTTCATCTGTTATTTCAGATTTTCCCTGATTAAAATGATCGGTAATGAAAAATATTTTTTTCTCTATATCTTCCATACTGGCTTTTTCCAGAGCTTTCTTCGCAATTCGGTAATGAAAAGCAGGCTTTTCTGATTCTAAAATCAGCGAATAGGCAGCTTCTTGTATTCGATCATGAGCAAAATGATACTTATCTCCTCTAAAAAATATTAAACCATGTTGATTTGCAGTAATTAAGGAATCAGACAATTTTTCTTCTTCTAAATTAATGATTTCTAAAACTTCTTTTTGAGAAAAACGATTTCCTATAGCAGCAGCTACTCTTAAAGTTTCAATCACGGGTTTATCTAATTGCGTAATTTTCTCTACCATGAATTTAACAACATCATCTGTAATCTCAAGCTTTTCAACTTTCCCGGGATCCCAATCCCATACATTTTCTGAGGAAAGATAAATAATCTTTTTATTACCCAGTTCTGTTAATAATTGATTTACAAAAAATGGATTTCCCTGTGTTTTAGAATATACTAAATCTCTTAGCTCTTCAGTTTTTTCACTCTTATATCCAACAGAATCCTGGATTATTTCATGAATATCTTTCTTCTCTAAGGCTTTCAGTTCAATTACGACATGAGTAATGCCGGACTCTGTAATTTTCTCCAATGCCAGCATAAGAGGGTGTGATGAAGGAGTTTCATTATTTCGAAAAGAAAGAATTAACTGTAAAAAATTAATTCTTTCTTTTATATATAGATATTTTAATAACTCAAGACTTGCCAGATCTATCCATTGCATGTCATCTAAAAATAAAACAATAGGTCTATTTTTAGTTGCCAGTGCTTTTAAAAGTTTTGAAAAAACCAGGTGAAAACGATTTTGATTCGCTTCGGGAGAAAGTTTTTCTAATTCAGGTTGTTCTCCAACAACCAATTCCAACAAAGGGAACAATTCCGTAACAACTTTTGCATTCCCTCCTATTGCACTTAGGATTTCTTTTTTTTTCTTTTGTATTTCATCATCACTTTCTGCAAGAAATTCAGTAAAAAGACCCTGGAATGCCTGAATAAAAACGCTGTAAGGAACATCCCTTTTAAATTGTTCACATTTTCCTGTTAAAAAATATCCTCGTTTTTCTAAGATAGGTTTTTGGACTTCATTTACCAGAACTGATTTTCCAATTCCGGAAACACCTTCTATACTTGCAATTTCTACATAGCCCTCAGTAATTTTTTGAAAGGAAGATAGTAAGAGTTCAATTTCTTTCTCTCTACCATATAGTTTTTCAGGAACTTGAAACTTATTCAGGAAATCTTTTTTACCCAATTCAAACGAAATGGAATTCCCTTCTTTTTCTATATTTTCTCTTAAATATACTAAATCTTCCTTTAAACCGGAAACACTCTGATACCTTTCTTGTGGAGGCTTTGACATTAACTTTAGTATGATTGCATCTAAAATTTTTGGGATTTTCGGATTATGCTTAGAAGGCCTGCTGGCCTGTTTTGCTATATGTGCATGAATCAATTCAAGGGGATCTTCGGACTTGAAAGGTCTTTCAGTGGTTAAAAGCTCATAAAAGGTAATACCAAGAGAATATAAATCTGCTCTTTGATCCAGACTTATATTCACACGACCGGTTTGTTCAGGAGAAATATAGGGAAGTGTTCCTTCCAGGGTGGCTTTTTGATAAATTTGATTTAAGTTTTCATTTAAAAAAGTAGAGATGCCAAAATCCGTTATTTTAATTACAGTTCCATCTGTGTTAATCAAAATATTATGCGGCTTTATATCTTTATGAATTATATTTTTACTGTGTATCTCCTGTAAAGAATCACAACATTTTACAGCAATATCCAGGAACTGATTTATCGATAAACTTTTATTATCTAAAAAGTTTTTATCAGAACTATATAAAGTTTTAAGCTCTATAAACCTTTCTTCCAGATTCTTCCACATGAGATCTTTCTCCTGTTTTCAAAGATAATTCTATGAAAAATAATTTCTACTATTTTTTCATATTTTTAAATAGAAATTACAAACAAGCTGCATTTTCTGAATTTAATTCATAATTTATTGACAATTTATTTTAGATATTATGATTTCAATCATAATCCTGGAGGCAGAAGAGTAAGATAATTCTTAGTCTAATAAACAAAAAGCACAGGAAGTATGAGTTTATTAGGTATTATAAATACTATAAAGTCTTAATAGGGTTAGTAATATGAATTACCACAGAACAAGTATTATCAGGCGCTTCTTAAGTTATTCGGTTGGCTTTGGAATTTTACTGGGAAGTATTTTTCCCTTTTTTGCTACCTATTTTGTAGCGAGTTGGAAAAGTGAAAAGATGTTTTATATATTTTGCACAACCTGCGTCATCTCTGGTATAGCTGTCGGTCTGGTAGGTTATTTTATCTATCAAGTTACCATTATGACTATCCTTAAAGATATGTCCTTACAAATGGCTGACATTTCCGGTGGCAATGGTGATTTAACCTCTCGAATAAATTGCAACTCACACGACGAACTTGGAAAGCTAACCCTAAATTTTAACCGATTTGTAACCAGGGTAAGAAGTATTGTTAGCGAAGTTCAATCCTTAACTTCTCTCGTAGCTACATCTTCCAGTCAAATTTCTACTGCAACCAAAAAGTTATCTTTAACCACACAGGGAGAAGCTGCCAGTACAGAACAAATTTCGGCTTCTATCGAAGGTGTTTATAGAGAAGTCGGGGAAATTGCATTTAGCACCGGTGAGCAAAATAAATTGGTTTTAGAGCTTTTACATTGTATGTCTTCTTCGAGCACCATGATTAAAGAAATAAACAATGAAATTGAAGGTGCAGGTATTTTATCCTCTTCCATTAAAACAGATTCTTCTATAGGTTATAGAACTTTACAGGAAATGAATCAGAAGATGACAGACATCATTTCCTCTTCTAAAGAAATGACCAAAGTAATCAACATAGTTAATGACATCTCCAAAAAAGTAAACCTTTTATCGATTAATGCTTCTATAGAAGCAGCAAGAGCCGGAGAAGCAGGTATCGGATTCACAGTAGTTGCAGACGAAATAGGCAAGCTCGCAAAACAAACCGACAAGGAGTTAGAAAAAATCAAATCCATGGTTCAATTGAATCATACACGAATCCAATCCGGGATGGAGAAATCTCAGGAAACCCTTTTTATTATAGAGAAAATCAACGAGGGTATACAGAGAATTGATGAACACATTAACCAGATGCACCAATACATGCTGAATACTCTAGAAAATAACCAAACAGTTGAAGAAGAAGCTATTCAGATTAAAGCCATGAGTGAAAAGATTAATTATGTAACCAAAGAAGAGACCCTGGCTTTTCAGGAAATTGTAGAGGCCATAACCGAAATAAACAAACTGACTCAAACTATTGCGTTTTCCTCGGAAGAACTCTCAGAAATTTCAGGAAAACTGGAAAATGATTCATTTTACCTCAAGAAAAAGGTAGAATTCTTCCAGACCTAATTTGATTAAAAAAAAACAGGTAGCTTCTAAAAGGTATCTTTCTTAGTTTGTCTATTGAAAAATGATAATTCAGAGTTTGAACCTCTATTTTATTCAAATAGGCAGCGGACTGGGACTTTTAATGGCCCTGATTCAATTGCTCAGAAAGGAAGGAGAAAAAGGTCTTCATCCTCTCTTTTTTCTCGGTCTTTTAGTTGCATCCCTACAATCCAGACTGGGCTTGTATTTAAGTGAATCCCCTCTTCAGTATCCTTACGCTTATTTCGCTGTTATCTTTACTTTGTATTGTATCGGACCCTTTCTTTTGCTCTTATTTATACAGATGCTAAGCTTTGCCATAAGCCCTCCCAAATACTCCTATCGACTGCATTTCTTCCCGGCTTTTATTGTCCTGATTTATGAAATCTTCTTTTTTGCTCTTCCCCTGGAAATTCAAAGACAACAATTAACTGCTTCCTTTTCCTCTTTTATCCCAAGCATCATTAATATTGGTATCTTCATAGGAGTCGGTCATATTTCGATTTACCTTCTCTATATAATGAGTCTCTTTTTGAAAATAAAAAAGAACTTTGATATAAGCTACGGAGGAGCCCTTTATTTTATAGTAATCAGTCCGGTTCCCACACTTATCGTTGCTTTTTTGGGTTATGCCCTTCAGAGTAAAGTACTCATGCACATTGGTGCCGCCTTCATTACTCTTATCTGCATGACTATCTTTTTAATACGAGATATGTATCCGGGCTTTTTTATCTCTCTTCAAAAGGAAATCGAAGAAAAACGTTACTTAAAGACCCAGCTAAATGGAATTAACCTCGATGCAATTAAAGATAGGCTTTTAGAACTCATGGAAACCGATAAAATTTTTATGGATGAAGATATTCGCTTAAGTACACTCGCTGATGAGCTAAAAATTTCTCCCAACCAGGTTTCCCGGATTATTAACGAACAATTCGGTCAGAATTTCAATGAATTTATCAACTCGTTTCGAATCAAAGAGGCTCAAAAACTACTTCTTGAAGATAGGGAGAAGACGATTCTTTCGATTGCCTTTGAGGTTGGATTCAATACCAAAGCCACTTTCAATACCCAGTTTGTAAAATTTGTAAAAATGACTCCGAGTGAGTTTCGAAAGCAAAATCTAAGATAGATAAGCTCTTTAAAAGCTTTTACCGTTTTTTAAAAATGGCCAAACCTACTTTCATTCTTTGCCTGTGCCCGGGTATTAGCTGCGCTTCGCCGTATTATCTTTCGTCTGACAAAGGTTTTGCCTTTATGTATATTTCGGTGAAATCTGCCAGTCATTCCGGTTGAAACTTTACCACTCAAATGTTTTCAAAATCATCCTAATGACAGATGAAAGCCTAACATAGATTAAGTCAAACCTTTTGTAATTAATTTTCTCATGGAATCTCCTTTCAACGTGAATGTGTAAGAAGAGTGTAATATTCTGTCACAAACTGCATCAGCAATTGTCTGGTTATTTACCACATCATGCCAGGATGAAATAGGGTATTGAGAAGTAATAATTGTTGACTTTTGTCCATGTCTATCTTCAATTATTTCCATAAGAAACAATGCTGTTTTCTTATCAAACGGTTCCAGTCCAAAATCATCAAGGATAAGTAGATCCGTTTTTTTTATCTTATCAATTTCTCTATTGTAACTTCCATCGACTTTTTTCATTCTTAAAGAATTGAATAATTTACTGCTATTGTAATATAGCACAGAGTATCCTTCCAGGCAGGCATTATTTCCAAAAGCACATGCTAAATAACTTTTCCCAGTTCCGGTCGGGCCGGATATAATAAGGTTATATTTCCTTTTGATCCATTCAAAGGAGCTTAATTTTAGAACCATATTTTTATCCAGATTTCTACCGCTATCATAGCTGATGCTTTCCAGATTAGCTTTGTATCGAAATTTAGCTGTAGCTAATAATCTTGTCAGCTTCCGATTATATCTTTCCTCCCATTCGGCATCTACGAGAGAAGCAACAAACTCATCCGGACTCAGTTTATTAAAGCCCATATCCAATGCAGATTTAAAGATTCTCTGCATTCCATAAAGTTTCATTATTTTTATTTTTTCAAGTGTATCTTCATTAGTCATATCAGTATTCTTCCTTATTGTAATATACTTTTCCTCTCAGGTTTTCATGTTTGATGTCATTGGAAGATAAGTTTTCTTGCTCGTATGCATCCATTCCATTTAGCAAAATATTTTTTATAAATCTGTAGCCTATTTGCTTGTATTCTAATGCGATTTCACAGGCTCTATTAACTCGCTTTCCCCCATATTTCTTTCCAAGGTTAATAATCCCTATGCATACTTTATATCCCTGTTCGGGATATTTGTAAGTATTTAGAATATTTGAGGATAGCTCCCTTACACTTACTCCCAGAAGAGATGCTCTGCTTAATATCATTTCAGAATTCCATTCCGCATAAGACTTGTGAGAGGGAGGCATATGGTCTATATTTGTGCTATATTTACCCTGTGCTCTATCACGTTTATGCAAAGCCACTCTCTCATTATTGTAGAATACCTCAACTATATCCTGAGTATAGATTATCGTGGTTTTACGACCTTTTAGGCGATAAGGCACGCTGTAATAGTTTTTATCTTCAGGAAGGTAGACATGATAATTTACAGCTACTGTAGACATTGCAAATTTCTTGAACATGTATTTTTCTGCAGGTAGAGGCTTTAGTAACTGTTTTTCGTTTCTTTCAAAATCTTCTCTTCTTGAATGATTTAATCTCTGCATTTTTAGATTATTATGTTTATCTAATAGTTTCTGTATTGCCTCATTCAATTCTGAGAGGCTCAGGAATGTTTGATCTCTAAGAGGAGCAAATATTCTAGTATATACTATGTTCACCGCATTTTCTACGAGTGCTTTATCTTTGGGCTTATAGGGCCTTGCCGGGAAAATAACCGTATCATAATGTCTGGCAAAATCCAAAAGCTCAGGATTGATTTCAGGTTCATACCTATCACTTTTTGTTACCGCAGCTTTTAAGCAATCCGGAACAATCGCATTCACAACCCCTCCAAGATATTGTAAACTATTCTCACAGGCACGAATAAAATCTTCTTTCTTCTGAGAATATACCGCTTCTACATAAGTTAATTGACTC
Source organism: Leptospiraceae bacterium (assembly GCA_024233835.1). Classification (NCBI taxonomy): domain Bacteria; kingdom Pseudomonadati; phylum Spirochaetota; class Leptospiria; order Leptospirales; family Leptospiraceae; species Leptospiraceae bacterium. Next base: position 271,177 of record JACKPC010000002.1, read on the forward strand.
GCACCTAATACAGAAACAAATACTTCAACTTCTCTTTCTTCATTTGTTTTGGGATCTTTTATTTTTAGCTTTTTTCCGGTAAAGTCCACAAACAGTTTATCACCATATTTATGCTCTATATGCATACTGACTTCTTTGCTGTTTTTCCATGTCTGATAGTGATAACAAAACTGGGTATAGCTATAGGGTTCTGAAACTTCTTTTGTATATTCTTCCCACAATATTTGCAGGGTAACTCCAACTCTTTTCAACTGAACAGCATAGTCAGGAAACCTAATGGATAGCTGCTGATACCTTTCTTTTCGGGAAAGATTTCTGGAATCTAATATATCCAGAACCTCACTTTCCTTCATAAGAGAGAGGTCTTTATATGTCATATTTGACTTGCGGAATATTTGGAGATACTCTGATACTACTGGACGAGAAATACTTAAGTTTCGACTAATACTCCGTTTACTCAAACCCAGTTCGTAGAGTCTTACTATTTCAACAATTTTATTCATTTTTATCCTCTGATTCATCAGTCTTTCCCCTCTTAGTTGAAAGACTTTTTCGTTGCGATGATTGAGGAAACTTTTAACCTTTGTCCCGAATTACTTATTTTCCGTGTGGTAAAGTTTCAACCGGAAGCCTGGTAAAGCTAAAAACGGAATGCAATTCTATTTCATTAAGTCAGGTGGCAACTTTCACCGGAATGACTGGCAGGGTTGAACCGGAATACACATTTAAGCCTGTAAAACGATAACCGTATCGATACTGCCCCGGAGAGCAGAAAAAATTGAATTTTCAAATAAAGCCATGTTTTTCTCCTTTCCCAAGCCGGGCTTCGGGACTTCGATACGCTTCGCTAATCAGTCTCAGATTCGCTTGCTCAGGGAACGAGTTGTATTAATGTACATCAAGTCAGGACCCTGAGTGAAATTTATTGCAAGGCAATAAATTTTGTATCGAAGGGTCGAAGGGCAGCAACCGGATGAACCGAAGGAAAAGTCGAAGATAGAAGCTTATAAAGTCGAAGATGAGTGCCTATACTTAACTTGGAGTTCCCCTTCGCCCAGGCTGAAGTTGTGACTGAAGTTCTTCTTAACCCACGGCTGAAAACGTGACTGAAAGCTCCTCTTAACCCACGGCTAAAGTTGTGACTGAAGTTCTTCTTGACCCCATACTTAAGTATGGGGTTAAGAGATATTTCCGTTTCTAAGCTGAATCTTATCCGAGATTGGCCTGTCAAGTTTATTTCTTGACCATAATTCTTTTACCTATCCCCCAACCCCTTTCCTGCGAGGAAAGGGGAGTTGAGTGGAGAGGGAGGGGTTTAGGGAGAAATTTTAAAACCTCATCCAAAAAACACTTGTCATAAAATAAGTTTTATGCTAATTTAGCCTGATGGAAGCTATAACCGAAGACATAGTTCTAAAAGAACTACTTAAAATATCAAAGGAAGATAATGAGAAGGAAGCAATCAAAATACTTATTATAAAATACTATGAAGCAAAACTTGCCTACTGGGAAATGGTAGATAAATTCTTTACTCAAAAGAAAGGTATGGACTTCCAAACTTATGAAGATACAAAACACAGCGAATGGGACGGAGATGACTGGCAACTTTGCGAGGAGTTCCATGACTGGGAGGGTGCAATTGCTTCTTTGCAATTCTATAAAAAGAAATGGGAGGAATTAAAAGAGTGGAGACCGAAAAGTTTAAACGACAGTTACTCAAATATTTAAGTAATTTAGAATATGTTGAAAAAGTTGATATCTTTGAGGTCTCTGAATAATATCACAACCCATCAAAATATTGAAGCAAAAACTGTGAAAGAAATTCTCCAAATCTTCCATTCTACCGTTTCCGAATTACTTCCTTAACCTATCCCCCAAGCCCTTTCCTGCGAGGAAAGGGGAGTTGAGTGGGAGGGGACACAAAGAGGAAGGATAGTTCGGCTAAAGTTGTGACTGAAGCTCTTCTTAACCCACGGCTGAAGTCGTGGGTCAAGGGAAAGGAGGCCTCTCCTGAGTCCACTAAAGCAGGGGTTTAAGAGAGAGTAAGATTTTATTTCTTGACCATAATTCTGTTTAGTGCTTTTCTGGTTATCCGATGGAAACACAGGTATTATTAGAAGCTATCGAACAACTACCAGACGAGGGCAAGCAGGAGTTATACGATTTTTTAGAAGTCCTTATCCATAAATACATTCCGGAATATGCGGAAATCGCCTATCCGGATGATAGGGTTGAAGAGTTAGCACCGGAGGTAGAGGAATATTATAAACGTGAGCTTGATAAAAGGCTGGAGAGGGTAGAGGAGGATCCTCATCCAGGGTATTCCATGCAAGACATTGTTAGTGAACTGGAGAGCGAAACTGTCAGCAAATTACAGAGGGAGAACAATACCGCTGTGCTTTCTGCAAGGGAAAGCCGATTGTTGAAAAAAATCAACCGGACCGCACCAAACCTAATTCAAAAGCAATACGATGTTCTTATGGAAAAAAAAAGAGAAGAAAACCTTAGTGAAATAGAATATGAGAATCTTATAGAATTGACAAGTTTTATGGAATCTCTTCAAGCAGAGCGATTGGAGAACTTAATAGAGTTAAGTCAAATTCGAAACATTTCTCTGGATAAACTCATAGAACAATTAGAGTTAGAACCCAAATTATATGTCGTTTGAAAAACTAAAACAGCTTGTATTTGGCAGGGCAAAAGGTCTTTGTGAATACTGTAAGAGTCCAGCAAACATTTCCTCACAGCCTTTTGTTATCGAACATATAACTCCCAAGAGTAAAGGTGGACAAACAGAATCTGAAAATCTGGCTCTCTCCTGTCAGGGTTGTAATAACCATAAGTATAATAAGACAAAAGGTATTGATAAGCTTACAAATAAAGAAACTGATTTACATAATCCCAGAAAACAAGAATGGGTTGAAAATTTTGCTTGGACAGACGATGTCATAGAAATCATAGGTAAAAACTCCACGGGTCGCGTCACAGTTGATGAGTTAAAATTAAATCGTGATGAATTACAAAACCTGCGAAAATTGCTTGCTAAGGTAGGAAAGCATCCACCGAAATAGAGCCTAACCGATTTTTATTAAGTCCATGCTGTTTTCCTTTGACCCACGACTGAAGTCTACACTAAGTAGGGGTTTAAAGGGAAGTTTTGAAACTTTGCAATTCTATAAAAAGAAATGGGAGGAATTAAAAGAGTGGAGACCGAAAAGTTTAAACGACAGTTACTCAAATATTTAAGTAATTTAGAATATGTTGAAAAAGTTGATATCTTTGAGGTCTCTGAATAATATCACAACCCATCAAAATATTGAAGCAAAAACTGTAAAAGAAATTCTCCAAATCTTCCATTCTACCGTTTCCGAATTACTTCCTTAACCTATCCCCCAAGCCCTTTCCTGCGAGGAAAGGGGAGTTGAGTGGGAGGGGACACAAAGAGGAAGGATAGTTCGGCTAAAGTTGTGACTGAAGCTCTTCTTAACCCACGGCTGAAGTCGTGGGTCAAGGGAAAGGAGGCCTCTCCTGAGTCCACTAAAGCAGGGGTTTAAGAGAGAGTAAGATTTTATTTCTTGACCATAATTCTGTTTAGTGCTTTTCTGGTTATCCGATGGAAACACAGGTATTATTAGAAGCTATCGAACAACTACCAGACGAGGGCAAGCAGGAGTTATACGATTTTTTAGAAGTCCTTATCCATAAATACATTCCGGAATATGCGGAAATCGCCTATCCGGATGATAGGGTTGAAGAGTTAGCACCGGAGGTAGAGGAATATTATAAACGTGAGCTTGATAAAAGGCTGGAGAGGGTAGAGGAGGATCCTCATCCAGGGTATACCGGAAAAGAGGTCATTGAAAGGCTGGAGAAACGAATTGGCAGAAAATAGAAACTTATAGTTAATTCACTCCTACCCCTTTCTTTCAGTCTTCTCTATTACTAATCCCTAATATCCAATACCCAAATACTAATTCTTACCTATCCCCCTGCCTTCGCCTGGCTTTGGCTCAGACTGTCTCCTTAACCCACGGCTGAAGTTGTGGGTTAAGGGAAAGGAAGTCTTTCCTGATGAGTCCATCCCTTGGTTCGTATATAAAATCGAAGTCTCTCATTTTGATAGAAACCACATCGGTGTCCATGAAAGCTTCGAGGAATTCGAGTGCTTCGGTTCGAGAATTGTAAATCTCGGAAGTAAAACGCAGGAAAAATTTGTTTTTGTCAAACTCTCCGTCCTGCAACATCAAGGGGTTTTCTTTTGTATTCGGAAATTCAAATCGATTTTGATAAAAGGGCAGAAGCTGTAATTCGGATAGTGCGGAGGTTTTACAATACCATTCGCTGCGTATTCTTTCTTCCCCTATATACTCATCCATATAATCTTCTATAGCTATATTATGATTCTCTTTATCACTATAAAATGCTTCTATGTCGGGAAATACAAGTGGATTGATAAAACTCAATACCGTAACTGCCTTACGATATTCCTTTTCTGCTTCACTTCTCAGAGAAAGAACATAGCAGAGTAAAATAATCTCTTTACTGTGTATTTTTTGAATAGAGCTAAAATAAGGTTCCAAATAGGAATACATTCTGTAATCTGCAAGTTTATGAATATATAATATATCTTGTTTACATTGTAAGAAGTGACTTTTAGTCCATCTATGGAATGTTTCTGCCTTATTTGTAGTTATTTTATATCTGTCACTAATTCTATAGGGTTTGCTGGCCTGGGCTTCAAGATAACCTAATGTAAGTAATTCCTTAAACGCATTAGCAATGGTAGTTCGAGAAAACTTACATTTTCCCGACAGCTCTGTTACAGAAATCTCGGTTCCTTTTTTAATGTCATTGTTTTGTATCAAATATATTAGAGTTTTCTTTAATGCTTCTGTTTTTTGTATGCCCTGCATGGTTTTTAACTTATCACAGATAAGCTTCTGAGGATTAAAACTCTTGATTTTCATAGTATACCAATAAATATCTTGACTTGTTCTTTGTCTATCTTAGACTATTTCTAAATTAAAATTATTATGAAACCCTCGACAAAAACAAAGAAACTCGAAAGGAATGGTTATCTTGATATCTTAAAATCCATCCCTGTGAGTTCAAGAAAAAGCATTTCTGAGAAGTTAAGCGACACTATTAAGCGAAAAATAGAGACAGGTAAGATTCAAATTGGAACGGAACTCGGAGTCAAAGAACTTTCCGAAGAGCTTTTTGTTTCACCTGTAACGGTTTCTAAAGCTCTAAAGCAACTCTCTGAAACCGGTTTGTTAGAGGAAAGAAGGAACCGACCTTATATTGTTCGATCCAAAGTAAATCCGGTAAAAAATCCCGGGTACGATGCTATTATACAGGATTGGGCAAAACAGAATGATATACAGATACAGGTTATACTGGTATCGGCTACCGAACTGCACTCCGGTTCTGCCGCAGAGCTTTATACATACTGGAACCGTCTGGAAAGAGACTTTGATTCTTCCTTATTTGTATTAAAGAGACTTTTAAAGTTTCGTTCCGCTAGTGAGGATATTTTCCGAGCAGGCCTTCTGGTAAACAATTATCTGAAACCGGAAATGGCTCCCGAACTCCTCTCTTTCTACAAAGAGCCGGAAAATCAAAAAGTCGGGCTTCCGGAATACCTCGATTCTCTCGGAATCAACCGCATCCGCTCGGAATGGACGATCTCTGTAGAAAGTTTAAATCCAAACCTGCACCTCTCCGCCTGGCACTTAGCAGAGGACTTAGCTCCGGAAAAACTACTCTCCTTCCTGGATAGCCTGAAACCTGAGGACATACAGAAGCCTTTTTTGAAGCTGGAATCTTCAATGTTCGCAAGCCCGGAAGGCATTTTTGCCTACACGGAAGCTTTTTTTGAACCTAAAATTTTCAAATTCAAGACCCAGAGCTTTGACTTTGAGTATATAGAATACCTCCAGATATAGGAATAAGCCCGTTTTATTACTACCGGGGCTAAAATAGCTGCATCATCACTATTGTTGATTAGTCGGAATAGTTGATGGATAAAAAAAATGGGATGAAAGGATTTATATTTGACTATATTTGTTGATAATTGATATTTTGGTCATAATGGAGTATCTGAATAGATTGTAGATAATGTGTTTTTTTCTTTACAGTCTTTTTTGAACTTTCCGGGAGAGCGTAACGTGGAAAATAAAAGTTTGATTTATAAATTAGGATCCTATGCAGTAATCCTCTTTTTGTTTATTCCTTTTTCTTGCACCAAAAAAAAGGATAATAAAGACAAAGAAATAGCTTTAGCTGCTGTTGCTCTACAGGGTAATGTTAATGCAGTGCTTGAACAGCAACGAGTCACTCAAGTTAATCAAAAGAAATTAGATCCCGCAAAGGTAGTAATTGATGCTACAAAAACATATAGCTTAAGTGATTTTCAAGAAAGAGCTTTATTGAGATCTGGAGCAGTTGTTGCTGATTTATCCATTTCTCCAAAACCAGTAACTGAAAATGGTATGTGGAAATTCTCTCCAAATACTAATTATACTTTTTCGTATACAATCGAATCTTATCTTAGTTTAAAAACATTTATAGATTTAGATTATAATAATCATGGTGTTCATGTTTGGAGAGATAGCCTAACAGGTGAAAGTTGCTCAACTCCTGTTGAAGGGGACTATTCTATAGGAAGTAGCAATTCTATAAAATATAGTTGCACAGTCACCTACTCTTTCTATGGAGATAAGAGTTCTGATGTCTTTATTAGTCTTGGCTTTATAATTCCTGATTCCAAAATTATGCTCTATGCTTATTTTCCCTCAGGGCTTCCAGATATTTCTTCTACATACCAAAACGCAGGTTTCAGTATTCAATCTAAAATATCCAATACATCATCAAAGACAAGTCAATTTTTTCTTTTGAATGAAAGTCCATCATCTACAGAAGAGAAAGAAAAATTAATGTTGGCTGTGGGTGTTACTGTAGAATCGTTTTATATCTGTGAATTGAGCTCAAATACAATAAAAATAGACAAAGTTGAAAATGGTATTTGCTTTCCATCAACCGGCAATAGTTTTCCAGCATTAATACAGAATAGCATTACTGAATTTAATTTTATTACCGGAAAAACTTATTATATAAAATGGTCTTTGTATAGCTTTAGTAAGGATTTGAAATCCAGCTTGGGTGTAAAATATTCTGGAGAAAGCATCCATACTATAAATGGAAAACTTCTTAAAATGGAAGAAAATATAGATGGGACATATAAATTATTTGTGAGTTCAACGGATAAGTTAAATAAATATACTTATGATGCATATTATACAGTACCTACTAATAAAATTAGTTCAGATTCCATGACTACTTTAAAAACAAAAGTGAGTTTTTATCATCATTTCTCAAACGAAAACTCAAGATATATGTTAGCTGCTATGCCCGCCGGAGTAATTAAATCAAACTACGCAACAACCAGTGTTAGTAAGCAAATAAATGTTGCTACAACTGATTTAGGATTTCCTATGGATGATAAATATAAAGATGGAAAATGGGTAAGTCAAGGAACTTGGAACTTTGGTTATATTCGTTCTTCGGATAATAATATACATAAAGGAGTTGATTTATTTGTATCAAACTTTGCTTCTCCATTGGCAGATATTCCTGTGACAAGTATTTGTGGTGGAAAAATAGTACGTGATAACTCCAAAACCCAAGATCTTTATAATGCATTTTTTGTATTAGAGTGTTCCGGAAAAAAATATAATGGGGATTTACTGAGAATATATTACGGTCATGCTTATTTAACTAAAAAACTAACTGCAGGGGAACCTAGCTTAACAGTAAGTAAAGGAGAAAAAATAGGAACTGTCAGAGACGATTTTAATAAATGCTCTGCGTATTTTTATAAAGATGCTAATAATGAAAAGCAGGATTGTTGCGATTCAAATAATAATTTTTTATCAATATGTAATAGTTTAAAAATGGATCAACATCTACATATTAGTTTTACCAATGTTTCAGAAACAAGTTCCACTTCCAAGGGGTATGGTTGGTCTTATTTAAATTGTGATGGAGTTGCAAAAGAAGGTTGGGTTGATCCTTACAAATTTTATTCGTTAAATTATAAAAACTCATGTAATAATTAGGAAATATTTATGAAAGTTATATTATATTTAATTATCACAATTCTGCTAATGAACTGTGATAACTTTAAAGAGAAAAAAGATAATTCTTTGATTGGCCCTGTCCCTGAAGGACAGGGGTTAATTATTAATTTAGGAATTACTAAAATGATTATTGATGCAGGAAATTCTGGAAGTGGTGCCAGCACGCAGCAAGCAACTACTGTCAGTATATCGTATCCAACCAACCCTGCCACTTACTATGTTGGAAAGAAAATTGATGATAATATTCCAACAACTACAGGAGACAACTTAACATTTAGTTCTGAAAATACATTACCTCAAGGTTTGGTTTTAAATCCTTCAACTGGTATAATATCTGGAACTCCAACGACAGCAACTCCTGGAAATATCTACAAAATAATAGCTGTAGATAGCAAAAACAAAACAAATGAAAACAGTATAAGTATCACAATAACTGTAGTCGATGCTCCACCTTCATCTTTAACTTATAGTAATCCAACGAGCATATATACCAAAGGAGTCGTAATAACTAATAATGTTCCTTCAAGTTCAGGAACTGCTCCAACCTCCTATTCTATTTCACCCAGTCTACCATCTGGATTAATTTTTAACCCTTCAAATGGAATCATATCAGGTGCTCCAGAACAGTTATCAACTAAAACTACCTACACAATTACTGCTCGGAATGCTTATGGAGAGACATCTACTACAATCAGCATTGAAGTTGTTGCACCTGGAACTCCTACTTCATCACCAAGTAGTATTGCTTATAATACATCTCAACTAACAGCTAAGGTTGGAGTGGCTATAACAAATTTAAACCCTACTGTTTCGGGAATTGCAACTAGTTATTCAATTTCACCCAGCTTACCGACAGGATTATCTTTAAATACTACTACAGGTGTTATATCAGGTACTCCAACTGAAGCAAAAGCTAATACACAATATACTATAACAGCTTCAAATACTTATGGAAGCACAAATACTACTTTAAGCATCGAAGTAAAATCTGGATACCAATGGACAAAAATAATTAAATCTACATCAACTGGAAAGTTAGATTATTTTTCACGCTTAGAAAAAGATAGTTTAGGCAATATATACATAGCTGGTATGTGGAATGGAACTGTCAATTTTGCAGAAGACTTTGGAGGGAGTGATAGTAAGACCAGTAAAGATGGAAATACTTTGGGTTATGATATCTTTATAACTAAAATTAATGCCGATGGAACCTATGGATGGACAAAAACAATAGGAGGTTCGAATACAGAAAGAATGAGAGATTTTCAGATAGTTGGGGATAATATTTATATCATCGGTCAATTTCAAGATACGGTAAATTTTGGTACTGATTTTGGTTCTTCTGATAGTAAAACAGGAATTTCTGCAGGAGCAGGTTCAACAGGTTTCATAACTAAGATCACAACCAGTGGTTCATATGTATGGACAAAAGTTTTATGTTCTACTACTACGGCAATTTTTATTTCAGGAAAAGTATATAACACTAATATTTATCTTTACGGTTGGTATAATGCAACATGTAATTTTAGAAGTGACTTTTCCGGAACGGATACCAGAAGTTCCAATAAAGATACTAATGGCTTTTACACTTTTGATACTTTCCTTACTAAAATAACTACTGATGGAGGATATCAATGGACAAAAATAATTGGAGGAAATGCAGACAATTACGTAAATGAGTTCAAAGTTTCGAATAATGGTAACCTATATCTAATGGGAAGAGCTTATGCAGGAACAATTAATTTTGCTTCTGATTTTGGTAGTTCAGATTCGAAGACTCTCAGTGCGAATACGACACTTTTTCTAACTAAAATTAACTCTAATGAATCTTATGGATGGACAAAGCTAATTCCTTATGGTGGAGGTTTAAGTATTGATAATTTTCGCTTTACTATAAATAGCACTGAGGATATTTATATCTCAGGTGCTAATCTTATAGGCACATACAATTTTGGGACTCCATTTGGTGCAAATGATTTCCTGTCTTCCAATGATTTTCATGGGACAATAACTAAAATTTCAAAAGATGCAAGTTATTATTGGTCAAAAAGGTTGGGAATGAGAACAAGCAGTAGCCAAACAGGAAGTATTCAAGTAGACTCATTCGACAACGTATATGTAACGGATAACTTTAGAAATTCTTTTAATTTTGCTGAGGATTTTGGAGGTGTTGACAATAAGTCTATAACGAACAACAATGCCGCTTACATTTCCAAGATTAAATATGATGGTTCTTATCAATGGACAAAAACATTCGGAAATCATGATGGAACTAATAGTTCCACTCACCTAAATACAATGATTACTCATGGTGATTATATATATGCTCTGGGAGTCATCTCTGCAAACAATGCAGTAAATTTCGGAAAGGATTTTGGCTCTACTGATAATAAAACTTCGGGGAGTAAGGACTATAGTTTGTTTATAACAAAATTTGAGAATCAATGAAGCGAAGTTAATAATGAAAAGAATAATTTACTTTTTTATAATATATATAGTATCTTTTTTTTCTTGTGATAACTTTAAAGAGAAAAAAGATAGTTCTTTGATTGGCCCTGTCCCTGAAGGACAGGGGTTAATTATTAATTTAGGAATTACTAAAATGATTATTGATGCAGGTGACAGTGGTGCCAGCACGCAACAATCAACTACAGTAGTAAGTATATCTTATCCAACCAACCCTGCCACTTACTATGTATAATAGAATGCAAATACAATTTTAAATTTTTTGAGAAACATATTTATGATATATAACTTTATAAAAAATTTCTGTTTAATTTCTCTTGTTACTTTATTGATAATTCAATGTAGTGTTGTAACAACTAAGAAAATACCTAAGAAAGTTACTACCAATGATTTCAATAAGTTACCAGTGTATGATATAAACAACGTTCCGGTACATATATTATGGATTAAAGATAATGGAAAATATACTGGTTTTATTGTCAGTGGCCATGCTAAAGAAGAAGTTTGTAGAAAATTATCTTTAGCTTTATATAGAGCTATTTATGATATTAGACAGAAAGATTCCAATGAATTTAACAGTTACATTAGTTTTGGAATAGGTTATTATTTAAACAAAAACATAACATCAAATATAACATTTTTAAATGATATATCTATGATTATAAGTTCATTAAAATCTAAATATTCAGAAGTAGACGAAGCTTATGTAGTAAATACAGAAGTTGAACATCAAAAGTATTGGGAATATTCTTTGAATATTCAAAAATCCATATACAATAATCAATACGAAAGTTTACATTATCTTAAATTAATTAGATATAATGAAGATATTCCTATAATCATCCCTTTTTATAAAAAGGATGTAGATAAATATGATATGGTTTATTTCGAGGATGATATCAAAAACTGGAAAGTAAACAACACAGAAGCTACTATTGAAAATAATCCTATTTTTGAATTTATTCTTGAATTATTTATATATTTGAATGATCAGAAACTTTTAAGATTTAATGAACTATATAACATTATAGTAAAAAATGAAAATAATATTAAAACGAAAGATTTTAACAAAATACTCGATATCACAAGGGATGATAAATCCATAAAAATGGAAAATTATAAATTAACAATCTCATTTAAACTAGTAGAAAGTTGCTCAATCGATGATTATGGAAATTTATCAGTTGTTTATTCTAAAAAAAATAATAATAAAGTTGAAGTGCGATATCACTATATAGACAGATACGTTAGATTTACCGATAAAAACAAAGTGCTACATTTATCAACATTAATATCAAAAATTCGAAAAGAAAATGTAGAAATCTGCAAAAGAGGTTTAACTGAAAGTTTTACTAAAGTATTTAATAATAGTATAGACAAATTTCTGGTAGATGCAGTATTAAGGGGATGGCCAATTCCAGCTGATAATGAAAACATACAGTCACTATACAGAAAAAGAAATAACATTTTAAAGCGAATCATTAAAGACAACATTAAGTTGTATTCTAAAGATAATGTTTTTTTTCATATAGTAAAAAATAAGAGTAAATACAAAATTTATCCTATGCATTTGATCGGTTCAAAAAGGGTTATTGTTACCAGTCAATATGTTGGTGAAAAAGGTAGGATTCAGCATGTGTTTACACCTTATAATTTTAGAAACGAAAAAGAGGAATAATGATGAAAATAATACTTAAACTACTTCTATTATTTTTTATATATGTATCTGTATGGTCTTCTGAAGTTGAAAAATATAATTTCTATGATGATGGATTTTATCATAGACAACTTGCGGAGTCTGATGCTCAACAAAATCAAGAAGGTCTCAAATATCCAAGTGAAGAAAGCAGTTATGATAAGTATACCCTAACTCAAACTGAAGATGGAAAGTATCAAAATAAAGATGGTAACATCGTTCTTAAGAAGCTAAGTTCTGCTAAAATTGTTTTCAATGCTGTATCTTTAGAGAGTGATGAAAGAGTTTTACCACCAATTTCTTTAGTTAATACAAAAAAGGAAGGTAACGAAATAAAAGAACTATATATATATAAAAATTTTTTAAGTGTAATTTGCAATGGATATTGTAAATTAAAGTCAATAAAATTATACTTAGTGGATAATAAAGGTTTCAATTATGAACTTTCTATTCGAAAAAATCGAAGCAATAGATCTTAATAATAATGATAAACAGATAATTGAAAGAATTGAAAATTCTGGTTATAGAACACTTCCAGACGAGCGAAAGAAGATATTTGTTTACTATAAATATTCAATTAAAACAGGGCTCAAAATATACCTATCATGTCAAGTTTCTGAGGATACTGTAAATATAAGTATATTTAAGCTACGTTTAGTTAAAAAATCAGAAAAATATTTTGATAACTTTCTTAGATTAATATCTTCATATGATGATCTTAATCTACCAAGCAAAAAAGGGAAAAAAATATTATCTAAATATTTGATAAAAAACAGTTATAATTTGCTATTTAAGCCATTGATAAACATGAAAATATTCGATGAATATATTTTAAATGACAATTCGCATATTTTAGTATATGGTGATGTACTTTATGAGACATCTAGCGACTGTTTAACTCGGGCTTATATCGATTTTCCGGGGTTATATATTGCATCAGTTAACTATAATAAGGACTTTTATACTAACCTTTTAATTACAAATATCAATAATAAAGATATTAAAAAATTTATATCTAACTTAAAGGAAATTACTTTCCCGAAAATTAGTGATATATATTATTTTCATGTGGATGTTTATCATGAGTCCAATATAGATTTTTGTAAATACATAAATAGTAAAAAAAAGATTATTGAAAAAATTATACTCCATTCTGGATATGTAGCTTGTCCCTCAAAGGATAAACTTGAAAGAATAAATAGTTCCAATAGAACAGTATATTTAATAATAGATTCACACTATAATATGCGACGCAAACTTATTATTGGATATAATCCTAAGTATGTAGTTGAATTAGAAAAATTTTTAGAGCTTATTGGTGCAAATAAAATAGATAATATTTGCCTACACGCTGCTCAGTGTAATACTTATCAACTTAGTAAATATTTTTATAGCATGGAAAATTATAAATATGTTCTTTTCTCTCTATATAATACATCTACTTTTCAAGATTTAGACAGATTTAATGAAACGCTGAATTTATTAGATGGAAAAATGTATTATCATGAGGCATGGCAAAAAGCACTGATGAATAGATTTATATCATTAAAGGAGAATCAAATGGGTGAAATAATGTATAGTGGGAAAGAAGAGATCTTACCTACTTTAGGAGAGTTGTATGACGAGGCATTTAAAGGTTACAAAAAGGAGATTATTCTTTCAAATGAAGATGGAACAGTTAAGCTTAGTGATATCGACTGGATAAAAATATCAGCAGATATTTTAAAAATCCTAGAACGGTTAACTGAGTTTTTTTTAAAAGAAGAAAACATAACAAAAATTAAAAATATCTTAATGAACTTTAATAGAACAAAGATATATAAGGCTATTTTGAAAATTAAAAATACTAATAATGAAGAAATATGTAGTCACGAATATGAAACAGAAAAATTTACAGATTTATCAAGGGAAATTAATAATTTATTGGGAAAGATCCCACTTAATGATAGTGATATATACATTATAGAATTTGCATTATTTCTTGTACTACCAAATGATGTAAAGAGGGGTATTCGAAATGAAATAATAACCGGGATAAGTAATCATAATCTTATAGATTACCTAACAAAGGTTTCTGAGTTTTTAAGTCATTTAGATTAATTATCTAAACTTATTAAATACTAATTACTGGAGGAAATAAATTATTGGTTGATAAATAATAAAGAAGCTGGTAAAATGCAAAAAAATCGGAAAGGCATATTGATATTAACAGGACGACTATCATAAAAATACTTTGGAGATAAAACCATGCCACTATACAAAAAACAAAAAGAATGGGTTATCGAAGAAATTCACAAAGAACGTGAATTTTACGAAGACGATGAATACGCCGAGTATTTCATCGAAAACGAATTTTTTACCCTCTACGATTATGTCCGGGGAGAAGATATATACACATGGGCAGATGAAAATAGAAAATTTGTCCATGCGAAATATCAGGAGGCTATCGAGGAAGATGACCCTGATATTTTCAAAGAAGATGTGCTTTTAGATCCATATCTCTCATGGGCCAGCAATGCCTACGGTCAGGTAAAACGTAGAATTCAGGGGATTCCTTCTTCCATACTATTTGAAAAAGTGAAAAAGGTCGTAGACTCTATTGAAAAAGGCAACACAAATTTAGATGAACTTTTCGACATGGGACGAATCCCAAAGAAAACCGGCAAAGCAATCGTCACCGAATGGATGTACAGGCTCTACCCGGAAAAATGTCCGATAATAAACAGGCGAAGTGAGTTCTTCTACTCCAACCTGCCGATGGCAAAGGATTACACAAAAGTATCTTTAAACGAGTACGCCGAAGTTTTCACCGAGATGGGAAATATAGTAATCACCGAAGCCGAATTGCCGGAGAAATACAAAAAATATCCCCTTGCCTTAGCCGATAGAATTGCCTTCATGTATTCTGTAGATGCCAACCATTGGGAAGCCTACAGTGAATTCCATAACAGAGAAGATGACTGGACTTAAACCGGAACAAGAAGAAGCGATAACGAGAATACAAAACTCAGAAGGGAATTTCATCTATATTCTTCCTACCGGTTTTGGAAAAACCAGAATCTTCATAGAATATGCAGCCAGTCTTTCAGGATATGCAATCATCATTTCACCTACCCTTGCTTTAATGGCGGACATTACAAACCGTTATCCACAGGAAGCGGAATATATAGCAGGAGATCAGGGAGCAGAAAAAATCCGACAAATCTACCAGAAGTTCACCCACCAACCAGGTCCCCCGTCCACGGGGGATTTAGGGGGAAAATACCTCCTCATGTCGCCCGAAAGGTTCTGTAATCCTTTCACACAGGCTCTTATAGACAAAAATCCACCCTCGGTAATCATAATGGATGAAGCCCATTGTTTAAGCTCCTGGGGGCCGGATTTTCGCAGTGAGTTTTTACTCAGTGCTATATTATGTAAAGAAAAGAAACTCCGAATTATCGCCTGTTCGGCAACCTTATCAAAAGAAATGCAGGTAGATGTCTGCAACTGGTTGGACATACCGGAAGAGAAATATATAACCAATTTATACAATCCTTTGCAATTAGAAAGACAGGAGCTTTCTCTGAATTGTTTTTGTTTTGAAAATTCAGATGAAAATTTAAAGAAAAATAACCTTCTTAAAGAACTGAAAGAAACAGAAGGAAGCTCATTAATTTTTATAAACAGTCGGAAGAAAACCATCAAACTGGCAGAATATCTAAACGCACAGGGACTCGGAGAATTCCAATATTTCTATGGTGCCGGGGAGCAAAATAATCGGGAGAAGCTACCGTTTTTGGGGCTTAAGCAAAGAAATGAAATACTTAAGGGAATGAAAGAAGGAAAACTAAAGGGAGTGGTATGCACCCGTGCTTTCGGACTGGGAGTAGACATTCCCGATGTCAGGTTATTGGTTCATTATGATGTTCCTCCGGATATGGAAACCTACTGGCAGGAATGTTCAAGAGCAGGACGAGATGGAACTAACTCACGTTGTGTGCTTTTCTACCATTCCAAAGACCATAGTTTTTTTAAACAGGGAATATCCCGGATATACGGCAAAGAAAATGAGGATAAAAAAATCGATGAGATTGTAGACTTTGCTTCGCATACAAAAAATACAATAAACAATATAGTAGAAGAAGAATATAACATCCACCACATGGCTCTATTCTGGAGATTACTCAAGGGAAATTTAAAACTAAAAGAATTAAAATTTAGCTGCCAGGTAGAAAATTTACAGGGTGAGAAAAGCAAAAGCAGGAACTGGTTCAAAGAACAAAATCTCAGCCATCTCAGTTCGGAAGAACAATTACAAATCCTATTTTCTCAATATTTAAGAGAAGAAGTATATGTTAAAGAACTTATACTAAAAATCTCCCTTGAAGCAGATAAGGAAATAAATCTTTCTGAAAAAACACAGCTAAAGACTTATATAAAGAATCTGAAACTGTCCAAACTCAACGCTCTGAATACAATTTCTGATTATGCCGGAAGTTCTACCTGTCGCAAGCTAAAAGTATCAACAGAATTTGGTTTTACAGAAATGAAGGCCTGCGGAAATTGCGATAATTGTCGGAATTGCACACAGGAATATAAACCCTACCGGGTTTCTGAGAAAATACACAGGACAGCCTCCGGTGTCTATGTTCGCAGCAAAGGAGAAGTTATCATTGCCGACACACTATCCTATCATGGATTTATCTGGGAATATGAAAAGCCAATTATTGATAAAAATGGCCGCATTGTTCTTCTTCCTGATTTCACCATATATAAACGGAAAAGAATACTACTGGGAACATCTCGGTCTGTGGAACGAAGAAAAATACCGAAAAGATTGGGAAGTTAAGAACAATCTGTATAAACAGCAGGGACTAAAACAGCAACTATTGCTTTCGAAGGACACAGGAACGATTGACAGAGAAGAGGTAGAAAGAAATATTGAGTGTTTAAAATCCAAGCAGTCAGGCTAAAAATATTTCTAAGGAAAATAGATGTGAAAAACCTTTAAATGTTTTTTGGGAGCTTTAGATCTTTTGACTTCCGGAATGACAACTCAAGAAATCTTAGATGATTTAGAAAGTTACGATATTTTTGCCTGCTTCCCGGAAAAATTGAGTGGATAATATTTATTAAGAAATTTGTTCATTAAAATTCTGAAAAATCATTGATTTTAGCGATATTGTGTTGTGGAATTGAATTATAAAGAGGTAAGTTATGCAAGTATCTATTGATTTCAAAGACCCTTTTTTTACATTCTATGATAGTTCAAGCCTTATTAGTGATATTCAGTTAAGTTTGAGCTTGATGCTTTATAAACAGGGAAAAATTTCTATAACAAAAGCTTCCCATATTGCCAATATGGATATTTATAGATTTATGCAGGAATGCTCAAATAATAAGGTCCCTGTTATAAATATTTCAGAAGAAGATATGAAAAAAGAATGGGAAAGCTTGAAAAAGGATTTCTTATGATTTTAGTTGCAGATAGTTCAGCGTTAATTGCCCTTGCTACCTGTGATTCATTGGGAGCTTTAGATTTTTTGTTTAAGGAAGTAAAGGTTCCAGAAGCTGTATATAAAGAAGTAATGGTAAAAACTAAAAAACATGCGGATACTTTAATGCAATATTTAAAAGAAAAAGTTATAATTGTTGATTTAGAAAATATCACAATAATAAAAGATGGAACTTTAGAACTGGGAGAGTTGGAAGCTATCGCTCTATACAAAAAATTAGATGCAGATAGATTATTGATTGACGATTTACGAGGAAGAAAAATTGCAGAGATTAATAATGTTAAAATTATTGGAAGTCTCGGTGTTCTTTTACTTGCAAAAGAAAAAATGTTATATAAAGAAATTAGACAAAAAGTGGAAGTATTAAGAAAATCAGATATTTATTTTTCGGATGAGTTACTAAATTTTATTCTTAAAATCGCAAATGAAAGCTAAAAACTTATATAAAAAATCTGAAGCTGTCCAAACTTAACGCTCGAGCTTGTCCCACATACCGTTAGAGTTCAAACGGAACATATATAAGATATTATGCAGCTACTTTTTTGTCAAGCTGTTGTTCTAAAAAGTCAGCTAAAAATATATTAATTTTATTAACTCCATTTATCTTGCGAAACCTTTTCTCTTGATAAAGCAAATTAACAGATACCCATCTTGAAATCATATCTGTTCCCAGATTCCATTTCTTGACTCTTTTCATTAACGATTTGGGGCCACTGAAACCAGATTCAATTGTATTCGTTGTTAAAAATGTTTTACGCATTTCCACAGGCATTCGTATTTTATGAATAGTTAATAGATCATATTCTGCTTCTTTTAAACTGTTTGAAGCAGAATAACTTATTCGACTTAGCCAGGTTTCAAAACCCAGGTATTCTTCTTTAGCATCACTATATTCATTGCAAGAAAAGATTCTTCGATAACGAAGCTTACATTCCTCATGGTGTTTCTCTGGAAGCTTTGCGAGTAAGTTCCAGAGCTTGTGATTGGTACATCTCTGGATAACTGCACTATCTCCAAATTGTTCTTTTATGGCTTTCTTTAAAGAGCCTGAACCATCCAAAATAAAAATCACTTTATCTGTAAATTTCAGACCCCTCTCCCGGAAAGACACTAAAAGTTCTTTTGTAATTTCATAGTTCTCCGTAGAACCCTCTGAAAATCCAAGGAAATGCTTGTTTCCTTCAATATCAACTCCAAGAGCTGTTACTATAGATTGACCTCCCACATTAGTTCCGTCTATGAATACTGCAAAGAATTTATGATTTTCAAATTTTCTGTTCTTAAACTCATCAAGCTTTTTTCTCGATTCTAAAATGAATTGTCTCGAAACAGAGCTTTTGGATAAACCAGCATCTTCTGATAACTTCTCAATTACCTCTTCATACTTCCGAGAACTAACACCTGCTGATAAGACATTTAATATTCTATCTGAAATATTATCCATCTTTCTGAGATTTTTATAACTCTTTAATGGAAGCTCTTCATTTCCTTTGCGAACTCGTGGTTTTCGTAAAGGAACTTTCTGTCCCTGGATATAGATACTACCATTTTCGCTTCCGCCTCTGTGGCATAAATCATTCTTCTTATGAGAAAAAACTTTCCCACATAACTCTTCCACTTCCAATTGAATAAACTGTTGAATGATTTCTATACTGGCTTTCTGAAGCAGGCTTAAAAGCTCATTATGGGCTATTTTACGAAAGGCTTCCAGAGGTAAAATTTCCTCTTGACTGGAATGATGGCTGGTTTTATTCTTCTTCATGCGGAACTCTCCTGTTGATTTTTTTTGCCAAAACTATTTTCTGGCGAGTTCCGTTTTTGTAAACCCTAACGATTCAGGGGACTAACTCTAACGCTCTGAATATAATTTCTGATTGTGCCGGAAGTTCTACCTGTCGCAAGCTAAAAGTATCAACAGAATTTGGTTTTATAAAAACAAAGGCTTGTGGAACGAAGAAAAATACCGAAAAGATTGCGAAGTTAAGAACAATCTGTATAAACAACAGGGACTAAAACAGCAACTATTAATTTCGAAAAACACCGGAACGATTGATAGAGAAGAGGTAGAAAGAAATATAGAACTGATTTTAAACATTAGAAAAAACCAATAAATCAACAAATTTCAATTTATTCACACCGGGATAGCTAAAAGAGTAAACAAAAGCATGAATACACAAAAATTTTTGAAACATCCGAGGATCTGGAACAAGAAAATCTATTTCAACCAGAAGAAGTATAGTTTTTTTAATCGTGATTATAATGGTTTTCCTGATATCACAAATGATTTGTATGAAGAACACGGAATACAGGTACATCCGGAAAATTACTATGAATTTGTTCAAGTCCTGCAAGATGAAGTATTAGCTATAGAGAAAGAATCCGGTTTATTAGAAAGAATGATAAGTAAATCACTTAGAATATTTATAAATAGTTTTAAAATAGGCTATTATGATAATTTTTACTTCTATCCTCCTAAAACTTTACATTCTGAAGATGAAAGCTTATATGGCTCATTAATGTATGATGAAGAAAAGGTTTTCACTTCTGATAACATAAAGGGATTGAATATAGAGCTTAAAAATATTTTTAAAATAAAAAGTGATTGGAAAGAGTTTCCTCGAAATTTAAAAACACCAAAAAACATTCTCAAAATTAAAAGGATTATATTACATTCTTTTATAGAGAATATCTTTCAGGATATGCTCTATTTTTACAGTGAATCTTATGATTTTTTTGGTAAATGGCAAGAAAGGGGGCTTACATTTATAGATATAGATCCTATGATGTGGTCTGTGGATTATGTCCTCTATCATGTGTCTTCCAGTAATAATTGTATAAGCTCTGATGTACTTGCAGCACTTGATGAAGTATTGGAAGACAAATATTCATACCAGAGAGCAAGACTATTGGAGGAATCTCCTCTGTCATTAGAGCTTGTTTTAGGTCCCATCCGAGAAGGTATGAGTCATGCTAGCATGAAATATTTGATCAGATCAAGTTTGTCTAAATATTATTATATGGAAGCAAAAGATTTAATTTGGAAATGGAAAAGTAGAGGAGTAGAATTTGTAGATGATACTCTGCTTCATCATGATACGAAATATTCTTTTATAGACTATATTACTGGCGATGATTTGATGATAAACAATATTTATACTGCGGTAGATAATGTACTTGAAAATAAATATGAAACTCAAAAAGAATTGTTTATAGAATCATCACCCTACGATCTGAATCCTTTGCTGAAAAATATACTTAACAATGAAACCATTGATTGCTGGAATATAGATGAATTAGAAAAAGAAGTAAATCTTTTTTTATTGGAAAACTATGAACTTTAACATTAAAATTATTCTAAAGGTCTACTCCCCTCTTCCCTGTCTAAAATAAAAAAGCTTGCAAAAAAGTAGAATATATAAAGAAACTGGTAGATAACACGAACCGAATATGGTTCTATTGACTATTTCTACAGGACATGTGAATCATATAAATCAGTAATCAAAGCCCATGAACCCAATACAGGAACTTATATTTTACGAATTAGGAAATAACCGGCTTACTCCGGAACAAGTAAATAAATTGCTTAATAATGGATTTTTAGATAAAACTATTTTTGGAAACCGGGAATGGAAGAAATATTTCGGCATGAATCCTTCGAGCCTCCAGGAGAAATATAGGGAAAAGTCAAAAAATAAGAATACTTCAAACAAAAGTAAAAAGCAAGCATCCAAAATAAGAGATAATCACATCAAGCTATTCCAGCTTCTCAATACAGAATTAGAACTTCTTCTTCCTGAATGGGAAAGTAATTTTTCTATTTTATATAAGTTATATCCAACTTTATTAAAAGAAAAAGCCCCATCTTTACAAAAATTAGCAAAGGAATTGATTGTAATCTTAAGCACAAAAACTATAGTTGAAATATTCTCAGACTTAAAACCAAAATTAGATCATAAAGAAATATCTCTTGTTGAAATAGAACATTTTATTGCTTTCCAAAAATACAAAAAGAAACTCTCTAAAACAAAATACAAGTTAATTCTTTCTGAATATTACACCCCCCAATACTCTTTGATTATGAAAAAACTCTTCTTTCCAATAAACCGATATACTTCGATCCAGTTTTTAAATAATATTGTTCACCTACAGTTGATACTTGAGGATTTCCTAAACATGTTAGATAAATTCCGAAGTTTGAACAAAAGCCTTCCGCATAGTGCAGCGAGAGGAAATATTTTAAAGTTTGATGAGAAGGACAATCTGGTATCTATATATTTCGAAAAAGATACAAAATACGGTGGCCTCGATATTTATGCAGGTGAGGAATTGGAAATCGTAAGGAAAATTTATTGTCTGAAATTTGGAAAGAAAAGAAAGTTCTTTGATGGTAAGTTAAGGTTTAAAAAACCGGACTTGCTCTATTTTAACCAATCTTTTGAACTATGCAAAGCTAAACTTTTTTATAATAATATAATAGATGGTGTCGAATACCCCGCCGGCAGTACAATTTCCTTCAACAAAGATAAAGTTAAAAGAGTTGATCTTGGAGCAAATTGGAATTACCACGGTTATGATTTCTATTCGGGAGAAACAATTCACTTAAATCCTGATGGAAGCATCTATCGATTTTATACCAGAGTTAGTAGAAGCTTTGGAAGATATAAATATCCTGATAAATGCAAATTTGTAATGAAAAAAGAAAAAATTGTTTATAGTGCATTCAGTGCAAAAGATATTTTTTATTACATGGGTTTACCTTTTAAATATAATACAAATATAATGTTCGATAAATACAAAAACGTTATTAATTACTTAGAATGCCTTATTCCTCTGAAATTAATAAAAATTATTGATGAAACTTATTATAAAAAGAATGTATTTTTTATTAAAAAATCTGATAAACTGCTAAAACGTTTCCTGTATATAAATATATATGAAGGTTTAAAAAATATATCCTATAAATATTTAGAGTTTTCAAAAAATGGAAATTTAACTTCCGGTTGTCTCGGAAGAGATTCGACAGTAAATAATTCTTTTATACCAAAAAATTCTATAATCAGTTTTTATGAAGATGGTTCTATATCAAAAATAATTCCTTCCACAAATATAACTGTTTACGATATTCATATTGTAAAAAATGGAGAACTCTTATTTTTTCCTAATGGTAGAATAAATTATTGTACACTTGCTGGCGAGAATACAATAAATAATATCATTTGGAAAAATTATGATAGAATATTTTTCTTTGAAAACGGCCAAATCAAAGAAGCTGAAGCAAAATCAGTATTGATTAATGGTTATTATTTTGGATATTATAGTCCTGACTATAGAAATAAGATTGAATTTTATGAAAATGGTTCTTTGAAAAAAGGTACACTTGCTGCTTATATGCAGGTAAGCAAGTTTAATTTGAGTCCGGGAGATGATATTAGTTTTTATAAAAATGGAAAAATTTCCGAAATAAAGTTAAAAAGAATTACAGAGATTTCAGGAATCTATTTTAAAAGATATTCATCTGTCTACTTTTATGCCAGTGAAAATATCAAATCCGGAACATTAAGAAAAAATACTCTTATTCAGAAAACTGTTTTCAAAGCAGGAACACTTATAGAATTTTATAATAATGGTAAAATAAAAAAAGGTACTTTAGCAAATACCACCAAAGTTTATGGAGAATTATTTCATTCAGGCGATACACTCGTCTTTTATAAGAGTGGAAGAGTAAAAAAGGTAAATTAGATATATAAAATGCAACAGAAATTTATTGAATTACAGAATAAAAAAGAACTTCTCGATAAACACAGACCCTTTCCTGCGGAAAGTCTTCGAAGCCTCAGGGAAAAACTGCTTATAGACTGGACGTATCATTCCAACGCAATTGAGGGCAATACCCTGACCCTTTCAGAAACCAAGGTAGTACTGGAAGGCATTACAGTCGGAGGCAAGACTATTCGTGAACATTTAGAAGCCATCAACCATAAAGAAGCTATTCTCTATCTGGAGAATCTCGTAAAAGAGAAAGAAGTTTTAAGTGAGTGGCAGATAAAAAATTTTCATCACCTTGTTCTAAAAGGTATAGATGAAACAAATGCCGGGACATATCGCAAAGCGAATGTTGTTATAAGTGGAGCGAGACATATTCCACCTGACTTTATGCAATTGTCCGGTGAAATGGAGGCTTTGATAAGAAGTTATCAAAACGAGTGGCAGACCTTACATCCAATCGAAAGAGCAAGCAGGCTGCATACCGAGTTTGTAAAAATACATCCTTTTGTTGATGGTAATGGTAGAACCGCCAGATTGCTTATGAATTTCGAGTTAATCAGAGATGGATATCCACCTATTGTCATTGAAATAAAAGAAAGATTAGAATATTACGATGCTCTTGATAAAGCCCATGTCGATGGAAGTTATGACGATATTTTCCGATTAGTGACAAATTGTTTGGAGAAAAGTTTCTCGCTCTATTTTAGGATTTTAGGAATTGGCCCATGAACACAATACAGGAACTCATATTCTATAAACTCGAACAGAAGCAAATGACAGCAAGGGAAGTCTGGGCTTTTCTGGATAATGGATTCTTAGATGAAACTGTATTTGGTGATGGAGAGTGGAAGAAATATTTCGGCAAGAGAGTTCCGAGAGAAGAAGCTCTTTCTCCTCCCAAAGAATCTCTTCCGGCTAAACGTAGTGGTGGCGGTGTTAAATCTCCCGATAGAATCAAAAAGCCATCCAAAGATAGAGAAAACTATGCCCGCATGTTTTATACTCTCAATGAGGAATTGGAAATACATATTTCCAAATGGGAGAGAGATTTAGTGTTTATAGATAAGCTTTATCGAGAGCTTTTACAAAAAGAAAATCCATCTCTTTTAGCTAAAACCAAAGAACTATACGAATATCTTATTAAAAATACAAGTAATGATTTCAACTCAATATTAAAACTCTTAAAAGCCCTCGATGGAAACCCCGAGAAAAAGTCGCTTAACACGAAAGATTATAAAATTCCTGTAGAAGAATTCAAAACATTTTATGAATTTGATAGGTATAAAAAATATCTACAGAAACCTAAATATAAATTTCTAATCCAGAATTACTACACTCCTGATTTTTTTATTAAACATTCAAAAGTTCAAATACCACTGCTAAAGAGAGAAAATGTAACTTTTCTCGATAAACTCATTCAACTTCAAATACTTTTTAAGCAGGTGTATCTATTTTGGACTTCTTCAGCGAATACAGCAAAGGAAATTGGACTCAATACTTTTGAGATTATAAAAAACAAAATACAATTTATTTTTTCGCGGGAAGGAGCTTTTCATTCTATTTATTTTACAGAAGATGGGGATGTAAACGGCATACCGGTTTATAAAGAGGAAGAATTATGCCTGCTCTCAGTGGAAGAAAAAAAAGTTCTTTGGTTTAAAACTTTTAATCCTTTTTTTTTGAAAACAAATTGGCTCAGAAATGATTCCAAAGATTACTTTTCGTTTATAGATCAAATTGTAAGAGCAATATCAGGTGATATCGATGATTTATGCTTCTGTCTTATTTTAAAATCTGATAAAATGATTCATAATAACAAACACCATAAAAAAGATATTTTATATTTAGATAAATACTTATTTCCTAAAAGCGTAAAATTTTTAGAAAAAGTTGAAGGTCTTGCAATTACTCCGGGACAGGCTCACCTGTTTTATTCCTATCCTGAGTTAAATTATTGCATATCAAATGAAAAATTGGAAATAGATGGAATGGTTATTCCTGAAGGCTCACTGCTTAAATATGAAAATAACAAACCACAAACGATTATATTTTCAGAAAATGGTAAATTAGGAAATCATGAGATTGATGCACTCTCGGCTATCAGTATCGATAACACTTCAAATACAATAATTATATATCCATACTCATTAAAGACTATTCTGATAGACCAATTAGAATTTGAAAATGTAAGTAAATATAAAATTGATGAAAAGAAGAATATAATTTATTTAAAAACAAATGCTGAACAAAAACTAAAAATAACTCAAGCAAACTCTCAACATGGTACTGAATATCATGCTTGCTTTCCACCTAACAGTGAATATTATTTTTCAAATAACGGAGTATTGGAAAAGGTAATCACAGGAGATATTCTAACAATAGTAGATATGAAAATTATCGAAAGCACAGTTTTTAACTTTAACGAGAAAGACAAATGCTTTGAGGTAATAAATGTATATATAGAAAAGTTCTCTACCCATTTTCGCCATATTATACTTAATTCAAATTTTGAACCTGAAAAAGGAGTTCTTGATTCACATACACATTATTTTGATTTTCAACTTGAAAAGGGAGATGTAGTTTATTTTAAATTAGACTCGGAGAAACTATTTATTGCAAAATTAGTGATTCAAAATAAAAGGAGATTTAATAATAGAGACCTGTATCCAAATGGTGAAATTTATTTTTTCAATCAAAAAACGAAATGTTGGTATGCTAAACTTAAGGATAATGAAATGATTAATGGTATAACCCTTCATAAACATAGCTTTATCAGTTGGGATCCTATTGGAAAAATTTCAAATGCAATATTAGTACAGGACACTAACATCAACGGGGTTCTTTTTAAAGAAGATACCGGGGTTTGGTTTAATATAAATGGAAACATTACAAAATGTATTCTCTCGCAGGACACTAGTATCAACGGAATTGTTTTTAAAAAAGATACCTGGCTTAACTTTTATGAAAATGGAAATCTTGAGGGAGGAAGATTAGCACAGGACACTTCTATTAATGGAATAACCTACAAATCCGGCACAACAATAACTTTCAACGAAGACGGAGAATTATTATAAAGGAAAACAAAATGGGTTTAGAAAAGGAAACAATTACACTCAGTGAAGCAAAAAGGTTGATTAAAGCAATGGCAGCAAAGGAGAGTATTCTTATTCTTTCCGCACCCGGTGTTGGCAAGTCCGATGTAGTGAGACAGGCAGCTAAAGAAGAAGGTCTTGAAGTACGTTCTCTTCTCGGTACACAGATTGCCCCGGAAGATGTAAGCGGTATACCGCGTATCGTCAATGAACGCTCCGTCTTCTGTCCTCCTCGCATTCTCTTACCTGAAGATCCAAAGCCCTTCTGTCTCTTCCTGGATGAGTTTCCGGCAGCGGCTCCCGATGTGCAAAAAGCCCTATATGCCCTTCTCTTAGAAAGAAGACTGGGTGAACACAAGCTACCCGAAGGAACCTGGGTTGTAGCCGCAGGAAACCGGCAGGAAGACAGGGCCTTAGTCCGACAAATGAGTTCTGCCCTTGTCAACCGAACTTTTGTTCTGCAAATAAAAGTCGATGTCAAAGAATGGATAGACTGGGCGGAAAAATCCGGCATTCATCCCGACATATTAGCTTTCATCAAATTTATGCCGGATGCTCTCATGCGTCCTGTTCCCGATAAACCCGTACCTTTCTCCACACCGCGTGCCTGGGCTTCCCTGTCTAATGCCATTCACCTCTGTAGTAAAAGTGGTAAGATAGATCTGCCTCTCTTACGTTCCCTTGCTTTTGGCAGGGTGTCTGCGGAAGATGCTGCTATTTTTTCTACTATCTATGAAAATGAACTTACAGAAATATTCGCAATAGAAGAGTATATCAAATCACTGGATAAGTTACCTCATGATAGCACGAAACTCTGGATGATACTCCACTCGATTCGTCGTGCCCTCGAAGATGATAAATTAAAAGGCTTCAGCGTGGAAGAATTGGAAAACTTTTTACAGAGTATTCCCACGGATAATCTCTTTACTTTACTCTCCGGCAATGTGGATAAATGGGGAAGCCTGGGATTGAATGATTTCTTGAAAAAGACCTTAGAAGAGGTAACCGGCATTGGAGAATAAAGAATTCCTGGAACGGGTTATAAAGCTTTGTAGTATACAATTACCTTACTTTTCCGGTCTTATCCAAAAAGTGCTTATCTCGGAGCATAAAGAAATTCCAACAGCCGGTATTACCGTTACCGGAAGGATGGTGATAAACCCGGACTGGTTTTATCTTCTGGATTTACCTACAGCCACATTTATTTTTGCTCATGAGCTGTATCACCTTGCACTGCGAACACACGATAGGGGTAAAGGTTCTATTCATCGATTGTTTAATATTGCCCATGATCTTGTAATCAATCGGAAGTTAAAAAAAGAACTAAATTTTGATTCAGTTCCGGTAGGTGGATTAGATATAGAAAGTATATTAAAACATCAAACACACTTACACGATGCCTCTGCTGAAGAAATCTATTACTATCTCAAAGAAAATAATCCCCAACATATCTCTTCGAAAGACCACTGGACAAATATTCAAATCACAACAAACGCTGGTTCTAATCTTCCTTCACAGGGAGGAGCTATGGCAGATGCTTTGCGTAAAGCTTTACAAAAAGGGAAGCCAGCAAGTGAAGATAATTTGGATAAACTCGGAGGCCATTCAGATATTATAGATGAAGAACTGGAAAGGCGACTGTTTCCGAATGAAACAAGAACTTCACTGAAGCAAAAAGAACGTATTGAGGAAATAGAAAAAGCCTGCAATAACGCACTCAGTATGAAAGCAACTCAGGAAGAATTCGAAAAACTTTTTGGAATGCCCGGATACGGCAAGGATAATGTAGCAGGAGAAATGGAAGATTCTATCGACATGCTTCGCTCCTATTACAGACCTCCCTGGGAAATGGCCCTACAACAATGGATGGAGAATACAACAAGAACCGGAAAAACCTATTCCCGTGCCAGTAGACGCGGTACAGGCTATGACTTTGTCTTACCCGGACACAAGAGGGAAGGTTATACCATACACATATTACTTGATACCAGCGGTTCTATGTATGATACACTCAGCCGCATTTTAGGTGTAATCGCTTCTTTTTGTGATTCCTTGATGATTCCGGAAATCCACCTGTTACAGTGTGATACAGAAGTAACTTCGGATGAATGGCTAAGTCCGGAGGAATTGCAGAATTATACAATTCGCGGTATGGGAGGAAGCGATATGACACCCGGCATGGAATATCTGGCGCAAGATCCAGAGGTAGAAAACCTGATAGTCATAACCGATGGCTATATCGACTATCCGGATGAAGCCATGCCCTATGAAGTCCTCTGGGTATTAACCGAAGAGTATGATTTTCGTCCAGCTTATGGAAAAATAATTCAGTTGGAAGGGGAGGATTGAGAGAGAGCTTGATGATTAATATGAAGACGAATAATCGATTTATCTGCGAATCGTTTTATAAGGATCTTCTTCAATGGCCAGGTGTACCTCTCCTTTTATGTCTTCAGCAGAAAGATTCTCATTCAGGTTTTGCAATAAAGGGATAAACTGTTCTAATTCAGAAGTTTGCATTCTGGCAATGACTTCCTGTATTACCCAGTATTTCCAGACAGCATCATTCGTGAGAAAAATATTCTTAACTATATCCAGACTCTTACGTCCCAGGGAAATCAAAAACGGTGTAAGTTCTTTGGCTATCGGCCAATTAAAATCCTGTATACAGGCAAAAATATCCAATAAAACAGGTGAAACAGCAGGATAACCGAGATTTATCAGTAACCTTGCGTTGTCAGTGGAATAAGTAAAGGAAATATTAAAGGAACTTGGATTCATCACAATAATCAGTCTAACTACTATGTCATCAAATACAGTAAATAAAAAAGTAAGCTTTTTATCCGAAGAGTTTTTACAGGAGTGTATTAATAATATCCTCAGTATTTTCACTCCGGAGAAAATTATTTTATTTGGTTCTTATGCATACGGAAATCCTACTCAAGATAGTGATATAGATATATTTATCATATTAAAAGACTCCAAATTACCCAGATACAAAAGAGCAAGAGAATTGCGAAAACTTTTTAGGAATTATGAAAAAATAGAATTTGACTTTGTAATTTATAAAAGCTCAGAAGTGGATGAATGGAAAGATGTGCATTTATCTTTTGTAAATACTGTATTAGAAAAAGGTAAGGTTATATATGAGAGACAAGAATAGTCTTGTGCAAGCATGGTTAATGAAAGCTGATAAAGATTTATTAACAGCAAAAAGGGAATTGAGCTTTGAAGACCCTGTTGTTGAGTCTGTTTGTTTTCATTCTCAACAAGCAGTTGAAAAATATATTAAAGCCTACTTAGTGTATAAAGACATTAGTTTTTCTAAAACACACGATATAGGAAAATACTACCAGAGAAAATGCAATCTAAAAAAAAGAGAAAAAATCAAAACGTTTTTCTAATTCTTTCGTCAAAATATACATAGAAGCAAAGGATTGCTTTTCACCCTGTTCAAATTCACGAAGGAAGTTTTAACACCCACAACTTAAATCTACCTTCGGGCTCGGTAGCTCCGGGGGTGGGTTTATGAGACTCCGGTGCAGTTTCACTTATAACTCCGTTTCAACAATTCAATAAATCCTCTTACTGTATCTAAGAGTTTGGGATCCTTTCTGACCTCTGAAATGAGTTCTTTTTCTTTATCGCTTAAAGAATTTGGTCCGGCTAACATAGAACCTGTTCCCTCTATTAACCACTCTACACTGATATTATGTTCTTTATGAAGTTTAAGAATCACTTCTACCGGAAGTCTTTTGGCCCTTCCATTTACAATTTCGCTCAGGTTGGAAGGTTGAAGTCCATACTTCTCTGCAAACTCCTTCTGGTTTAGTTTTAGAAAGGTAAAGAGGATTTTGTAATCACTTTTTTTCATAGTTCTTTTTTTTTGTATAAATATTACTTGATAGTCCAATAATATATAATTATCATGGCTATATATCAATTATAGAATTCCATCTCTCCCTGTCACTAAGAAACAGGGTCCCAGATTCAATAGGAGAAAAGTATGCAGGTGAATCAACAGGGAGAACAGTATATTTTGTTTAATAAAGACTTTTGCAGTTTGGAGGGAAAATACGGACACAAACTACGTAAAGAAGCAAAGGAAGAACTTTTATTCTGTACTGAATGACAAACGGCAACGGGTTCTGGTGAGGAATTATTCGATGAATTAAGCATACTGAATTAAATCAGTATATCAAAAAAAATATTGATAGATTAAATATTTTAAAATAACTACAAATTAAAAGAATATGAATTAGCTTTTAAAGTATAGTTTTTGGGATCTTAGATACTCTATAGGGGGATAAAATGGACATTATCATAAACGACAGGGAAGAAATTAAAAATATAATCAGTAATTTTTTACAAATCATAGATCGTCTGGATATTATAACAAAAGCAGAGGTAATATCAAAGATTTCTGAATCTATAAAGAAAGACAAGAAAAGAGAAGACTCTTATTATTTCTTTGAAGCGGAAGATATTCATCCAGAAAATTTAAGCAAAGAAGAAAGAATGAAATATTTTATGGATGCTTTTGGTGGCTGGGAATCAGAAGAAACGGCTGATGAGTTAATTGAAAATATTCGAAGTAGCCAAATTATTTAATAAAAAGATAAATTAACTTTACCTCAAGCTGTTTTCTAAACCCCCGGTGCAGTTTTATTCAATAAATCACTACAGATTCATTTTTTAGAATTATAAAACTACTTCCTTTGACAGAAGAGGGAGAAGATGGAAAATCAACTATTAGAAAGAATTACAATAAATCCTGAAATCTGTTTTGGAGAGCCAACAAAAGATATTTATACGGTTCTAAAATTAATACAATAAATTCAAGAATAACTTAATCTAATAAATCCTTAAGGCTTATAAAAAGAAAACTTACCAGAAAATTGATAAGGAATCTGCTGCTCTGTCCCTGTCTAAAATAAAAAAGCTTGCAAAAAAGAAGAATACATGAAGAAACTGGTACATAAGTATTATTTTATTAACTATTTCTATAGGAAAAGATTATGAGCCTTGAGGATGAACAGGGTTATTATTACTTTTGTCTTGTGGATACAAAAGGAATAGAACATGTGAGTCGGTCAAAAAAGATATTAGACGGATTCGATGGTTTTATAGATTATAATGAAACTAATAGAGAAGAGCTGGAAAGAATTTTAAGCCAGGTAAATCAATAGAAATCTGGTATTTGCAAGCTCTGACTACCAGTTTATATGGTAGTTTAGGAAATTTCTTCCTGCTTTTTTAAGTGGATACAAAAAATCCTTGTATAAAAAAAGTTTATTCGTCATAAATGGCTATATGGACAGTCAAAAAAAGAATATTGAACTTCTAAATATAAGGCTTATGGAGCTACCAGAGGAAATACAAAAGAATATATTTGAATATGTAGAGTTATTATATTTAAAATACGCCATCCATGACGGAGATATTTCTCTAAATTTAGAAGAAAATGATGATAGACTTTCTGAAGATGATAACAAAGAACTCAATAGAAGAGTTCAGAATGCCATCCAGAATCCGGACGAATTGTTAACTCCTGAACAAATACAAATTAGGTTTAAAGAAAAATATGGACAAGAAATACAAATTTGAAAAAGGAGCAGAAAAAGATTTTCATCAAGCCTATGAATGGTATGAAGAAAAACAAGAGGGACTCGGTATGCGATTATCGAAATATCTTTTTGAGAAGATTAACATTCTACTAAAAAAAAGAATTAGGGATAGAAACGATAATTTTAAAGCATAATCACAGGACCGCCTCCGGTGTCTACGTTCGCAGCAAAGGAGAAGTTATCATTGCCGACACACTTTCCTATCATGGATTTATCTGGGAATATGAAAAACGAATTATTGATAAAAATGGCCGCATTGCCCTTCTTCCTGATTTCACCATATATATAAACGGAAAAGAATACTACTGGGAACATAACCATCCGGTAAAGTCCTATAAGAGCCTGTCTGAAAATGAAGCTACAGGCTCTGGCAAGTTTTTAGTCTTTTAATTCATCAGTAAAAGCGAAATCTTGCTTAGTAAATTATTAGATTTATGAGCTTATAATCTCTCCAGCTCTTCTGTAGATAAACCTGTTTTCTTACTCACTTCGACTATCGGTAGACCGGCAGACAAAAGAGTTCCGGCCAGTTCCTGAATCAGACGATTCTTCTCCTCCAGAGCCTTATCCTTTTCCTCCAATGCCTTTTTGTTTTCTTCCAATGCTTTTTCTTTTTCTTCCACTATACCGGTGAGAAAAGCAATCGAATTGTCACGATCTATTAAAGCTTTGATATATTCATCTTCCGCATACATCTGCTCTTCCATATCCGGGTTTTCTGATGCGGCTGCCTGTAAACGCTGGATAACACGGTCAAAGTAGTCAGGAAATACCTTTCGGGTCAGGCGTAGCCGGTGTTCGTTCTTGTCTTCACGAGATGCCTGATCAAATATCCTGAGCAGGGTATAGAGTCTTTTCTTGTATTCATCATTTGCATAGTCTTCTTCTTTGATACTCTGCAAATTGGGAACCTGCACCACCCAGATATCATAGATTAGATTATCTATAAACTCATTGTGTCTCTGCAAGTTTTTGTTCTTGAAAACTCCTACCTTATCATGCTTCGTACGAATCAAGAGATCGTTTATTTCATTTTCAATCCGAAAGTTCAATATAAAGATAGGAACAAGACGAATGGGGCTTTCGATTTCCTTTATTGCCTGTGTTCCGGGATCTACTATTTCCTGTGTTTGCTTTTTCTGGAAGTTCTTACTGATGTAACGCTTAAAACGAAAAATCTCATTGGGCTTACTCGCTTTCTGCAATTCTATCATAACAAGCTCTTCCTTACCGTTCGGAAGCTCTATCTTCGCAGAAAAGTCGAGATGAAAAAGCCGTATGTCGTCGCTGGTTTTGGGGTCTTTTAGCGGTATGGCCGAGCTCTCTTTTTTCTCGGTTTTGGACTGAGGTTCAGGCTTTATACTGATGATTTTCTCGTTGATGAGAGTCGAAAGAATGATTTTCGCACTTTCCTCGTCCTCCATAAGGTAGCGAAATACTACATCGTAGATGGGGTTAGGAATTATAATATATTCATCATCGGCGGCCATTTTTCTCTCCGAAGAAGAGATTTAACCAGAAAAGAACACCTGTCAAGAGAAAATCTACTTCCTGCCCTCTTCCTGGCTGAAGCACTGTCCGGCTTAGAGAAAGAGAAAATTTATAACCAATTGAGAATTTACAGGGGTCTACATATTGAAACCCAAATGGAGGTATAAATTGTTACAAAAAGAAATATTTAGAACGGCAGGATTAGTATTAATTTCCCTACTCATAGGTACTTTCTTTTCCCCAATTCTCACCTGCGGAGGAAAGAACAGCAGTCTTACGGTAAACGCAGATCCACAGAAAAAAGCCAGCCCGGCCAAAAGCAGTGCCATAGATCTTCAAAACGCTTTCCAAGAAGTATTTGATGAAGTATCCCCCAGCGTTGTTTCTATCGCTACAGAAAGGACAGTTAACGTGAATGTTCATCCTTTCATGAACGATCCTTTTTTTGGAAAGCAATTCGGTGGAAAGTCTATGAAACAAAAGCAAAACGGTCTGGGTTCCGGGATTATTTTAAACTCGGAAGGTTTCATTCTCACCAACCACCATGTTATCAAAGATATGGATAAGTTAACTGTTAAATTAAAAAATCATAAATCCTTTGAAGCCAGGTTAATCGGTTCCGATAGCACCATGGATATTGCCCTACTCAAGATTGATCCCAAAGGAGAAAAACTGAAACCCGCCGTTTTAGGAGATTCTTCTAAAGTAAAAGTTGGTAGCTGGGCTATAGCCGTTGGCTCCCCACTCGGTTTTGAACAATCTTTTACCCTCGGAGTAGTAAGTGCTGTCAAACGTGGCGGACTGGATGCTTCCGGTGTAAGTTATATCCAGACCGATGCTGCCATAAATCAGGGTAACAGTGGTGGCCCTCTTTTAAATATCTATGGAGAAGTCATAGGAATCAATCGTATGATAGTCTCGCCGAGTGGTGGTTCCGTAGGAATCGGTTTTTCCATCCCTATAAATGAAGCCAAAGATATAGTAGACCAGCTTAAAACCAATGGAAAAGTGGTTCGACCCTGGATAGGAATCGGGATTGATGCAATTTCTGAAAACGATAAAACCGAACTCAAACTAAAAGCAAGAGAAGGTGCCCTGGTAAAACAAATAGTCGAAGACTCTCCGGCAGATAAAGCCGGCCTACAAATTGATGTAAAAACTCCGGAAGACATTATTTCCTATGTTCGTAAGTCTAAAGTCGGAAAGCGTTTAAAACTAGAGCTCATTCGAGAAGAAAAGAAAATTCGCACCTCTATCGTTCTGGAAGAAAAACCCAATTAATAAATAATTTATTGACTTAATTTTTAGCCCCCTTATACTTAAAATCCGCAGGGGGCTTATAATGGCTGAAATTAAAGAAGTTTTTGAAAAGAAATACAATGTCTTTGATCCAAAAAAACAGAGAAGAAAAGAATCAAGAGTAAGAGTAGAAGCCCAGTGCAATGTGTTTATTAGTGCCAGTAAAAACCGAAGTGGCATTGAGGCAACCATTGTTGAACTCAGCCTCGGAGGCATAAAATTCCAATCGAACACTCCCTTTTATGCCGGTGACCAGGTCGATGTTCATTTCCCTCTGAATAAGGAATTTATAAAACTCAAAGGAACTATCATCCGGGTCTCTTCCAAAAATGCCATAATGAAAATTCAAAACCTGGGAGAGGAAGAGAAAATGATTATTCAGAATTTTATCTATAATTATTATAATTCTCCCCCTGACACCCAGAAAAAAACAGTCAAGTCAAACCAGACCGTTCAAAAGGAACCTTAGAAATTAGTTCGTTTTCTCTCTTTTTCCTCTTTCAACTTCTCATGTTTTCTGAGTTGAAAGGTCAGGTTTAAAGCAGTATTATGCAAATTGTTATAAACTATTTTGAAAACCTTTTTCTTTGTATTCGGAAAATAGTCCTTCACAGTCGATACATCAATACTTTCTGAGGTTTTTACAGTTATTACCGCAGACTCAAGGTCTTTCGGATCAAACTCCAATATATTATGAGTATAATTATGCTCATTATAAGAAGGAATTTTCTGTGTTACAAGTTTTACTTTCTTAATGGCCAGATTATCAAAACTGATACGGGTGTATTTAAAAATATTCACTTTTTCAAGGCTATTATAATTAGAAGTTGTTGCATCTTCTAAAAAAACTTCCTCTTTTACTGAAGGATCAAAATCCAATAACTTCTGATGAATTTCCTCTATCTCTTTCACCTTGTTGTCTATATCAGCTTTTAGTTCGTCGAGATTTTTCTCTCTCTCTTTTTCTGCTTCTTTCTTTATGGAATCCCCTCCTCCTGCTTTTGCAGGTTCAGCTTTTTTAGGTTCTTCCGGTTTATCCTGAGAAAAAAGGCCTATGATACTAAAAATAAGGGTAAAGCTAAGAAATAAAATTTTTTTCATAATTGTCTCCGTTGTTTTTTTATGCACTTTTTCCACTCTGTTTCGTATATCAAATATTATTTTTCCGACTAAAAAAATGGAACCTGGGAGCAAAGTTCAGGTCATATAAAACAAATCAGGAGGAAACATGAAAAAACTACTTAGCTTCTTACTTGCTATCGGACTTGTTTTAAGCCTCAGCCATTGCCGGCACAGAAAGCATGATCCCGAAAAGTTTGCCAACCACATTGTAAAGAAAATATCAGGAGAACTGGACCTGAATGATGCACAAAAAAAACATCTCGAAAGCATCAAAACAGAATTTCTCCAAAAACGAAAAGATAAAAAAGCAGAGAAAGAAGAAGTCCATAAACTCGTAATGGCCGAATTAAAAAAGGATTCCATTGACAAAGCGAAAGTAAATGAGATTTTTGCTAAAACAGATAAAGGAAGAAATGAAATGAGAGAATATTTTACAGACAAGTTAATCGAATTTCATAAAACTTTGAGTCCGGAACAGAAGAAAAAACTGGTGGAACTCGCAGAGAAAATGTATGCAAGGAGGTGGGGGCATTAAGCCTCCCCTTTTTTCTATGGCCTACTCCCAAAATTTCGAAGAGATTGTTGAAGAGACTAAGAAATATGTTCTTTCTGCAATTCGAACCTACATTCAAGTTGAATACCTGGACTACATAGATGATATAGCCCAGGAAACCTATCTCAGAGCTTATAAAGCTTTAATGCAGGGAAAATTTAAAGAAGAATCAAAACTCTCCACCTGGATTTATTCTATTGCAAAAAATGAAACGATTCGTTTAAATCAGAAAATGAATAGGGAATTTAAAAAAACGGAACGTTTAAAAGAAGAAGTAAGAGAAGAAATCGAAGAAAATTATTCCACATTTTCGTTATTAGGTTTAAAGAGTATATGGAAGGAAGTTCCGATTAAGTATCGAGAAGTTCTTTCCTTATCATATAAAGGGAAAACAGAAAAGGAGATTGCCGGAACCTTATCCATACAAAAAGGAACCGTAAAATCCAGAATGCACAGGGGAAAAGAAATTTTACAAAGATTATTGGGGAGGTCAAAATGAACGAGAACGATTTACAACAAGCCATTGAAGAGAAACTGCAAAGTCAAAATTGGAGTAAAAATATGGCTAATAAAGTACAGCAAAAAAGAAGGCAAAAGCAGACCTTTCAATTATCTATTGCTGCTCTCAGCCTATTCCTAACAGCCTTTTTAGCTTTCTCATTTTATCTCGACACAGAAAACAATGATTCCATGCAAAGAAAAACAGATATGGTTCTTGAATCTTTTTTTATAGGAGGTTCCTATTTCGGAAACATTGATCTTATCAGTATGCAGGAAGACTCTTTTTTTGATCCCTGATTTTTCTGAACCTTTTTTAGAATTTGATTCGGGATACAGTGGACATAGGAAACCAGATGCAAAACCTTGTTTTGCATGAAAAAGTTTCTCTTTTGTAGCTTTTTATTTCTAATCAGTCTCAGTAACTGTTTTGAATATGAAGAATCCCTTTATTTTATAAGAGGCTTTAGCGGCTATGTCCAGATTTCCTATAAAGTGCCTCTTCAAAAGAAAAAAGAGGAGTCGCTGATTCGCTTTCTTCCTATTCAGGAAGAAGAAATTAATAAACGTATCAATAAAGGATTATTTTCCAATAATCTTAAAATTCGAAATTACAAAATTGAAATCTTACCGGCTTCAGACAATGATCCAATTTTTGGAGATAGAAAAAAAGCAAAGGTAGTCTACAAAATTGATTTTAAAGAAATATCTCAGTTAGATGGTGTAATTCTTGGTTCCCTTTTTGTTACACGCAAGGACAAAACCCTTTCTGTTAGAAGAGAATTCAAATCTCTAAGAAAATCACAGGAAGAAAGAGTTATCTCTCCCGGAGAAAAAAAGATCCACAATGAAACCTTGAAGTACCTCGGGGAAGGTTATGTTCGCTTCAATGTTTATTTTCCAGTGGGCTCTCGTTGTGAAACAACAAAGAGCTTTTGTAGAGAAGGACAACTCAGTTATATTTTTTCTTTATCCGATACACTGGAAAAACCCGGGCTTCATTCCTGGTTTTACAAAATAAGCTTACCCTAAAATAGTAAGCCATTCTCTTCAAGGGCTTTAGAAAATTGTAAAAAACCCGCTCTATCATTTTCTTCAAGGTAATAGTGCAATTCCTCTTCGAGATACACACGACTGAGTTCCGGGGGAAATCGAGTCTCTTTTAGTATAATTTTATTTAGTTGCGAAAGTCCATATTTTAGAGAATCCATAAATAGGGAATCCGGCATTGAGAGTTTTTTAGGATAAGCCCAGAATGCAAAACAAAAGCCCTTACCGGTCAAGCGAAACCACCATTCAGCCAGATCGATACAGATAAAGCCGGGAGCTTCGGACATAAATAAAGCATGGTCTCCAAATAACATATGTGAACCTTCCCTCCTCTGTATCTTCATCATAATTTCAGAAGCAGGCATAGGAACCGTTTCTACCCGTTTCCCGGTTTCCATAAGAACTAAGAGAGTAATTAGAGCCACACTGGTTCTGGAACCCGAATCCACATAAATCTTTTCGGGAGGGTATATTTCTTCGGGATTCTTATAAAAAAGAATGGATCGTACCTTATTCCTGGAACAAACTCCAACCTCAGAACAATAGGATAACTCGTTTTTATGTCTCAGGCATTCTACTGACGAAATCAGGGCCGTATCCAGCTCTCCATTTAGTAGTAAATCTTTTAAAACCGAAGGATTATCATAAACCAGCTCATGTTCCCCACTTTCTTCAAAGCCGAAAGTCAGGGGCCTGGCATTGAAATGTTTCACCAGCCCAATTTTCATACTCACTCCAAAAAAATAAATTGACTAAGTTTCCAAAAAACTTCTACTCTTTTTTAGAAAAACAATTTTTCTAAAAAGATAAGAACAAGGAATCGGAATTATGAAAGATAGTTATATTCTGGTAACGGGTGCATCCGGAAATGTAGGTTTTGAGGTTTGTAAACAGTTAGTCCAAAAAAGAGTTAAGGTTCGGGCCTGTACGCGTAACCCTATGACCCTGCAATCACGAAAACGAATCTCCGGTCTGGAATGGACTGAGTTTTCTTACGAAAGAAGAGACACCTTTAACAATGCCTTATCAGATGTAGAAAAACTTTTTTTAGTTGCCCCTCCCGCAAATAGCTTTTCTGACAGAATTGTTATTCCATTTATTCAGGAAGCAATTACAAGAGGTATTAATCATATCATTTTCCTTTCAGCAATGGGAGTGGAAAACTCAGAAGAGGCTCCTTTGCGAAAAATAGAAGTTTATATAGAAAATAGCGGAGTGGACTATACGTTTTTGAGAGCGAACTGGTTTATGCAAAATTTTAATACAATGTTTTTAGAATCCATCCGTTCCGGACTCCTGCATCTTCCGGTCGGAGACGGTCAAACCAGTTTTGTGGATGTCAGAGACATTGCCAACGTGACCATGCACAGTTTTTTAGATGAGGGTCATAGAAAAAAAGCCTATACCCTGACAGGACCCGAGGCCCTGGCCTATCCGGATGCCATAGACAGAATCTCTAAAGAAATAGGGAAAGAAATCCATTTCGATGCTGTGGATCCCACAATAGCAAGGAGAGAAATGCTACAAAACGGTTTGCCCGATTCATCAGTAAACTTCCTTCTACAACTTTATGAAACCGTCCGAATAAATCTAACCGCGCCCGTTTCAGAAGACATTAGAAGTGTCCTGGGCACTACAGCTTCAAGCTTTGAGCAATATGTCAAAGACTATAGAACCAGCTGGTTATAACAGGCATTCTTTAATTTTTTCTGTGAGCTTTGCTTCCATCTTTTGAATCGTTTCTTTTTCTTTTCTCAGAAGCAAAGCCTCCTCCTGAAGCTTTAAAATCTCGGTATTTAACTCGTCCTCGTTAAAAATTTCGCTCATCTTCTATTTATCTCCTAATACGAATAGACTCAATAGAGCGGGAAAATCTTTACATCTGCCTTTCTATTATTTTTTTAAATTTCCATTTCAGCTTTTATCAGAATAGCCGATTCTTCTTTTAGAGGTAAAGGTTTTATGATGCGTTCACTCTGGACGGCTGCTACAGGCATGACCGCTCAACAATTTCATATAGATACAATTTCAAACAATCTGGCAAACGTCAACACAACAGGCTTCAAGAAAAATCGCGCTGATTTTGAAGATCTGGTGTACCAGCACCAGGTACTGGCAGGCACACCGGCAACGGCAGTCAGTGAAATTCCCACAGGAGTGAATGTCGGACACGGAGTTCGGGCTGCCGCTTCTCAAAAATTGTTTGAGATCGGTTCTTTCCAATCAACAGGTAACAAGTTAGATATAGCAGTTACCAGTGAAATCGGTTTTTTTAAAATACAATTACCCGATGGAACCTTTTCTTACACTCGTGACGGTTCGTTTAAGATCGATTCCAATCAGCAGGTCGTTACTTCCAACGGATACCTATTAGAACCTCCTATTGTTCTTCCCGAAGGTGCTCTTATCAATACTTTACAGGTAACCGAACAGGGAGAAGTGACTGTAAAAGTAAATAATGACATTCGCCCTACTGTAATCGGTCAGATAGAACTTTACCGTTTTGTAAACCCGGCAGGTCTTCAGGCTATAGGAAAAAACCTGTTTAAAGAGACCATGGCTTCCGGTCCCGAGATTCCGGGAACCCCCAGCCTCGATGGAATGGGTGGGCTTCTTCAGGGTTTTTTAGAAATGAGTAACGTAAAAGTCGTGGAAGAAATGGTGAATATGATTGTCGCCCAGAGAGCCTATGAATCCAATTCCAAGGCAATCCAGACTTCCGATAACATGTTAGGAACAGCTATCCAGCTCAAAAGATAGATTCCTAGTTTATTTATAGCCGGGTTTTATGCCTGTATGTTCTACCTCAAGAAACCTTTAAAAATCCGGCTCCTTCTCCTACTTTTCCTAAACCTTCCCCTTTATTCCACAGAAATCATAGCCCTAAAAACAAAAGTCTTTATCTCTCGAAATGCTGTCTATTTACGAGATGTGGCTAAGATTCGAAATACCACAAAAGACAAAGCCCTATTCAAAACCCCGGATACCCCGGTTTTTCTAACAAAAGAAGATTTACTGGCCACCTACCCGGAGGATGAACAAAAAAACCTACAAATAGCCGGTTCAAGCTGCTTACTAATACCTTTGAATCGCAATTTTACAGCAAATGAATTAGAAAATTCCTTAAAAGCTGAAATAATAAAAAGAAATGACATAAATCATGAGAATATTAAAGTAAAATCAGCAAAAAACGACTTGCTTTTACCCGGAAAAGGTATAGAGTACCGCTGGGCAAATTTCCCAGATAAAATTGCTGCTGGTTATAGAATCTTTTCTTTAAACCTTTTTTTTGAAGGAAGGAAAATACATTCAGAAAGAATTAAGTTTGAAGTATCTGTTAAACAAACTCTTCCTGTAAGTACTCGAACGATTAGCAAAGGAGAAGAATTAAAATTAGGAGAAAATTACATTATCCAGGATATTTTTTCTGCAGATACACATTCAAAAAAGTACTTGCAAAATACATTGAATAGGTATATTACAATACGTCAAATTCCGGAGCATTCCATAATTGAGGGTAAATATCTTCGCAAAACTTATCTTGTCGAAAATGGAAAAGATACCGAATTTTTATATAAGCATAAAGGAATTAGAATCATAGGAAAAGCGAGAGCCTACTCTTCCGGAAATCAGGGAGAAAGAGTAAAACTCAGATTAAAAAATGGGAAAAAGTTCTTATGGGGAAGAGTTTTTGATAAAAACAAAGTTGAACTTGAGTAAACAACAGGCGAACGAGCCACATTATATCTGGCTTAATTTACAAGCCGTCAGAAATCCAGATATTTCCCGGAAAGGTAAAGGTCTTTTATAATGTATACAAATTGGAGTGTGAAATGCTTAAAAATTTAAGGATAGGACTCAGACTAAATATAGGATACATCAGTATGATCCTATTAGCTATCGCCATTGTTATCTACGTGATTTTGGAATTTAACAAATTGAGTCATATAAATACCCTCGTAGCCAAAGACCGTATTCCTAAAGTTGCGAAAGCCAACCATATCATCGATAACAACAACCTGGTGTATAAAAATGCTTTATATATATATATAAATACTAATAAAACAAAGCAAAAGGAATTCAAGGAAGAAATATTAAAGCTCAGAGAAAGTATCACGACCGATGTAAAGTACCTTGAAGATAGCATTACTACCGAAGAAGGAAAGAAACTATTATCCGATTTGAATGCAAATAGAGCCAGATTTCTTCAAGTTCTGGATGAGTTCATTCGGATTATAATAGACAAAGAAGATAAAGATGCAGCAAACAAATTATTATTTGAAACAGTTCAACCTCATCAGCTGAGTTTTTTAAACTCCATTGAAAGTTTAATCAACTACCAAACAAAACTGGCAGAAAACGACTCGGTACAATCAGAAAGTCAGGTAAAAACAGCCAGAAATATTTTAATGATTATAAGCTTAATTTTTCTAATTGTAGCCTTTACGATTAGCTTTCTAACTACCCATTCAATTACAAATCCCCTGCAAGAAATTGTAAGATCTCTTAACCGTGTTGAAAATGAAGGTGACTTTTCAGTCCAGGTGAATCTCAACAGCAAGGATGAAGTCGGACAGGTAGGAGATGCCTTAAATTCCCTTCTTCTAATATTTCAGAATATGCTAAAAGACACAGAAACTCTTATAAAAGCTGCTGTTGAAGGAAAACTGGCTACAAGGGCCGATGCAAACAGGTATAAAGGAGACTTTAAAAAAATTGTAGGCGGTGTTAACCAGACTCTTGATGCGGTGATTATTCCTTTAAACGTAGCCGCCGACTATGTGGACAACATATCCAGAGGGAATATGCCTCCTGAAATCATTGATGAGTATAAAGGAGATTTCAATAAAATCAAAAAGAATCTGAATAGTATGATAGGAAACCTCAGTGGTTTTGTGGGAGATATTCAAAAAATGCAGGAAATCCATGATGCAGGGGATATAGACTATAAAGCTCCCACTGACAAATACCGGGGCTTCTACAAAGACATGGTGAACCAGGTTAACAATCTGGCACATTCCCATATTACTTTAGAACGGCAGATCATTGAATATGTGGCTACCTATTCGAGAGGTGACTTTTCCAAAGTCATGGATAAACTTCCCGGTAAGAAAATCTTCATCAATAATGCTCTCGATGCTCTCAGAAACAATATGAAGACTCTGAATGAAGAAATCCAAAAAATCTACAATTCTGCTTCTGTAGGTGAACTCTCCTTTAGAGGCGATACCAAACGCTTTGATTTCGATTTCTACAGCAATATGGTGGGAAGCGTCAACATTCTTCTTGACTCTGTTGTTAATCCACTCAATGAGACCATTCAGGTTGTAAACTCCATGGCTGCCGGTAATCTGAATAAAAAGGTCAATGGGGACTATAAGGGAGCTTATCTCAAACTCAAAGATTCGGTGAATGCTACCATTTCTAAAATCTCTGAAATCGTTATTGAACTTACCAAAGCGTCTAAAGAACTCAATCAGAACTCAAATAAACTCAGTGATGTGGCACATAAACTCAGTTCCGGTGCTACAGAACAGGCCGCCAGCGTGGAAGAATCTTCTGCTTCTATGGAAGAAATCACCGCTACCATCGCCCAGAATAATGATAATGCGAAAGTTACTAACTCAATTTCAGCCAAAGCATCCTCCAAGGCTGAAGATGGAGGTAAAGCTGTTCTCGACACTCTCGATGCTATGAAAAACATCGTGAAAAAAATACACATCATCGAAGAGATTGCTTCTCAAACCAATCTGCTCGCTGTCAACGCTTCTATTGAAGCCGCAAGAGCCGGTGAGCACGGACTCGGTTTCTCTGTTGTCGCTACTGAAGTTCATAAACTCGCTGAAGGCAGTAAACTTGCCGCCAAGGAAATCTCTGAACTTGCAGCTAACAGTCTTACCGTTGCAGAAGAGGCCGGTAACCTCATTCAGGACATCATCCCTGATATCAAGAAAACCGCAGATCTCGTTCAAGAAATCTCGGCTGCCTCGGAAGAACAAAAAGCAGGCATGGAACAAATTAACGCTGCCATGAGTCAGCTCAGCAGTGTTACCCAATCGAATTCCGAAGAAGCAGAAAATCTCGCCGCTACTTCAGAAATTCTCAAACGTCAATCGGTTAGTCTGAGTGAAACTATTTCCTACTTCAAGTTACAGGGACAGGAAACTTCAAAAAATCAAGGAGTAAAAAATGCTTAAGAATTTAAAAATCGGAGCCAGACTCAATCTGGGTTATTTAACCATGAT
Source organism: Leptospiraceae bacterium (assembly GCA_024233835.1). Classification (NCBI taxonomy): domain Bacteria; kingdom Pseudomonadati; phylum Spirochaetota; class Leptospiria; order Leptospirales; family Leptospiraceae; species Leptospiraceae bacterium. The sequence goes on from JACKPC010000002.1 coordinate 315,721, forward strand.
TGTCCTTACTGTTTTATTAGTAGTTTATGTTTTGTTTAAATTAAACGACTTAAATCAACTCATAAACCTCGTATCGAAAGATAGGATTCCCAAAATGGATAGGGTAAGTATCATGTCGGATAATCTCAACCAGATAGCCAGATCTCTTCGTAACCTCCTTTTGTTCCAAACAAAAAAAGAAATATTAGAAGAAAAGGAACTTATCTTAAAAACCAGGACAAAGGTCGGAGAAGATGCTGATTACCTGAAAACGGTTGTAAAGTCAGAGAAAGGTAAACAACTTCTTGGAAATGTCTTAACCCAGAGAGAAAAGTTTATTAGCTACCTGGATAAGTACATGGAATTGATTATTGAAAAAGAAGATAAAGAAGCAGCTTCCAAACTTCTTTTTGGAGAATTACGACCTGTCCAGCTCGACTTAATCAATTCCCTGGCTGATCTTTATAAGTTCCAGGTAGGTCTCACAGCCAATAGTGCAACCGAATCAGAACAGATGGTATCGAATTCTAGAAACATTCTGATTGCTTTAACCCTGACTTTTTTAATTCTTGCTTTTGCAATTAGCTTCTTCACTTCCAAATCGATTACGGCACCCTTACAGGAAGTGGTGAATACATTAAATATAGTCGAAAACAATGGAGACTTTTCTGTCCAGGTAAAACTTGAAAGTAAGGATGAAGTTGGAAAAGTAGGAGATGCTTTAAATTCCCTTCTTTTAATATTTCAGAATATGCTAAAAGACACAGAAACCCTGATTCGTGCAGCTATCGATGGAAAACTGGCTACGAGGGCAGACGCAAACAGGTATAAAGGAGACTTCCGGAAAATCGTAGATGGAGTCAATCAGACCCTTGATGCAGTGATTAATCCTTTAAACGTAGCAGCCGACTATGTGGACAACATATCCAGGGGAAACATGCCTCCTAAGATTACCGATAATTACAATGGAGACTTTAATGTTATTAAGGAAAACCTGAATAGCATGATAGGAAACCTCAGTGGTTTTGTGGGAGATATTCAAAAAATGCAGGAAATCCACGATGCAGGAGACATTGACTACAAAGCTCCAGCTGACAAATACCAGGGCTTCTACAAAGATATGGTGAACCAGGTTAACAATCTGGCACATTCCCATATTACTTTAAAACGACAGATCATTGAATATGTTTCTACCTATTCGAGAGGTGACTTTTCCAAAGTCATGGATAAACTTCCCGGTAAGAAAATCTTCATCAATAATGCTCTCGATGCTCTCAGAAGCAATATGAAGACTCTCAATGAAGAAATGCAAAAAATCTACAATTCCGCTTCTGTAGGTGAACTCTCTGTCAGAGGAGATACCAAACGCTTCGACTTCGATTTCTACAGCAATATGGTGGGAAGTGTCAACATTCTTCTGGATTCCGTTGTCAACCCTCTCAACGAAACCATTCAGGTCGTCAACTCTATGTCTGCCGGAAACCTCAATAAAAAGGTCAACGGAGACTATAAGGGTGCTTATCTCAAACTCAAAGATTCGGTGAATGCTACCATTGTAAAAATCTCCGAAATTGTTATTGAGCTTACCAAAGCTTCCAAAGAACTCAACCAGAACTCCAATAAACTCAGCGATGTGGCTCATAAACTCAGTTCAGGGGCTACAGAACAGGCTGCCAGTGTAGAAGAATCTTCTGCTTCCATGGAAGAAATCACGGCTACTATCGCCCAGAATAATGATAATGCGAAAGTTACCAATTCCATCTCTGCCAAGGCTTCTTCTAAAGCGGAAGATGGAGGCAAGGCAGTTCTCGACACTCTCGATGCCATGAAAAACATCGTGAAGAAAATCCACATCATCGAAGAAATTGCCTCTCAAACCAATCTGCTCGCGGTTAACGCTTCTATTGAAGCTGCAAGGGCCGGAGAGCACGGACTCGGTTTCTCCGTTGTGGCTACCGAAGTTCGTAAACTCGCTGAAGGCAGTAAGCTTGCCGCCAAGGAAATCTCCGAACTCGCGGCTAACAGTCTTACCGTCGCAGAAGAAGCCGGTAATCTCATTCAGGACATCATCCCTGATATCAAGAAAACGGCAGATCTCGTTCAGGAAATCTCGGCTGCCTCGGAAGAACAAAAAGCAGGCATGGAACAAATTAACGCTGCCATGAGTCAGCTCAGCAGTGTTACCCAATCGAATTCCGAAGAAGCAGAAAATCTCGCCGCTACTTCAGAAATTCTCAAACGTCAATCGGTTAGTTTGAGTGAAACTATTTCTTACTTCAAGTTGCAGGGACATCTTGAAGATGAAAATGAAGAAGAAAACAATGAATGAAATGCTTGTTGAAAAAATAAAGAGTTACACCAGTCACTGTATTTTCTCAGAAAACTCAGGAGGTTTTTTCAATCGTAGGCGAGCCACCGGTGGCTCGCTGGCTTCTTTAAAACAAAAGGTTCCACTGGAAAAAGTAAATTGACTGCTTTCGTATATTCAAAAGAACTGTACTGCTAAAAAGGTGATTAAATGAATTTCATAAAAAGATACAAACGTAAATTGCATTCCCTGAGTATAGCAAAAAAACTTAAATTAGGTTTTAGTGTATTAGTTTTTTTAACTTTATTGCTTGGAGTAATAAATGTTGTGCAAATGTTTAGCCTTGCAGGCTTAACCGAAAAATTGTATAAACATCCTTATACTGTAGGTAGATCCATTCGAGATGCAAAAATCAACATAATAGCGATCAATCGTTCCATGAAAGATGTTGCTCTGGCACAAAACAATAAAGAAGTAGAAGATGCCGTTCAGAAAATAAATACTTATGAAAAAGAAGCTTTTTTAGCTTTTGATATTGTGCTTGAAAGGTTTTTAGGTGATAAAACAGAGATAGAGGAAACAAAGAAATTATTTGCTTCCTGGAAACCTATACGAGATGATATCATCGAGCTTTCCAAAAAAGGTAAAAGAAAAGAAGCCGCCAATAAAGTTAAGGTCCAGGGAACAAAATTCGTTGGGGAACTTACTATTAGAATTGATAAAGTAATCAGTTTTGCGAAAAATAAAGGTGACACGTTTTATTCGAACGCTCAAACTACTAAGATAGTTATTATTATGATAACGATTATTTTAATCATTATCATTACCCTGACTTCCCTCAAAGTTAGTTCCCTGATATCCGATTCTATCATGTCCCCCTTATCCCTTCTGCTTCAAACCATTAATAATGTAGAAAAGAAAGGTGATTTCTCTTCACAGGTAAGAAATATTGGAGTCGATGAGATAGGAAAAGTAGGACAGGCCTTAAATAATATGCTTAAGGTTTTCCGAAAAATGAGTGAAGACATTGAACATCTCCTGGATTCTGCAAAAGCAGGAACTCTTTCCGTTCGAGCTAATGAAGAAGAATACACCGGTGATTTTCGCAAAATTATTGAAGGAATTAACTCTACCTTAGATAGCATCGTATTCCCTATCAACGAATCTATAAAGTCTATTAATGCATTAGCCAAAGGAAATCTTGATAGAAAAATTGAAGGTGAATTCAATGGTTCTTTTAGAGAACTTCAAACTTCCATAAATACCACTATCGATCAACTTTCTGGAACTATACAGACCATCAGCAAAAGTTCGAAAGATTTATACGAATACTCTAACAAATTAAATAGCGTTGCAAGTGCTTTAAGCTCAGGCTCAACCGAACAGGCAGCCAGTGTCGAAGAATCTTCTGCATCTATGGAAGAAATTACAGCTACAATTGTTCAAAACAGTGAGAATGCAAAAGTAACAAATAGATTGTCTTCTAATGTTTCCAAAAGGGCTGAAGAAGGTGGAAAAGCAGTAACCAACACCCTTGAGGCAATGAAATCCATAGTAAAAAAAATCCAGGTTATCGAAGAAATTGCTTCGCAAACAAATCTTCTGGCTGTAAATGCCTCTATTGAAGCTGCCAGAGCAGCTGATCACGGATTGGGTTTTTCGGTTGTAGCTACCGAAGTCAGAAGGCTTGCAGAAAGTAGTAAATTAGCAGCCCGTGAAATTGTAGAATTAGCTGCAGCGAGTTTGGAGGTAGCAGAAACAGCCGGAAATCTGATAAATGCAATTATTCCGGACATACAAAAAACTGCTGATTTAATACAGGAGATATCCTCAGCTTCTGAAGAACAAAAAGCAGGGATGGAACAAATTAATGCTGCTATGAATCAATTAAGTAACGTAACTACAAGTAACTCGGAAGAGGCAGAGAAAGTATCATCAACATCGGAAATTTTACAGGAACAAGCACAAAAGTTACAAGAAGTAATCTCATTTTTTAAGATCAATCGATTATGAATAGAAAAGTTATGAAAGCATAAAAAAGCAATTGAATTATTTAAAAAGGAATATTATCTTAGGGGTATACTATGAATGTTTTTCAAAAAGCCGGAACCATAAATGTTTTTCTGGATGAATCAGATTTCGAAAATACAAATGATAGATTTGTATCATCCCTTATAGAGCTTATATCTCTTTCAGAGAACAAAGAAATTCGGTATAAGTTGAAAAATATAGTGGATATCCCCCTTGATAAACTTGGTATATTACTTTCATTTTCTCAAAACCTGAGAAAGAAAAATGCGACTATCTCCATGCAGGTGAATGAAAAACTGGAAACCGCGCTCTCAGAACTCGGTGTCGGAGATTTATTAGATTCTATAGATAGGGAATAATTATGTTACCTGATTATGAAAAATTAATAGCTGATTTTGTAGTCGAAGCTGAAGAGCTTTTAAATACAGCCGAGACCGCCATTCTGGATCTGGAAAACAATTATGAACCCGAAAAAGTTCACCTTGTATTTCGGGCCATACACACACTAAAGGGCAATTCTGGAATGTTTGATTTTCAAAATGTAAAAGAATTATCCCACCGTTCGGAAAATTTACTGGATCTAATACGCTCCGAAAAAATAAGCCTGAACAAAGATATTATTGATTTATTATTAAAAACCATTGATAAACTTAAAGTTATTTTTAATAATATCAAGCAAGAAAAGAATTTCGATGTTTCAGAGTTAGTCCATGAACTCGAAGCAATAATCAATCAGCAACTCTTACCGAATACTCCCTCTGAACCAAAAATTGTAGATATAGAAGACAATGATATAAATTCTAATTCAGATTATTATTCAAATTATATAGAGATTGCAAAAGACAGAAACCTGAATCTATTTCACGTTGAACTAAATCTTACCGAACAAATAGGAATCGGTCTAATAGACTTTATTTCCGCTCTCCAAAGCCTTGATGAAAATATCTTACAAAAGAAAGTTATATCTGAAAGTCTAAAGCCTATTGAAGAAGGGAAAGATTATTATTGTTTATATTCTATATTGCTTTTGTCTAATAAAGACCCCATTAATCTACTTGCAGAAAAAGGAATCAAAGCTTCTTTTATTGAAATTATTCATAAAACAGAATCTTTTGAAATCGCAAAAGAGCAGGACACAAATCAGGAAAAACCTTTAAATAAAGTAACACAGAATGCATTCGATGCTTTTACGAATCTTCAAAAAGAAAATTCGCAAGAGTCTTATTTAAAAGTAAAAATCCATCTCTTAGATGATTTAATTAATCTTGTAGGAGAAACCATTATTACCCGCAATCAACTTTTGCAAAGAGCTGCGATTATAAATGACTCAGAAGGAAGTGTGATTCTTTCGAGGATGAGCCAACTCATCACCCAACTTCATGAGAAAATCATGAGAACCAGGTTGCAGGAATTAAACACTGTCTATCAGAGAATTACCCGAATAGTTCGCGATACCGCTAAAAATCTGGATAAGAAAGTAAGTCTGGATCTGGATGGTGGAGAAGTCGAATTAGATAAAACCATGATTGATACCATTCTGGATGCACTTGTCCACATTTTGCGTAACTCTATCGATCACGGAATAGAAAGTCCGGAAGAGAGATTACAAAAAGGCAAAAAAGAAACCGGAATTATTGCCATTTCAGCATCCCTACAAAGTGGCAATGTTCGACTCGAAATTGAAGACGATGGTAGAGGCCTGAACCTTGCAAAAATAAAAGAATCCTCTGTCAAGAAAGGTCTTATCTCCAGGGAAGAAGCAGATAAGCTCACAAAAGAAGAAATTGAAGAGCTTATATTTATGCCGGGTATCAGCACTAAAAGCAAAGTTACAGAAACCTCCGGTCGCGGAGTGGGAATGGATGTAGTACGAAGTAGTTTTAAAAATATTGGAGGAACCGTCCATTTAAAAAGTGAAGAAGGTAAAGGTGTTAAGATTACAGCGGTGATTCCCCAGACAGTTTCTGTGATTTCCTGTTTGCTCATCTCTGTAATGGAAAAGAAATATGCACTATTTCAAAAATATATCTCTGAACTTATTAAATTCGATCCATCGCTTTACACAACTGTCAATGGACACAGTATGTATCGCTTAAGAGATAAACTCTTACCAATCGTACATTTAGGAAACCTGTTATATCCGGATAGAGAAAGCAAATCTCAACCAAGTTACATTGTTGTTGTAAAATCAGATAATTACTTTTTTGGACTTCTTTTTGATGAAATGCTCGGAACAGAAGAAATTGTAATTAAACCACTGGGAGAACACTTTAGCGATTTAAAACTGTTTTCAGGTGCTACCATTATGGGAGATGGTGAAGCTGTGCTAATTCTTGATGTTCCCGGAATGGCTGATTTCTACGGTATGCAAAGCAGTATGCAGGATAAAGAAAAGAAAGAAGAACTCAGGGAAGAACTCAAAGTTAAAAGCGGTTATTTATTATTTGAGAGTTCAGGTCAATACTTTGCTACTCTCTCTTCATCAGTTGTGGTTATTGAAAAAATCAAATCTAATAGTATCGAAACCTTATCCGGTATTGATATTATCCAATACAAAAATGACATTGTTCCTGTTATACGATTGGAAGATATTTACAATATACAACAGAAAGAATTAGAAACCAACGAACTGTATGTCATCATAACCTCTATAGGCAAACGAAATATTGGCATCATTATTCATAGGATTATTGATGTTATAGGAGATATAAATTATATTGAATCTTCCGGAAGTTTTGAAGGAGTTGCTATCATTGGAGAAGCCCTTATCGATGGCCATACGACTCTTGTTATTGATTCGGTAGATCTTCTTTCAAAACTCAACAAAGAAAGATTTCATTATATAGGGAAAATTTTCGCATAAAGAAGGCAATTACAGTGGAAGCAAAAAATGATAAACTACAAATTTTAACCTGGGTTATCGATGGCCAGTTATACGGTGCTGATATTCGTTTTTGTTTTGAAGTACAAAATTCAATCCAAATAGTAGATGTTCCCCATTCTAAAGAGTATATTGCCGGAATTGTAAACCTCAGAGGAGATGTTGTAACCGTTTTGGATCTCCTTGTTTTAATGGGACAAAAAGAAAAAGCTTTCAATGGACGATCTGTTATTATTCGTTTGAAAATGAATGAAAAACAGGTAGCCATCAAAGCGGAGAGCATATCTGAAGTTATAGAAATTTCGCACTCAAGCCTCGAACCGGCAAGCCAACATTTAAGTGGAAAGGAACTAAATTACATTCCTCATATCGCTTACACAAATTTAGGCTTGATATTATTGCTTAATGTGGAAGAGCTATTTATTGTAAAATAATCGGGAGGGGATAGTTAATATATGGAAAAGAAAAAAGTGTTATTTGTGGATGATTCGGGAACAATGAGGACAATAGTTGCTCAAACCCTTGAAATGGCGGAATTTACCGTACTCAAAGCCGGAGATGGAAAAGAAGGACTTTCCTGTTTTACAGCACAAAAACCGGATATAGTCATAACCGATGTTAATATGCCGGAAATGGATGGCATCACTTTTATTAAGGAACTCAGAAAATTAGATCCGGAGATTCCTATCCTTGTGCTTACCACTGAATCCAAAGATTCTCTAAAGGATGAGGCATTTTCTAGCGGTGCTAATGGCTGGATAGTAAAACCTTTTCGACCAGCACAAATTATTTCAATGATAAAGGATATCCTGGACTGAGAATGTTTAGAGAAATCACAAAAAAGACAATTGATATTTTGATTTATATTTCTCAACCTGAAGAGTTGTCTTTATGTGAAGAAAGATTAAAAAATTATAGTGTAATATCCACCAATAACCTGGAATCAGCAATAAAGTTGCTTGTAGAATATGAGCCCAAAGTAGCTTTACTCGAATCATTTTCCAAAAGCTTTGATATCGAATTTTTAAAAGGCTTACAAAGAATTAAGTCCAATACTATAGTCATAAAAATCGTTAAAGAAGTTGAAGATTATATCTTATATCAAAAAGCATTTAATTTCATTTACGACTATATAAAAAAACCAATTAAAATAGAAGTCTTACAGGACTCAGTTGAAAAAGCTTTACGATTTTTAGATTATAGGGTAAGTAATACCGATTCCCTTCTTTCCGAATTTGATGGACTTAAAAAAAAAGAATACGAATTCCTGCTCAGGAAAGAAGAAGAAAGATTAAAAGAAAAGCAAAAGACAGGTCGCAATATTATTGAAACCATAGTTCATTCTATATACCAGGGAATGGGAGTCGGAAATCTGGTAAGTCTTGTAGATTTTCTGCAAATGTTTATGATAGAGGATGGGGAATACACGAAAGTCCAAACAGAAATACTCAAATCTATTATTTCCAATGCCGAGCCATTGCAGTTAATGAAGGAACGAATGGACTATATGATGGAATTAATGGATAGAAACTTCGAAATTCAAACTATTGATTCAAATGAACTAAATCATTGTATCCACAAAAGTATCGAAGAAATTGAAAGTATACGGCAAATTAAAAATCAGGAAATAATCTTAGGACCGCCGGTAGAAGGAAAACAAATAAAATCCAATTTACATTTCTTAAAGATAAGCTTCAAAGAACTATTGACAAATGCACTCAAATATTCTCCCGAAAAATCAAAAATTCAATTCAGGCAATTCTTATCTCCCGAAGGCCTTTCTATAACCATATTAAACTCCCTTCAAAAAATAACTATTGGTATTCAAGGAGTTCCTTCCGAAGCAGAATTTTCTGTTTTTGAACCATTTTATAAATTAAATAATATGTATGATGAAAGATACTTTCGGGAAGAGCTGGGGTTTGGAATCGGTCTTACCATTATTAAGAATGGTTTGCGAAGTCTGGGTGGAAGAATAAAACTTTATAATGTAATTGATTCATCAACATCCAGCGAATTGGAAAAGAAAGTAGCTGCTCATATTGTGCTTCCCCTTTTTCAGACAACATCGGCTATTTAAATTCAGGCAAATTAAACTAATTTCTTAAACGAATCATACGATACTATTAATATCATGCGACTAAAGCAATTTTTATTCCTTACATTCTTTCTATCCCTGTTTTCAGGTGTCCTGACACAATCAATCTTTACAGATACCAACCCTTATTCCAGCGGACAAAATGTTCCTGTTGGAACTCCGATAAAAGTCCTTATTACAGATAATATTAAGGCTGAGTATTTTTTTGAATCCCAGAGAGACGAAAACCATTCCATAAAGAGCACGCCCGATAAAAAATACGTGCCTGAAATAAAAGGTTTTTATTCCGATAGAAGCGTGGTTCAAAAAGATAATGGCCTCACCAAATCCAAAAATAAGTTTATTGGTAGCCTTTCCGTTCTGGTCACGGCCAGAGACCCCAAAACCGGGGTGTTAAACATAGCAGGAAATAAGATAAGTCAATTTGATAACCAGATTTATGAAATTCGTCTTTCCGGTTTAATCGCCCCTGACGATTTAAAGAATCATAGATCTATTGAATCAGACTCTATTGCGAATCTAAAAATTGAACTCATATCAAATCCAACGAAAAGAAATCTTCAGGATCCAGATATTAAAATGAAAACCTATCCAGGAAGAAATGGTGAGACAATTCCCAGGGCAGAGCTTTCTGAATCCGAAAAGCAACAGATTATTTTACAATATATGAAGCGAATGCTGGGAGAAAGTAAATGAAATATAAAATTATAACCCTTCTTTTGGTATGCTTTTCTTTACCGGGTTTTGCTCTCGAGGTTTTCTTGAAAGATATTGCCTCCATTGAAGGCATCCGAGAAAACCATTTGAGCGGATACGGAATCGTAGTGGGTCTTGGTGGCACCGGTGATACGAAAAGCAATGTCACCTCAGAGAGCATGAAAAATTATTTAAAGAACCTGGGAGTTAGTTCAGCCGGCAAAAATGCTCAGTATCGAAATATCGCCTCAGTTCTCGTAACAGCCAGCATTCCTTCTTATGGAAAAGCCGGGGACCGAGTAGATGTAACCATTTCTTCCATCGGAGATGCAAAATCTCTGGAAGGTGGTGTCCTTTTGCAAACTCCCTTAAAATCCATAAATGGTGAAACCTATGCGGTAGCTTCCGGCAATATAGCCATTGGAGGTAAAGACTCAGGTGAAAGGAGTTCTCTATCCAGGAAGCAAAAGAACACAGTAGGAATCATTAATCGTGGCGGAATTATTGAAAAAGAGTTAAAATCCGACTTCTTTCAGCAAAAAATTTTCAGAATAAGGTTGAAAGATCAGGATTTCGGTACCCTGAACCAGCTAAAAGAAAGATTTGATTCTAACTTTCAGGTAAAATCTAAAGCAGTCTCTCCTTCAGAATTAGAGATTGAGATTCCGGAATCTCGTAAAGAAAATCCGCTTGCATTTTTAGCGGACTTAGAAAAGATCAAAGTAAAAACAAGTTCAAAAGCAAGAGTTGTCATCAACGAAAGAACAGGTGTTATTGTTATGGGTGGAAATATTGGACTTGAAGAAGTTGCCATAGCACGGCAGGGGATGAATATTAAAGTCCAGAAAAGCCCTTATCCCCTTTACCTGGGAGAAGATGAAAAAAAGGAAAAGAAACCTGAGATTCAAAAAATTGAAGAAGCAACTACTGTTTCAGATGTAGTAGATGCTTTAAATAAATTAGGTTTATCTACTAAAGATATAATTGCAATACTAGAAGCTTTAAAAACAGCAGGAGCTCTTCACGCAGAGGTAATGATACAATGAATCCTATTTCAGACTATACGGATAGACTAAACATTTTAAATCCCAAAGAACTAGAAAGATTTGAAAAAGCGAAAGCTGATTTAGAAAAATACAGCGGTTCTTCTCAATCTTTTGAAAAACTACTCAGAGAAGAGGTAAATAAGAAGATTGAAGGTAAAGTCCCCTCTTCTTCTGTATCAATTCCAAAAAACATTAAAGATGAAGTGAAAACTGATCCTTATAAAAAGAAACTTTATAATGCAAGTGTTGAGTTTGAATCTATATTTGTTAAAATGATGCTAAGTCAGATGAAAAAAAGTGTTAATAAATCCGGTCTTATTTCCGGAGGACATGCCGAGGAAATTTTTGAAGATATGCTGTATGATGAATACGCTAAAAAGATTTCTCAGAGCGAAAATCTGGGACTCGCTGAGCAAATTTATACTTCACTCTCTGCTTCATTACCTGATTCTAAAAAACAATAATCTTTTCTTTCTCTGATGAAAAAATTAGAGATAAGTGTTCTATTTGTCGAGGATGAACCATTAGTAAGAGAAGTAACAAACCGTATCTTACAAAAGATGGTATCAACGGTTTATATCGCTTCCGATGGACTGGAAGGTTTAGAAAGCTTTAAAAAAAATCAACCCGATGTCCTTTTAACTGATATAAATCTTCCTAATATGGATGGTTTAACACTCGGCAAATTAGCCATGGCTAAAAATAAAGATGTCCAGGTTATCATTATAACTGCACATACCGATACCGAATATCTTCTCGACGCCATCAAAACAAGAGTTCATGCCTTCATTGTAAAGCCTCTGGATAAAGATTTCCTATATTCCCTTTTAGCAAAACTTACAAGAGAACTACGTCTAAAAAAAGAGGTTCAGAAACATACCATCCGAATGCAAACTCTTCTGGATTTTCAGGCGGATATGTTGATAATGACAGATGGAAGAGATATTTATGAAGCAAATAAAAAATTTCTTTATTTCTTCAACTGTTCAAATCTGGAAGATTTTAAAAATAAACACCAGTATTTACCACAAGTTTTTTCTCAGGAAGAAGGTTATGTATTTAGTGAAGATTGCAGTAATAACTGGCTAAACACACTCAATGAAAATCCACCTTCTCAGAACAAGGTAAAAATCTTCGATAAAAGAACAGAAGATTATAAGACTTTTCTAATTAAATACAACAAAATACCTTATGAAGATAACTATATTATCTCATTCGTTGATATTACTGAATTAGATAAACAAACAGCAAGCCTTGAAAAAGAAGCGAATATGGATCAATTAACCCGTATCTATAATCGAAGAAAATTCAATGAAGTTATATCCGAATTAATTAAAGAAGCTCAGAATGGGATTTCTTTATCTCTGATTATCTTTGATATAGATCATTTTAAGCAAATAAATGATACATACGGTCACGATAAAGGTGATGAAGTATTAATCGAACTTTCAAGAATCATAAAAGCAAAGATACGTTCTTCCGATACCTTTTGTCGCTGGGGAGGAGAAGAGTTTATTATTCTTTGTAGTAAAACTTCTCTGGAAGGAGCTGAGAACCTGGCAGAAAAGATTCGTATATTAGTAAGTAATCATAATTTTCCCATTACCCGAAATGTTACAATTAGCCTCGGTATTTCAGAATATCATAATGGTGAAAGTAGTACAGAGCTAATGTCTCGAGCTGATAAAGCCCTTTATAGAGCCAAATCAAACGGAAGAAACAGGCTTGAAATCGGAGAACTTTAACTCTTTTTTATATATTCTCTACTAACAAGTGTTTTTACTCCACCCCTGATATTGTAATCCCCTACTACTTTTAAGTACAAAGGATCTATATGTTTAATAAAATCCTCACAAACTTTATTCACTACATTTTCATGAAATATCCCGATATTACGAAAAAAGAAAAAATATTCTTTCAAAGACTTTAGTTCAGCACAAATCTTATTTGGTTTATAGCTAATATCAATCCTTCCAAAATCAGGAAGACCCGTCTTGGGACAAATTGCCGTAAACTCAGGAATACTAAACTCGATTAAATAATCTCTTCCTGCGTATACATTTTCAAATGCTTCAATTACCGGAGTCATTAACTCAGGTATATGACTCTGCAAACCTTCATAGCTGGATTGTTCTTCTATCATAAATCTAAACCTTTCATTCGAATATTAGATGATACCTATTATCTAAATCATTATTTTTGTACCCGGTATTCTGTCCAATAATTCAGAACCTAAAAGCATAGATGGAGTACAAAAACCTGTCCTTACTTTTCCATTTAAAATTTCTTCAATGATTATAAGAGATGCATCCACCGTTAAACGATAACCTTCTCTAGTTTCATATTGCAGCATTAAAACTTCACCATTACTATTTTCAATTTCACCCCAGATGAAAGATCTTCCTTCCTCTCTTTTTTGTTTATTCGGACCTTCTATCATTATATCCACTATAGAACCGGTTGCCTGCAATACAGGTTCCAATTTTAAAAGAGAAGTAAAGGGTGCAAAAAAACTAATGAAGTTAGCTGCTGCTTCAGGAATAGAAAAGAATACACTAATATTCTCAATTCCAGTAGAATAATAGGCAGTAAAAACGTCACCCCAGGGAATGGCAAAAAAACTATGTTCCTGTCCCTGTATTCTTACCCTTTTTTTCACAGATAATTGAGGAATAATTTCCAGTCTTCCGTTCCTGCGAATCATAGAACCATTAGGAATTTGCTTTAACATACTTTTCAGGGTTCCTCGACTGATGTCACTCAAACCAAAAAAACCAAGTCTCAAAGTTCTACCTTCCGGCATGGCTTCTTTTAACTTCTTAGCAAGACAATCGGTTGGAACTATATCAAAGCCTACTCCGGGTAAAAGCATTACATCGTTTATTTTTGCTTTTTCATCTAATCCTTGAAGATGTTGAAAAACCGGAATTTCTCCCGTAATATCAAGGTAATGAACCCGACTTGATATGCAGGCTGCTGCCATGACCTGACTCGTTTCAATGAAGGGGCCGGCACAATGGAGAACAAAAAAAATATCTTTGATGTTATCACTAACTTCTTTTATATCCGAAATAGGAAAAACTCTAGATTCAAATCCTAACTCACCGGCAAGTTTTTCAACTTTTGCCCGATTTCGTCCTGCAAGAATCGGTTTTAAGCCTAATTTTTTAGACTCTCTGGCGATTAACTCCCCGGTATAACCATTCGCTCCATAAATCATCCATTGCTTTTCCAATTCATATCCTCCAGTTTCCTTCATTTTTTTTTATACTTGCAATGAAAGCAAGTAATTAAGCAAGTCAGGAAAGCCTATACTTTTTCCGATCTACCAGTCCACAGAGATTCGGAAAGAAGACGTAGAGGTCAAAATTACTTGACAGCTTTTTCCAAATACTTAAATTTTGTTTCTATGTCAGCTGAACTAATCAGGCCATTCGAGCCGGAAGAGCTTTTAGGAGGGAGAAACTGGGCTTTCTTCGAGGGAAAGCTTATCTTTTTTGATGAGGCATCAAAACAGTACCTAATGGCCGAGATTCAGGAGGGAAAACAATATAGCTTCGAGGATTATATGAGCCTACCGGAAGGTGCACCCTTCCAACTCATCGAGGGAGAACTTATCTTTATGGCAGCACCGGAAATTAAACATCAGAGAATATCCAGAACTATTGTCTATGCAATTCAAACCTATTTGTTAAAAAATAACTTAGGTGAGCTGCTCTACTCCCCTGTAGACGTGAAGTTAGACGAGAAGACTGTAGTACAGCCCGACATCGTTTTTGTTTCTATCAAGCGTTCCTCAATCATTGACAGGCTCATTCATGGGGCTCCTGACTTCGTAGTGGAAATTCTCTCCAAAGGCAATGTTGCAACAGACAGGAAAAAGAAGATGAAGCTCTACGGAACCTTCGGTGTTACCGAATACTGGATTGTAAACCCCATGCAGGAAAACATCGAAGTCTACCATAATCGCATGGGCATTATGTTCAAAACAAAAACTCTCGATAAAACAGGAACCATACACTCCAAAGCCATAGAAGGATTCTCCCTTAAGGTAAGCGAGATTTTTCCTTAAATCGTGGGTTAAGGAAACCTGTATAAACTTCGTATTGAACCTTTATTTGCCAGTGATTTTTAGCCGCATATACTAAAACACTTTCTATAGGAAAGTGTTGCCTGCTCACTTCTCCTTCCAATAATTGATAGAGCTTCTAACTGATATTTTTTATAAAAACAATCGTGTTTTTTCTAAAAAATGTTCTTTATCGTCTGGATAGGTAAAATAGGATGTGACTTAAGTTATAAATTATTATAATCAACTCCTGTCTCAATGGCGGGGTGTTAAATTTAGGAGAATACCTGCATGACTAAAATTGCAATTAATGGATTTGGTAGAATTGGAAGACTGGTTCTCAGAGCCGGATTGTCAGACCCTAACCTGGAATTTGTAGCGATTAATGACCTCGTTCCATCCGATAACCTGGCCTATCTATTCAAATATGATTCTACTCACGGTAAATTCAATGGAACAGTAGAACATGATGCCGACAACCTCATTATAAATGGAAAAAAAGTAAAATGCTTCGCAGAAAGAGACCCTGAAAAACTCCCCTGGAAAGAATTGGGAGTCGACTTTGTAATCGAATCTACCGGGCTTTTCACTACCCGCGAAGGTTCTCAAAAGCATCTAAATGCCGGAGCTAAAAAAGTAGTAATCTCCGCACCTGCTAAAGATGCCGATATTCCCACTTTCGTAATGGGAGTAAACCATGAAAAATACAATCCGTCTAAAGACAATATTGTTTCCAATGCTTCCTGCACAACCAACTGTCTGGCCCCCATCGTCAAAGTAATTCTTGATAATTTTGGAATCGAAGAAGGTTTAATGACAACCGTTCATGCGATGACCGCAACTCAGCCTACTGTTGACGGTCCTTCTAAAAAAGATTTTCGTGGTGGCCGCGGTGCAGCTCAAAACATCATTCCTGCCTCAACCGGTGCCGCAAAAGCTGTTTCTCTTTGTATTCCGGAAGTAGCCGGAAAACTTACCGGTATGGCTTTCCGCGTTCCAACTCCCGACGTTTCTGTTGTTGACCTGACAGTAAAAACAAGCAAAGAAACCAGTATGGATGAAATCAAGAAAGCTATGAAAACAGCTTCTGAAGGTGCTTTAAAAGGTATTTTAGGATATACTGAAGAAGAAGTGGTTTCTACAGACTTTACCGGTTCTGCACTTTCTTCCATTTTTGACTCCGGTGCCTGCATCGGTTTAAATTCCAAATTCTTCAAACTGGTCTCCTGGTATGACAATGAAATGGGATATTCTAACAGAGTAGTTGACTTAATCAGGTATATGGCTTCTAAAGGTTAATTTAGAGTATGAAATTACCCAGAATAGAAACCTTAGATGTAAAAGATAAAAGAGTCCTCCTTCGGGTGGACTTTAATGTTCCACTTCAGGACGGGAAAGTTAGCGATGATACCAGAATTCGTAAAACACTTCCTACGATAGAACTTCTGGTGAATCGTGGTGCCAGGTTAATCATCACTACGCACCTCGGTAGACCGGATGGACAGGCGAATCCCAAGTATTCTTTAAAACCGGTCAAAGATAAGTTTGCCGAGATTATAGGAAAAGAAGTTAAGTTTTCAGAAAAAGCGATAGGCGATGAAGTTGTAAAAATGACGGAAGAACTCGCTGAAGGTGAGATTCTCATGTTAGAAAATATTCGCTTTTATCCCGAAGAAGAAAAGAACGACCCCGAATTTTCCAAAGCTTTGAGTAAACTGGCAGATATTTATATTAATGATGCTTTTGGAACTGCTCACAGGGCCCATGCTTCTACAGAAGGTGTAGCCAATTATCTACCTGCTTATGCAGGAACTCTGATGTACAGAGAAATTGAAGTACTCACCGACATAGTAAGTAAACCGGACAAACCTTTTGTAGCCATTATCGGTGGTGCCAAGGTTTCTTCCAAAATCAAAATCCTGAATAACCTGATGAATAAAGTCGACCACATGCTTATCGGTGGAGGCATGGCTTATACCTTCCTGAAATCACGTGCGGTACCTATTGGTTCTTCTCTGTTTGAAAAGGATTTTGAAGTACAGGCTTACCAGATTATGGACAAGGCTTCCTATGCCAATATTGATTTCCAATTACCTGTTGATCATGTTATCGCAGACAGCTTTTCCGAAAAAGCTAAAACGAAAAACGTGGATAAAATGGGGATTATTGATGGTTGGATGGGTATGGATATAGGCCCTAAAACCATAGCAAATTTTGAAAAAATCATAAAAAGCGCCGGAACCGTTTTTTGGAATGGACCCATGGGTGTTTTTGAAATGGATAAGTTTGCAAATGGAACCGTTCAAATTGCTAAAATTCTTGCCAAATGTGACGCAAAAACTGTTGTAGGTGGCGGAGATTCAATCGCTGCTATTAATAAAGCCGGTGTCGAAGATAAAATCACCCACATTTCAACAGGTGGTGGTGCTTCTCTTGAATTTATGGAAGGAAGAATTTTGCCGGGTGTGGCAGCCATCCTAAAACATGCAGGAGTAGAATAATGCGTAAAGTAATTATTGCAGGAAACTGGAAAATGAATCTCGGGCTGAAACAGGCCCGTGAGCTAGCTGAAGGGATTAGTTCCGGACTTTCCCAGGCCTCTCCCGATAGAGAAATCATGGTTTTTCCTTCAGCCGTTCATATACCGGTTGTAGCTGACATCTTGAAAGATACCAGGGTGATTCTGGGAGCTCAGAATATTTATCCATCAGCTCCCGCTGCCTTTACCGGTGAAAACTCTGTAGAACAAATGAGAGACTTCGGTGTTACCCATATACTAATTGGACACTCCGAAAGAAGACAATTCATAAAAGAAACGGACGCATTCTTGAATCAAAAAGTTCATTTTGTTTTAGAGCATCAAATGATACCGGTACTTTGCATTGGAGAAACCCTCGAAGAAAGGGAGAGTAATAAAACTCTAGAGGTTATAAAAACTCAACTTTTAGGTGGCCTTAAAGATGTAAATAAAGGAAATGTCTCTAAAATTATCCTTGCATATGAACCCGTATGGGCTATTGGAACCGGAAAAGTAGCCACACCTGAACAAGCACAGGAAGTTCATCTTGCAATAAGAAAAGAGCTTGAAGGTTTATACGGTTCACAGATTAGTGACAGTATATCCATATTGTACGGTGGTTCTGTAAAACCGGACAATATAAAATCTTTATTAGATATGCCTGACATTGATGGAGCTCTTGTGGGAGGAGCCAGCCAAAAAGCTGATTCCTACATGGCTTTACTTTAGGCATTCTATCTAAATCTAATAATCGAAAAGGTCAAGGTATGGGTTTTTTAACAGGTTTGGTGCTTTCTTTATTTATTTTTTCAGCAGTGATTCTGATTCTTTTAGTCACTTTCTTCCAGACAAAAGGTGGAGGAATGGGGGGTTTGATGGGCGGAGGAGCCAGTCAGACTCCTTTTGGTTCATCAAGTGCAGATGTACTAACTAAAGTAACCAGGTACACTGCTCTTTCTTTTATTCTTCTTTCTTTGCTTCTTTCTTTTTTGTTTGCCAGTAAACAGGATAAACTTATTCCACCGGAAGGTAAATTGATACCTGATAAAACGGCTCCGTCCATGAGCAATACACCAAAGAACGAAAATACAGAAACTAAAAAGCCGGATGCTGAAACACCAAAAAAAGAAACAATCCCGGTTGAAAAAAAATAAATATTTAATACCAAATAAAAAGAGTGGGTAAAAGCTCACTTCTTTTTATTTGTTACTACAGTAGCTTTAAGGTTAAATTTCTGTAGTTCGATAATTAATTGTAGCCTGTGTAGATGGTCATTTTAAATTTACATAGATGCTTTTCAATAAAAAGCGAGCGATAATGACATATATATCGGGAAAATTCGAATCCTATAGGGGAATAAACCTTCTAGCTAAGAAAATTAGTGAGATAAAAAAAAAGGGAATTCCTTATTTAGATCTAACTGTTTCGAACCCCACTATTGCCGGTTTAAGCTATCCGGAAAACGAAATCAAATTTGCATTAACAAGAAACGAAATTTTTAAGTACTATCCAAGTCCTAAAGGACTTATTTCGGCTCGAAATGCAATCTCTAAGTATTACTCAGAAAGAGGAAAAGAAGTTCAACCGGCTAATCTCTATCTTACAGCCGGAACCTCTGAGGCTGTAAGTCATCTTATTAAACTTTTTTGCAATGTTGGAGACGAAATTTTAATCCAGGCACCGGGGTATCCTCTTTATGATTTTATTGCTAATCTCGAAAGTGTAGTAGCCATTAAATATCATTTAAAACGAAAAGAGCTTAGTCCCAACAGCTTTTCTTATTCCTTTGACTTTGATGAGTTAGAGGCGAAACGCAGTAAAAAAACAAAAATTTGTATAGTCGTTCAACCGAATAACCCTATAGGAAAGAATCTTAATCAAAAAGAAGCAGATCGTATTCTTGAATTCTGTAAGAAATACAAAATTATACTTCTAATAGATGAAGTCTTTGCTGATTATACTTTTAATCATAAGTACATCCATTTCAATTCTCAGGATACACCGGTGATTACGATGAGTGGTTTTTCAAAAGTTTTAGGTCTCCCGCAGCTTAAACTCAGCTGGATGTATCTCGAAGGAAATAAAAAGTTTCAGGAAGAAGCCGGTCAGGCACTGGAAATTATTACAGATACATACCTATCTGTAAATACCCAGGTAATGGTTGGAGCTTCAGAACTTCTTTCTCTTCGTGAAAAAATACAGGACCAAATCTTGAGTCGAATCGAGCACAATTTAACTTTATTAGAAGAAATGATAAGAAATCAAAAGAACGTTTCCTATATCAAACCGGATGGAGGCTGGTATATCGTCTTATTTTTTCAAACGGATTTTACTGATGAAGAATTTTGTCTGAACTTACTTTCACAAAAATCAGTTTATGTTCATCCCGGTTATATGTTTGAATTTTCAAATGAAGGTTGCTATATTGTAATCAGTCTCATTACATCAACAGAAGTTTTTATTGAGGGGTTAAGAAGAATTGCCGAATTTATTGAAACATTATAAGCTTACTTTTTCTATATTTCTACTTTTTACATTTTCTCTTCTTGCATCAGATAAACTTCCCTCTTCCCTAAGTGAAAAAATTTGGGAAAATATTTACGCTGAGGATTGGAAAGAAGCAAGAAAAGTTATAATTGATAACTACAAGGAATATAGTGGAAATATAGATATTCTTTCTTTGTATGAAATTGTTTTAAACGGTCAGGGAAAAAAAGAAAACGCAGCCAAAATAAGAAAAAAGATATTGCGTATATGGAATGAAAAGCATAAAGATGAGTATGTTAAAGCGAATTATCCTCTCAATTTATCACATTATTTAAGACAGGCCGTAATTCATTCCCATTATCTAATCCTGGCTTCTGAATTTTTCCTTCCTTATCCGATTAACTCCTCCCGTGAAGGGTTTTATTATCATAAAATCATAGTTTATAACCGTAAAACGAGGAAAGCTGAACACCTTTATAAGTTAGAAAAATCCAAATTTACCGAGGAGAATTTCATTCTTTATGAGATTAATTCATCCGGCACCTCCAAGAAAATTCATTCTTATGGAAAAGAATTACCAGAAATTCAGGAAGAAGTAAAAAAAATTCTCGATATTATTAAGTAAGTTTATTATTTTGGGAAGTACTATGAAACAGGGCAGCATGTTAAAACGGAATATAGACTATATCGGACAACTGATTAAAGAAGGAAACCCTGCGGGTGGAATTTTACATCTCACGAGTGATGCTTTCAAGTATTTAGAAGACTCTTTACAAGGAAAGTCACTGGCACGGGAAGAAAGAGAAGTTTTCGATAATGAAATGAAACAAATTATAGATAGTCTTTACAGGTTAGAAAAACTAATTCCTTAAGCTATCCATTTTTGGAAGAGAGCGACTACGCAAATACCGCGAGTAATCTATTTCAATTGAGTTTATAATAAAATTGTAATATTTCTTTCCAAGTTCAGAAGATTCCATAGCCATTTCATACTTAAAAAATTCAACCAGTTGTGCTCTGATACTGGCAATTTTCAAATCCTGCTTACTCAAAACAATTATATCGGATTTATTTGCCGGTAGTATTTCTTTCGGAACTGAAATAACCGCTGAACTTAAAAGAATCACATTCTCAATCGTAGAAATTACCTTTTCATCATTTTTCATTTTTGAAAGATAGACAGAAGAAGCTTTAAATTGAGGTATATTAGCAGAGATTGTCTGTCTTAAACTTTTCCTATCATGAAATTTTTCTTGAATAGAACTATATTTCTTTTTAAAAAGTATCGCAGTACCGGTGTTCATAATCGCTTGCAAATTTTGCTTATCCGGACTGAGTCCCATTTCCTGAAAAATTTCAGCTCCCGTTTTCTTCTTCTTTCCTTTTATTAAAATAGAAAACATCCCACCTGTAAATATACTAATAATAAAACCCGCAAACAACAGGGCAGGAGAATCTGTTAAAACATAAAGAATCACAAAAACAACAAAACTTAAAACAAAGCCTCCTACTCCTGCTACCGGATTAAATCGGCCCAACATCTCTTCTTTCTTTTTTTTCTTTAGTAGAGCTTCTTCAGTTTGTGAGATTTTTGATTGTAATTCTTCTAATTCTTTTGGATCAATCAGACTATCAAGTCGTGGATGCCTGGCGGCTTTAAGCTGTTCTGCCAGTAAACGTGCAATTTTAAACTGCATATCATAAGATGAATTCTCAATAGAAAGTAGTTGAAGGTTATTTACTACAGCTGTCATATAGGCTGGGTCTACTACATAAGTATGTATCTTTCCATCATCCTTCTGTGTTTCATAGACAGCATATTTCGCACGTATGAGGCTCTTCGCTTTAATCCGAGTCCTGGCTTTTTGTTCCGCAGTTTCTATACGACCGGCCTCCGTTAGAGCGTTTAAATCAATAGGCATCAGGGTTAATTTTTCTTTTGTATAAGTTTGGATTTTTGTTTCCAATTGTTCTAAAAAGCGTTTTTGATTTTGTTCACCCTGTTTTTCCTGAATCGAACCGATCTCCGAAATCAGGGCCTTTAGCAAGCGAAGGCTATAAAAGCAGGTTTCCTGTAACTCTTTCATCATTTCGCTATGTCTTACGTCGAAAGGAAAATCTTCAATTATTGAGAATAATTCCTGCTCTCTCTCTTTCGTTGGTAAATCCAGAGGAGTTGTCTGTGGAGAAGGATAAGCGTGTACATAGTCCTGTACTCTCTTTTGTATCAAATGAAACCCACGTTCAGAAGAAATCTTTTTGAAGTAGTGAACACAATATTTTTCGAGAGAATAAAAATGCATTCGAATCTGTCTGTAAAGTTCTGGCTCACGAATAAAACTCCCATCCTTATCGAGGGCTGGTTGACTGTTTATAATATGATAATCAGGTAAGACTTCAAGGATTTTGTCGGACCGAAGCCCATATTCCATAAAATCATCCATAAAATCCTGTAAACGTATAGAAGGATAGGGTTTAAAACCGGGTTTGATTATCTCCTGTAAATAATAATCAACAGCTCCCAGTCTTGGATACAACCAGGGACCATACTTGGATTTTCTTACCAGAATATTCTCCAGTTTTCCTTCCGGAGATTCAAAACTTGTTTTTCCTTCAAGAATAGAATGAATAGCATCTAAAGAAAACAAGAAACAGGCCTTTCGGAAAACAGAGGTAGAAACTTCTTTTTCGATTTGAGGAGAAATAAGAACTACTTTCGATTCTATATAACCCTCATGTTGGAAGAGATAAGGATAAAGATAGCCAATCTTCTTGGCTCCTCCATTAAAAAAATCTATCATCTGCTTCAAAGCACTATCCAGATGAGTGGGAGTTTTTTCGGTCAAAGGTATCGAATTATTTTTGTTAAGAAGTTCAGAAAGTTTATCTATGGTTAAAAAATAGTGAGGATGCACTTTTTTACCGTGCATTTCTATTATTTTTTGCTGCCTCTGGAAAATTAAACGGAGTATTTCCTTCAATAAACTTGTTGTACGAGAAGTATGAGGTTGAAAAATAAGCCTTGTGGGATTTGTTTCCGGAAAATCTTTCGAAAATAACATTTTATCAGTTATTTCATTATCAATAGAGATGAGTTCAGCAGCAATTTGAAACTGATCGGACTTTAAAGGTGCATCATTCATACCAAAGTCTACATCTTGAGAAAAATCAAAACCTTCTGTTGAATTATTTCTGTCTTTGCTCATTCTACCTGTGCCCCAAAAAATCTTCCGAATAAAGTATTTCCATTCCTATCATTGCGGTCAATAGAAATTATATTTCTCATAATCTCACGTTTTCCGGTATTCTTTTTTTATTTTGGTAATAAGAAAACTCTAAAAGAAAAACCAGGCTCAAGGGAATAACCGTCAAAATAATTCCTCCCATAATCAGTTCATATACTTCATGCTTGCCAGAACCAATAAAAAGTAATACCCAGAAACTGAAACATAAAATGAAAATTGGTCGCGAAATCCAGATTTTCCACTTAGAAATAGAAACTTCTCCATTTGTTTCAGGTTCTCTCGTATGGTTTATATTTAGACCTGCTTCTTCAGAATGCAATCCCCATCTGCTTAAAGAAAGCTCCCTGCCCTTTTTTAATGTCTTGATTCCCACTACAATTAATAAAATTACGGTAGGCAACAGTAACAAAGCAAGATTCGTCCCTGACATGGCAAATGAATCATAAAGTCCATGAATCACAACAGCCAGAACAAAACCTAAAAGAATCTTTTTCTTTGTTTCCTGGTAAGATAAAGAAAATTTAGCTAATCCTACATAGTATCCCATAATTACACCCGTAAAGCAATGTAAGGGCATAGCTGTAACAGAACGCAATATACCGATACTCAATCCGCCCTCTAAGACATAGAAAATATTTTCAAACATAGCAAAACCAATCGCACTGGCACTCACATAAACAATACCATCATTCTCTTCATTGAAATCCGCCTGTTTCCAAATAAATAATAAAACTACAATTAATTTACTAAACTCTTCGATAGGAGCTATTTGAATAAATGATTTTACAAAAGCAGATGTTAAAGTTTTATTTCCATCGGTAAATATAGGGTGAAGAGATTCAAAAGCTACTTCTACAGCAATCGCCAGAAGCGTAGATAATGCTCCAAGGCTAACAGATTTTATGATTAGACCTATCGGTTCTTTCTCATTTCTGTCCATATAAAATATATAGTATAGAAGAATCAGACCCGGGAGTAAAGATGCGACTAAGAGAAGTAAAAGTTCCATTTTGTTTCCTTATATTTAGCTATAATCACAATCCAACACATTTCCTTAATTGCAAGCAAATCAACAGAGACTCAAAAGATAAAGGTAGAGTAAGGAAACTTATTTTCTAAAAACTAAAAGAATCTTATTGACAGTTTTTGAAAAACCCAAGGAACATTGATAAAAATCTATTTTAACGGGTGCATGCTTTGAAAGACAAACCTATTGAACACAGAAAAAGCCAGAGGTATCTTCTCGAAGATTTTGGAGAGGTGGTGATTCCCGAAACCGGTGAATATTTTGGTTGTTATATTTATAATTTTAGTACCGGTGGTCTCATGGTTTATTTGAACCACGACTTTAAAGAGGGTGAAGTCTTCCACATTAAATTCACAGTGGGAGAGAAAACTTTTGAAAGGGACTGCATTGTCCGTGCATGTCGAAACTTTACCCATAATCAGAAATATGTAATGCAAATAGGCAAAAGCCTGAATGTTTCTTTCCGAGTAAACGTTGAATTCAAAGAATCACTTTCTGATGAAGACGTCAAATACATAAATCAGAACCATTAGGAAGATACTATGAAAAGTGATATTAGAAAAATCTATCAATCCAGTAAAGATGTTGTTTTAACTACGAAATTAGGAACCCGTCAGGAACTCGAAACTGTAGTCGAAGGGGAAATGACGGAAGAAACAAAACGGTTTATCCGCCTTATGGAAGAAATCAACGGTCCCTTTGAACCGGAATATAGCTTCAGTGTGGTTAAAAACGTCTTAAGTTTTATAGATAAGTATTATTTCCGTGCTCGTTTTGTAGGAATCGATAAGGGCTTCCCGGAAAGAAACGATCCTTTACATCCGCTGATATACGCCAGTAACCATTCCGGAATGTCCTTTCCCTGGGATGGAATCATGATAGCCAGTAAAATGCTCAGGATAAACCAGATGAACTTCAGTAAATCGATTCGTCCTGTGGTAGCCCCTATGCTATCTCAATCTATCTATATGAATCCTTTTATGATTTCTGATTTCTGGAAACGTTTAGGTGGAGTCGATGCTACACTTGAGAACTTTGAGGCAATGATGCATTCCCCGGATGCAAACATTTTAATTTATCCGGAAGGAGTCCCCGGAATTGGAAAAGGTTTTGATAAACGATATCAACTCCAGAGAGTTTCTTCTTCTTTTATTCGTATGTCTCTCAAATTTGGTGTGGATATTGTTCCGGTTTCTACTATAAATGGAGAATTCTTAAACCCCTATAGTTATAAATCAGATCAGTTAAATAAAATTGTCAATCAGCTTAAAATCCCCTTCTTGCCCTTAGGACCGATTACTGCTATTGTTCCGTTTGCTCCCTGGGCTTTCTACTTTGCTCTACCGGCTAAACTGGTCTTCTGTATAGGTAAACCCATTAAAACCTATGAATTAGTTGATAAACCCTTCCATAAAATAAAAAAGAAAGATATTAACTATGTAAAAAGCATTGTTCAAAAAGAAATGCAAAGGGAAATTGAAGAAGGTCTGGAACTTTATGGTAAAGATCCATTTGAATGGGATGAATTAAGAGATCTTTGGGCAAATAATATGGATAAAATTCTCTATATCATGCCCTCCGGTTGGCCTACTCTTTTCTTGGAACATGATCGCCTATACAAGGAAAACAAGGGGAAAGAGTTTCAAATGGACTACAGCAATGGAGCTTTTATTGCTGCAAACTTTAAAAATCAGGATTCTATTCCTTTCAATATCCCGGTTGCCGGTTGGTTTATGCTACTAAAGAATAAAGGGATTATCTAATCCAGGAATTGTTTAGTACTGTTTCGAATATAAAACATGCGACCCGCCCGTGGGTCGCCTGCGATTCATTAAATACTCCCTATCTGTTTTTAGCAGATTCTATCTTACCTTAAAATAGAATATTTTTTTTCAGACCTATAATTTTCTAAAATAAACTCTTGTCTTTTAAACTCTATATTGCTTTTCTATTCTTGAGTACTTACTTTTTTAATAATACAAAGGGTGAATATATGTCCAGAGAAACTCAAGACAAGAAGCAAAGCGAAGAAAACACAGAAACGAAAAACCCAACCGAAAATAAAAAGCAGAGTGTAGAAGAAAGACATGCCTATCTGGACAAAATGGTAGAAAAGTCAAAAGAAGCCGCTGCACTTTTCCTGCAATACAGTCAGGATGAAGTTGATAAGATCACCAGAGAAATCGTACGTGCCGGGATTGCCAATGCTCATGAGCTGGCAGAAATGGCCGTAATGGAAACCGAAATGGGGATCATTGAAGATAAGATCATGAAAAATATGGTTTCAACAGAATTTGTTTGGGACTATATTAAGCATGAGAAAACCGTTGGTGTTTTAAAAGAATATCCAAAGCAAAATCTAATGGAAGTTGCTGAGCCTCATGGAGTTATTTTTTCCTTAACACCTGTTACAAACCCAACCTCCACCACCATGTTCAAATGTATCATGGCACTAAAAACACGTAATGTTCTCATTTTTTCAGCTCATAACAGAGCCGAGAAGTGTTCAGCCAGAGCGGCCCAAATTATGTATGAAGCAGCTCTTCGTGTAGGAGCTCCGGAAAATTGTATTCAGTGGATAGAAAAACCTTCTCTTGAAGATGTGGATTATCTTTTCCATCATACGGATGTGAAACTTATTGATGCAACCGGTGGAACCAGCATGGTAAAAGCAGCCTATGCTTCCGGAAAACCAGCCCTGGGCGTGGGAGCCGGAAATACTCCAGTTTATATTGAAAAAACCGGAGATGTAGAAATGGCTGTTGTAGATATCTTAACTTCCAAGTATTTCGATAATGGTGTTATCTGTGCATCAGAATCTACAATGATTGTTGATGCTGAGATTTATGACTTTGTTCTGGATAGATTCCGTCATTATGGTGCTCATATATGTAGTGATGAGCAAAGTAAACTTATCGAAACAAAAGTGTTCCATAAAGGAAATCCGAAGCCTTCTATGATAGGAAAACCGGCTGCCTATATAGCAGATAAATGTGGTTTTGAAGTTCCACCCGGAACAAAAATCCTGATTACCCCTATCAATGCTATTGGCAAAGAACATCCGTTGTCCAGTGAAAAACTCTTCCCGGTTCTAAGTATCTTTGAAGCAAAAAATACCCAGGAAGCCCTGAATGCCTGTCTCGATGTCAATTATCACGGTGGAACAGGACACACAGCTTCTGTTTTTTCTCAGAATGAAGCTGTTATTCGTGAATTTGCAGACAAGATAAATGCAGGAAGGATTGTGGTCAATTCTCCTTCTTCCATCGGCGCTCTCGGTGGGGTTTATAATGACCTTATCCCTACGTTTTCCTTCGGTTGCGGAACAGGCGGAGGAAATATCACCATGGATAACATTAATGTAAAACACTATTTGAACATCAAAAAAGTAGCTAAAAGGACTACCGCCAGCATGTGGTTTAGAGTTCCCAACGAAATTTATTTTAACCAACACAGCGTAGAAGCCCTGCGTACAATACGTTCCAATACAACTATCATCATCACAACTCCGGGTCATATTCAAAGGGGCCAGGTAGAAATGGTAAAAGCCCAGCTTCAGCAGGTTCAGGTTGTTCAGGTTTACACCGACACAGATCCGGAACCTCCATTTAGCCAGGTATTACGTGGTGTTGAAATGTTAAAGCGTTTCAAACCTGACACTGTTATTGCTCTTGGTGGTGGTTCAGTTCTGGATATTGCTAAAGCGATTCGATTCTTCTATGAGCACCCTGATTTCGATCACAGAGAACTAAATATAGCTTTCTTAGATCCAAGAAAACGTGTGGTAGAATTCCCTGAGGATAAACCCAAGGTGAAGTTAATCGCAATTCCAACAACTTCCGGTACTGGTTCTGAGGTAACACCTATAGCCGTTATCACCGATGATGCAACCCATACTAAAATTTCTATGGTTGACTATAGCCTCGTTCCGGACATGGCCATTGTAGATCCAAATTTTACAATTTCTACTCCGGCTGATGTAACAGCTGATACAGGTTTCGATGCCCTCACTCATGCAATTGAGGCTATGGTATCAAGTGTTAGCAACGATTTCACTGACGGCCTGGCTCTCCAAACAGTTATATCCGTCTTTAATCATTTAGAAAAATGTTATAAAAATGGAAATGACATGGAAGAAAGACAGAGACTCCATAATGCAGCTACTATGGCTGGTATGGCTATCTCCAACGCTTTCGTAGGGGTAAATCACTCCTTATCTCATGCTGTGGGAGCTACTTTTGGTGTAAGTCATGGTAGAGCAAACGCAATCTTCTTGCCTTATGTGATTCGTTACAATGCCAGCACTCCTACCAAATTCACTCCGAGTCCGAATGTAAAAACCTATAGAGCGGATAAAAAGTTTGCTTATATCGCCGACATGACAAGGCTATCCGGTACAGCTAAAACTGTAGAAGATAAGGTGGAAGCCCTGATTAAAGCGGTACGAGAACTTCAGAAAAAATGTGATATTCAGTCCAGCTTCGCCGAATACGGTATTAATGAGCAGGAATATATCTCAAAACTTCCGCAGATGATTAAAATTGCTATGATGGATCCTTCCGGAAGAAGTAACCCGAGAATGCCTATGATTGAAGAAATGAAAGATATTCTCCTGGAAGCCTACTATGGCGATAAAATGAAGAAGAAGTAAGAGGAAGAACGAATGCCTATATTTGGAACCAGACATACAGAAGAAGAAATCAAAGAAGGGGAATTTTTTATTCCCCAGGTGATGAATGCAGACTCTCTTGCTGAGATTTATAAGAAGTTAGATGCTCTACCTGCGGGAAGAGCAGCTGATATTCATCTTAACTTTGAAAAGTGTAAAAGGATTGAAGCTTCCGGGGTAAAAGCCCTGGTGGAATTGGACAAGAAAATTACCGAAGCCGGTAAGAAAATCTATATTTACAATGTTCAATCAACACCTTATAAAGCTTTAAAGCTAACCGGAAAATTCGAACACCTGACCTATCCACATCGTGGAGATAAGTAAAAACTATAATTTCCTGATCGGTAGAATTCTACCGATCAGTTTATTCCATTCCAACCTCTCGGTTTAAGCCTTTCCAATAGTGATGATAAATGGGGTGAAAACTTTTTGAAATAGAATTAGTTTCAAGATTTTGTATCCATTCATCCATCTTCTTTAAAGATAGATCCAGAGCTTCTTTAGAAAATGTTTCTCTTTCTGAAACAGAGGCATTTTCTAATTCCCTTACCTTTTTTACAAATAAATTTTCCAATTCTTTTATTTCCTTTATAATAGAAGGAGCCAGTGCTTTATAATTTCGAATCACTCTTCTATGAATTCTTTCTCCCTTCCACCATAAACTATCATCAACAGAGTTAGCAGGTTCTTTCCAGGAATCTTCTCCTTCAGTAAGAACTCTTGTTTTAAAAAAGAAAGGTTTGAAAATAGAAATGCAGGGAGATGCTGTACCGGTTAAAAAAATAATTGGATCTTTCCCTTTCCGTAATTCCACAACCATTGAAGCTGTAGTTTGACTGGGTGTATGAAAACCGCTTGCATGTAAGCAGAGAGAATTCATCTTAGAATTTGCCGGTTCAAATTCCTCTCCTTCCTTTTTATGGGAATGGGTTCGTAAAATAGAAAAAGCTTCTTGAATACCAAGTTTTCCTTTATATTCATCTCCCCTTGTTAGATTTAAAGCTCTACGATTTTTACACATTCCAAATGTAGTAAAAAAGAAATCAGAAAAAGAAGAAGCAAAAGGAAGTTTTCCATTTTGAAAGCCTTTTGATTTAGCAAATTCTTTCAAACCCTCATTACAGTATTCATAATCATCATTAATACTCAAACCATTGGATATGGCATAATAACCCTTGATCTTTTTTGCGACCCAGTGTTTACCAACTGTTTCTAATACAAAGCTTTCTTCCGGATCGGTTATAATAAAACTATTATGATAAAAGAAGTTCCTATCCCGATAACCACCACAGGCATCCTGTCCATACTTTTCTAAAAGAGTAGTGATACACTCCAATGCCATTTCCGCTGTTTTAGTACTTTGTAGTGCATAGCGGATCATATCCATTCCTGTGAGTCCATCATTTCTTTTCTCTAAGCCTACCTTTGTAAATACAGCTTCATTTCCTATCACGAGCCCGTATTCATTAACCCCCATTTCAGCCCCCCAGAGGTGGAAGGGTTTAGAAAGTAGAACTTCGTATGATTCTTTTGGAGCAGGTAAGGAGATAAAACTTAAGTTCCAGCTTTTTTCTTCCGGAAAAAAAGCCGGGATTCGAAGTATGGATTGAGCCTCATTGGGTTCTCTATCTGAATTCTTTCCAAAAATCCATCTTTCGTCTAATGTATAACCCGGTCCTGCTGTAAATGTATCACACATAGAAAATCTCTATAAAAAAAAATTATTGATTGAAGCTTACAGAGGAATATTCTATGCTTTCAAGTAATAATTTAATAAATATCTCTTCGCATGAAAAAAACAAAAAATAAACAATTCTACGAAAGAATCACAAAGATAGAAATTCCCAGGGCCATTCAAATTTTAAATTTTGAACGATTAAAAATATTTTCGGGAATTTTAAGTCTCATAGGAATCGTACTTATCCTGGTAGATTATCTTATGGGAATAGATTTAAAAAAAGAAGCATTTCTATATCTGCATGCAAGTCACTGGTATTTCTTCCTGGTCTGCATTATATTCTATCTTATCTGTAGAAAAATACGATTTAAAAGATATGGTAATATTCTACTGACGATTTTTTCCTTTTTCATGGCCTTTAATGGTTCTTTTGTAGCCGGTGTTCCCGATACACTTTTAGGTCGAGGAGTTATGGCTTATAATATCACTCTTCTTGCAATAGCTGCCATTACCTATATAGATCTTATCTCCTCTATTGCTTTATATATCTTTGCTTATAGTAGTTTCTTAAGTCTTTTACTTGTTTTCCAGGAAGATAAAAATATTCTTGCGGGTAATTTAATTAATAGTACAATTATTACTATTCTTGCGTTTCTTTATTCACAGGTAAATTTAAGGAATCGAAAAAGAGAGATCAATCAAAGTATTATTATTCGTGAACAAAGTAAAGAAATCGAAAACCTTTTAAACAATATTCTTCCGGAAAATATCGCTTCTGAAATAAGAAACAATGGTAAATCAGCTCCAAAATATATAGAAGATGCCTGTATAGGCTTTATAGATTTTGTATCTTTCAGTAAAATAGCCGCTACTGTAGAGCCTTCTTATATAGTAAATAAGTTAAATTCTTTTTTTACCGAATTTGATACAATTATCCAGTCTTACGGACTGGAAAAATTAAAAACGATTGGTGATGGATACATGTTTGCCGGTGGCTTATTTACAGAACAAAACCAGGAAAAAGAAATGGTAATGGCTTCACTGGATATACTAAGATATATACAAAGTATAGAAAAAATTAACCAGGAAAAGCATAAGTGGCAAATCCGAATAGGGATTCATTCCGGTCCTGTAGTAGCTGGAGTTATCGGAGATTGGCGTTTTATCTATGATGTTTGGGGAGATACAGTCAATGTGGCTTCTCGCCTCGAATCAGCATCAGAACCAAATAAAATTAATGTATCTAAAAAAGTATATCTTGAGCTTTTGAAAGACTTTGACTTTCATTATAGGGGTAGCCTGCCGGTAAAAAATATGGAACCCATTGAAATGTATTATCTCATTAACTCAAAATAGCATGAATGATAAATTTAAAGGAAATCTATGAAACAGGACATTTATTACACTCCTTCCGGGAAATTTCCTATTTACTTACCTCCTCTTTCTTTTGCTTTCGGAATAGTAATATCTGCTATTGGAGGATTTATATATAGTTACGCAATGTACTATATTCCCTTTTTGTATATTAATTTTATCTTTACTATTGCTCTCGGCATTCTACTTGGAATGGGAACCGGGTTTATAAATACATTATTAAAAAACAGAAATATAAAATTCAGCTTTCTTTCGGGTTTTATTACCGGTATCTTTGGAATTTATTTCTCCTGGGTATTCTATGTGAAAGCTTTTACAAAAGGAACTGTTTATACATTTCAACCGGAAGAACTTTTAGAAATTATACATGAATTTTCTAAAACTGGAACTTTCGAAATAAAAGGCCTGCGACCCACCGGCATTTTTCTTTATACTTTTTGGATAATTGAGTCTTTTTTAATCCTCGTATCTTCCCTGTTTATTCCCTATTTTACTACAATTAGTGCTCCGTTTTGTGAACATTGTAATATCTGGCTGGAAGGAGAAGACTATGTAGGTCCGCTTGAACACATAAAAAATAGTAATTTACTTAAAGAAGAAATAGAAACCAGAAACTATAATATTTTGAAAGAACTCAAAACTGTCTCTTCTAATACAAACCATTTTACAATAATAGAATTATTCTATTGTACCACCTGTGATCATTCCTACTTTACAACAATTAAGGATATTGAATATACCTATGATTCAAAAGGAAAAGAATCAAAACTGGAAACCAGTATATTAGAGAATGTGATAATTTCCCATAAAGTTTTTGAGGAATTAAAATCAGAAGTAAGACAAGCAAAAGAAATCTTAGATATGGAAAAAGAAAAATTGGATGAATTTGATGAGGATAGATGGTAGTTCGAATCCCTTTATGGCTACTATTTCATTAAAGTTTTTGATTTACAAAATAGGCTCAAAAGCTTTTCTGGTTGACAGAGGAAGTATATGAAGAAGAGAATACTATTTTTTTTATTTTTTTTGTCAATTTTTACAATTCATGCACAGCAGGAAGACGCAACCAAAACCTTACTCTCTCCCGATAAGTTTAAATATACAGAAGAAGCTGTGGAAGCCATCAAGTTTTTAGAAAGTTATCAGGACAAAATTTATTATGATAATAATGATAACTTAATCTTTGGATACGGACACCTTGTCACAGAAAAAGATTTTGCTGCTTTAAAAAATGATTTTGGCTATGAGTCCCAGGCAGGTGGTACAAAACAATTCATTCAACCCATCAATAAACTTACTTCGGATGAGAAAAGAAAGATCATCGAAGAATACCTCCGGAAAGATATGAATTATGTGATTGATAAACTAAAAAAGAATATAACAATTCCACTTGAGCAGTATAGAATTGATGCTCTTGTTATTTATCTTTTCTGGAGAGGGGCCAATGAGCAAAATCTTGATGTTTTCGAACTCTATGAATTAATTAATAAAAAAGATCACAATGCTGTGGCTGATTTCATCAAGAATCGACCCAAGAAGGATAAAACCTATCTTCCGGGAAATCGTAAGAGAAATGCACAGAATGCAAACTTATATTCAACCGGAGAATATCCCTACTGGTTTTAAACATTTCAGAAAACGATTGCCTCTTTTCAGGTAATCGTATAAGTTAGTTCTGATGAAAGATTTTATTCTCAGGGTAAAGTGCAGAGATGAGCTGGGACTTTTAAACCGCATCACTTCTGCTCTTTTATCCAGACAACTCAATATTGTTTCAAACTCCGAATTTGTAGATCCTATCCATAACCTTTTTTTCGTACGAACTGAGTTTACCGGAGATATAAATGAAAGCTCTCTTTTAAGTGAATTACGAGACAAGCTTCCGGAAAATGCTCTTATACAGCTTAATTCAAAGGAAAGAAAAAAGCTAATAATCCTTGTTACCAAAGAAAACCATTGCCTTGGAGATTTACTCATACGCTGGGATGGCGGAGATTTAAATGCAGATATTTTAGGAGTTATCTCCAATCATAATCAACTTCAGAACTTAAGTGAAAAGTTTGGATTACCTTTTCATTATATCACTCATGAAGAAAAAACACGAGAGATCCACGAAGCTGAAATAAGCTCCATAATTCAACAATATAACCCGGACTATATTATTCTTGCCAAATACATGAGGATTCTTACAGAATCTTTTGTTGATAAGTTCCCTGGAAAAATTATCAACATTCATCATTCATTTCTACCTGCTTTTATTGGTGCAAAACCCTATCAGCAAGCTTTTGACAGGGGGGTTAAAATTATCGGAGCTACCGCTCACTTTGTCACCAAACAACTCGATGATGGCCCTATTATTCATCAGGCAACTTCCTCGATAACACATCGAGATTCAGCTGAAGAAATGGCTAAACAGGGCCGAGATATAGAAAAGTTAGTCTTAGCCAAAGCAGTAAAACTTGTATTAGAGGATAGAGTTTTTATTTCAGGTAATAAAACTATCATCTTTGAATAAATTTCCTAATAATATCTGAATTTTAAAGAAAAGAGTAGAAATCTTTTTTTCTACTTTTATAATGACTATGTTAACAGAGGTATAATATGTTTGGAATTCGTTATATTAAGTTCAGTGCAATGAATTATGTTATCCATTATAAAAGTGGAAGAATCAAGAAAGAAGGAAAAGGACTCTCTTTTTTTTATTACGCTCCAAATTCCTCTATTATCTCAATTCCTCTGGGAAGTAATGATGTTCCTTTCATTTTTACTGAAATGACGAAAGACTTTCAAACGATAACGGTTCAGGGTATCATTGCTTTCCAGGTAGAAAAACCTCTTAAACTGGCTGAAAATCTTGACTTCACAGTCGATCAGGGAGGAAGCTATGAAAATGATAATATGGAAGTTCTTCATCAAAGATTGATTAATCAAGCTCAAACCGCTTCTGTCTCTTTTTATCATGGCATGGTTCTAAAAGAGGCTTTACGGAGTGCTCAACAACTGGAACAAAAACTAAATGATGATCTGGTCAACTCAAATATGATGGAGATGTTAGGAATTAAAATATTAGGAATTACGATTACCGAAATTCGCCCTTCTCCGGAAATGGGAAAAGCCCTCGAAGCAGAAACCAGAGAAGCCCTGCAACAGGATGCAGATGAAGCCATTTATAAACGTAGAAATTTTGCGGTAGAGCAAGAAAGAAAAATTCGGGAAAGTGAGTTAAACACCGAAATAGCCGTTGAGGAAAAGAAAAAGCAAATCACAGAAAAGAAAATGGAAGGAGAGATTTTAAAACAGGAGAATGAAAAAAAACTCCGAGTTATGAAAATGGAAGCGGATATCAGTATCGAAGAGCAAAAACAAAAGCTAATGGACTTAAAAGCTTCTAATGAGAAAAAAAATGCAGATATAAGAAATTATTCAGTGAAAGCTGAGTTAGAACCGTTTAAAAATTTGGACTGGAAAACCATTATGGCTATGCAATCATCCGGTAAAGATACAGGATTAAACATTGCCCTTGCGTTCCGAGAACTGGCAGAAAAATCAGAAAAAATTAACAATTTAAATATATCACCGGAGCTTCTGGATTCCTTAGCCAGGTGGGATTCAAAGACAAATAAATAGGGTTTTCTTTCTTGAAAGGTAATCAAACTGTAGTAATTGTTCGCCCAAAAACGGCTCTGGACGAAATAACAGCACGTTTTGGTGTGGCAAGACAGGCCGAATTTTACATGAAGCAAAATAAGGCAAATTTCTTTGGTAAACTTTCAGGCTCCATCACAAGTAAAAGAGAAGAATCCAGAAAGAAAATTGGTTCAGGTGAATTTCAAGATTTAAAAAAAGAAAAAGATAATATAACTCTTACTATCGAAGCCATTCAGGCTTCTCTTGATTCGGTTATAAAAACCAAGGTTATAGAAAGAGATTTCTTACCCTCTTATATGTTCTCAGATTCAGATATTGTGATTGTAGTGGGTCAGGATGGCCTCGTTGCCAATACTGCAAAGTATACAGCCGGTCTCCCTCTTATCGGGGTAAATCCGGATCCGGAACGTTATGATGGTGTACTTCTTCCGTTTCAATTAAGTACCTGTAAAAATGCAGTCTTGCAAGTGTTGGAAAACCGTCATCGTTTCCGAGAAGTAAGTATGGCACTGGTCGAAATGAATGATGGACAAACATTATATGGTTTTAATGATGTTTTCATAGGTCCAAGGTCCCATACTTCCGCCCGTTATAGTATTACATTCAGAGATAGTTCAGAAAATCACTCTTCCAGCGGAATTATTATATCTACCGGGGCCGGCTCTACAGGTTGGCTAAGTTCTATGTTCAATATGGCAAAAGGGATTTGTCAGGCATTTCCCGGTACGGGAAAAAATCATCTCTCTCTTGATTTTGACTGTCGTTTAAATTGGGATGCAGAAGAATTACGTTTTATTGTGCGAGAACCTTTTATTAGCCGAACCTCAGAAGCCAGCTTAATCGCAGGCTCCATTTTAAAAGGTGAAAAACTGATTTTAGAATCTAACATGTCCAATAATGGAGTCATATTTAGTGATGGAATTGATTCTGATTTCATTCAATTCAACTCGGGTTCTATCGCCACTATTTCTCTTGCTCCTCAAAAAGCCAAACTGGTGATTATTTAGATTTAAGGATAAATTTATAGTCTATCATAACTGTATCTTTGACTTTTATGAGAAGTAAGGAGGGAGCTTCTATAGAAAAGTCTTTTAAACTAAGCTCAAAAGAACCCTTCAAAATACTAGACTCACCATCCCGGCTATACTTTGCAATAGTAAAAACTTCTTTCTCTACATTCTTTATTTTTAATAAAGCCTTCAGCTTGTAAGTATCTCCGCTGGCTTCTACTTCTTTAAGATTCATGATTATTTGCTTATGTTTTGTATAATCAAGGGTTTCTAAAAGATGTGAATCACGATTGCTATTACCTGTACGCATTCCTTCTACGGGAACAATAATCATAAAGGGGAGTTCTGCTTGAAGAATATTATCTTTTTTAAATATTTTCCCTTTTATCTCTATTTTCTCACAATGACCTTTTACTGTTTTGAAAGCATGTGCAAAAGTGAAATAGATTTCCTTTTTCTCTACCGAAAGTTCCTGTGCACTAAGACCATACACTACAAATAAAAATAATAAAATTAGTTTCTTCATTCCGTTACCTTAAAAATAAAATACAAAAAAAGCCATACTCAGAGCTCCAAACCCGGCCCAGGCAGACTGCTGCATTCGTCTTGCTGCATCTGGTCCCTTTTCTTCAATTTGCTTACCGAGGTAAGGCATTGAAGCCATAGCAGCAAAATGCAGTACAGCTAAAAGCTTATGAGCAAAAATAGAATCAAAGCCTCCCTCAACCTTATCATTCAGTCTGGAAGGAGACGATAAAGACATAGCTGCTGTAAGCCCATAGAAAGCAAATGTGACTCCAGCTAAGCCCTTATGAACTCCTCCTCCACTTGCCTCCCATTCTCCTTTGTTCTTCAAATAAAGATAGAGTGGTAAATTTTCTGAAGGGTTTTGAAGTAAGAATAATGTGGCAGGTTTGGTAGCCGTGTTCTCTAGGTTATTCATCGCTTGTTCTCCTGCAATATTCGTAGCCAACCATAAGCCCCAGGTAGTAAAACCCAAAACCTGATGCCAGTCTAACATGCTTCTTCTTAACTTCATATTCTTTTCTTCTTCCTGATAATACTGAATTGAAAAAAGATTTTTGGGTCTTAAACTTTCTCCCATATACTGAAATGCAAAAGGAGTTTTCAAGAAATTAGGTGAATAAGGTTCGGCAGAAAGCTGAGTCAGGATACTAAAACACAGGTATATAAATAGCAGATAACGTATCATATAGATATTTTTTAATAGCAAGGACAGTTGTAAAACATTTTTTTATGCAGAGGCTAAAAGGAAAAGTATAGCGATAGCTAAGTACAAAAGAAATGTATACCCTAATTATCTAAATTCTAATAATTTTTTATTAATTCTGCTTATTTTTTCTTGGGAGATATATTTCAAAAAAATTTATGGACTTTTATAATAAGTTTTTTTCTTTAATCCTTATGAATGAAGAAAACTCAATTAAGAATTTTTTATATAATAGAACTCAGGAGATCAGTTCTGTTATAATTTTAGCCTGGTTGGTATTTTTATATATTTCTACCACGTGGCTTGTGTTAGGCTCATTAAGCGCAATTCACTTTCAAAACAGAGTATCTGATATAAAGTCCGGTGAGGATCAAACCCAGTCATATTCAGTAAATAAACTCCTCGACCTAACTGAAAAAAACTATATCAATAAAGAAACAAGAACCAAAATCGTTGAAAATTTTCTTAAACTTCATTCTCAATTTAATGAAATCGTTAATAAGGCTATTACCAATCCGGCTGCAAAAAGAGAAAAAAATGCAGATGTAATGATAAAATCTTCAGAAGAGATTTTAAAAGAGTTAACAAATTTCGCCACCATCTTTCAAGATTCATCTATTCAAATGGAGAAATCTTCTTCAGAATTTAAAAAATTTTCAACTACTCTAAATAATTCCTCTACAGTTACGGAAAGTCAAATTAAGGAAGTCATAAATAAGATAAACCAACTTTCCAAAGATTATAACGACTCCCTTGATAAGTTAAAAAACGAGTCTATTTCATCAAAAAATAAATCTACTTTCTTTACATCCTTAACTAATTTTGTAACGACGGTAAACAAGGTTTCAGAGGATGAAAAAGAAATCAATAAAGAAGTAGAAGAATTACGAAAGAAAATCAGTGAAAATCTGGAAGAGACTAATAAAATTTATAAAGAATTTCAACAATCAACTATAGATTCGGAAGATCTCACGGATGGACAAAAAGAACTTCTGGGAGAATTGACCTACCTTAGAGTTCTAAAGTTTAATTATCTCGCCATCATGCCGGCACAACTATTAACTTTAATTCTTACTCTTTCAATGGGTGCGCTGGGAAGTGTTATATTCATCACAAGAGAATTTTTTGGAGGAACCGAAAAGCGTCGGATAAGCTGGTATTTATTCAGACCTTTCTTAGGAATGGTTACAGCTATAGCCATTTTTGTTTTAGTTAAATCCGGCCAACTTGTAATTTCCGAATCAAAAGATGGATCAGCCGGAGCAGAAACATTGAATCCATTTTTTATTTCATTTTTAGCTATTATATCCGGTGTTTTATCCGAGCAAGCGTATGAAAAAATTCATAAGACAGGTGAATCTTTTCTTCAAACTAAAGATATTGAACCGGCACGGTGGGCCTTTCGTTTGAAAAAGCTAATGGAAGAGCAAAATAAAACTCGAGAAGAACTGGCGAAATTTGTGAAAACGGATGTAGCCGTTCTTGATAAATGGTTAGAAGAAAGTGAAGCCGTTCCTTATAAGGAACAAGAAATTATTTCTGCTTATCTTGCTACTCCCAGTCGGGAAATATTTAGTGATCAAAGTCCTTAAAAAAGTAAACCCTCATTAAAAAGCGAGCCATTAAGGGCTCGCTTACAAGCGTAAAAAGACTTACTTCAGATCTTCCAACCAACCAGACTCTTTTAACTCTTTTTGAGAAGCAGCTTCTTTAAATGCTTTTTTTGCATTATCATCATTGCTAATACTTTTTAAACTACCTACATAATTATAGCTTCCTTTCAGCATAGACATCCCTACAGAACTTTCCAGGGCACCGGGCTTAATTAAATTAGATATATGTTTTTGTAAAGCATCAGCATTTTCTAATTTTAAAGACATATCTACAGAAAGGTTTCCGGCAAAGGTAATTTTGTTAACCTCAACATCAATCAATGTTGATTTAGCAACTTCCTCGGAGAAAAATGTAATGTAGTCCGTTGGACCCGGAGTCACACTTACAGTAACTGTGCCGGACTTCCCTACCGAAGAACTTGAAGAAGATGATGGCCCCATAGCTTGCACAGAATAAAAAGCTGCAACCGCTACATACTTTCCGGGTTTTGCATTAAATAGATATTGCCTGTCATTGGCTGAATAGTTAGAAGCTACGACTTCAGTAGATTCAAGTAATTTGGAAGGATCGTTCACTTTTAAAAAATAAACAATACTCGGAGACTTTCCACCACCGAGAGCAAGTGGAGCATAAAGACTTACAGAAATAGCTCCGGCTCCTAACTCTTTACCAACTTTTACCGGAGGAGGCGGGGTAGCACAGGACATTAAAAGTGACGCAAAAACCAAAAAAACAAATATTTTTATTCTCATTTTTACTCCTAATTTTTTACACTATTCATTACTATCTAAAAAACTTGCAAATAAAAATCATAAGATAGTTTCTTTTTCTAAAAAGTATAATGAGAGAATTAGAATATTTCAATTCTTAGAATAGACAGATCATCAATCAATCTGCCCTTAGTTTTTAAATTGTTATAAATATTATCTAAATTTCCTTCAGCATTTTCAATACATTGCCAGAATAAAGTTTCATCTTCATTTATATTCTTCGAGCCATCTCTTCCTGATAATTCAATATCATCCTTTCCATCACTTCCAATAAACAGGATATCTCCAATTAAGAGCTTTGATTGACGAACCAAAATCTTTTCGAGAGGTAAAGTTCCCAGTTTCATATAGTGAGTTCTATTATCAAAGAAAGAAACTTTACGATCTCTATATAAAATAGGTGCCGGATGTTCACAATTGCTATACAACATTTTCTTTCCTGCTTCTTCAATAAGGCCTATAAAACAGGAAACCTGCATAAGCCCTCCAAATGTTAAAAATATATTATTTATTTCTAATATTATATTTTCCAACCATTTCTTAGGCTCTATTTGTTCTGTAGAACTTGCTGTCTTTAATTCCCATAAGGCATTTAAGATAACAGTTCCTAAAACAATGGCTCCGCTTGCACCCTGCATAGACTTTCCCATTGCGTCTGCATTAAGAAAGAAAATATAGTTTTCTTGTTTTGAAGGAAACTTTAGAGTATCCGTGTAGCAAAAATCCCCTCCTATCTGTTCATGATGATCTCTAAATTTAAACTGTTTAAATTGCTTGATTAGAAAATCAGTTTTAATTATTTCTGAATGGTTATTATTTTCCATCATAGGATTCAAGATTAAAGAAGTCAGAAAATAATCACCATCCTGTAACTCTTTTAAATGCGTAATTCGAAAA
Organism: Leptospiraceae bacterium; assembly: GCA_024233835.1. Classification (NCBI taxonomy): domain Bacteria; kingdom Pseudomonadati; phylum Spirochaetota; class Leptospiria; order Leptospirales; family Leptospiraceae; species Leptospiraceae bacterium. The sequence goes on from JACKPC010000002.1 coordinate 356,997, forward strand.
AGAGATTCACGAATTTCGCTTGTTTGTTCTCTTACCTTTGACTCCAAACTATCATTGATTTCTTTTATTTTTTCCTCCACCTTTCTTCTTTCACTTGCCTCTATCGCTCTTGAAACGAAATCTGCGAGGGAGCCGGCGAAATTAATTTCTTCTACTGTCCATTTTTTATATTTTCCAACAGTCTCGTTACAGATAACACCGATCATTTTTCCTTCAATTCGAATAGGTGCATCCAACATAGATTTAATATTAAAAGGTTTTAAATAAACTTCGGAGAACTCATACGTATTCGGATCTGTATAAGCATTATTCGCCCCCAGGGCCCTCTCTTCATACAGGTAACGAAAATAAGCCGGAAAATCCTTTGCGGTCAACTCATAGCCGGAAGAATGGGATTTCTCTAATTTATTATAGAGATTCATGGCTCGAATCTTACTATTATCTTCCGTAAAAAACCAGACACCTGACCTTTCACAATCCAGGGCTCTTGTGGCCGCTTCCGTTATTTCTCTAACAGCTTCCTCCAAATTGCCACTATCTATCACAGAACTCCTGGTAAGCTCAAGCAAAATATTGTTTTGCCTTCTTAAAATAAGTTCTTTATCTATGTCTCCTTCATAAGGGTACACCCTGGATAAATATGCTGTATAATTTTTAAATCGTATAAAGTGGGTGGACACTTCTGTTTCTAAAAGAAATTCTTCCTGGTGGAAAAACTTTCTATAGTTTTTGGAATATTCGCCTGATTTCTGTAAGTCTTTAAGATATTCCAATTCTTCCAGAAAAGCTTCTTCTGAACATATTTCAGATTGTAAAGATGGAATGTTTTGCAGGTTTAAAAATGAGAGAAACCCTGGATTTGCATAAATAATTTTCCCTGTAGGTATCCAGATTAAAATCTTTTCATAGCTATTAAAAAAGATATCATCCAATATTTGTTCAATTTTCATATTTATAATGTATGTTGGAATATCCTTCCGTCTTGTGGAAACAAACCACTATTGTAATTTCATAATATTGAAGCAAGTAATAATACAATAATTGCTAAAATTCGAGTTAGTCTTTCTCGAAGGGTAATTTAATTTGTCTTAAGGGCTAAGGAAAAAAGCTGGTAAGACATTCCGTATCTCATTTCATAGAATTATGACCCGTATAAGCTCACTCTTCTTACTCTTCTTCATTTCCTGCTCCCCTCCTCCCAAAAAAGAAATTCCTTTATATCTAAATGTCGAACTAAAAAGCCTGGATGGAAAAATCTACAAAATAGGAGATTTGAAACGACCTCTTGTTCTGGATTTCTGGGCCAGTTGGTGCGAACCCTGTAAAGATGCTGTTCCAATTGTTAATCGTCTTTATAAAGAACTGGATCCTAAAAAAATTACCTTCTACGGAATAAATACAGATAGTCCTGATAAAGCTCGAATAGAAAAAGCTATACAAGAATTTGGAATTTTATACCCAAGCCTTTTAGACCCGGAACTAAAACTGGTAAAAAGTCTGGAGGTTATAGGACAACCCGGCATTATTATACTAAACAAGGAAGGCGAAATCTACTTCTCTCATTATGGCCTAAAACCTAAAGATTATACCCTGCTTTTAGGTAAGCTGAGAAAAATCATGGAATAGGATATGTGTATCTACACATATTTGATATTGACTGATAGGAAAGATTCAGAGTAATGTCAAGAAAAACCAATAATAGAGGGTATATAGAATGAAATTTACCACGGTAGACGGCGAAAGAATCGTTTTCGCATCCGGCCTGAGAACTCCGGTAGGACAGGCAGGAAAATCCCTTTCCAACATGTCATCCACTGATTTAGGTTATCTGGTTACTGAAGAAATTTTTAAAAGAAGCGGTATATCCAAGGAAGAAGTGGACGGAGTTGTAGCAGGTGAAATTAGCCAGAGCTATAGAGCTCCTAACGTGGCAAGGGTAATTGCAGTTAAAGCTAATCTTCCTTTGAAATCCAGCGCCATCACCGTTGCAAATAACTGTGTATCCGGAACAGAAGCTTTATTGGATGCTGCCAGAAGAGTGATGATTGGTGAAGGAAAGCTTTATTTAGCACTGGGAATGGAAACCATGTCTCAGGGTCCATTCACTCTGGAAAACGCTAAAAATAATTCAAAACTGGCAACAGTAGATAAAATTAAAAAAAGTTGGGCCAATGTACTGGAAATGGGTGTAGAGGTAATCGATCCGGTTGACCAGGGACTCATTGACCCTATTCGCAATATCAACATGGCTGAGACCGGTGAAATTGCTGCCCAAAATTACAAACTTACTAAAAAAGATCTGGATACTTACGCTTATAACTCCTATAAAAAAGCTTACGATGCTATCGTTGCCGGGAAATATAGACCTTACCAGGTAGCAGTTCCTTTAGAAGATGGAACCAAACTGGAAGATGATGAGTATATCATGTCTAAAACCGGAATGGTAGAAAACCCGGGTCGTTTCGATAAAGCCGGAGTACTTTTCGATAACAAATATATCAGTCTCAAGCAATTCTATGAAAACAATAAAAACTGGATTCGCTACCCTTACAAAGAAGGTGAATCTCAGGCAGCTGTTACCCTCTTCAACGCCTGCCCACGTTCCGACGGAGCCGGTGCTGTATTTGTAACTACAGAAAGTAATGCAAAACGTCTCGGTCTGAAAATCCAGGCTGTCCTGAAAGGCTGGGGAATGTATGGAGTAGACCCGGCTCACATGGGAATCGGTATGGCTCATGCTATGAAAGCTGCTGTAGATAATGCCGGAATCAAGTTTGAAGATGTAGACAACTTTGAAATTCATGAAGCCTTTGCTGCTACTGCTATGGGCTCTTTCCGTGAAGTAAAAGAATCTTATGGTTTCGACTTAGAAGCTGCCAATGCTGCCGGAAAAGTAAACCCACACGGCGGAACCCTGGCAATGGGTCACCCACTCGGAGCTACCGGAATTCGTGTTCTTCTAAACCAGATAATGGCTTTTGATAACTTCCCTGAAGTCAAAACCTCTCTGAATGCTATTTGTGCAGGTGGTGGAGTTGCTGGTTCTATTCTTTTAGAAAGACCGTAATCGAAGTAATAAAACTACTTTTCTTAGAAAAGCAGCGTTCAGGCGCTGCTTTTTTTATTTCCAAATCTTCCTCTATTATACCCTTTTATATTTTTACTATTTTTTTGTTTAGTTCTTGCAATAAAAACTAAGCTCTTTTAAAATTGGATTATGACTCATGAAAATACATATTACTTCTGTATGGAATCCGGTAATTCAGTTCTATGCCTGACTGTTGGCAGGTTGAGCGGAAAAAAGAGAAAAGTATTTCTAAAAAAAGAGATGGAATACGTAATTCGACCCTTAAACAACCGGGTTAAAAAACGTAAAATTCGCCATTGCATTTTTAAAGACCTGAGTTATAGCCACAGCAAAAAAGAACCATTAGCCAGGGTTTTCTTTTTAGATACCGGTAAAATCGGACTATTAAAATTATCCCTTCTGGATTATCCGGCACCTGCAGAGCAAACTTTAAGTCGTCTAAAAGGATAATACCTATACAGAAAAATGCTTGCATATATTTGTATAGTATATATATTTAATGTATGCAAGCAGATCGTTTTCATACACCCAATCGCGGAGCTACAATAAACCCGGAAGGTCGCTTTGAATCCCAATCCTATCAGGATTTTCAGGACGGTTGGGAAATTCCGGAAGAAAAGCAAAAACTGGAAACCATCGTCTATACAGAATATGCTAAGTCTATCATAACACGAAACGATTCCCCGGATGTTCCGACCGAAAAAACTTTAAACCCCTACCGGGGCTGTGAGCACGGTTGTATTTACTGCTATGCAAGGCCGAGTCATTCTTTTTTAAATCTCTCTCCCGGTCTGGACTTTGAGACCAAACTTTTTGCAAAGAAGAATGCAGCCGAACTCTTAGACAGGGCTTTTCAGAGAAAGAACTATATTTGTCGGCCCATCAGCATTGGTTCCAATACCGACCCCTACCAGCCTATAGAAAGGAAATGGAAATTAACCCGACAACTTTTAGAAGTGTTCTTAAAATGGCAGCACCCGGTAGCTATCATTACCAAATCCTCCCTTATTAGCAGGGATCTGGATATCCTATCTGCACTGGCCAAAAAGAACCTGCTTCGTGTTTCCATCACTCTTAGCTCAGCCAATCCTGACTTATTACGTATAATGGAGCCCAGGGCAGCCTCTTTCACCAGACGCATTTCTACCCTGAAAGCTTTGACTGAAGCCGGAATTCCCACAGGAGTTATGACAGCTCCAATTATACCCAATATCAATGATTCCGAAATGGAATATATCCTGAATATTGCTTCAAGAGCCGGTGCTGTTTCCTGCGGATATGTCCTGATTCGTTTACCTTATGAGTTAAAAGATATCTTTAAAGATTGGCTTCAACAGCATTTTCCGGAAAAGTATAAAAAAGTCATGTCTCTAATTAAGCAAACAAGGGGAGGAAAGGAATACGATTCTGATTTTTCCCAGAGAATGACCGGTACAGGAGCCTATGCAGAACTATTACTAAACCGCTTCCGCCTGGCCAGGAAGAAATACGGTTTTGAAAAAGAACTAAAGCCCATGAGTACGGAGCTTTTCCAGAACGACAGACAACCCTGTCTATTCCCTTGAAATGGCTCTTTGTTCCAATTTTTCAAGATGTTCTTCTTCTGATAAATCAGGCTTATACAAGCCCTCAGTCAAATTTTTAAAACACTCTTCATAGGAATTTTTTTTATCTGATATACAGAGGGTTTTTCTAAATCGAATATATTCATTCGTTTTACAATTTTTTATATCCAGAGATAAGGAAGGATTCTCTTTCTTATAGATTAAACTTAGATAAAAAATGGCATCGACTTCCGAATTTTTTTGGCATTCGCTCTTTTTTGAAGTTGGATACTGGATATAATTAAAATGATAAGAAAGATATTCCTCAAATTTCGTTCCTATTGTTAATGTTTCAGAATTAATAATCGAAATTTCGATCCTTTTTACCTTTTCCATTTGACTGTTTTCCTTTTCCTTCTTAAGCTCTATGGTTCGACAAGTAATGGAAAGAAATAGAAAGAGAATTAGATAGATTCTTTTCATGAGCCCTCTGATTTTGTAAAAATTCTTTTTTTTTTAGAAATACATTTGTTTCCTGTATTATCTACTGTATTCTGGTATTTATATGGGTTTTAATAGAGTAATTCAGAGCTATTTTTATCGCTATTTTTTTTTCCTGTACGATAAATACAGACCTATTTGTTATCTATACAGTTGAGGAAACCTTTTTGAATTTCCGTATCCCAATACTACTACAAATCTACTTACTGGGCGGATTTATTCTCTTAGGACTTGGAATCTTTATTGTAATTTCCTTTAATGAACTATCTACCAAAGAGAATCTAAAAAAGTACAACCATATTTCTAATTTAATTGAAAAAAAATTCGAGGTAGAACTATCACAATGTAATAAAACCGACTGCAACTTAAATTCCTCTCTGGATGGAGTTATTTTACCCGAGGATGAATTCATTATTATCTGTAATAATCAGGGAAAAGTCTTATCCTCATTTCAATCCAATCATAAAATAGGGGATGTATTACAACTTAAAAAGTTAAAAGAAAGAGCTTATATAAATAATATCTATTACGCTCCTGTAAAAGGAACCAAGCTTTTAATAGTCTTAGGTCATAATAAAATTTTTAGTTCTTATTTAAATATTGAATATGTTACTGGTAGAATATTCATTGTTATGGCTATTTTATTTGTATTCTCAACTTATTTCTATGGAAATTGGCTTACTAAAAGATTAAGAAGAATACATTTCTCGATGAAAACTTTAATCGAAAGTTCAAACAATGATCCTTTGTTTTCAGATTCAATAGATGAAGTTTCTGAAATCGAAAATCTATTATTCCGACTATCTCAAAAATTAGAACAAATAAACGAAGAGACAAAAGGTAAATTACGAGATTTAAGTGAAGAGTTATTTATCTGCAAAGAAGAATTAGAAGTTTCCCTTTCCAATAATAAAGATGCTACAGAATCCAGAACGATTTTCTTGTCCCACCTAAGCCACGAAATAAGAACTCATATTAATGCCATCATGGGTTATTTGCAATTATTAAAAAAAGAAAAAGTTTTTGATAACTTTACTTATAAAACAAGAGACTATCTGCAAGGAATATCCATAAGCAGTGATAATTTAGTAGAACTTATTACGAATGTATTAAATCTTTCCAGGATAGAATCAGGTAAACTTGAAATAAAAGAAGAAAATGTGAATATAAAACTCTTACTTCAGGGAATTTACCACCTGAATAAATCAAAGGCAATAAAGAAAAGTATTAATTTCAATTATTCTTTTGATCCGGATGTTCCGGAATATATCTATGCAGATAGAGGAAAACTTAATCGTATCCTAACGAATCTTTCTAATAATGCTATCAAATTAAGCTCTCATGGTAGAAAAATAAATTTAAAAATAAGCCATCTGGAAGATAAACTAATATTTTCAATTCATTGCGAAGGTGTTAATCTGGCAGCAGAAATTAAGCAGTCTCTATTTGATTATAATATAAAAGACTATGAATTCAGGGAATTTGATTATATAAAAACGAGTCTCGGCTTTTACACAGCCAAACAAATGGCTAAGCTGATGGGAGGAGTTTTTGAAATTCAAACGGAATCCGGTGATGGTTGCAAACTTTTACTATCGATTCATTACATCGCATCCGAACCAAAGCTTGAAACAGTAAGTACTGAAATAAGCTATAAATCTGAACTCATATATAATATATTAATAATAGATGATGACCTCTTTAATCTGGAAATTTTAGAAAGTCTTTTTTCTAACCTTGGCATGAATGTTGAGAAGTCAGATAATCCTCATAATATATTCAAAAAACTTTCAAATTTTAAAGCTGATCTTATATTAGTAGATATGAATATGCCATTGATGAATGGTGTTGATCTGGCAAAACAAATAAAAGAGAGTGATGACTTCAAAAGTATTCCTATCATCGGAATGTCAGCCGATATTTATCTTTACCAGGACAAAAATATAGAAGAGCAATTTGTTGATTTCATTTATAAACCCGTCGATTTCTCTCAATTACAGGATAAGGTTAATCAAATCCTCGGAAATAAGAAAACAGAAAATGCTTCAGATAGTCAAATAATGTATCCCCCCGATCTACAAATGAAAATAAAAGCTCATCTTACAAAAATAAAGGCGATTCCCCTATTCTTTCCTGAAAAAATATTCTCTGAAATGAAATTAATTGAAGAACTATGTGAAACAAATAAATTAGCACCACCAAAACTTCTCTCTCAAATAAAAGAAGCTATTTACAACCGAAGGTCATCTGACATTCCCTCATTACTGGAGACAGAAGGCCATGTATAATATTCTTATTGTAGATGATGACATTCAAAACATTAAAATTTGTGAAAGCATCCTGCTTAAAAATGATTATTCTGTAGGTTTTTTGCTCGAATCCCAATTATTAATCGATCGCTTAAATGTAAAAAAACCGGATCTTATTTTATTAGATGTTTATATGCCGGAGATTGATGGAATCACTCTTTTACAGGAAATTAAAAAACATAAGTATCTATCTAATATTCCAATCATTATGTTAACCTCAGATGATGATCCGGATTTACTCTCCCGTTGTTTTGATGGAGGAGCATTTGATTTCATTCATAAACCTGTTAATGATAAAATGCTTCTTGCACGTATTAAAAATATTATTGATCGTAACTGGATAATAAAACAGGTAGAATTCCAGAAAGAAAGTCTTGAAATCTCAGAGAAAGTAATCAGTCAGTTATATGATCAAATATTAAGAGATTTGAATAGAGCCAGAAAGATCCAAACAACTCTTGTAAGTCAAAACTTCCCCAAGAGTTCACATTTTTCCTTTCATTCCCTTTATTCTCCGGTAGATATGGTGGGTGGGGATTTTATAATTTTTGATAGAACTCAGGAGGATTTAATAGAAATTTTCTTTGGAGATGTATCCGGTCATGGTGTCTCTTCTGCCATGATAGCCTGTATGGCAATCCTTGCCTTTAAAGTAGCCGTTCAAACCCCCAAATCTCCATCACAGAACCTTATACAAATGCATGAGCTCTTATTTCCCGTAATCAATGGAATTCATTTCATATCGGCTGTTTATTTGCAGTACAAACCTTTTTCAAAAGTCCTGCATTATTCTTATGCCGGCCATCATCCCATTATTTTAGAAAGATCCAACGAAATTCAAGAACTCGAAGGTATGGGAACTGCTATGGTTTTATTCTCCGAAATTCATGTAGAAGATTACCAAATTTCTTTACAGAATGATGATAAAATCCTTCTTTATTCAGATGGTCTCATTGAAAATTTTAACCAGGAAAACGAAATGTATGGCTTAAATGGCCTCACCGAATCCTATAAAAGAAGAAAGGAAGAAAAAGACTTCGAGTTATTTTTACAGGGTCTCGCCGAAGATGCCAGAAACTATTGCCTCGGTAATCTTAGAGATGATATTACCCTGCTTCTCCTAAAACAGAAATCTTAGATATATCCAAAAAAGCTTTACAAGTAAATATATTATGTTACTCTGTTATTATGGATTCAAAACTCAGAGCTTCTTTAATAAGAGAAGCAAATCAGGCCTTTAATGAAGGTGATATAACAAAAGCCAGGCAATTATACGTACAAACAGACTATAAAGATGGTTTAATTCGACTTGGTGATTACTATATGTATGATAAAAAGCTACCTATGCTGGCTTATGGTTATTATAAAAAAGCCGGCAAACAGGATAAGGTGGATGAAATCTTTCAAAGGATGTTGTACGCTCTTTCTGAATGGCTCGGTCGAGATAAATTTAAAATTCAAAAGGTTGAAACAAAACCACTGGATCCTTCTGATTTTACCGTACACCCTACACTCAAAGCCAAAGCTCTTGAAATCTTAAAAAATCAAAAGGGTAAACAATCCTGAAGCCCTATCTTTTCCTTGATGTAGGTGACACCTTAATTCGACTGCGAGTTCCACCGGGTGAAATATACTATGATATCTTTCGCTCGCAGGGCTACATTCCTTATGAAGTTTCAGAAACAGAACTAAAAGAAGCTTTTAATTCTGCCTGGCAGGATATGTCCACCCGGGCTCCCTCAGATCATAAAGACAGATATATTCATCATAAAAATGGGCACGATGGATATTGGATAGAATTGATAAATACATTTCTTAATTATATCGGATCCAAACGTTATCCTATGGCAGAGCTATATCACAGTATTTTTATTCGTTTTGAAGATGAAAATCTCTGGGAAGTCGAAGGTACTTTTTTTGAACTCTATGAGTTTATAAAATCAAAAGGAATAGGCTTTGGTTTAATTTCCAACTGGGATCTACGACTCAGAGGTTTACTTTCAAGAATGAGACTCCTGCCCTATTTTGATCCGGTTTTAATTTCAGCAGAATTTGGTTATGAAAAGCCTTCCTTAAAAATATTTCAAAAAGCAATGGAATTAAGTGGGGAATCTCCTGAGAACCATATTTACGTAGGAGACAAGCCTGAGCTTGATTACTATCCACCCAGGAAATTGGGTTGGAATTCTTTTATCATAAAGACAAAAAGACTTCCGGAAGATAATTCAATCCAGATGATTAGTACATTGTCTGAGCTTATTCATCGGATAGATTGGTAGAACTCACTTTTCGAATCCTGAGAGTTTCTCCATCTATTTCATCCCGGCTTAAAGCTCTTTTTATTTTTAAAGCTCTATCTATTTTCAAATTAATTTTTCTGGGTTTCTGTAATCTTTCATGTTTGGAATCTGTTAATATTTGAACAATAATTTCGGCTCCATCCGGATGATGTTTATGGTATAGTACCTGAGCGACCTCATGTGTATTTAACAAAACAAGAGAACCTTTTTTATATTCGGCTCGCTTCGCCAGAGAGGTCTGGATATCATGTATAAATTTCTCAGCTATTCTTGGAGCAAAATGTGTTCCGGTATAGGTTTCAATCACTTGAATTGACTCTTCAGGAGAAAAGGCAGGTTTATAAGACCGGACTGCCGTCAAAGCGTCATATACATCCGCAAGAGCTACGATCACAGAATAGTCATCTAATTTATCTCCCATAATTCCTCTGGGATAACCTTTTCCATCATATCTTTCATGATGCTCATAAGCCATATTTATCACCCGTGAATTTAAATGAGTATCTGACTTCATAATTCTATAGGAGTGGGTTGGATGAGATTTCATGATTCGTTTTTCTTCTTCTGAAAGCACACTTGTTTTATTGATTAGGCTGGAAGGTACCGCAATCTTTCCTATATCGTGCAGAAGACCGCCAAGGCCAATTAGCTTGATTTCTTCATCAGAATAGCCCATCTTCTGAGCCAGGCTTAAAGAAATAATCGCAACATTAACCGAGTGACAGAATGTATAATCATCATGATTTCGTAAATCCAGAAGATTAATAATAGTCGATGAATCCTGTTTGATTTCATCATAAATTTGGAGTATAGATTCCGAGCAGGATTGAAAATCTATAGCTTCATGATTATTTAAAAAACTAAAGGTTAAGTTCCTTAAACCACTCAAACAGGATCGAATAGATTCTTTGGAAAAAATCCCCCTGTGATAACCTGTGAGTAAAGACTCAAGTCTATCTTCTTCACGTTTTTCCCAATCAGATTTCTCATATTCCTCTTTTGCCCTCGGAAAATATTCAAGATAGGTAAGTTTCTCTTTTAAAAAAAATTTCTGTATTTCCCTGGTGAAAACAACACGTTCATTCAGTACAATTTCACCTTTTTCATTAATCAGAGTGCCATCCAGTATGGTTCCTATCCTGAGTTTTTCAAGAGCAATCTTCAATTTCTAGTTTCTGTAAAAGTTTTTTGCTTTTTCCGTACTGACATATAAGCGAGTGAAGTAAGAACCATAATTCAAATAGATCTCATCTCCTGCTTCAATTCTTTTTACAGCCTGTATTTGAATATAGGGAGAAGTTTTCTTTTCTAAAAACTCTACGTTAAACGCCTTCTTTCCGCTTACTCTTTTTCTATCTACAGTTGCCGGAGAATGATTTATATAACCCAGTAGCATTTTCTTATCAGGGTGAATATAAGCATATCCTTTTACTTCGAGACCGGTAATATCCAGCATGTGGGAACAATCTACTCCTTTTTCTTCGAGCCTCTCCCCCTCTTCCTCTGTTATAAGTTTACCTTCGTAATCACCCAGGATTTCTCCTTTTTCAAAATCCCTGGCAGCAAAAAGTCCATACCCCGCATTCGGTATAAGACTTGGCTTTACAATAAAATCTTTTGATTTATACAGAACTTTTTGTTGTTTCATTTCCTGTTCCCTCTTTCTTTTTTGGTGGAGGAAAATTATATGAGAAACCGGACAGTTCCCCCATTTCTACCATTCTTTCATGAAAAAATTGAGAAGCATCCATTCCTGACTGAAAAAAATGAACCTTTCCAATTTTAAGAGTGGCTTTTTTCCTTAAAAAACCTTTTTCATAAGAAATTCCCAGACAGACTACGGCAACTTTTTCTTTTGGTTTCCCCATGACAAACCGAAAACCGGCTTCTTTCCCTCTTCCCATTTTTCCCGGTACCCGGGTTTGCTCTGGAAATATTCCCAGCATGTTTCCCGCATGAAGTACTTTTCTCGCAAGAATTAACTGACTTTTACTTTTTTCAGGATTTTCTCGATTAATGGGTACCCCTCCACATTTTAAGAAAAAACCCATAAATATAGGAGAAGCGAGAGCGTCTTTCATTACACACCAGAAATCATTTCTTTTTCCGGAGGCCCTGGTAAGCACGCTATAGCCGAGTGGAATATCATGGTAACTGGAATGCTTGGATAGGATTAAAAGCGGACCCTCATTGGGTATATTTTCCGTACCTTCGATTCGAACATTAAAAAAGATTCTGTAAAATGCAGAACCCAATATATATAATATTCCGGAAGGTATTCTCCTTTTGCCCGGATGGCCTTCAAACTTTTCTTTCATTCTGGAGTTATTCTGCCCGGTATCAGGAATTGGATCAAGACTTTTTATTCCTCTTTAAATTTTTACAAAAAAAGACTTTTTTTCTATTCTTTTCCACCCATACTTTCTATCTTTGTTTTGGGACTTTGGAATGAAAAAGATTCTGGTAATAGAAGATCAGGATGATGTAAGAGATAATATTTGCGCAATTCTGGGCTTTGAAGGCTTTGAATGCATGGGAGGAGCGAATGGAAGGGAAGGAATTGAGAATGCCCTAAAATTCAGACCTGATTTAATTATTTGTGATATCATGATGCCAGAAATGGATGGCTATGAGGTATTGGATGCAGTTCGAAAGAATCCGGAATTAGGCAATATTCCCTTTATTTTTGTTACTGCTCGAACCACAATTAACGACATCCGGTACGGAATGTCAATAGGTGCCGATGACTACTTAACCAAACCGTTCTCAGCCAACGACCTGATTTCCTCTATTAATACCCGCTTAGAAAGACACAAAAACCTTTCGGCTAAATACGAGGAACAGTTACAAAAAACAGAAAAACAACTCCTCCAGGTTTCTTATCATGATAGTACCAGTGGTTTTCCAAACCAATTTTTACTTAAAAAAGATTTAGATAGCATTATCCTCGGACAGAATAAAAACGAGCCGGTATCACTAATTTTATTTCTTATGTCCAAACTGTATTATTCTTCTTTCGACACGGAAAATGATACAAGGGAAGTCATACATTTAATCATGAATGCAGTAAAAGATAAACTGGGTTTACGTGGCATTTCCATTTATCATCTCGAAAAAAGTTTATTCGCTATGATTTTAAAAGGAGACCATGCAAGATTATATGAAGAAATTGCCCGAACTCTTATAGATTTCTCCCATGCTCCATTTCAATATAAGAATATTGAAATCAGTCTTTACGCAAATGTTGGAATTGCTATAAGGTCTTATAATGAAGATAGTGCATCTCTTATTAAAAATGCACGCATTGCCTTAGAAGAGACAGGTAAAAAAGGTTCCAGAGAATATTCTATCTACAACTATAATATTGAAGATAAAATTCGTAATGAAATCATTCTTGAAAATAAACTTTTCCACGCTGTAGAAAACGAAGAATTTATTCTTCATTATCAACCCAGAATCAACATTCAAAAGAAAGTCATCGAGGGTATGGAAGCTTTAATCCGTTGGAATAGTCCGGATACCGGTTTAGTACCTCCTAATATTTTTATTCCTGCTTTAGAAGAAACCGGTTTAATTGTAAGTGTAGGGAAATGGGTACTCTATAACTCGATCCTTCAAACTAAAAAATGGGAAGAAAAAGGTTATGGTAAACTAAAAGTATCAGTGAATGTTTCTGTATTACAAATATTGAATACTGAATTTGATCTTACGGTTAAAGAACTTTTACATACCACCGGTTTTTCTCCTTCTCAACTTGAACTCGAAATTACCGAAACAAATCTTATGGCAGATGTAAATCGCTCAATAGATATTCTGAGAAAATTAAAGAGCCTCGGAGTTTCGCTTGCTATGGATGATTTTGGTACCGGCTACTCGTCTTTAGCCTATTTGAAAGACTTTCCCCTTGATTGTATTAAGATCGATAAACGTTTTATAGATGATGTAGATACAGATCCACGAAATCGTGCTATTGTTAAAGCGATTCATTCTATGTCCAATTCTCTTCAAATGAATGTAGTCGCCGAAGGAGTAGAAACGAGGGAGCAATTAAATATTTTGGAAAAAATTAATATTGATCAGGTTCAGGGTTACTTCTTTTCAAAACCACTTAATATTGTAAGTTTTGAACAGTTCTTAAAAGATAGTTCAATTCCCGGCAATAAAAAATGAAATTCTTAATAAGCTTTTGTTTGATTATACTTCATATATCCTGCACATTCCATCGTTTCAAGATGAATGGAGAAACCTTCTCTACTTTAAACAAACCTGAGTATTTAAATTCTAAGGTAGCATTTAGTTTGAATTACCTAAAACATGAGAACCTGGAAAAAAATATTTTAGAAGCTCATTATAAAAGCTATGTACCGGACGAACTAACACAATATTTTGAAAACAACTGCTGCATCGAAATAAAACCCGATTCCAATTTTATTATTAACTATTCTCTTCATCTCGAACCTAAAAATGAAGACCTTTCCTTATTAAGCAGTATTTTATCTATCTTTAGCCTTTTAATTTTCCCCGCTATAGAAAGATTCGATGCAATCGTAAAATTTGAAGTTACACAGAAAAATACCGGTAAGATAATTAAAACTTATCATTATAATATTGATGAGTTAGCCATATCATCCTGGCTAACCATTCCTGCAGGTATATTTGTAGATGTATTCGATATTCCCTCTTATTCTCAAAGCACCTTTTATTCACATAAATATCCTATAAAAATTATTATTCAATCATTTGAAAAGGATATCAGTAATGATATAAAGCAGGCTCTTTTTACTAAAACTATAGATAATTTACAAAATGCTAATTCTTCTAGATTCGATACAAATTATGCAATTCTACCGGTAGAAGCACCTCAAGAATATAAAAATCTATCAGATACAATTTACAACCAGTTAGAATCTTTGCTAATACAGAAACAACTTAATGTATTAGAAAGAAGTAAACTAACTTCTATACTTGAAGAACACAGATTATCCCAGGAAGGCATTAGCCGCAATGATCTGGAGTTGGGTAATCTACTGAACGTTAGTCACCTGATTTCCGCCAAATTACAAACGAGTCTGGAAGGAGATGGTTTTCTGGATCTAAGCATAAAAAAAATAGATGTAAAAACAGGAGTCATCCTCTGGAAATATAATTATAAAATTGATAGTAATAACCCCGAACTCTTCATCAGAGGAGCCATTGAGAGCTTAAAGAAAAGAGCATTTTAATAGCCTTAATGCCCAGAGTCAGGTAATTCCTATGCTTTATATCGAAGAACATAGCACTTATAGCCCGAAGGCAGAACTACCCCGGTAAAACGGGGTTTATTTTTCTCCTGCCCTGTTAGATAACATCGAAATAACTTCATCACTTATCCACATTCCGTTTTCTTTTAATTGGTATAAAGTTTTTTTAACGCTACTTATTAATTTCTGATTTTTTGCCTCTATGATAATTGAACCGGTTCCTAAAACAGAAAGCTTATGAGTAAAACAACATTTCTTTGCTGCTAAATCATCAACTATAGCAGTATACTCCGAATTATAAAAACAATAACTAATTACAGCAGTTTCTCCTTTTCCCAGGTTCCAGGATACTATTTCAGGAGCTATAGCAATTTCTTTTCTCTGAATATTCACTGCTAAATCTAACCACTTTTTTACTTCATCTCTCCCTACACCCATAGCTATCTCATCATATACAACTTCAGGTATAATAATTCTCTCAAATAACTTTTCCCATAAAAAACCAAGTCCTGATTTTACAGTTACAATTAAAGGTGAAGCATTTATAATCACTTTATTTTTCAACATAGCTTAATTCATAATCCAGTAATTCTTCTGTGTATTGTATTACAGATACTTTATATTTATGTAATACTTCTATAAACTCCGATCTTGATAGCTCCGCTATTTCGGCGGCTTTATTCTGTGAAATTTCCCCCAATTCATACCACTTTATTACAGCTGCAATCTTTAATTCTTTTATAAACTCGTCCGGTGTCTTACGAAAGGTTGCAAAAGCAGTTTCAGGGAGTTGTATTGTATATGTGCTCATAATCGTGTAATTACCCTGTTACAATTAGTATTATAAGCTTCTATAATTTCAATCAATATTTTAAAGCTCCAAGGTACATTCTCCTTTACCGGCTTAAGCTTAAACTATGCCGGTCAGGGAATATCATAAGAAAAATAATTGCCAGTTCCGTACCGACGGAATGGCAACCTATGTCCTCGCTGGCAATACCGAATTTATCATAGATACCGAAGACCTGGATAAGGTATGTAAATATAAATGGCGGGGAGAATCTACCGGCTTTATAGTCTCGGGTAAAGGTAAAACCTATACCCGGTTAAATAAACTTTTAGGAGACCCAAAAGCTACCTTTATACACTACATAAATAAAAATCGGCGGGACAATCGTAAAAACAATCTAAAACCCTTATACCCAAAAAAGAAAAATACCCTGATGGCGGTTCCCTTAACTACCCTTACAATAGACCATAAACCTATATGCTATACGGAACTTGGGGGTGTAAAGTATTACCGCTTACTCGAAATTGAAAAGTTCAGTAATAAAACCAATGTGGTTTATAAAACCAGGCTTCCCGAAGAAGACTTTATGCTTCTGGATTCCTTAATATATAATAGTCAATATATTATCTTTCTGTCCTTCTTTTATTCTCGGACTGTCAGATAATATATTGACTATTATAATTCATGGTTTTTTCTTTTTAGAAGTTTTCGATGTTTTAACTTTTTTCGTTGCACTCTTTAGTTGTTTAACTACTTTGTCAAAGTCCGATTCGATTCGTTGCGTTTTATTAAACTTGTCATATTCTTCGAATGCTTTTTTTTCAGCTTGTTTGCGAGTGACAGAACCATATCCTTCGAGAATTCTATACTCGTTAAACTCCAAAAAACGGTTTACGCTTTCGGCAAAGCTTTCCATTGTAAAGGTCGTGCGATTTTCAATAATGCGTTCGATATAATCAAAAAATCCAGAGACTGCTCTCTCCAGTTTTTTTATCTCATCTTCTTTTAAATAATTCTTTCCAACAGTGGTATCAGATTTTAAAACACGTCCATCCGGTGCATTTTTATAAGTCATCATTCCCATTAATGGCTTTTCAGCATCGGCACTTGAATAAATGATTTCCGCAGCCGTATGACCGGTGATGGCAAAGTGGAACTTATCTTGAACATGGGCATAAAAATTTTTAGTGGTTTCTGATCGTGAATCATAATCAATACTACACTCTGCAAAAATATCGGTTATTTGTTGATAAATTCTCCTTTCACTCGCTCGAATCGAACGAACACGCTCCAGTAGCTCACGAAAATAATCCTTTCCGAAAAAGCGTCCGTTTTTCAACCGTTCATCATCCATCGCAAAGCCCTTGATAATGTATTCTTTCAACAATTTTGTTGCCCAGATACGGAACTGGGTTGCCCTGGATGAATTGACCCGATAGCCGACAGAAATGATTGCATCCAGATTATAGAATTCCAGATTTCGTTTTACCTGGCGGGAACCTTCCTGTTGAACTGTTTCCAAAATGGAAATAGTTGCTTCCTTCGATAATTCACCATCCTGATAGATATTGTCTAAATGCTTCGAAATAGCCGGAACACCCACTCCAAAAAGATCGGCAATACGCTTTTGGGTTAACCAGATAGTTTCATTATGCAAAATACACTCTACTTTTATCTTGCCATCCGGTGCGGTGTAGAGAAGAAATTCAGTTAATTCATCTCCACTCACTTTAAACTCCCTCTTTCTTTCCATTCATCATGCCAGATTCTACGAATTTTTTTATTTTCCATTCCCTGTTATAGCCCTTAGTATTTAGCCTTTGGCTTTTAGCTCCTCTAATACAGAAGCCAACAGCCAATCCCCAATCGCTAACAGCCAAAAGCTTGTAACTCCTTCTTCAACATATCATCTGCCTTTTGGCTTTCTTTCCAGGCTTGTTTTAAATCGGCTAAAGCTTCTTCGACAGAAGGTAAATTATCTTCTATTACTTTTTCCACATATAAGGGAATATTTAAGTTATAGTCGTTCTCTTGAATTTCCGATAACTCAACTACCTTAACATAATTCTCTACATCCTTATAATCTTTATACCATTTATATATTTCATTCACATGCTCCGGGTCTAAAAAATTCTGTGCTCTTCCTACACGAATTTTCTCGGAAGCATCAATGAACAAAACTTTCCTTTGCTTCTTCTTTTCTTTCTTCTGTTTGAAAATTAAAACACAGGCAGCTAATTGTGTTCCATAAAATATATTTGCACCGAGTCCAATAACAGCTTCCAATAAATCTTTTTCAATCAAAGCCTGTCTGATTTTTCCTTCCGCAGCTTTGCGAAATAATACTCCATGTGGTAAAATAATCGCCATGCGACCGGATTCTGGCTTCATTGAAGAAATCATGTGCTGAACCCATGCCATATCTCCATTGCTATCCGGTGGAGTTCCTGCCATATTTCTTCCGTAAGGATCATTCAACCATGATTTTGCTCCCCAGGATTTTAAGGAAAAAGGTGGATTTGCAATTACACAATCAAAAGTTTGAAGCCCATCAGCTGAAAAAAACTTCGGTTCGTTTAATGTATCCCCTCTGATAATTTCAAAATCTTCAATACCATGTAAAAACATATTCATCCGAGCTATAGAACTCGAAGTAAGATTTTTTTCCTGTCCGTATAATTTTAGAGTTCTATAATCCTTTTTATTTTCTTTTAGATGATTTACAGACTCTAAAAGCATTCCACCGGTTCCGCAGGCTGGATCATAGACAGTTTCTTTTTCTTTTACATCTGCAATTAAACCAATTAAATGAACTACCGAGCGGGGAGTATAAAATTCTCCGGCTTTCTTATTAACCAAATCAGCAAAATGTTTAATCAGATATTCATAAGACCGACCGAGCATATCGGGTTCTACACTACTATTAGACAAGTTGTATTTGGAGAAATGCTCGATTAAATCAATCAGCAATGTATCCGGTAACTTTTCTTTATTAGTCCAGGCAGCATCTCCGAAAATTCCATACAGTTTTTCCTGATTCGCTTTCTCAATGCCTCGAAGGGCTTTCTGTATAGCAATTCCTACATTGGATGTTTTTTTCCGAACATCTTCCCAATGGCAATTCTTAGGAATTTCAAACCTATGAAATTCCGGTAAAGAAGCATACTCTTCATCTCCTTCAGACTCTTTCAGTGCCTGTTTAAATTCCTCATCATATACATCAGAAATTCTTTTAAAGAAAAGGAGTGGAAAAATATATACCTTAAAATCGGAAGCATCCACCGGGCCCTTTAAAATCCAGGCTGCCTTAGAAAGATACTGCTCAAGCTGAGATAGAGTCATTTTTTCTTGATGTAGATTTGGAAACTCAAGCAATTGTTGTTTTTTCATAGCATGTAACAATATATACAAAATTAACTTATTTAAAATAAATCAACTACAATTAATAAATTTTAAATAATTTCCCACTTGACTAACCTTACCCGATCCCGGTCAATTCCCGGCTCTAAAGAACAGGTCTGATGTCGGTCGGAATTCATGAAAAGCTCCCATCTTCGACCTTATAGGCTCCTATCTTCGACTTTTCCTTCTCATCCGGTTGCTGTCCTTCGGCTCATTTCATTCGCTCAGGAGCCGCAAGCGAAGCTCGTCGAAGTACGCTCAGGAGTCGCTGCCGGCTGAGCTAGAGAATCGAGCCGAAGCCCGGCTTGGGGAAGGGAAAAGTGGATTTTTTCCCTAATTTTTGCGATTTTTCTTATATTCCCCTTCCCTATTTTAGATTTATCGCTTGCTCTCTGGTTTATGCTATCTAAAACTTTTTCCCAAGGAGAAAAACATGGCTTTATTTGAAAACACTATTTTTTCGGCTCTCAGGGGCAGTATCGATACGGTTACGTTTTACAGGCGGAATGGTAAAACATACATCAGACGAAAGATTATGCGGCGAAAAGTCCCTACTACTCCGGCACAGGCAAAGAATGAAAGTAGATTCGGTCGTTTTCAGAAAACAGCAAAAGCGTTTAAAGAGATGATTCATTTAGGTTTTTCTGATAAAGATGGTAGCAGAAGAAAAGGCAGGTTCAACAGTCTGAACCTGCAACATTTACAAGTCCTAAACGGTCTTACATGTCTGAATTACAGTTCTCTTCGTCTGAGTGAGGGAAGTCTGGAAGAGCTTTCCGACTTACACTTAAATGCAAAAGGAAGAAGCCTTCAACTTTCCTGGAAAGTAGAAGAAGATGTAGCCAGAGAACAGAAGACGATTATCTGTATCTTTAACCAGGCTCGGAATAAAGTAATTTATACAGAAGTTCTAACTACTTCGGGACAGGCCGAATATACTTTGCCGGATGGCTGGGAAAAAAAGGACTGTCATGTATACCTTTTTTCTATGAAAGGAGATAAGCGAAGTGAGTCTCAGTACTTACGTTGTTATTCCTTTTCTCTGTCATTATCTAAGGATTTTCCAATAGTACCTTCCAGAAAGAATTTAGTCTCTCTTAGTTCTATAAAAAAGCCCAGCGGCTTTAGGTTGGGATATACTAACTACACCCCAAAGTTCGGCTCTGGGGTTTGTGAGTGAAGTGGGTAGGCAATCATTAACGATCACCCCCTTAGATCACTCACAAAATCACCCAATAGCCCATTTACAAGCCCAGGCGGGGTACAATTAAAAAACCTACCCGGAATAGAAGCCTTCGAAACCGTAACCGAACAAACCTTCCAGAAACTATACCCCAAAAAATGCTGCGGGTCTCTAAAACCCATAAAAAACCGAAGGGGGGTCTATAGGTGTACTAAATGCCATAAACAAATCTCTATATACGCATACACTCCCCTGCATAGGTTTAAACTACCCTACTGGATGTTCGGCTATGCACTTATGGAAACTACTTTACAATATCCTAAAGTAGTTCCGGCTACCGAATGGGTAAAACGATTAAACATCAGCTACAATTCAGCCTTGCTCTTAAAAAGACGTTTACAACTACTCGCTTCGGATAGCCTCACCATACTTAGAGAAGTGCTATATAATACCTTACAAACCGAATTTAAGGGTTACCAATTGCCCTTACACCAGGGCAATGGTAAAAGCTCGGCCGATTCTGTAGTGCTGTATTCGGCTTCCCAGAGAGCCAATAAAGGCCGTAAACGTAGAAAGCATTCGGGACAAACCGCTTCTATATACCTTTCGGATAGTTTAGGTGGTAAGCAAATTGGAACTTTAGTGCATACTATAGCTTTCCAGAATGGAGCGGTCTTTTACGATGCTATCCAGGATCAAACCGCCGATACCCTTTTACCCCTAATAAAAGCCACGGTTCCCAAAGAATGTCCCATATATACGGACGAAGCTTATTCCTTTCTAAACCGCATTTACCCTAACTACAGGGCGGTGAATCACTCCAAGAAAGGTAAATACAGTAGGTTCGCTAAAGACCGCTGGTCTCAGGATGGGGTACATAACCAGTTAGCCGAGGGCAGGAATTCGGTCTTAAAAACCGCCTTTAGGATTTACCGCTATATTAGTCCTGAGTATGCACCACTATACCTAAACGAATTTTCGTTCTTTGCGAATCTAAAGGCTCTGGGTTGGGATATACTTACTAAACCCCAAAGTTCGGCTTTGGGGTTTGTGAGTGAAGTGGGTAGGCAATCGTTAACGGGTTACTTCGTTAATTAATCTACCGAGTAAGGAGTCATGGGTTTGCAGGGCTTTTGCATTGGCTTCGTAGGCACGGTTTACTTCTATCATCTCCACCATTTCTGTGACCACATTTACATTAGAAGCTTCTAAATATCCCTGCATGACCGAAGGCTCTGTTCCTTCTGCGAAAGGCATAGGTTCACCGGACTCCGGTGTATCATTATAAAAGGAATCCCCTTCTTTATCGAGGTGTCTCGGATTTTCTACCGTGCGAATTTTTATTTTATCGAGAAGAACAGGTGTTTCGTAACGGTTCTGATCGGGGCTTGTGCTTCCTTCCACCGGGTCATTGCCCAGTTCGGCATTGATATAGACCTCTCCGTTTTCTTTCACCAGGAAGTTATTGCGGCCTACTTTTATAGGTCCATTCTCTCCCATAAGAGGAAAGCCCTGGGGAGTTACAAGATAACCGCGGGTGTCGAGAACAAAGGCTCCGCTACGGGAAAGTCTCTCTCCTCGATTAGTCATTACGCTAAAAAATGCCGGTTTCTCACTTCCGGGTCTATCCTGAAGCATAATGTCAAAATTGTTATTGGTAGTTTTTACAGCCCCCTGCTCAAATCGAGTATAAACCTCGTTTACCTCGGTTCCGAGGCCCAATTTGCCAACAACAGGAGAAGTATCGAAAGAACCCATAGGAACTGTGCCGAGACCGTCTTCATCATAACGGTGGATTAGCATCTCAGGAAAGGTTTTAAACAGGGTTAAATCGCGTTTAAAAGCGGTTTTATCGGCATTCGCGAGGTTATTGGCAATCACGTCCATCCGTGTTTGCTGGGCTATCATTCCATTTGAACCTGTATAAATTCCTCTGAGCATTTCTTCGTTTACCTCTCCCTGTTAGTATCGAATGCCTTTACAAATAATTTAGGAAAAATCGTCTTTTTTCAGCACATTTTTTGGCTTTCCGAGGTGAGAACACCAGTATTCGACTGTTTCTTCCAACTGATTTACGTCTATAGGCTTACTGAGATAATCATCCATCCCGTTTTGCAGGTATTTCTCCTTATCTCCTTCCATTGCATTTGCGGTTAAGGCTATGATATAGGGGCGTTTTTCTCCATAGATCCTATGGATTTCAATACTGGTTTCTACTCCATCCATCTCCGGCATTTGAATATCCATTATAATCAGCTGGTATTCTCTCTCCTGTAGTTTTTCCATTACTTCCCGCCCATTCCAGGCAAGTTCTATTTTAAAGCCCATGTTCTGGAATAATCGCAGACATAATTTTTGATTTATCGGATTATCCTCTGCAACCAATATGTTTATATTCGCTTTCTCATGTATGGCTTCTCGCTGCACCTGTGGTTCTATTTCTGCATTCCCGGGTTTTCCATCCTTTGCTTTAATCGTAAAATAAAAGGTACTTCCCTTACCCTCCTGACTTTTAAACCAAATATGTCCTCCCATCATTTCCACCAGTTTCTTAGAAATCACAAGACCGAGTCCTGTCCCACCAAATTTTCGGGTCATAGAAGAATCTCCCTGGGAGAAGGGCTGAAACAATTTCCTTTTCTTGGTATCTGAAATTCCGATTCCTGTATCTTCTACTTCAAACTGTAATATAAATCCATCGTTTTGATACTCAACCATCACCTTCAAAACAACAAAACCCGTTTCGGTGAATTTTAAAGCGTTCCCTAATAAATTTAAAAGCACCTGCCGGAGTCGGGTAGAATCAAGACAAACCCAGTCCGGAACACCGGGAAAAATTTGTAATTGAAACTCTATTTGTTTTTCTTTCGACTTCACTATAAAAAGATTAATTGTATCCTGTAAATACTCATGTAACTGAAAATTTACCTCCTCTATCATGAGTTTACCGGACTCAATCCTTGAAAAATCTAAAATATCATTAATAATTGTAAGCAAACTTTTAGAAGACTGATTTATCAGGTCTAAATACTCAGTCTGCTCTATATCCAAATTTGTATTTTCAAGCAGACTGGCCATTCCGAGTATTCCATTCATAGGAGTTCGTATTTCATGACTCATCATCGCTAAAAATTCCGTCTTAGCCAGATTAGCTCGTTCAGCCTCATCTCTGGCTTTCTGAAGTTCAATCTGGGAATGAATTAAACCGGTAATATCCTGTACTATTGCAATAATAAAATCTATGCTATTATCTAATTTCCGAAAGCAGGATACAGATAACTGCACATAAATCACTTCACCACTTTTCTTAAGAAACCGTTTTTCCATTTTATATTCATCTGTTTTTCCAACTAACATCTGCTCAAAAAGATATACATTTTTATTGACATCATCCGGATGAGTCATCTCTATCCAACTTTTCATCATAATCTCTTCTTTGCTGTATCCCAGCATTTCACAGAGATGCTCATTCACAAACAACCATTCTTTGTTAGCCGAGGTCATCGCCATGCCGACGACTCCCAGTTCAAAAAAGCGTCGAAAGTAAGATTCGTTTTTTTCTATAGCTTCTTGAATCTTTAATTTTAGATTCTGGTTTATTTCGCTTAATTTTTGGCTTAATATCTCTTTTTCTAAAAAAGAGGAAGAAAAGCGTATGGAAAGAATATATGCCTGTAAAAATATAAATATAAGAAAACCATAGCTACTCAGATAAAATGTATATATAAGCTCATTCGAATGCAATACATCATTCACTACAAAAATAACAACCAAAAAGCCGGAAAGTAAAACATGATACGCAAAGCGTCTTTTCTCCCGGATAGCCATGATGATACAATAAATAAAATAAACTATCGTTGATATAGTAATCACCTGGTAAATCGGAATGAGAAGACTCATATACCTTGTAGACAAAATTAAATTCAAAAAAGAAAAAGTAAAAGATAGGATATACAATAAGACCTGTATCGGTCTGGGAAAATTTAAAGGAAAAATACAACGGAAAAAATGAAAGTGTAAGGGTACCGCTATAAAAAAAGTAAAATATTCCATTTTCAAAATATTCCTATAACTCGCAAGCGGCAGACCGAAAAGCAGGTGACGATTCGTAGATACAGTAACCCTGATAAAAATAGTAAAACAGAGTAGAGCAAAAACCAGAGAAGATTTATCAGTTCTTCGAATTATAAAAAGACCAATATGATAGATACTCATTATAAAAAGAGCACCTGATAAAAAGATTTCAGGATATATTCTATTGAAGTGTATTTGTACGATTTTAGTCTGTTTCCCGATATATATAGGATAACGAATCCCTCCCACCCTGAAATCAAAGTTGCTCACCTGTATAAGTATTTCCACTTCTTGTTGCCTGGGAGTAAAAAATACTTCAGCAGGTAAAAAACTGGGAATCGAGTCCTTTACATTTTTCCCGACCTTACCACTTTCATGAAGGAGCTGCCCATCCACATAAATACGAAAAGCTGTAGACTGTGCTCGACAAAAGATTCCATAAGAAGTTTTTTCTTCGGGTAATTTTATATGTAAGCGGTAGGTTGCATAGCCTTCCTTTCGGCTCATAAAACCTTTTCCCGGAATTTTCCAGGTCTGAGGGAGACTGATTATTTTTGCTTTTTCTACTTTGTCAAAAGAAAATTCACCGGGTTCAAGAATTTGAAGCCAATAAAACTCCCAATTCTTATCCAGCTTTATGATTTGATTTCGAAAATCAACAGAACTGAGGTCGGTAACTTCTTTTGCCTGCATGTTTATGATTCCAAGAAGAAAACAGAGTCCATACAGGAAAAAACGTACAGCAAACCACATGAATTAGAATTAGTTATTTAAGAAGTTCTATATAGCAAGAAATTTTTTTTCAAAGAAAATAACAGGAGATGAAAGCACCTCCTGTTACAGCAAACTAAAAATCGGAGAAAAAATGTTTTATTGTTTATTCATAGCATTCTTAGCCATAAAAAGGTAATAACCCTCTACATCAAAAGACCATTCACCGGACTTAAAGGTATTAGACATTTGCAGGTGATCCAGACCGGTAGCAAACCAGTTCCAATTGGGTTCACCCAGCCAGGTTCCCCATTTTTGGGAACTTAAAGGAACAAGGCCGTCATTAGCAAAACCCTGTCCGCCCGAGGAACCACCCAGACCGCAAATCGGATGTAAAATTCCCATCAGAGGGTGTTGAACTATATCAGTAATCGTGATATGAGAGCCTGTAGAAAAATACTTTACCCCGGAAGAATTTGGAGTATAGGAATTAAACGCAGAAAGACCCTCTTTGGTTAAGGATTCCAGGGCAGCTATTCCATCCTGATCAGTTCCACTCCAAATTAATTTTGTAACCACTCCCAGAACCTTACTTACAAAAGGTTCAATCCAATCCGGTAAAACGGCTTTTACAATATCAGCAATAGGGCTTCCATAATGAGGAGTACTGACAGTAGTCAAAGAGGACACATAAGTAGACATACCTAAATTGGAAATCATATAGCGACTATCCAGACCTCCCTGTGAGTGACCAATCACATGAACTTTTTTCACACCTTTGGCGGCCATCCAGACCAGAACTTTTTCCTTGAGTTGCTGCCCCCGGATTTCATTCGATTGGGTGGCTGATTTCGTAGGAGCATAAACCACTGCTCCCTGGGAGCGCAAATATTCATCCAGTCCACCCCAATAATCAATAATGCTTACCACAGCCTTAGAGTCAGAATCTCCCCAACCAAAAAGACCGTGAGAAAGAACGATTGGATAAGAATTCTGAAGAGGCTTAGAGGAAGAGCCGGATCCGCTTGCCAGAAGCGGGAGAGAGAGGAAAAGACCGAAAATTAAGCTTGTTATTAGAGTTTTCATTTTATTTACCTTCTGTTTTCATTTAAAATTTTCAACACTGGTGTCAATTTTACCCTATCCCGAAAAGAACATCGTCCAATCTTATAAGATTTTACTTCTCACTTTATAAGATAAGAGAGAAAATTGATTTTTTTTCGTATTTTTTTGCTTTCCTACTCCAAAACAAAGAATCTTTTCTTTTAATAAAAAATGGTCGATATAAATTGAGATAGATGTTACTATAAATATTTCATTTAATTTATATATGAGTAGAGTCTTGATAACAGGTATTATGAGAAATAAACTTATAATTCTAATGTTTTTTTCCTTATTCCTTAGTTTTTCCTGTACGGATAAGAAAATTTTTCGTCCATCTCCATTAGCCATAAAAGGTGTTTTGGACCTAAGCGATTGGAGTTTTGAGAAAAATGGAATGCTTAATTTGGATGGAGAATGGGAGTTTTTTCGTGAAGTATTACTTTATACAAATAAAACGGATAGTACAAATTTGGAAGCTATTCAAATTAAGGTGCCAAATATTTGGAATGCATATATTAGTAATATTAAAACTGAGAATAAAGCATTCGGATACGGGAGTTATCGATTACGGATTAAGCTGCCAATAGATAGAGATGATTTGGCTATACATATTCCGGATACGGGAACATCTTATAATCTCTGGATAAACGGAGAAAAAATTCGTCAAAATGGACTTGTAGGAACTTCAGTAGAAACATCAAAACCCCAATTTCTCCCGGGTTTTAGTCGTTTAAAAAACCTACCGAAAGAAATGGAATTGGTAGTTGAAGTGGCTAACTTTACTCATTATAAGGGAGGATTATGGGAAACCGTAAGATTAGGTAATTATCAGGAAGTCCATGATTACAGGCAGAATCGCTTATTTACAGATCTTTTTTTACTGGGGAGTATAACTATTATAGGTTTATACCATTTTGGTCTGTATTCATTACGAAAAAAAGATTTCTCCAGCCTTTTCTTTGGATTTTTCTGCATTTGCATTGCATTTCGTTTAATGGTAACAGGGGAAAGATTTCTACATTATGAATTTCCTTCCATGCCCTGGGAACTTGGGAACAAGATAGAATATTTATCCATTTATCTTGCAGTTCCTGTATTTTTTGTTTTTGCAAGAAGCCTTTATCCGAAAGATATTAATAAAACCATAATTTATATATCCATCTTATTTCATGGAATTATTTCCATTCTTACTCTTATAACACCTGCAAAAATATACGCGCATTCTTTGATCCCCTTTGAAGTATTTTTTTTAATAAATTCGATATACATCATTTCAGCTTTTCTTCTTGCTATTTATCGAAAAAGAGAAGGAGCTTTAATATCATTTATAGGGATTTTTACTCTCATAGGAACCGGTATGAATGATATTTTATATTCTCAAAATTTATTACAAACTCGATATTATTTACCTTTCGGACTCTTTGTATTCATATTCATTCAATCATATTTGTTATCTATAAAATTTTCCAGGGCATTTTCTGATGTAGAAGAACTATCCGAAAATTTAAAGCAAACAAACCTTGCTTATAGTCGTTTTGTTCCGATAGAATTCCTAAACCAATTAGGTAAAAGAAGCATTTTAGATGTCTACCTTGGTGTACAGGTTCAGAAGGAAATGACGATTCTTTTTTCTGATATTCGTTCCTTCACAAAACTCTCAGAGCATTTGAGTCCCAGAGATAATTTTGGATTCATAAACTCTTATTTAAAAAAGATGAGTCCTGCTATTAGAAAAAATAGAGGCTTTATTGATAAGTATATTGGTGATGCTATTATGGCACTTTTCCCGGAAAATGTAGAAGATGCCCTGGATTCTGCATTGGCAATGCTCGTAGCTCTAAAAGAACTTAATTATGTAAGAAAGGAGAAAAACTTTCCGGAAATAAGAATTGGTATAGGAATCCATACAGGAACTTTAATGCTCGGAACTATAGGTGATGATGAACGGATGGATGGAACTGTAATTTCAGATGCAGTAAACCTTGCTTCCAGAATGGAGGGACTCACCAAGTTTTATTCTTCTACGATACTTGTGAGTGAGCTTAGTTTTAAAAAAATAAAAAGGCCGGATAAATACCACTATAGAAGAATCGGAAGAGTGAAGGTGAAAGGAAAGGAATCCACAGTATCAATCTATGAAATTTTGGACAGTTCTGATTTGACGAAAGTGGTAAAGTTGGAAAAAACTCGAGCCTTTTATGAGGAAGGACTTGAAGAATATTTAAAAAGAAACTTCGGAAAATCTCTGGAGTTGTTTGAAAAAGTTCTGGAAAACTTTCCGGAAGATAAAGCTTCACAACTGTATAAAAAGAAGAGCCAGTTATATTTAAAAACTCCTCCACCTTCAAATTGGGACGGAGCGGAAGAGGCTGATGATTAAACTTGCCTTTAGAGTATTATATCCGCTCATTTTTTCAGGGAAGTAGCCAAACAAGTGCTTGTTCGCTTACGTTTAAAGAAAAACTCCCGACTTTTTTGAACGGATACAGATTAGAGGAATTTTTTTTCTTTTTTTTGCTCTCAAACTCAAAAACAAAGAATCTTTTCTTTTAATAAAAAATGGTCGATATAAATTGAGATAGATGGATAGTTCCGTTAATAATAAATTAGAACTTGAGATACGTGGTGAAAGGGCTTCTGTATTTGTTCGCTTCTTTTTAACTTTTGTTTTTGCCGCAGGAAGTTTCATTGGCTACAGCATTAAACAGGATGTTTATGAAATCATTCATTTCTTTATTACCGGTGTTGCTATATATGCTGTATCTCCCATCTTTTCAATTATAATTCTAAGCCTGAGAAAATACAGACCCTATGTGAAATACATAGGGATGCTAATAGAAACCATCGGTTATTCCTTTGTTATTTTCGGCTATCTCGCGGTGAAAACACCGGAGTACATGTCCAGAGGTACCAATAACACCACCCTCCTCGGTGTATACTACCTCCTTATCGTATCTGCAACCTTACGATTTTCTACCCGCTTTACTATTTTTTCCGGTAGCATTGTAACTTTTTTATTTTTAATTTCTTCAATCACCCTTCTTCTTGCCGGGGGAACTATCGGTCCGAATCCGATTAATGCTCCCACAATCATTGTCTGCACTCTTTTCTTAACTGCCATGACCATTGCTTCCTCTATAGGAACCTATTTTGTCCGAAGTATTTTAGAAAACTTAAATGAATCCGAAAAAAATGCAAAGCAGCAAGAAAAGCATGTAAAAGAAATATTAGAAGAAAGTAAAATAGCTATAGATGAATTAAACACAATTTACTCTCAGTTAGAAACAATCGTTCAGTCCAATCATGATATCAGTAATAAGCAAAAATCTATCACAGAAGAAGTAAAACAGGCCTTTTCGGAAGGAAATCATAGCTTAAAAGAAATGGCTTCTATGATTGAAGATCAGGATGTTTTAAGTGAAAATTCCAAAAAAGCTATGGACATCCTGACGGAAGACACACAGCACATTGAAAAAATCAGCGCCCAGGTTTCTATGAAAGGTACCTCGAGTCTTTCCAAAGCAGAAATAGGAGAAAAAGAACTCGCCAATACTGTTTCCGAAATTGAAAATATACGTTCCTCCTCTCAAAAGGTAAGTAAAATCATCAGTGTGATATACAGCATTGCCAAGCAAACCAATCTGTTGGCCCTTAATGCAGCTATAGAAGCAGCGAGGGCTGGTGACGATGGCCAGGGTTTTGCAGTTGTAGCTGAAGAAATCGGAAAATTAGCCGGTCACGCAGGAAACAATGCAAGACAAATTGAAGCCCTTGTTAATGAAATGAAGCTTTCAATAGAGAATGGTACGGAAAAGATAAAGCTCTCTGTAGATTCTATTGGAGAAATCATTTCAGGCATCAAAGACATCATTATTGATGTAAAAGAACTTTCCGAAAGAATTAATAAACAGATGGAACAGGTAGAAACTACCCAGCTCAATGCAAACAAGGGACAGGAACTCTCAGCACAAATTCGTAATTCAATGAAATCTCAAGAGAAAAGTCAGAGTTTTGTTCATTTAGCTATATTAAATTTGAATAAAACAGGCTCTCTACTCAGTAATAAAGCAGATGAACTGAGTAAAAGTACGGTTCATCTTGAAAAAATTCGAAACCGTTTAAACGAAAAGATTCAATAAACATGAAAGATACTGTATTCCAGAGACATGAAAGAGAATTCGATAAGAATTTATATACCTACCCGGTTATTTCCCGACGTTCTGCCGGTCTATCAATAGGCATAAATCTTTCCTTAAGAAAGGAATGTAACTTTGACTGTGTTTATTGTCAGGTCGACAGAACAACGTATTTAAGCAATTCCAAAGATATTCAGCTTTTTATATTAGAAGAAGAACTTAGGGCATTGATTGAGAAAACTTTGGATGAAACGATCTTCTCCCACCCCAGGTTTCGAGATACCCCTGAAAAATTCCGAGTTCTAAAGGACATTTCCCTGAGTGGAGATGGAGAGCCGACAAGCAGCAAGTTTTTTGTAGAAGTTACAGATTTAGTCCTTAAAATCATAAAAGAATATAAGACTAAAGGAATATTCATAAAACCAATAGTAATTACAAACGCCAGCTTACTTCACAGAAAAACAGTGAAGGAACAATTATTAAAATTTACTCAGGAAGGAGGAGGTCCCTGGATAAAACTGGATGCCGGTACCAAACAAGAGTTTTTAAAAATTGCTGATAGCTCCATTTCCTTTTCAACTATTTTAGAAAATATTCTATCCTTCTCCAAATTAACACCGATCTATCTACAAACAATACTGTATTCAGACTCAGGAAAGTTATCCTTTTCTACTGAATCCATGATTTCCTGCTTGCAAAACTTACAAGAAAAAGGGGCTCAGATAAAAACAATGCAACTATACACTTTAGCCCGCAGAACCAAAGAGAAAAACCTGAAAGCAGTAGAAAAAGACGTTCTAAATGAGGTAGCCAATCAAATTCAATCTCAAACCGGCATTGAACTTGAAATATACCCCTGAAAAATGAATCTCATAGAAGTACAAAATCTAAGTTTAGAAATAGACAAGAAACCCATTCTAAAACAGGTTTCTTTCCATTTAGAAGAAGAGAAAATTTTCGGTCTGATAGGAGGTTCCGGTTCGGGCAAGAGCACTCTCTTTAAAGCCATTCTTTCTCTCCCCTTAGCGAGGCAGGCAAGTCTAAAAGGTAATATTTTTATAAAAGGACAAAAACCGGAGAGAATTCAAAGAAGACTGATTCAGCCAATTTTTCAAGATCCTTTTGTTTATTTTAATCCGAACTGGAATTTACAGGAAGCTTTAGAAGAACCTCTTATTATAAATTTCAAATTAAACCCCGAAGCCCGTCTGGAAAAAATTCAGTCTTTGCTAAAAGAATTCTCTCTTGAAACCAATATCTTAAAACAGAATATCAAGAAATTTTCCGGCGGAGAACTCCAAAGACTGGCTATTATCCGAGCTCTACTCTGTGAACCTGAAATTTTACTAATGGATGAACCGGTCAGTGCCCTGGATACGGTAATTCAACAGGAGGTTGTAGAAATCATACGGAACTTAAATCGAGAAAAAAAACTTTCCATTCTTTTTATTTCTCACGACATAGAGCTTGTTTCCTATCTCTGTGACTATATCTTTGTAATGAAAGAAGGCGAAATCATCGAAAGCGGAAACCCGGAACAACTATACAAAAACGCTGCTAAAGACTACACAAAACTTTTATTTCAGTCAAGAAACCTACAAACGATCCGGAGAAAAATAAGAAAAGGGAACGGGACGATAGAATAAATCCAGAGAAAGCCGTATCCATTTATTACGCTTAACTAAAATATAGTGATAGTTTTTTCTATCCATTAACTTTCCCGCTCTATCATAGTAATCTTTTCTTATAACTTTTCCCTCTTCATAAAGTATTGATTTCTGCGGCTTCTTTGAAAATCCATAATAAAGAACTGCTTCCTGGTTTCCTTTATAAGAATAGAGAATTTTACGATAACCTTCATAGTTATACACAGGTTTATTTTTAAAGTCCGTATAATACTCCATTTTTTTTCGACCTTTTTTATCGTAATGAATATGCAATACGGGTATGCCGTTTTCATCTCCGGCAATTCTACGGGTGGAATCGTAATTCACAATTTTCACGAGCTTGCCCGAACGAGTGTATAGATATATCTTATAACTATATAATATTCCATTTTTATAAAGTTTTGATAATTTAAGATTACCCATCTTATCATAGGAAAATGTTTCTCTATATCGGATACTGTTATCTTCATTGAATACCATTTTTTCAAGAAGAAGCTTACCTTTCCTTTTATACTTTAGCCTCGAATTAATGTCTTCCGGTAACACAGTTGCTTCTCCGGAAGAAACAAAAGCAGGTAATAAGGTTGTATCTATTTCCGGGAATATAGAGGGAGAAATTTCTTCTTTATTTATATCTAAAGCCTTCTTAAAAGTAAGTTTATTATTAATATAGGTGTATATGTAGCGATAGACACCCTGTTTGTCCAGAGCAGGTTCTCGGTTTTCGTTAAGATTACTGATAGAAAGTGGTTTGAGTTCCTTTGAAAATAAAATCGCATGGAACTTCACAGATTTTCCCACAAGACCGGGTATCGAAGGTAAAAGATAAACATAAGCTTTTTTAAATTTTTTAAAAGTATAGATATATTTCTTTTTTTCTTCCGGTCTATATTCAATACAGGTATAAGACAGTTTTTTATGACGATAAGAAAAGGCCAGAGAGGATTTTTTCTTTTTCTTTGCCGGGTATACGTAAAGTCTTCTTAACTCTTTATCTTTCTTGATTTTCTTTAGCTGGTATTTATAACCACCGGATAGAGCAATCCACTCATCCTGGCTTTTTCCTTCAGGAGAGAAAACCAGGATAGTAGAAATTAGAAGGAAGGTGAAAAAACTTTTAGCTTTCAGCTTAAACAATTAATCTTTATTAAATATTTTTCATTAAAATTGTATGAACTATCTCCAACTCAACTCCTAACTTCTTAGAAATCTCTTCAGGATCCAGATTATCCCTGGTGTAGAGATACATGACCTTATCTTTGAATTCGCTCATTACATTATTATACTTTTGATTGCTTCCTGTTTTACGTTTTTTACGGGATTTATTATGACTCGATGTAAGAAAATCAACTTCTTCCATCATAGAACTAAATTTGGTATATTTATCATCTGCCTCATTCATTAAATCCTGCATACCCTCTTTCATATCCTCGAGGCGTTTTTCCATAGTTGCAATCTGCTTATGGCGGATAGAGAGGTCATTTATCATCAATTCTATTTTATTGAATTTGGATTCCATCATCTTCATATCTACACTCTTAGCGTTAATTTCTGCTAATTTGGTATCAAGAAGTGAGAGAGCCTGGTTAATATCATCTCCCTTTCTATCCAGAAGATCAAAGTCACGTGAAATGTTGTTTAACCTTGCATTCAATTCCATAGTGCGTTTTCCCTGTATATTCAGGTTATTCGCCATGAAACTCACCTTCTTACCCATTTCTGAAATATCGTTTAACTTTTGATTCAGAGTATCTTGAAATTTTTCAATTTCACCAAATTTTTTATCAATAATATCAATGAAAGCCATTTTCTCATTTAGCTTTTCTGCTTTACGGTTGACTATATGGCAGGCCTGATTGGTTTTTTCAAGTTCATTCTGAAGTCCGAGAATCTTTGCTTTTTGTGCATCGATCATCTTTAATTCCATTTCAGAATTCTTTTTAGCGGCTAAAACGAGATCTGCATTACGCAGATAAGAGTTAACATCTTCTTCCCGTATTTTAAGCTTCTCTAATTTAGAAGATATATTTAAATAAGAACTTTCGGAACGACGAACCATTTCTTCGACCTTGTCCATATTCGCATGGAACTTTTCCATTTTGCGAACTTTCTCAGCCAGGGCATACATAGAGTTCTTTAAGGAATCCTTTTCCATGTGCATCTCGTTGAAAAGGTTCTGTTTCATCACAAGTGCACGTTTCAGCTCGTCTTCAATTCCCTCTTTAATTTTATGAAACTCAGTTTTAGATTTGCTGAATTCTTTACGGCTGGCTTCAATGAAATCCATATTGGACTTCTTCATCTGATCCAGATATAAATTCGTTTGCCCCTGTAGAATAGAAGATTGATTGGCAATGCGTCTATCCAGTGCGGTATTAAACTCATCGATTTTTTTCTTATGTTTATCTAAAAATGCAGAGGTTTGCTCGGAGATTTTTTCATCAAGCTTATCATTGAACTCATCGATCTGCTTTTTGTTCTCTTCAAAAAGAGTCTCACCGGCTTCTTTTATACGGTGAATGGCTTTATCGGTGTCCAGTTTTATCCGTAATAGCTTATCCTGAACATCCTTATAAACACTCTCTCCATAACTGGCAATTAAAGCTTCCTGTTCTTCATACAAATTATTGCCGAGCTTTTGGATTTTATTGAGTATATCACGTGTTTCTTGCCTGGAAAGCTCTGTCTTTTCCTCAAATTCACTTAGAAGGTTTGAGGTTTTGGCATCCACAGATTCGAGTCGAGTTCTGAATTCCTTCTCGAATTGGGCTTTATATTCCTGAAACAGATTATCCATCTGAACCTGGAAAAGTTCATTGCTGAATTTTTTACGATCATTCAGGGGAATTTCTAAGCGAATTACAGTCTCATTATTCTCTCTATCAGAGATCAGACTGAAAATTTGTTTTCCAATCCGGTATTCATTTAAGGAAACCACGTTATCGGGTAAGCTTTCAGCAACTTCATTGGAAGCTGTGCCGGGTTCAAGAATAGATTGAGTCAGATTTGGCAGGCTCTTTGCTGATTGCAGCTTCTCTCTGAGTCGATATTCTTCTTCGGGAAGTAAGATAAAATTATTTTTTACAAAAACACTGAGTAATTCGGGACTAAAGTCAAAGGTTGTCTTAACAGAGAGATTATGTTTTTTAAAAGTTTCTCGATATTTTTCAAAATTATTGCTACCATCCAGTTTTTCTAAAAAGTCCAGCCCTTTCTCGTAATCGGTTTGATTGAAAATGTCAAGCCCCATCTCCATAAACAAAGCTCGTTTTAGATTGGCAAAAGTGGCGTGTACGACCATCGCCTTTACCGAATTGTAGCAGATCTCCATGAGATCTTTTCTTTCATACTTTTCTAAGATGGAAGATATAATTTTACGCAAAGAATCTTCACTGGCATCGGATAAATAATAGGTTTTCACCGATATAGGTTTATTCTCATGTATGGCTTTTGTAATTGTTCCGCTTACTTCTTTCACCGGTTTTCTCATCTCACTGTATGACATATAATCTTGCACCCTCTGTAGTTTTTATCCCTATTTTTATAATAAAGCACTAAAGCTATCTATAGGATTTTACGATAACTAGCTAGTAATTTTTGTAAAGCAAACTTTCCAATATTTTTCATTACTTTTTCATTTTTCATTATGTGACATAAACAAGAGTTTTATGAGACATAATTACTTGCATTCCCCCTTATCCTCCAAAAAAACCACCACCAGTTCCTGTAATAGCCTCCCCTCTTTACTTCACTTAACTACAAAAGTTCAACGGCTTACGAATCCTATAGTGAAAAATAAGAATGTCAATAAATTATTATACGCTCTACCACTTTTTTTTAAAAAAAATTCTTCCTATTGAGCTAATTTTAGAAAAATTCTAAATTTACTTGTTATATTCCTAGAGGATAAAATATGAAATATAAACTACTCCTATCCATACTACTTACTTTAACTTTTTTAGGTTGTAAAATATCTCGAAATTCATCAAAAACAGATTCTTTAAACCGTGTTTTTGCTTCACTTCAGTCTAAATCCACGAATCCAAGGTTTACAGTTAAGTGTAAAATGAATAATTCTTCCGGCACTGCGGCCCAGAATTGGGTTATTAGTCTGCAATCCAGTCCTTCTTCCGGCGCTGTATCGACCGCTTTAAGTCTCAGGGCGACCGGAAGCAATGGCACACCAACGCTTTCCCCGAGCGGAATACATTTTCAGGATGCAGATGGCGTAAAAGGAAAAATTTCCGGCTATATACAACTATTAAAAGCTAGCTCTGAAACAGATATAACAGGCTACAGACTGTACTGGGGTAAATCAGAAACAGAAAAAATTTCCCAACTCGCCGATTTTAAAAAGACAAACGGAGATTATAAATACATTCTTGGTAGAAACTCTTCGATTCCTCAGGGAACTTCTTATCTCTTAGCCTATTCTTATAATAATAACGGGGAAAACCCGGTACCGGCAGTAAAAAAACTAATCGATATTAATATTATTGCGACTTCCGATCTGAACGGAGAATACAGTCTTCCCGTGGAAATAGGAGGAAAAACGGTTTATCTCGTAATTAAAGACGGAGAAATATTAGGGGAAATCACCTTTGATCTTTCTGCAATTACCTCAAGCTCGCAAATGGAAGGTGTCAAAGAAGATCCATCAAAATTAAATCTCAGTATAAATTCTTCTTCCTTCACTGCTACTGTCTTAGATATAAACATTACCTCTTCTGATAATACTCTTACAGCCACATCAACACCTATTCACAAAGCAGAGGGTTTAAGTTTTATAACAGATTCTACAGGGAAAAAAACCGGTCTGTATATAAAAAAAGCCTTAGATGAATCCGATCTCAGTCATTATGTTATTTACTTCGGACAGAATGGTTTTCGTCTCGGAATTTTTGCTGCCGTTGCCAAAACCGGCTCAGATATAAGCTATTCCATTCCTTCTTCTGCGAGTCCTCCGGTCGGAGCCGACTCTGTTTTATTGTTTACCAAAAACTCAGCCGGTGAAATGGAGGAAGGAATTAGTTTAGCTTTATCGAATATTACGACGGCTCCCGGTTTTACAAACATCTATAACAATGGTAGAGTAGAAACCACATTTCTTTTAGGAACACAAGTAGCTGCCGAAAGTGTAGAAATTTCTATCGATGGAGGAAGCTATCAGAGTGTTACAACAAGCGGTACTACCTGGAAATTTTCTTTGCCGGTAGGTATAAATCGCTGGAAAGATGATTCTAAGCATACACTTAGCCTTCGACATAAAGGAAACAGTCTTACAAATACGATAACAGTTTTCAAAGGAAAAAATAGAGATATTAATGGAGATGGATACCCCGACTTCGCTATTTCCGAACCTTTTGCCGGTAATAATGGATATGTTCATATTTATCATTCCAATGGAAGCAGTTTGAATACGACTCCTTTTACCATTACCGGTACAGTAACCGATTTTGGAACTTCCCTGGCCATAGAAGATATGAACGGAGACGGTTACGCTGATCTGGTAGTTGGTTCACCCAGTGATTCCAATGGAAGTATTTATATTTTCACTTCAACTGGTACAGCAGGGATTACAAACTCAAATAATAGTACCTATTTTCATAAAATTACCGGTGCTACTACTTCCTCAATGGGAAGCAGTATTGCCCTTGCTGACTTCAATGGTGATGGCTACGTTGACATTGCCAGTGGAAATCCAAGTTATTCTACATCCGGTGGAACCTTTATTTATTATTCCAGTACCGGAAGTTTTAGTAGCTACACTACATCTTCGAATGCTTCCACTTCTTATACGGGAGCTGCTACCAGTGATAATTTAGGAAAGAGCCTTCAAGCAGCCGACTTTAACCAGGATGGATATACCGATCTTGCCATTTCATCTCCCGGAACAGCTAATGGATTTGTCAATGTTTATAATGGTTCGGCCTCAGGTTTGTCAGGCACGGTAAGTTTCACCTATACTTCCACATCATCATCCGGTTTTGACAAAGCAGGAACTTCTTTGAGTAGCGGAGACTATAATGGAGACGGGTATCCCGACCTGGCTATTAGCGGAAATGAAGATAATAACCTGTATCCAAGCGTTAAAATTTTTAATGGTTCTGCTTCAGGCTTAAGTTCTCCTACCTCAATTACAATTATAGGCGGTAATTATTCGGGAGAAACAGCCAGCTTTGTAACTTCAGGAGATGTCAACGGAGACGGCTATGATGACATGGCCTTCGGACAACCTTTCTCTTCAGGCGGAAATGGAAGAATCCAAATTTTTCTTTCAAGTGGTACAGCAGGTTTAAGTAGTACTGCCTATATGAGTATAGACGGACAGGCTTCCGAACAATTAGGTAGCTCAGGAATCTTAGTCGACTATAACGGGGATAATAAAAGAGAACTTATTGTAGGAATTCCCGGATACAATACTTCTGCCGGAAGAGCCGGATACACAGGTATTAGTTCCGGAACTGTAAGCTTAAGTTCTTACCTTTATCCACCGATTCCAACAGCAAACGCAAAATTTGGATATTCATTTTCTAAATAGAACTTTGTAAAAGGCGAGTATTAGCTTTCTCGCCTTCGATTTTCTTTACCACTGGCTCACTTCTTTCAGGTTTTCTATTTCCAGTCTTGATTTTAAATATAAAATCATGGTTTTAATTTCTGAATCAGAAGGTTTTTTCTTCCATTTTACAAGTACTGTTGGTTCCTTCACGCTACTAAAATCTTCTGTTTTGGAAAATAGTAAATCACCAAAGGAAAAGGATTCTACTTTCGGAAATAGAAAAGATATTTCCTTGGTTATAGAAGGTAAGAGTCTTTGTTTATTCTTAAAACTCAGTAATTCATTTTCTAATATTTTAATCCTATCATCCTTACTTTTTATCAATTCTTCATTATTCTTATATAGATTTGTTAGGAAATCTTTGCTGATTCCCTTATCCTCGGTTTTTTGTGGTAAAACCGTTTGTCTGGACTGGTTTACTTTTAAACGAACGTTCTCCAGACCATAAATATCCAGCTTACCTTCTAAGAGGTTGATTATCTCATCTGATAAGGGTTGACCGATTACCGATATTTCAATAGTCGAACCCCGGGCAGAAAACTTCAAGTCATGGTTTAAAACCTTGCTGTTCGGAAAGGTAAAATTCTCTGTCACATAACGGTTTGCCCTGGCTTTAAAGATAGCCTCCGTCACAACCGTCCAGGCCATATAGATACTGGGTATTATGGTTATAATCGCAAAAATAATAATATATA
Source organism: Leptospiraceae bacterium (assembly GCA_024233835.1). Taxonomy (NCBI): domain Bacteria; kingdom Pseudomonadati; phylum Spirochaetota; class Leptospiria; order Leptospirales; family Leptospiraceae; species Leptospiraceae bacterium. Next base: position 396,303 of record JACKPC010000002.1, read on the forward strand.
ACCTGACTTTTTTCTGTGTCTGCATGTCCACAAAGGTAACTCGACGAAAATTTAATAGGCGAACAAATATGACAGTAGAAATCGCAATAAAAAGTGTGTTGATAAAGAATAAGTAAAAGGCACCCAGAAAAAATGTCCAGCGTCCGGTAGCTATACCAAAACCCGCTGTACAAAGCGGAGGCATTAAAGCAGTAGCAATAGCTACACCGGGAATTGCATTTGTCTTGTCTTTTCTGGCACCGGCCATAATCCCGGCAGCTCCACCAAATATAGCGATAATCACATCATAGATAGTGGGCTTGGTTCGGGCCAGAAGTTCGGATTGCACTTCTGTTAAAGGAGTTATGGCAAAGTAAATGGCTGAAGTAATGATACTCGCAACAGCCGCAACGCTTAGATTTCTTAAAGATTTTTTTAATAAAGGAAAATCATAAATTCCAACCGCGAGACCTGCACCCATAATAGGACCCATTAAAGGAGAGATTAACATGGCTCCAATAATGACAGCAGGTGAATTCGTGTTTAAACCCACTGAAGCAATAAAAATTGCAAAAATTAAAGACCAGAGGTTCCCGCCTTTAAAATCGATACCCTTCTTAATACTTTCGACTGTTCCTTCTTCATCGATCTCGTGTCGAACATTTAGAAGACTCTGAGCGACCTGCACCAAAGAATCCATGTGCTTTTCAAGTTCTTTGTCTTCCGGTTTTACAGGCTCTGTGTTTTTTACTTCTTCCACAATTCCCTCCTTACTCCTTAAAAAGTAAAGGGTCTACTAAAGCAGAAAAAATATACAATCATTTTTTACTTTTTTTTACAGTTTACATGAAAATTTTAGTATATCTGCTCTACTTCTTTTTTAAAACTCTCCAGTATCACATTACGTTTCATCTTTAAAGTACGGGTCATTTCTGTATCCAGATCAAAATTCCTCGGTGAAATATAAAAACAATTTCCCGGTATATGTTCAAAAGATTTGAATCCATTCTTATGGCTGATTTGCTCGCTTATAATAGTTTTAAATAACTTTCTCAATTCTACATTATCATTCCAGCTTGTGTAATTGTTTCCGACTGTGGTAACCTTTTCCATCACCCTCTCATAGTTCGGAACGATAATCACACTCAAGGTCTTTTTTTCATTTCCTAGAACCATTACCTGATCGATATATTCTGACTCCAATAATTTGTCTTCTATTGGCAAGGGCTCCACATTTTCTCCTCCTGCCAGGACTAATGTGTCCTTGGATCTACCGGAAAATTGTAGTTCCTTTTTCCAATTCAGTGAAATTAGATCTCCCGTGCAAAAATATCCATCTTTATCAAAACAGGTTTCATTCAAGTCCGGTCTTTTGAAATAGCCCATCAAAATCTGTTTGCTTTTTACCCAGAGAGTTCCCATACTCCCTATCTTCTCTGTGATATCCTCACCTATCTCGTTCTTCAGTTTTATTTCATACCCGCTTAAAACCGTCCCCAGAGTACCCGGTGTCGGACTTGCTGCATTTCGTATAGAAATTACCGCCGAGGTTTCCGTCATTCCATAACCTTCTAATACAGTAAGTCCTAATGCTGTTAAAAATCTATCTACAACACCCGGCAAGGCACTCCCGGCAGACACCGAAATGCGTAATCTTCCTCCCAAAGCCTTATGTATGGGTTTAAAAACTATATTTGATATTCCCTTTAAAGGTAATAAAAAAATTAATTTTAGACCCGAACTTATTTTTTTGTTCATTCGACTCGATACAGATGGCTGTACAATACTATATTCATAGCCAAAAAAACGAGCTTTTTCTTTCGCCCAGAGTTCTCCTATATGCAAGGCAAAGTTAAATATTGCTTGCTTAGTAGAAGACTCTCTTTTGACTTTTGCCATGATTCCATTATATAAGGCTTCCCAGATTCTCGGAACAGAAGGAAACAATGTAGGACGAAATAAAGCCAGATCTTCTTTCAGGTTCTTAGAGTCAGTAATAACAAGACTTATTCCCAACATTATTACTGCATATTCAATCGCTCTTTCAAAAGCATGCCAGGGCGGTAAAAGACTCATACCCGTATCTTCCGAACTTAAACCCGTACGTTCTATCACCTTTGTTATTCCGATGATCCAACCTTCCTGATTCAGCATTACTCCCTTGGGAGCACCGGTGGTTCCGCTGGTATAGATGAGTGTAGCTAAGTCAGTTGCTTTAGTTGTTTCAAGTCGCTTCTGAACTAATTCCGGCTCTGCTTTTAAAGCGAAACTTCCTTTTTCTATCAGTTCGGAAATAGTTCCCATTCCTTTTGCGAGAGTTCCATCTTCATTCTCTAATATAAAGATTTTCTTTAAATCAGGGGTCTCTTTTTGAAAAGACAGGAGCCTTTGTCTATCTTTTTCTTTTTGCACAATAGCAATCTTGCTTTCCGAATGATTAATAATATATACTATATCGTCTCTGGTGACATCTGTTCCGCGAGGAACACTTACTGCTCCGGAACAAATAATCGAAAAATCAACCAGAAGCCAATTAGTACTGGAGTCACAAAAGAATATTATCTTTTCACCAATTCCTATTCCTTCTGCAATGAAACCGGCAATCAACTCATCTGTTGCTGTTTTTAATTCTCGAAAGGTTCTTCCCTTAAACTCTTTTTCTTGCCGCTTTAAAAAAGCTTCTTTGTTCGGAAACCTATCTGCCGTTCTTTCTAAAAGATAATAAATCTTTTCATCCATATAACTTCTCTAAACCTTTATTCTCTTGGCTTCCGAATGAGCGATGATTTGTTTTTGTATCTCGGAAGTTCCTCCTCCAATCTCAGCAATCTTTATATCTCTATACAATCTGGCTACTTTATACTCTTCCATATAACCGGCTCCACCATGCAATTGCACAGCGAGATTACATACTTCCCTGGCTAAAGTAGAAGATAATAGTTTAAATGTGGCTGTCTTCGCAGTTAAATCTACCGGGAAACCATTGTGTATTAACCTGTCTTTAGATTTTTCTCCTCCAAATTTATCCATCATCCATGCTGTTTCATAGAGTAGGTTTCGGGAAGCTTCATATTTCACCCTCATGTCTGCCAGCATGTAAGCTACGGATTGGTGCTTATAAATCGGTCTTCCAAACGTTTTTCTTGTTCTCGAAAACTTCCTGGACTCAGCAATGCAGGCAGCCATAACTCCCACCGAATAGGCTCCTAGAGAAAGGCGCTCCCTATTGAAAGCATCCATAATAATCTTAAAACCCCTGCCCTTTTTTCCCAAAATATCATCTTCGGAGAGTTCCAATTCATCAAAAAAAAGTTCACCGGTAGGAGATGCCTTTAAACCAAGTTTCTTCATAGGCTTTCCTTTGCTGACGCCTTTTGCATTTGTGTTAACAATAAAGGTTGTAGGACCTATTTTTTTCCCATCATCTTCTAATTTTGCAAGAACAACTGCATAATCAGAATTTGGCGCATTAGTAATATAGGTTTTTTGACCGCTTAAATAATATTTTCCATTTTTCTTTCTTGCTATAGTCTTTATCCCCATTACATCCGAACCTGCATCCGGTTCGGTTACCGCAAGACAACCTATTTTAGAACCTTCTATAATACCGGGTAGATACTTTCCTTTTTGCGCTTCTGTTCCAAACTCAGATATGGGCAAACCAAATAAACCGGCAGAAGCTCCTACTGAAAAAAAAGTTGAACCACAGGCTTCAGCAAGGATTTCCTGGACTATCATAGTTTTCATATAACCCAGCTCAGATCCACCGTATTTCTTTTCATGTAGCAAACCTAAAAAACCCAGATTCGCTAATTTCTGAAATTGAGTTTTAGGTATCTCTCCGGCTTCTTCATAACTTTCCGAATACGGAGAAATTTCTCTTGTGCAAAAATGACGAAAGCCATCTGCAAATTCCTGTTCTTCTTCTGTAAAATCAAAATCCATAATTTCCTCAAGTGTTCGCTGCAATAATAGACCGCATTACTTCTGAGGTTCCTCCCCCCAGAGTACCGAGTCTTGCGTCCCTGTAAGCCCTTTCTACAGGATATTCATGAATAAAACAATATCCACCAAAAACCTGACCCATATCATACGCGACCTCATTAGCCGATTCAGTGGCATAAACCTTTGCAATCGATGACTCAATTGGTGCTGCCTGTCCTTTATCTTTTTTTGCAGCACTCTTATAAATTAAAAGTCTTGCTGCATCGAGTTTCATGCGAGCTCTTGCAATTTTATCCTGTATAGCCTGAAAGCGTATAATCGGTTCACCAAATTGTTGTCTCTGCTTTGCATGACGGACTCCATCGTCCAGCATAGCCTGCATCGAGCCTATAGAAGCCGCAACCAATACAGTTCTTTCCCACTCAAGGGTAGCTCTTCCCACTCTCGCAAAACCCGAATTTTCCTTTTCGATCCGATTTTCTTCGGGAACCTCCATATCTTCAAAGATAAGCTCACTCGTAAGACTGGTTCGCATTCCCATCTTCTCCAGTTTTTTCCCGACCTTAAAACCTTTAAAGTTTTTCTCTACAATAAATACAGAAATTCCCATGGCACCTTTAGATTTGTCAGTCACAGCCATTACAATGAAGACATCTCCTATCGGACCATTCGTGATAAACATTTTAGAACCATTTAATATATATCGATCCCCTTTTTTTATCGCACGGGTTTCCATACTTCCGGCTGCATCCGAACCCGAACCGGGTTCTGTAAGACCGAGACCTGAAGTATATTCACCGGTTGCAATTTTGGGAAGATAACGTTTTTTTTGCTCTTCTGTTCCACAAAGTACAATCGGCATACTCCCTATAATCGCATGGGCTCCGAGAGCAAGGGTAAGTCCTCCATCCAGAGAGCCTTCACCGAATGCTTCATGAGCAACCGTTGTCATTAAACAACTGGCTCCCTGCCCTCCGTATTCCACCGGAATCGAAAGCCCCAAAAGACCCACTTCCCCCATTTTCCTCCAGAGCTGCGGGTCCCAGGTTCCGTGTAAATCACGTTCTTCAGCACTCGGACGCACGTGCTTTATTCCGAAGGCTTTAATCATATCTCTATAATCTAATACTTCTTCCGGTAATGTAAAATCCATTAGTTATCCTTTGAAGGGGGTAAAACAACACAGGAACCCTTGCTTACAACTTCCCCTTTCTGATTTTTCCAGACTAAATTCATTTCTACAGTCTTCATTCTTTCATTTTTCTTAGCTACTCTGGCACTTACAGTTACTGTATCTCCGAAATAGACCGGCTTTCTAAATTTTTGTGTTACTTCAAGGGCTACCGTTCCGAGTCCTGGTAACTTCATACCCAGAATATTTGCCAGTAAAGATGCAGCTAAGCCACCATGAGCAATCCTTGTCCCAAATTCAGTTGTTTTTGCATATTCTTCGTTTACATGCAAAGGGTTAAAGTCCCCGCTGATACCTGCATATAAATATACATCTGTTTCGGTTATCGTCTTTGCAAAAGAAGCTTCTTCTCCTATTTGAATTTCTTCAAACGACTTACCTTTTATATACATGTTCTTCTCCTAAGATTTAGCCGGTCGAAAATACTTAATATCATAAAGAGTTCCTTTTCTATTTTCCTTCTCTTCCCATACAGGTTCAAGCCTAAGACCGATTTCTATCTTTTCTTCCGGGATCTCATCCACGAGATGATAAATATGGGTATTCGATCCATCTATTTTAATGTAACCGTAGGTATAAGGAGGTTTTTTGGGCTGCCCCGGAAATTCCATGTGCACGGTTGTAAAGGTTTCCAGAGTTCCTATGTTGGGAAGCTCAAGGTATTCAGTGCATTCCACATAACAGACTCCACAAAAAGCTTTAGGGGGACACTGTACCTTCTTACATTTCGGGCAGATAATTCCATAGATCTTCCCTTCTTCCTTCAGGCCATTATAAAACTTTGCAAGGGCTTTTCCATAAACCCATTTATACGGAATTTTCAAATTTCCATCGACTCTGGATAAGACTTTTAAATTACCAACATAGTCTTCGACTATCTTATTCTTCTGAATCTTACCGGTAGCTGTTTTCGGAAATTCATTTACAATTTCAATTACTTTGGGGAATTTGTATCCGGCAACCTTCGGTCTGAGATATGCTTTAACATCTCTTTCATTTAAACTCGAACCGCTTTTCGGCAGGATAAATGCACCAACTACTTCGCCATATTTCTTATCCGGAATCCCGACTATTGCACACTCTGAAATGGCATCGTGCTTATACAGAACTTCTTCGATTTCCTTCGGATAGATATTCTCTCCTCCGCAGATAATCATTTCTTTCTTACGACCTACGATAAAGTAATAACCATCCTTGTCCCTGTAACCGAGGTCTCCGGTTCTCATCCAGCCATTTACAAAAGTCTTCTGATTATCTTCTTCCTTCTTATAATAGCCAACCATCATATTCGGGCCTTTTATCATAATCTCACCGACTTCTCCATCGGGTAAAGGTTTATCACTCAAGTCCCAGATGGCCATCTCCTGCCCATCAATCGGAAGTCCGATAGAACCAATTTTTCTTTCACCATTGATAGGATTCAGAGAAGAAACACAGGTTCCTTCTGAAAGACCATAACCTTCTATTATTTTTGCATTAAATTTTTCTTCAAACTTGTGAAATACATCCACCGGCATAGGAGCAGCACCGCAAATACAGGCTTTTAAGAAACTTAAGTCTTCTCCTTCGGCTTCTTTCATTTCGTTCAAATAGTTGTAAATAGTAGGAACACCACTGAATGTTGTACACTTGTATTTCTTTAAGGTTTGAATAAAACTTCTCGGTTTAAACATCTCTTCGAGAACCACTGAAGCTCCCGCCTGCATAGTAGCCATCATAGAAGCAATCTGGGCATTCACATGAAAAAGAGGCATAATACATAAAGCTGTATCTTCCTTCTGTAAGTCTATATAACGAGGAGCTATATAACTATTATATAATATATTTCGGTGTCGTAAAATAACTCCCTTGGGGTGACCCGTAGTTCCGGAAGTATAGATCATCGAAGCATGATCATCAGCTTTAATATCTGCTGAAAAGTTCTTGTCTCCATCAGCAATTATATCTTTTAATAATATAGCATTCGGATATTCTTTCGGCACCTCGTCTCCGGTCAAAATAAGATGCTTAATTTTCGTTAAAAATTTCCAGGAAGGTTCTAACATTTTTCTGTACTGAGGAGTCGTTATTAAAACCTCTGTATCACAGTCATTTATAATATACTCCAATTCCTCAGCTTTTAATAGAGTGTTCATCGTAACCCCTACAAAACCTGCTTTCATAGAACCAAACCAGGAGAAAAGAAAATCGGGAGAGTTGGGAATGAGAATACCGACATGCTCGGATTTTTTCAGACCCAAGTTCGTTAAGGCAGAAGCCGCTGCATTGGTCTCGAGATGAAATTCCTTATACGTCCAGGACTTATCTCCGAAGTACAGGTATTTCTTATCGGGCATTTCACCGGCTCTGTGTGATAGGATTGCAGGTATAGTTTGAAATGGACAGCTTACATCTTCTTGATTCATCTTATTCCTCCGGTATAAAATATTGAATATCCCGTATAGTACCTTTTGTTTTTTCCTTCCATACAGGCTTAAGCTTTGCTCCCGGCTTTAACGCTTTCAACTTTTCCTCCGGTGCAACAACGATGTGTAATAACTCAGTATCCGCTCCTACAAAACTTAAAGCAGCAAGCATGTAGGGAGGCTCAATTCCCTCCGGTTTATTCCAGGGTGCCTGATAGACTATTGTTCCCAGTTTTAAACTCGGATTCGGATTCAGAGTCATAAACTTGTCCATTTTCTTATTTACATAAGGAGACCAGCCGAGTGGGGGAAGAAATACCTTAGAACTTACTGTACAACGAACTGCTGTAATTTCTTTTTCATCCCGAAGATTAGTTAAAAATTTTCCAATAATAGGACCGGGGTTCCACTTATAGTCGAGTTCAATTTCCCCGTCTAAAATCTTAACTTCAGCCATTGCCTTTCTCCTTATTTTTGGCTCTTTTCTTTTCAAGAGCTGTTTGCATATCTTTCTCTTTTGTCATAAGCATGATAGTTTGAAACTGAATCGCTCCTCCCCAACCATGAGCCAGACCGATTTCCGGATCTTTTACCTGATGCTCTCCTGCCCGGTTCATTATCTGTAAAGCAACTTCAGCTTGCCGTATCATTGCTGATCCACCAATAGAGTTATTGGATAAAACTCCACCACTCGGGTTAACCGGAAGTTTTCCATCCATCCTTGTAAGACCGGAATCAATTAAGTCTTTTGGAGCGTTTCCATCTTCACAAAGGCCGAGGGCTTCGAGCCAGATAAGGTGCTGACTACTAAAGGCATCGTAGATTTCTATTACATCAATATCTTCTACCGGATTTTCTATTCCGGTTTCCTTATATACTTTTCTTGCAGCTTCTTTCAGGGCAATCGGAACCGACCAATCCCTATCCACATAGTTTACACCTTCGGCGATAGTCGATACAGCTTGAATCCAGGCTTTCGGTCTCGGATTTTTATCCGCATTTTCCTCGCATTGCATTACCATAGCACAGGCAGCATCGCTGGTCGGGCATGAATCTAAAAGTTTCAGAGGAGTACTGAGCCAGGCCATATTCATCATCATATCTTCCGAAATCTGGGGAAGTTTAAGCGTAGCATTCGGATTATACAGAGCATTTTTTCTCATCATAGTCCCTATCTTCGCAAGATGCTCTAATTTTGCATCCGGTGCTCTGTGCATATAAGCCCTTGTCTGACAGGCAACCGCAGAAGGGGCACCCGCTGCAAAGTCCCGCCCCATAGTCGCTGAATATACCAGGTTTAAACCTCTCTGAACGGAGGTTTCAGTTAGCTTATCACCTGAAATCACCAGCACATTTTTATAGAGTCCGGAATTCACCATATACCAGCCTGTAATCCCGGTAGACGCACCAACCGTTCCTCCGGTCTGGATACGATAATGTGGCTTCATTACTCCGAAAGTGAAGTCGGTAGCAAACATCTCCGGTTCATTAATGCCGCAGAAAAATTCAGGACTACTGCTCGAAATAATACAGTCAATATCATCTATACTCAAACCTGCATCCTCAATAGCAATTCGAGCAGCTTCTCCCATCAGTTCTGCAAAATTCACATCTTTTCGTTTTAACTTTGTCTGTGTCTGAGCGACACCTGTAATCGCAACTTTAACCGGCATTTTAAGCCTCCACCACGTAAACTATATTTGATTGCATCGCAAGACCTGCCTGGGCATGAGCGATGGCTCTTTTCACTCCTTTTACCTGTACCTCTCCGGCTTTTCCACTCACCTGTAAGCTCGCTTCCATTAGTCTGGCCAGACCGGAAGCATAGATCACATTTCCACAGGTTACTCCCCCGCTCGGATTAACCGAAATTTTTCCTGATTTAACATAATCACCCGATTTTCCTTCTTCACAAAAACCGAGGGATTCATAGAGCATAAGTTCCTGATGAGCATAGCATTCATGAACCTCGGCCACTTGTATATCTTTTGCCTGAATCCCGGCCATTTTATAGGCAGCCTGTGCTGCCACTTCAGCACTCTTAATCCTTGAAAGGTCCCTATAAGTCGGATAATAAGCATCCGAGATAAGACCCATGCCCGTTATATAAGAAGCTTCTAATTTATTTTCTTTGATATAATCTTCTGTTGCTAAGATTAGAGCCACGCAACCATCCCCCGTCCTACCGGTATTAAGTTCGGTAATCGGACTGGCGATTTTTGGAGAATTCAGAATATCCTCTACCGAGTAGTCTCCGGCCTCTCCCTGCATTACTCTCGGATTTTTCATGCCTGCCCTGCGGTTCTTTACAGCTACCTCAGCAAAGTCTCTTTCTCCGAGTCCTGTTCTTGCTGAATAATAACCGGCCTGAATAGCCGCTATTGTATTTGCATCTCCACCCACAGGTCGAAGATAAAAGGGATCCGCACACATGCCACTAAAAGCAGAAAGGCCACACTGCGTTCCCTTTGAAAAACCCACCACCAGGGCTGTTTTAAACTTTCCGGAAAGAAGTCTCGCTATTGCATAATGAACCGCCCAGGCACCATCCCTTTCCACTTTGGATTCTTCTTTCTGAAAAGCACCTGCTGCCTCTACAGTTTGAACGTGTTGTATAGCCAGACCATCAGCCACATCGTCTCCTGCCTGTATAACAGTTCCTATTTCCTCAATACTCATAGAAGCCGATTGTAAAGCTTTTTGAACCGTATAAAAAACTGTATCTTCTACAGCCCAGTCCAAATTCTCTCTTTCAATCGTTATTCCGTGTCCGATAATACCAATTCTCATATACTTCCCCAGTATTTAGTTGTTTCAACTTTTCAAATATTGTATAATCATTGCTTCTAATTCACGAATCCGGTTTTGAATCGAACTCTTTCGTGGTTTATAGAGTGTAAAAAATAAAAGTAAGCCATCGATAGAACTCACAATCATAGAAATTAAAGTCTTTCGATTTAAATCTGCCCGAAAGACGCCTTTTTTCTTGCCATCGAGAATAATACGGTTTAAATGAAAGGCCATTTTCTCAAACCTCTCGGATAGAATACGGTTTAAGCCCATACTCTTGCCTTTTTGAGAGGACCAGATTTCAAAGAAAATCAAGATCACCGAAGAAAATTCATCGACATCCCCCATAGCCAACTGTAAAAAGTCCCTTATAGCCTTTTCCTGATCATCTGAGGAAAACTTAAAATTTCTAAACTCCTCACTTTGCCGGTTAAATACATTTCCTATCAAAGAAAGAGCAACCTCTTCTTTACTTTTAAAATAACCATAAACGGTGCCCTTCCCTATCCCGGCTCGAATAGCAATTTCTTCCACCGTAGTTTCTGTAAAGCCCTTATCCTTGTACAACTCAAGAGCCGCTTCCATAATCTGCTTTCTTTTTAATTCCTTATCTACCGGCCTCGGGCTCATATCAGGAAACTATTTATGGTTGACCGACCGGTCAACCATAAATTTTAAGATTTCTCAAAAAATTAAAGAAAAAAGTTTCACTTCCTGAGTAGTCCTGAGACAATGGTTGATAAAGGGAAAAACATGAACCAGATTTTAGTCATTGGTGCAAACTCAGTCTCCGGTCAGGATATCATTCAGAGCCTGCAAAAACATCCGGATAAATATTACATCCTCGGTAGTACATCCGGAGACAAACCCGTACCGGGAGTCCATAAAACCCTTACCGGTATAAACCTCAGCGAGCCCTCTGCTATAAGTTCTATCTTAAAACAAATTGGTAATGTAGATATTTCTCATATACTTTATATTCCTGCGAGAGGCATGGTAGGTCTACCTACTACATATTCCACAAAGGAAATGGTAGAAGAAAGTTTTGCTTATTCGGTAATTCCCATGCTGCAACTTACAAAAGAATTAAAACCCCTAAAAACCATTTGCTTTTCCGGGTTTATCACCATGCCTCCCATGCTACTCTGCTACGGTTGCATGGCTCTAACCAAAATTATTATGGAAGAACTGGCAATACAATTTCCCGATAAACTACAGGTGATTCGTCTCGGTATGTTTTTCAGTAAATCCGTAAGAGGCATTGCCCTTGCCACACAAAGAAGTATTAGGGAAGGTAAGTATCCTGAACTTAAACCCATGCTAAAGGAATGGAAGGAGTCCGGACAAAAGTTTAATCATTACTTTTTTGATAAGAACTGGTTCTATGAGGAAAACATTTATAAGAATTTTGCGAATAATTCTTCAATTTCTTTTCGTAAGACCGTCCCTGAAGATATTACAAAAGCTGTATATACCTGTTTGGAAGGAGAAAAGGCTCCTATTATAAATGTTTTAGGTGATTGGGTATGGACAGATACAAAAATGATTCCCGTGCCCGATGAAATTGAATCTATCCGTTCTTTCGCACCCAAAGACCTAAATCTGTATTTTTAGATAAGACTTAAAATCTCCTGCGAGTCAGCTATGGTCCGCACCTATATTTAAAAAATATTCCTATTTTTTCCTAAAGCGGATAGTTTTTTTCTATTTCTTGATATAGATCAATGACAAACTGAAATAATATATTACCCTCTCTTAGTTTAAGAAAATTTTCATTCATTTTCTAAAATAGTATGTTTGCGAGGAAGCTTTCCTCGCTTTTTTAAAGCTTAAATATTTTGTATAGAAAGGAAATTCTATCTAATGAAGAAACTACTTTTAGTATCCTTACTTTTATTTGTATATACCTGTGATAAACCCGATTCCAATACAGATAAAACCAGCAAACCTGAAGTTACAAATTCAAAGGGTATCGGGCCTATCACTTCAGTCACACTCGGTCCCATTGACCCTAAGCGTGCGGAAAATGGAGAAAAAATATTCCAGCAAAAATGCTCTTCCTGTCATAAAATCACAGAAAAATATGTTGGCCCTGCTTTAAAAGGAGCCACGAAAAGACATAGTCCGGAATGGATTATGAATTTCGTTTTAAACACAGAAGAAATGCTTCAAAAGGATCCGAAAGCAATTGAGTTATTAGAAACCTATATGACTAAGATGATTGCTCAGGGTTTGAATGAAGCAGAAGCCAGAGATGTATTAGAATATTTGCGTAAAATAGATGAGGAGAAATAAACAATGAAACAAATACTTTTGCTCTTAGCTTCACTCACTCTTTCCTTTACAATGAGTTGTAAGGGAAGTAAAAGTGTAGCAGATAAGGTATATATAGCTCCCGGAGAAAAAGATGAAGTTTATGCTTTTTTTTCTGGTGGATACAGTGGAAATGTAACGGTACATGGAATACCTTCAGGTAGATTATTAAAAACAATCCCTGTGTTTTCGGTATTCCCTGAAAACGGATATGGTATGGAGGAAGAGAGCAAAGATATGCTCATGACCTCACAGGGTAAACTTCCCTGGGATGATTCGCACCACCCGGAACTTTCTATGACAGATGGAATGCACGATGGCCGCTGGTTATTCATCAATGGAAACAACACTCCAAGGATCGCAAGGATAAGTCTTAAATACTTTGAAACAGAAGAGATTATAGAAATTCCTAACAGTGCCGGAAACCATGCATCTCCCTTTGCTACAGAAAATACTGAGTATCTCATGGCTGCTACCAGGTTTTCAGTACCCATTCCACAAAAAGACATACCTATCGAAAGCTTTAGTAAAGGTGAATTCAATGGAACCATTACAATGGTTAAAGTGGATTCAAAAACAGGAAGAATGAATATAGAACTTCAACTTCTGGTTCCGGGTTTTGATTATGATCTTTCTAATTGTGGAAAAGGTCCTTCGCATGACTGGTGTTTTTTCAGTTCGTATAACACGGAACAGGCGTTTAAAATGATGGAAGTTGAAGCCTCCAAGAACGATAAAGATTTTGTCTTAGCTTTCAACTGGAAAAAAGCTGAAAGTTGTAAAGCAAAAGCTAAAACAGTTCCGGGAGTTCATTACAACAACTACCACCCACATAATAAATATACTGAATCTAAAAAAATAGAGACAGTCCAAATGCTTGAACCTAAAGACTGTCCCGGAGTTGCCTTCTTACTTCCGACTCCCAAAAGTCCGCACGGTGCAGATGTGGATCCGAGTGGAGAATATATAGTGGCTGGAGGAAAACTTTCCGCTCAAATTCCGGTTCATTCTTTTGCGAAACTACAAAAGGCCATCGAAGACAAAGCTAACTTTGTGAAAGAAATTAATGGTATCCCCGTTCTAAAATATGAATCAACCCTGCACGGTGAAGTTCAAAAGAAAGAAAAAGATGGTGGAAAGAAATTTGCCTGTTTGGGTCCATTACATACACAATTTGATAGTAAGGGCAGAGCTTATACATCCTGTTTCTTAAGTACCAATGTTCTGGTTTGGGATTTAAAAACTCTTGATGTTATTGAAACACTTCCTTCCTTCTATAATATCGGACACCTTATGGTTGTTGGTGGTCATACAAAAAAACCTTATGGTAAATACCTGGTCACTATGAATAAAATGACTATGGACAGGTACCTTCCAACCGGAATGGAGATGGCTCACTCTGCCCAGTTATATGACATTTCCGGGAATAAAGGAGAGCTTCTTCTTGACTTTCCAACAATGGGTGAACCTCACTACGGACAAATGATTCCTGCTTCTATTATCAAGGATAATTCTGCTAAAATTTATCCTCTGGAAGAAAATTCACATCCGTATGCAACCAAGAATGAAAACGATGCAAAAATCATAAGAGATGGAAAAAATGTGCATGTTCACATGACAGCTCAATTAACCCATTTCAAGCCGGATACAATAGAAGTTAAGTTAGGCGACACAGTATATTTCCATGTTACCAACCTGACTCAGAAATTCGATATCCCGCATGGCTTTGCAGTCTACGGAGGTAAGATTCCTAACATCCTTATCATGCCCGGACAAACAAAAACAGTAAAGTGGATTCCCACCCAGGAAGGAGTTTTTCCTTTTTACTGTACAGACTTCTGTTCTGCTCTTCACCAGGAAATGCAGAACTACATCCGCGTAAGTAAATAAAAACATTCTAAAATACAATCGATAGCTTCAATGCTATCGATTGCTTCTAAACAAAGACAAAGAAGGGAAAAATATGAGATTAAATAAAGATATATCCAAAAGAAACCGAATTTTACTAGGTTTTGCAATTCTGTTTATGGTACTTGTATACTTCGTACCTCTGTGGTCCATTGAAATGGGGGGGAGACAATTCCCGGAACCTCTAAAAATATACATCTGGGTTCAAAAATTAAGTGGTGGGACAGATAAAGACATATACACTATAAATGATTTTAATCACTATGTAGGAATGAAGAAAATTCACACAGCTTCCATTCCTGAATTAAAGTACATGCCATTTGTTCTTGCTTATATGATCATAGGTGGAATCCTAAGCCTGTTTTATAAAAAATTCTTTATGATACTACTGGGTATATTTAATACTATTGTTGTTGGAATCACCGGGCTTTATGATTTTTACGCCTGGCTGCACGATTTTGGAACCGACCTGGATACAAGAGCACCGCTTTACAGTAAGGATGTAGACTTTCAGCCTCCTATTATTGCCTGCAAAGAAATTTTAAATGTTACTACCTGTAGTTGGCCCTATTTCGGTTCTATTTTCCTATTCATCACTATGGGTATTCTATGCTTTATTGCATATAATGAACTGAAAGGAGATACTCGTGAAACTACCTAAGTTATGTTTTACAATTTTTTTTATTCTTCTCAACTGTTCACCGGGTAAGCCTATCCCTATTAAAAAAGGTGAGTATAAATGTGAACACTGCAATATGTCAATTGTGGATCTGCGATTCAATTCTCAGGCAATTACCTCCAAAGGGAAAATATTTCACTTTGATAGTGCAGAATGCTTGATCTATTGGAGAGAAAAAATTCATCAGAGTAATGATATAAGCTCTTACTTTAAAAATTTTATTCACCCGGATCAATATATTGCTTTACAACAAGCAATTTTTTTACAATCAGAGACCCTAAAATCTCCAATGGGAGAAGGAATTTCTGTTTTTTCAAGTAAAGAAGAAGCTAAAGAGATCCGGGATAAATTTAATGGAGAGCTGAAATCTTACGAAGAACTCAAAGAGTTGCTTTTAAAGAAATGGAAAAAATAACTTTTCTTCTTATCACATACATTCTTACTGCAGGTATATATGCAAAAAATATGCAGGTATGCCCAAATTGTAAACTTTCCCTCATCTCTGAAGCCATTCAAATCGCTCAAAATTTTGATACAATAGAAGTTCAAAAAGGTATTTACAAAGAATCGAATATTACAATAACGAAACCTATTCATATTCATGGAGAGACAGGTGCAATCATTGATGCAGAAAATAAAGGACACATAATAAAAATTAAATCCGATCAGGTTATAATAAAAAATCTACTTCTAATAAATTCCGGAAACAGTGATATAGAAGAGTTTGCAGCCATTTATCTTGAAGGTGTAAAAGATTGCATAATTGAAAATAATAGAATTAATTCTTCGACTTATGGAATTTATCTTTCCAAATCTCATAATTCTCGTATTGCGAATAATCAAATACAGGGTTTTGCTAAAGGTGAAGCTCTATCCGGAAATGGTATTCATCTCTGGTATAGTGAGAATAATCAGCTCATTAATAATGAAATCTTAGGACATAGAGATGGACTCTATTTCGAATTTTCAAATAAACTTACAATCCGGAATAATAAAAGTTTGCAAAACATACGTTACGGCATGCATTTCATGTTTTCACATGATACAATAGCAGAGAATAATCTTTTTGATAAAAACATTACCGGAGTAGCCATTATGTACTCGGATAAAATTCGAGTTCATAAAAATTTATTTTTAGCCAGTAACAATCGTTCTTCTCTGGGTATACTGATGAAGGAAATAAACGATAGTACCTTAAGTTATAATACTATAGAAAATAGTACTGAAGGAATTATTATTGATAGCTCCAATAAGAATTTATTTTTAAATAATACTTTCCAAAAAAATGGAATTGCAATAAAGTTATACGGTAATTCCAGAGAGAATATATTCACAAACAATAATATTCAATATAATTTTTTTGATATGTCCACCAATACACGAGAGAGCCACAATCTTTTTACACATAACTATTGGGATAAATACCTCGGGTATGATCTTGATAGAAATAATTTGGGAGATGTTCCCTATAGACCAGTTCAGGCCTTTATCTATTGGGTTCATAAATATCAGGAATTATCTATGCTATTGGGTTCACCTGTAGTAGAATTTCTCAATCTTGCAGAAAAAGCATTTCCTTCCTTAAGTCCTGTAAACTTAATGGACAAATATCCTCGCCTAAAAAGAATTATAGATGATAGAAGTTAAAAATCTCAATAAGACCTTTGGAAAACAAGTTGTTTTAAATAAGTTAAACATAACTATTCCTTCAGGTTTGATATTTGCACTCTTAGGCCCTAACGGTTCAGGCAAAAGCACCTTCATTAAATGTCTCCTGGGACTCGCCCTACCGGATAATAAAAATTCTATCTTTTTAAATGGGCAGAATATTTCAGAAGATGTGCATTATAAAGAAAGAATTAGTTATATGCCGCAATCCCCTTCCTTTCCTGCAAATCTGAAAGTAAAGGAAATCATAAAACTTAATGAGAATTTAAATGCAAAAGAACCAATTTTTAAGGATATACTAATTAAAGATCTTTCGATTGATTCATTCTATGACAAACCCTTTAGTAAGCTATCAAGAGGCATGAAACAAAAAGTAAACATACTTCAGTGCTTTATGTATGATAGAGATATATACATTATTGATGAAGCAACTGCCAGTCTCTCTCCCGACATCTCCTTTTATTTAAAAAATCTATTAAAAACTAAAGAGAAGGAAAATAAATTATTACTATTCACAAGCCATGTCATGTCTGAAGTAGAAGAACTGGCAAAAAAAGTAGCGGTTTTGCTCGAAGGAAAACTTGTTTTATTGGGTAATCCTGCTGACATCATTTCCTCTACAAAAGGAAAGAATTTAGAAGAGTCTATTCGACTTCTATGGAAAACAAAGCAAAATGAAAACGTTTAAAACCTTCCAGGTAATTTTTAGTTTTGAAATCTATGAAAACATCAGAAGTCGCTGGCTAATTTTTAATACAGTCGCTTTCTTTTTGTTTAGCTCGATCTTGATCTATTATGGAAACTCTGAACCTCTTTCGGTAATATCAAGTTTATTAAATTTGAGTTTGCTAATACTCCCTTTATTTTCACTTTTATTTGGTTCTATTTCCTTCATTGAATCAATGCCATATTTTGAATTCATACTCATTCGAGACGTAAAACGCTCTATTCTTTTTTTGGGAAAATATCTAGGAATATCTCTTGGTTTATCTTTTAGTTATATTATCGGACTAGGAATATCTTATATAAGTATACTCGGCTTTTCCAACAATCTTATTCACCTCTTCTCTTTACTTTCTTTTGGAGTTTTGTTAATTTTTTTATTCATTGCCATTTCATTCCTATTATCTATCCTCATTCAAAAAAAGGAACTTCTATACGGATTCACTTTATTTTGCTGGTTTTATTTTTATATCCTTTATGATTTACTTATAATTGCATTTTCTGTGTTATACAGAGACTATCCATTAGAAATACCTATTTTAATTTTAGTATTTCTAAATCCCATTGATCTGGTTCGCATAGCCACCCTGTTACAATTTAAGCTTTCTAACCTTATGGGATTCGGCACAGCCTTATTTCAAAAGGTTTTAGGAGATACTTCCGGATTCTGGATTTCCATCTTTTGTTTATCTCTGTGGATCTGCATTCCTCTTTTTATAGCTTATAAGAAATTTTTAAAAAAAGATCTTTAAATCAGGTAATCCCGAACTCACTTTATATTATTTTTCTTATCCGGGTAATTTTAATAATTAAGTAATTGACACAGTTTTTAAGAAATATAGTAAATAGCTTGCTACGAGATGCTAAGGTCCCTAATATTGGTAAACTGACAGATGTAACATTTCTTAAAAATATACCAGCCTAGTTTTTTCTGTTAACAAAACAGATGATGTTGTTAATAGGACAGCTACTTCGGTCAAATAAACCTTACAAAAGAGGCCTCTTGCAAACCCAACTTTTCAAGAGGCTTATCAAAAAAATATTTGCTTATGTCCTAAAGAAATTTATTTCCTGATAAATCTCTCACTACAGCTTGAAGGATAGGCTTCTCAAATAATACCATTGTAGAAAGAGTTACTTCTACAGGAAACTCCTCTCCATTTTTTTTGCAATGGGTCCATTTAAAATGCTCTTTTCCATTTTTAAAAGCAAGATGAACTTTTTCATAAGCCTGTGGAAAGGAATAGCTTCCATCGGCTTGTCTTTCCGGAGAAAATTCTTTTGGTTCTCTGGATAAAAAATCTTCTTTATTATCGCAACCAAACATTTTATATGCCGTGTCATTACATTCAATGTGACCGTTTTCATCATCTATAATGATAGCATCCTGGCTGGAATTAAATAGAGTGCGATATTTTGTTTCTGAACTTTTTATTATTTCCTCAGTTCGCTTTCGTTCTGTTATCTCTTCTGTAACAAATAAAACTTTCTCTATTCTTTGATTGCTAAGAGAAAGAGGAACTGTTCTACAAAAGTAATACTCATTCCCTATTTCTAAATCAAAACCACATTCCTCACCATGTAATGTTTTAATAATATAGTCTTTTATGAATAAATAATTCTCTTTAAACGTACCAAAAGAATTTAAGCCAAAAATTTCTTCCAGCTTCGTAGCACCATGCTTTTTCAAGGACTGACCGGAGATAAAACTAATTTTAAAGTCTTTTTCGAAAATTAAAACATAAGAGTTTGGATAGTTTTCTGCAATCAATTGCAATAATTTTTCTTTTTGCTCTAAGTCCTGATGAGCTTTGAAAAGTTTAAGAGCCATCTTGATTGAGGTATCAAGTATAGTTATACCTGAGTTTTTTACTACATATCCATAAGAAGTAATTTTCTCAGTTTTTTCAACCAATTCCTGCTCCGTATGAGAGGATAAAAATAGGATTGGAATATTTCTTCTTTTTAAGATCTCCTTAGCAGTTCGGATACCATCCATATCCGAACCCAAGTCAATATCCATTAGAATTAAATCATAAGATTGATTTTGTTCTATTATTTCTTTTAAAGCCTCTTCTCCGCTTAAAACATAATTTACCTGATAAGCCCTGTCTTCCAGCTCAAACTTTTCCAGTACCGCTATGGAAAGTACATCTTCAACTAATAGAATCTTTATCTGAGAGATAGTCATGAACTCCACCAGTGCTTATGCTATAGTATTTAATTAGCGATTCTTTCCGGCAATCATATTTAAAGCAACTTCGAAATCGGGACTTTCTATTAGTCCTGGAATGATTTCCAGATCTTCTTTCATTCCGGCTTCAATTTTTTTGTAAATATGTTCACGATAACCCATTCGAGTAGTTAAAAACGTATTTCCGGGAAGTCGAAAAATGGTATCTATTTTTCTATAAATGGCTTTCTGTAAACTCTCCGAGTCAGGAGCTACTTCATCGACAAGTTGTATTTCGAGAGCTTCCTTAGCCTTATAAGCTCTTCCTTCCATAATCGGACGAACAGAAGCAGGTTGCACGAATGATTCGATCCCAGCCAAATAGGCTCTCGGAATCAAAAGTCCGACCAGAGGTTCAGAAAATCCGATTCTACCTCCACCTTCCAACATAAACCTATAGTCAGCCGCACCGGAAATTACAGCTCCACCGGCCATGGCAAAACCTTCAATTTTTACCATCCAGGGTTTAGGAATCATCCAGAGCTTACCATAAAACTTTGTCATTTCCAGGATGGTTTCCTTACGCTGTTCTAAATTGCAGGATAAAAGAAAACTACCATCCAAACCATTACTGAAAAACTTTGAATTTTTTGATTCTACAATAATTGCATCTGCTGTTTTACCGAGGTCTTCCATAATTTTAGTAAACTCTAACATCATATCCAAATTCAATGTGTTATTAGGGGGCAGAAGATCCATAGTTACGATAGCCACTTCCCTATTTTTACGAGTTTCACTTTTTACTTCAAATTGCATTTTAATTCCTCCAATAGATTATCATAGGTATTCTTGAATAAATTTCTGATTAATTATCTATAAGATTATTTAAGGGGAAATAAATCAATGAACAAAAATTCTCTGACTATTTTTCTTGTCGGGTTTCTTTTATTTCTTTAGCACGCGCATCTCGAATGGCCTGCTCTTTATTTGTTCTTTTTTGCATATGTGCGTAGTGTAAAACGGAAGCAAGCATAAGAATTCCGAAAACTACAGTTACGAGGAAAAGAGAGATTAGAAAAATTTTATACTGTAAGTCCACAATTTTTAGTGTATCATGAAAATTACTTTTAAAATCTAAAAATCCTGTAGAGAAAAATTTCCCTACAGGATTTTGCTGAAAGAATCTTATAAACCCATAATCTCCATGGTAAATTTTTTCCTTCTTGCCTGAATTTCAGTTTCTGATTCTTCCACTATAACCTCATCCGGCTCAATTTTAAAAATTGTCTGGCCTTTGGTTACAATTTTTCCATCGGAATCAGCGAGGAAGTTTTTAACAACCTTTCCGCTAAAAGGAGCTACAACTTTATTAAACATCTTCATTACCTCAATAATAAACAGAGGTTGACCGGCTTCAAAATGGTCTCCTTCATTTATCATAGGCGGAAGATTTGGTGCTTCTCTTGAGTAGAACATACCACCCATAGGAGCAACAATTTCGTCGGAGCTGGCTTTTGGAGGGGGAGCCAAATTCTTCACAAGTTTAGCAATATTATCCGGATCTAATAGTTCCTTCGGAATAATTGGATCTAATTTATCATCCACATCGATCTCGGTAAATTTTGCTTTTATTGCTATAGATGGAATCAACTGTAAAAGCTCCATTCCTAACTGGAAGCCGAGGTGAGAAGCCCTGGCTTTTTGCCATACTTCATCTGAGAATTTATCCGGAACCGGATTCTTACCTTCACGAAGAGCTGCATTCCAGAAAGTGAAATTTTCCTTCCTTCCGGAAAGAGTTTCAATATCATTGTAGAAATCCATTGCCGAATTCAAGACTACCTTGTCATGATCCCAAATTTGATCGCAGGGTGCCTTAAGGCCGGTTTCAGAAAGATTGAGATACAGATAAAGGTCAGAAAGAATTCTCATCGGGTTTCTGAGATATTCAATATGTCCATCTTCATGAACTTTCCAGGATCTGCCATGATACCTTCCGATAAAACCACCTAAGAGATGCGCCGAAGACATGAGTTCTTTCATGGGTCTTAAAATCAAGGTGTATTTCTTAGCCATGATCTGAGCGGCGTTCTTGTATTTACTGGCTACACTTTTATAGATTCCCATCCAGGCAACTTCCAGATCAATATTATTGATAATGGCCTGTATAGAACCAATAGCAGCCAGATAAGAACTCATGAAACGAGTAGATGGTTTGAACATCACTTCTTTACCAATTATCCAACTGATTAAACCGTAATGAACTCCCATATTGGTCTGTAGATCCTGACCCCGAAGCTCTGTGTATCTAAGAATTCTTCCCAATCTGCGGATATTTTCTTCCCGGTTATCTCCGTAACTGACAATAAGCGCGATATTGGAATCATAGGCACCGGCAACGCGGTAGTGAATAAAAATTCCCGTATCAGGGTTTGGAATACAGATACCCTGATCATCCCTGATTTCATATTCCAGAGGAGGTGACCAGCTTTGGATGAGTCCTCCCGCGTGGGGTTGTAATGCCTGGTTAGTAGCATTAATCCTGACTTCACCACCGGAGAGGTGACGAACTTCTCTTTCCGGGCGAGGAAGATTTTTTCCATGAATAGAAACTAAAGCCATCGCTTCAATCAAACTTTCTACATAGAAATAGTCGTTCTTATCTTTGGGATTAACGAACTTTAAACGGTAAGCCATTTCTGTAACCCGATGTTCTACCTGGATACGAGTATTCATCTCCATGAAGAAGTGATTCGTCCCTTCTATGATAGACTCGAAAGTAGAAACACTATCAAGGTTAACCGCTTCACCGAATTTTTCAGACTCTTCTTCCATCTCGTTTAGAGCTTTCAGGTCACCTTTCAGAACTTCGGCTTTCGTTTTTTTGCCGGCTTTTTCTGCCTCTGCAATTTCGTATTCCATAAGTTCTTTTGTAAAAGAGATCTCTAAAAGTTTTTGCTCGTGCATCTGCAAAGAACAATCACGACCACCGAGGGAAATACACCATTCCCCGTTTCCTAAAAGCTGAATTTCATTGTGACGGGTATTCTCAATGTTAAGCTCAATTAAAAAGTTACGGTTAGAACCTTTGGCGACTACCTTCGATTCTGCTAATATTTCAATAACCGCAGCTTTAACAGCAGATTTCTCCCTAACGATCCTCTGGCCTTTACCGCCACCACCACCGATATACTTAAAGCGAATCCTTCTACCCGGAAAATCTTTCCAAATTTTTTCTACTTCTTTTTCTGCTTCTGCTTGAATCTCTTCTACAGAAATCAGATCGATTCCTTTATTATAAGAAGCTTGCAAAAGATTTTCTGCATTATCAGATAATTCAATTTTATCATTATAAGTAAAAGTTAAAGCATTTTCCCTGGCAACTTTTTCAAGACCGGCCTTATCTTTTGCTTTTGTAAGCAGGGTTAAAGCAGTAATATTATCAACACCCGGAGTAACAGAAGCTCCGATTTTTCTTGCCAGCTTTTTAGCCTCGTCCTTAGCTCCTGCCTGACGTGCTACGTGAGAACCCGGACCCATAAACTTTACGCCGGATTTTTCAATTGCTTCTATAAATTCAGCGTCTTCGGCCATGAAGCCATACCCGGCAAAAATATGGGTATAATTATTATTGCGTGCAATATTAATAATTTGCTCTATACGCTCTTTCTTTTCTTCTGCACCGGCACCCATATAGTCCGGGACTCTATGAATGTTATGAGTGAAACGAAAGTTCCTGAGTTCTGGAGCCAGAGACATAGGATAGACAATACTATCTTTTTCTGAGAGCAGGATACCATATTCCTTGATTCCTATCTCATCAAAAACATCCATTGTCTCTTTACGGACAGGACCGCGACATACAATCAAACATTTAATACTGGAAAGATCAAACGAGCGCGCCCATTCTGATTCTGCATCTTTAAAACGAATTTTTCTTTTTTTTGGATCTATCATTTTCTACTCAAACTCCCTCTGAACTCCTGACATAGCACTTGGTTTATAACGGCTCATGAGATAATCTAATTGTTTACCCAGAACATTCCTGGTATGACCCGGCATAATTACACTGGAAACAGAACCCAGTGAAAGTGCTTCTTTCGGGTTCATTAACTCTTCTTCATAGCGTGCATTCAAGCCGGCTAAACCTTTGTTTTTCTCAGCCATAGCTTCATTCTGAGACATACCTTTTTTCAGGTTTGCCTGATAATCTGTTTCAATTTTTCTTAGCTGATCTTTATAAACAAAATTGGTTCCTGCAGGTCCCATCACCGCAATTCTGGCAGTTGGAAGAGTATACACCACATCAGCTCCTACAAAATAAGAGTTGAAGGTTGCATAAGCACCTCCGAAGGCATTACGAATGATAAGGGTGATTCTCGGAGTCCTTACATCGATAATCGAATCCAGAAGTTTTCTTCCTGCGAGAACGATACCTCCAGATTCCTGTTCTTTACCGGGTAAGAAACCGGTTGTATCTTCCAGAAAAATAAGTGGTATATTGTAAATATTACAGAAACGAATAAAACGGGTAGCCTTGTTTGCCGCACTGATATCGATCTGTCCTGAAGAGAAAGCCGAATTGTTTGCCACAAAACCTACCACATGTCCACCTAACCTTCCGAAAGCAGTAATCATGTTTCTTGCTCTCTGGGACTGAATTTCAAAGAAAGCACCGTGATCACAAATATTCTGAATATACAGGTTAATATCAAACGGAGTATTCATACCGGTCGGACTATTAAAGGTTTTTCTAAAAAGCAAATCCTCTTCAATAGTAAATCGATCCAGAGGATCGGAAGTTTTAAAGAAAGGAGCATTCACTTCGTTATTATCCGGAAGATAAGAAAGTAAACGTAGTGTAGTTTTTAAGGAACCATACTCATCTGCGGTTACCAGATCCACAACTCCGCTCTGACCGTGAACCTTGGGACCTCCCAGATCATCAGCAGAAATATCTTCACCTAAAACCGACTTCACAACACCGGGACCGGTTAAACCGAAAAAAGTATTCTCTGATTGAATCATAAAAGAACCCTGTCTCGGAAGATAAGAACCACCACCGGCATTGAATCCGAACATCAACATGATACTCGGAACTACACCACTAATTTTTCTCAGGGCACAGAAGGCCTCACTATAACCGTCTAATCCTCCCACCCCGGCAGGCACAAAAGCTCCGGCAGAGTCATTCATACCGATAAGGGGAATTCCATGCTCAGCTGCTGTATAAATGATCCTGGCAAGTTTATTACCATTGGTAGCATCCATAGAACCGGCACGAAGAGTAAAATCGTGACCGTATAAGGCTACATCCCTCCCATTTATATTTAAGATTCCTGTAATCAGTGAAGCACCATCAAGGTTGGGTCCCCAGTTCTGATAATATATATTGGGTTCTTCCCTGGTTAAAACTTTGATCCTTTCCCAAACAGTCATCCTGTCCTTGGAATGTTGTACGATAATTCTATCAACTCCCCCACCCTCGAGAGGTTTTTTTATGAGCTCTTCCCCCAAATTGAGGCACTTCTCATATATTTTCCCCGGTTTCTCTTTAGCATTGGAGCCTTCCTCTGCTTTTCGGAGAGGATTATCCAGCGT
Source organism: Leptospiraceae bacterium (assembly GCA_024233835.1). Lineage (NCBI taxonomy): Bacteria > Pseudomonadati > Spirochaetota > Leptospiria > Leptospirales > Leptospiraceae > Leptospiraceae bacterium. The sequence goes on from JACKPC010000002.1 coordinate 421,679, forward strand.
TAATTCTGTTATTTCCATGTATATCTTGTCTCTCTTTGCTATAATTTAAAGGTACGATTTTTCCAATTATATGTACAGACTCTCGGGTAAAGTACACCCTATTTCACATATTAGCTTCAATTTATTATATTTTAAATAGTGACATAGTAATAGGTTCCCTGTACTCGTCAATATCCGTCAATACAGGCTTATGAAAATATTTAATGATATATATCATAAAATATTTCAAGTAAGAATTTCTTTCAATGCAATCTCTGTGGTGTCAAAGACTTCAAAAAGGTTTATCATTTCCACTAACTCAAAGATTTTTCTGGTTGAAGGAGTCATGCCGGAAATGATCAGGCGAATATCCTTTTCCTTAGTAAATTTGATAGTCGTAGCAAAAATCCGTAAAGCAGAAGAAGAAACATAAGAGACTTTACTCAGATCCAAAATTAAAATCTTCTTCTTAATATCTTGAAGTATCTCCATATAATCAACTTCAATATCTTCTACCAGAGCAACATCCAGTCTTCCGCTTAAATAAAGTATCAGAGCACCATTTTTTTCTTTGGTTAATAATTTCATGATTTTGTATTATACACGGCTGGAATTTTTTTTTCTAAAAATAAGAGATTCTTATCACTTTTTCTCTGATATTCAACTTTATCCATTAACTTCTCGATTAAATATACACCAAAACCACCTTTCCTTTCACCTTTTATATTGGCTTCAAGAGATGGCTTTTGGACATTATCTCTTTCAAATGATTTACCATTGTCTTCTAATAAAATTTGCACAGAATTATCGGTAAACTTAACCGAACAGGTAAAAATCGGATTTTTTATATTGATACCCTCATAAGAATGCATTACAATATTAGTAGCGGCTTCATCACAACATAAAAGAATATCATCCCGTAAAATATCATTTAATTTCCGAACCTTAATTGCATCATAAACAAAGTCCCTGAGCAAAGGAATCTGCTTGTTTTCAGCTTTAAAGCTTTTCGAAAACTGAAAATCATTATTAAACTTAAATATTAAAAGCGTAAAATCATCAAATTGATCATTAGAACCGGAAAACTTCATAATCGTTTCATAAACTTCTTCGGCTATGGTTTGCGGGTGTAAATCCCTTCTTTTAATAATATCATCAACAAAACGTTCAAGACCATATTCCTCATGACTCTCATTTTCTTCTTCTATAGCACCATCTGTATATAGAACAAAAATATCTCCATCGGAAGGGATGATACTTCCTCCTTCGTATTTTCCATTGGGTAAAACTCCGAGCGGTGCCCCCTTACCCTTTATTAATTCATAAGTTCCATCTTTTTTAATCCATATTTGATCGTTATGTCCTGCTGAAGCATAGTCTATCTGTGAATTAGCCGGATTATAGTGAAAGAAAAAGAGTGTAACAAACATTCCGGATTCAGAATCTTCATAAATCAAATTATTAGCCTGTGCTAATAAATCGGAAGGTTTTAATTTATGATCCCGGCTTAGAGTACGGATTACCGAAGAACTCATAGCCATAAAAATAGCAGCCGGTAAACTCTTTCCGGAAACATCTGCAATTAAAAAAGCAAATTGACCGTCTGCATATTTGTAAAAATCATAAAAATCTCCCGATACCTCCTTAGCAGGCATGAATTTTTTTCCAAAAGTGAAATTAGAGCCACCGGGAACACCTCCCGGTAAAATATTCTTTTGAATATTACTTGTGATCTCAATTTCTTTTTCCATGGCTTTTTTTGCGATGATATCTTCATTTAATCGAATATTCTCATATCCTTTTATATACTGGGCAGAAATTGTTTGTAATAATCGCAAGTGTCCCTGGTTAAAAGCAGTTTTATCATTACGTTCAGAAATACAAATAGCTCCGAAAGGTCTCTTATTACTATCTGAAATCGGTAGAATAATATAGGAACCTACAAGAAAAACTTCATCTAAATCATCTAATTCCTGGTAAATAGGAACTTCTTTTTTTAAAACAATTCGATTGTCAATTATTGCATGAACAATCACTGATTCCCTTAAAAAATTTGCTGTTGAAATTTCTTCTTTACCCTGAACATGAGAGATAAGATTCAGATTTTGTTTTGAAGGATCCTTTAATATTATGACGGCTCTTCTCGCATCTAATTCGCGTACTATAATCCGAATGGATTTCAAAGATAACTCTTTTACATCTTTGGATTCCAAAACAGCCTGTCCGAGATCAAAAAGACTCGCTAATTCACTTACCTTTTTCTCCAATTCCCTGTTTGCTTTTTGAAGATCATCTACAAGCCTTGCTTTCTGAATAGCTACGGCTGCAGCTTCTGAAAAGGTTAAGAAAATATCAATATCACTTTCATTGAAATTATTTCTATCAATGGTATTGATACCTTCCATCACCCCGATTACTTCATCATCTACCACAAGTGGTGTTGCAAGAATGTTCCGAGTTACAAATCCGGAAGTTTGATCGGCTACTTTGTAAACCCGATTGTCATTCTGGGCATCATTGATGATCATAGGTGTTTTGGTAATCGCCACTGTTCCGGCAATACCCTGTCCCATAGGAACTCGAACCTTAGATAAATCTTCTTCTTTCTCGCCGGCAATTGTATGAAAATAAAGATCGTTTTTTTCTTTATCTACCAGTAAGATAGAGCAGGACTCCGTCCTGAAAACACTTTTCACTGACTCCATTAATTCGCGTAACAATTTGGATAAATGGTGAGAAGAGTTGATAATTCCGGTTACCCGGATAATTTCTTTTAATAGAAAATCCAGTTTTTTATTTTCTCGATAATTCTCTGTTCCGGTTAAGAGTATCATCAAAGATGTAGCAAATTTCAAATAGATTTCGTTTAAATCCTCGAAATAAAGGGAATCATGCAGAAGAAGATAAATATTTTGACTATAAACAGAAATGAGCTCAAAATCCTCTTTTGAAAAACTATCAAAATTATTAATCCCTTCTAAAACAAAAACTCCGATTAAATTATTCCTCTCTTTGTCGCCAACATAACAGGAAATATAGGACTCATTAACTGAAATCGAAGTACCCGGAATTAAACTTCCTTTTTTTAATAAAAGATTTTCTACATTTTCTAAAGTATAATAAGCAATCTTCTCAGCCTGTTCCGGATTTTTTAATTCGTTATTCCCTATTAAAACTCCATTGGAATTAAAAAAGTAGAGACAGCCCCTATTTGCATTTACCCACTTTTTTCCTTCCGATACAATCACCTGAAAAAGCTTAGTAAAAATTTTATTATCTGAGAAGAAAAAACGATTTTCCTCTCCCATCTGTAGTACCGGGTAGTGTTTTATATTCTTTTCCAAAGTAATTCGTACTTCTTACATGAAACTGGCTTCTTTTCGGAGTTTCTTATTCTCTTCTTCCAGGGAATTTATTTTATCGAGGGCTGCAATCAATTCTTCCCTGGACATGTTCGCTACTATATTAGAAGCACTTACGGTTTCTTGAGCATTCTTAAGCTCTTGAGATGAAAACTGAATAATGGATTCATAAATTTTTATCATTTCATCGGCATTCGCTAATTCTCTCTCATTTAACCGTAAAACCTTTTCGTAGCCTCTAATAATCGCGTTTTGTGCTTTAATCTGTTTCTGTAATTCTTCAATGGTATCTGACATTTATGCAGCCTCTAATCTTAATTTATTGACAAATAATCTCTAATCAAAAATTCTGTTCTCATACCGGGGATGTAGCTCAGTTGGGAGAGCGTTTGAATGGCATTCAAAAGGTCGGGGGTTCGATTCCCCTCATCTCCAATCTGCCACACCTGTTATTATCAGAGCTAATAATCAAACAGATGTCAATATTTTTTTATGTCCTTTTCTAAAAACAACAGTCTCGAAATTGTTACACTCGGTGAAAAAAGAGGTTTACCTATTATCATCCTACAGGATATTTTTACCGGTTTGGATTTTTCTGATTTAAGCGATCTCTTTCAAAATTATTTTCAAATTCATCATTGCAAGCTGAAACTCAGAAAAGAACATTTCAAACACCAGATTCGAGGCCCTATCAACCAGATTCAGGATATTATTTTTGAAATCCAGTCCATTATCAAAACCAAAGCGGTTCTTCTCACAGGCGGCTTTACATCCATTTTCCTCTTTGAATTTGCAAGACAGAACCCAAACAAAGTAAAAGCATTAATAAGCCTCTCTCCTCCCCCTAAAAGTACGGAAACTTTCTTTCCATATAGCACGTATATTAAGATACTTGCTAAAAATTCAATTTGCCTTCCGGAGCTTTATAGTTTTTTTGCTTTAGAAAAAATAAATTTCATGAAGCGCTTTTTTAAATACCAAAAACTGGTTTATTCCCAGAAATTATATACAAAAACTTACCTGATGTACGAAAAAAAGAAAACCGGCTTACTAAACCCTTCAGAAATTGATGAAATTTTTAAAAATTATCGAGTTATCAAATTCGACACCCCTCCTGATACCTGTTTTAAAGAAAAACGTTTTAAGAAAGTCTTATATTCTGTTTTTAAAGAAGAAACAAAACTAAACCCCAAAAGAATTATTCTATAAGGATATGTAATGGCTATAAGAAAAGTACTTAGACTCGGAGATCCTCTTTTAAGAAAAGAAAGTAAGGATGTATTAGAAGATGAAATTAGAGAAAAAGAATTCAAAAAGCTTTTACGTGATATGTTTGATACCATGAAACATGAAAATGGTATCGGTCTCGCTGCTCCTCAGGTTGGAGTTCTAAAAAAGCTGGTTGTGGTGGGTGAAGAAAGCGATAGGTACGAAGATAAAATTGAAATGAAGCAACACATTCTCATTAATCCTATTATTACTCCTTTAAGCGAGCCGGAAGAGGGAAAAGGTTTCTGGGAGGGTTGTTTGTCCGTTCCCGGAATGAGAGGCTATGTGGAAAGACCCGGTAAAATAAAAATAGAATGGTATGATGAAAAATGGAATTTTCACTCGAAGGAAATCGAAGGTTTTCAGGCCATTGTCTACCAGCATGAGGTAGACCATCTTTACGGAACATTATATGTCGATAGATTAAAAGATTCCCGTCTCTTCGGATACAACGATTCTCTTGTTATCGAAGAAGAAAAAAAGTTGGATTAGATAAATTTCTCAAATTCAATATGGTTTGTATAGGAAATCATATCTTCCGGTATCGGAGCTATAACTTTATGAACCTGCTCTTGTAGATCTTTAAATTTCAATTGATACGCATGTAATAATTGCCTATAAGCTTTTCCCGCGGAAGTATTACCAGTATATACTCTGTCACCCAGGATAGGATGGCCTTTTTCAAAGATATGAATCCGAATTTGGTGTCGCCTACCGGTAATTAATTTTGCTCTTAGTACCGAATAGTTTTTTTTTGAATCTGAATACAGGAGTTCAAATTCAGTAATGGCCTTTTTCCCTCCGGAAAAAACTGTTTTTACTCTCCTGTTTCCATCCTTCAAAAATGATTCTATACGAAATTGTTTTTCTTTCACCAATCCTTCAACAATAAGAATATATTCTTTTTCAGCTTTCTTTAATATTTCATCGTATTCTCTATTCAAAGACTCTGATAAACCAAAAGCCACAATTCCACTGGTATCAAGGTCTAAGCGGTTTAAAGTACGAATATACGGAATGTGATATTTTTTTTGTAAATAGGAGGTGAAATTGTTTCTGTTCGGATCTTTAGTTTCATGAACAGGAATACCGGGAGGTTTGGAAGCAAATAGTAAAAACTCATCCCGGTATAATAGCAATGTATATTCTTAAAACTTAATTTTATTTATCTCAAATTCAGCTACAGGTAGCTTGCCAGAAAAAAGCTTATCTAGCTTAGCCGAAAGGTAGAAATATTCCTTCCCGGCACGAGTAGCTGTAGTCGGAAATACATCGGCTGTAGCCATTTCCTTTTCGATTTTTGCACTAGTCCAATCATCCGTGCTGGACAGGAGAAATACCTTATTAGTTCCTGAATTAGCAATAACTAATAACTTTCCTTCTTCCATCCATAAAAGTCCATCTGCTCCAATCAGCTTTTGTGGTAACTTAACTTCGGTAAAAGTATCGGGTTTATCCACCGGGATTTTAAATAAAGACCCTTCGTTATATTTTGCTATAATGATATATCCGTTATTATGGTAAACCAGTCCATTCAGGTTAAAACCCTCTCCTGAGAACTTCTCATTCCTGAGTAAAATTTCAGGTTTATATTCCAAATTTACTTTATATATTACAGGAGCAAAACTATTACTGACATATATATTTCCCTTATCGTCTATCACCATATCATTGCAAAACTGCACGTCTTTCGGATTCAAGGCAGCAAGGTCAACATAGGAGATTTTAGTCCCTGTAGATAATTGGTATACTCCCAGACCGGCAATCTTCTTCTGGGTTTCTTGCTTTGTTTTTACACTGGCACCCGGATCTGAATTACATACTATCAATCTATCCCTGGCAATATCAGTTTTAATTCCGATAACCGAAATTAATTTTTCATCATTCACAAAAACTTTTGTACTACCATCAGGCTTTACTTCTGTAATCACACCTTTATGAAGAGAGGTTATAAAAAAACGATTCGCAGAAGAATCATAACTTACTCCTTCCGGAAAAAGATTCTCCTGTTTAATACTAATAAGTTCCGGTAAGCCTTTTGTATCTGAAACCGAACTTTCCTTCTTAACTTCCGTACTCTGCTTTTCTTTACAGGCAACTGTGAATAGAACCAGCAGGCTAAAAAGATAAACCAATAAGTTTTTGTGCATCATTCCTATCTCCTTTAATTCTAATAATTCCTTATTCACCAAATACTTCTTTTAAATGGCTTTCATAAGCCTGCTTCCAGGAAACAAGCTCTATTTTTTCTTTATTCCAATTTATATGAAATTCTTTCATAACCGAACCAATAGGGTAAAACTCAAGGTTCTTTTCTATGGATTGAGTCTTAATGAATTCTGCATTTTCTTTCTTATAAGAAATTAAAATAGAAGTTGCAGATTCACCAAATAAGAGTTCATCTCTTCTCATGGAATCAAAAGCTGAAAGATCTAAATTTGCTCCCAGATCTTTTACAAACATTTTCTTACAAAGAGCAATAAGAAGACCTCCAAGAGATAAATCTTTTGCAGAATAAAGCTTTCCTTCTTCATTCAAGCTTAATATCAATTCCTGTAAGTTCTTTTCATCTTCGAGATTAAGTTCCGGGATTGCCCCCTCAGTTTTCTTATGAATTTCTTTTAAATACTCAGAAGCTGCTATTGTTGGTTTAAACTTGCCAACGAGTGCTATTTCCGCTCCTTCCACGTAAAAATAATTCCTTAAGTACTTCGTCACATCTTCAAGGACACCCACCATCCCGATAGTTGGTGTTGGATAAACCGGCCCTTCCGGAGACTCGTTGTAAAAAGAAACGTTCCCACCTGTAACCGGTAAGGAGAGGAAACGGCAGGCATCCCCCATTCCACGAATACATTCAGCAAACATATAATAGTTTTCTGGAATATAAGGATTTGCAAAATTAAGGTTATTGGTGATTCCTATGGGCCTAGCCCCGGTAACAAACACATTTCTTGCAGATTCACAAACAGCAAAAATAGCACCTTTATACGGATCGAGATAAGTATAGCGAGAATTACAATCTGTAGCAGCAGCTATGGCCCGATTGGTTCCCGGAATCCTTGATAAGCCTCCATCAAGACCCGGTGGAATAATTTTAACCAGACCCACTTCCGTATCATATTGTTCAAATAAGGGTCTTCTTGAACAAATATTCCAGTTCGACAGCATTTTCTTTGTTAACTCAGATAAAACCCCGGCCTTATTCAGCTCCGGATCAGGAATTAATTCTTTTTGAAATTTTAATTTCTCATCCAGATAAGAAGGTCTTTTCACATCCCTCTTGTAACGGGGAGCCCCTCCTCCGAGGACCAGCGAATCGGCAGGAATTTCAGCTTTCACCTCACCCTCTTTGATTACACGAAGCATTCCATCTTCGGTAACTTTCCCGATTTCAACAGCATTCAACTCCCATTTTTTAAAAACAGCAATCAGCTCTTCTTCCTTACCCTGTTTCGGAATTACAAGCATCCTTTCCTGACTCTCGGATAACATGGCTTCATACGCATTCATCCCGGTTTCCCGGTAAGGTACCTTGTCAAGATATAACTCCATCCCGGTTTTGCCTTTTGCGGACATTTCTGAACTTGAACAGGAAAGCCCGGCAGCTCCCATATCCTGAATTCCTACGATTAAACCCTTTTGAATCACTTCAAGACTGGCTTCCATGAGGAGTTTTTCCATAAACGGGTCACCGACCTGTACTGCAGAACGTTTCTCCTCGGACTCTTTTGTTAAATCCCTCGAAGCAAAAGAAGCTCCATGAATCCCGTCTCTACCCGTAGTCGCACCTACAATATAAACTGCATAGCCCACTTTACCGGCTGTGCTGGCACTGGCCATTCCTCCATGAGGCACATAACCCACTGTCATAGCATTAACGAGGGGATTCTTATTAAAGGAATCATCAAAGAATAGCTCACCACCTGAAACAGCAATTCCAAGGGAGTTTCCATAATCACCGATGCCCTTTACAGCTCGTTTTAGAAGATAGGTATTACGTTTTCCATCGGGATAACCAAAGCGCAGGGAATTCAAAGAAATGAATGGCCTTGCCCCCATGGTAAAAATATCCCGCATAATTCCTCCAACTCCCGTAGCTGCACCCTGATACGGTTCAACAGCAGTTGGATGGTTGTGGCTTTCAATCTTAAAAACGATAGCCAGCCCTCCTCCAATATCAAGGGCTCCGGCATTTTCTTCACCTGTTTTGGTTAAGAGCCTGTCTGATTCGGTAGGTAAGGTTTTGAGTTGAAGAATAGAATTTTTATAAGAACAGTGTTCCGACCACATTCCGGAGAAAATCCCGAGTTCAGTAGAGCTTGGGTTTCTTCCCAATATTTCCTGAATTTTCTGAAATTCCTCTTCCGTTAAGCCGTGTTCGATTGCATCTTGAAGGGTAACCTGAGCTTTTTCCATAACTATTGTCCATTTTTTTAGTATAAATAAAATTTTCCATCTTAAAAACTCCGAGCTACGCGGCTTTTTATCATAGGGAAACTCTTATTGATTATCCCGTTGGAGACAAAGAGATGGTCTTAACCTATAAATTCTAAAAAGTTCTCCTTTGTTATAAACTCTAAACTTGCATTAGAATAAGTATCCAACCAGAGTTTGGGAACTTTTTGTTTTTGGTTTTTCCATTTGAATTCAAAACCATATAGGTTTCCATCTCTTTCTTCTACCAGATCTATTTCTTTTTTGTCGTGAGTTCTCCAAAAATAAATATTAGAAAATGCTTTTGTATACTCCAATTTTTTCATTCTCTCTGTAAATAAAAAATTTTCCCAGAGCATTCCGATATCGTCCCGATTTTCTAATGAATTAAAATTCGAAATAATGGAATTGCGAATTCCATTATCTAAAAAATAATACCGACAGGTTTTGGTTATTTCATTTCTTAAATTTCTGGAGAATCCCCTGACCTTTTTAATCACAAAAGATTTTTCAAGTAAATCTAAATACTTTTCGACTGTTTGTTTCGAAATCCCTATCATCGAACCTAATTCGCTTAATGAAACTTCTTTTCCTATTTGAAATGCAAGCAGTCTTAAAAGGTCAGACAACTTGTCTGCATTTTTCAAATTTTCCATTTCTAATATGTCTTTGAATAAATAGGAGTTCCTCAGAGAAAAAAGATATTCCCTTTTATCCTGGATGTTTTCCATCTTCAAACATTCAGGATAAGAACCGTAAATCAATAAATTTTCTAAATTTTGAATCACATACATTCCACCAAATTGCTCCTTTAATTCCAAAACAGAAATAGGATACAGTAGTAATTTCGTATGACGTCCTGTAAGTGGTTCTCCTACTTGAGATGATAACTCAAAGGAAGAGGAACCGCTGGCAATAATTTTTGTAGAAGGAAAATGATCAGCAAGAATTTTTAAAACAATACCCACGTTCGGAAGTCTCTGAGCTTCATCGAAGAAAAGCAAATCGTAACCGCTAAATGCTGACTTTAATCCGGCGACTGTCTGCTTTGAAAAAATCAGAGATAAGTCCGCATCTTCTCCAACTCCAGAAAAAAACTTTCCTGAAAACTTTTTTAATGAATTTGCTACCAACGAAGTCTTTCCGGTTCGCCTTGCTCCGTAGATTAATAGCACCTTACCCGGCGGGAGTTTTTCTAAAAAATCTTTCTCATAATACCGTTCTAACCAGTTCATATCGTATATTTTTCCATATAATATAGAATTTGGCAACTAATATTTCTATATTATATAGAATTTGAGAACTAAGAAATGAGTATCTTTTATAATTTGGTAATTTTAGCCTAAAGGGAAAATTACACGTTCCGAGAGGAAATCATCATTTTCCCCATATATCCCCGAACTCTTTCTCTTCGTCATAACGTACAAGAAAAACTTTGATTGCCACTCCGTCAATGGTCTCCACGCCTTCCTTCGCCCTTTCCGGATAGAGAATATTGTTCGGAACAAAAACCAGATACACTCCTTCGCTGAGACCGAGTGACTTGCAGTAGTAAGGTAATTGTTTCTTACCATCCTGAAATTGCTTATCGTAGCGATAGACTTTCACTTCAATCAAATATTCTTTGCCGTAGAGGTTGATAAGTATATCCGTATTTCCTAAAGAAGCCTGAGCCTCCCTGTAGCTTTTGGCGTGGATCATCTGTAAGAAAGATTGAATATACGTTTCAAAACTATAGACCATCACCGCTTCGGGGATAGACTTGTATTCTTTGGTAATTTCGTCTTTTTCTCGAAAGGGTCGAAAGCTTCTGCGGGCAATGTATTCTTTGTAATTCTCAATCAACTTATCGAGATGGAACTCCCGCTTTTCATCCAATACAATGTCGTATAACGGAATATTACCTGCAATGCGGTCTCCTTCTCCGTTAGAATAGGGAAAGAATGCATTATATAATCGTTTCTTATATAAAGGAACCCAGAACTCAATGTTACCCTTAGAATCTTTTTTTATAAGTCCATTGATATGAAGGTCACGAATGGCCGGCCTATCTATGGAAAACGGAATGCTTTTTTCAACAAACAGTAACTCTTCTATAAACTTACGATGTTTACCCGCCTTGTTTATAATATTGGCTACATTTTTATCAATCGCTTCGGTAAGATACCAGTCTTCAACTTTTAGATAATCGCTTAATGTTATCTCTTTCTTGTCAGAACAAATTTCCACTAGCTTACGGGCAAAGCCATTGACAAGACCCGGCTGGTTGGCTGTGATTTCAATTATCTTTCGCTTAACGTCGGATGCAAAGAGTTGTCCGGTTTCCTTTTCGTGTTGCTCTAATAGCTCAACAGTTTCTTCATCGGTAAAGTAAGGAACGTCTAATTCATCGGCTATGTTGAATGGACTTGCGTTATCCTGAATGATACCCGTTATATTAGCAACTCCGACAAGGATAACGGATTTCAATGAATGGCTGGTTCGGGAATGGTAGATGTTGCGGATTGTATGTAAAAATTGATTGAGAAAGTCGGAATTCAAACCTTCAATTTCATCACAGATAAAGACAAGTTTCTTATCTTTCTTTAACAAAATTTTATTTGTGAAGTCTACAAAAGATGTAATCTCAAGATTCTCCTGCCAGAATTCAACAAAATGAATATTTAAAAATTCAAAAAACTCATCTTGACGGGAACCTTTAAAATTCTCCAGATTGACATAACAAACTCTGTATCCATCCTTTTTTAGTTCGTCAGCCAGCAAGCGAAAATAGGTGCTTTTGCCGGTCTGTCTCGGTGCCCAAATTGTAAAATACCGGCTTTTATAAACAAGGTCTTTTCCTTTGGCAATCAAGTCAGGACGCATCAGGGTATAATGCTCCCAGGGGTGGTTTGGACCGGATGTATTAAAATAGCGATTCATGACTTTCAGTTTCAGGATAATTTTTGAAAGGAATCTGTAAATCAGAAATTGTAGTTGTTTTTTCCTGAATGAAGGTTTTTTCAGCTAAATATTCTTTCCAAAAAGATATACAATTTTTTTATAACCCAAAGAATCTCTTGCTTTCATTATTTCCAAGACCATCCTAAGTTTTATGAGTAATAAAAATGAGTGTCTATTTCCTTACAGCGTGTCTTAAAACAGGCTTATCTATTAAAGAAAAGCAAGCTGCAATAGCCTGTAGCTTCATTTTCAGACAGGCTCTTATAAGATCAACTATAGTCCTTACCACTGGATATACCGACATGACTTTGTGACATTTAATATTGCAGTCCCTATGCCATTTACAACAGTACTGATTCAGCTTTAGTGGATTTTTAAATCGCTTACGCCTTTCTTCAGTGAGTATCATATTGTTCCTGTATTGTTCTTTTATTAATATTTAATACTTCAAGTTAACTTTAAAAAACATATAATCCAAGTTTTCAATGGAACTCATAGACTTATTCCTATCTAACAGAGCTGCTATTTAATACCCTTCCGAGTATGGAACATATAACTCCTTTGATTTTGAAAAATTGAACTTTAATCGAGAATAGTCATATTCCATTTCCAAATTTATCCATTTGTAGATATTAAATAAAAATCTAATCTTTGCTTTTACCCCATAAATAGTTGTTTTCCTGTTTTCTTCTGCAAAAGAACGTTCAGTAGAATTTCGAAATCCCGCTGTTATTATACGTTTATATAGAGAATTCGCACTACTTGAGGACTTCATATTTCCCTGAATATACACAGGGTATATTTCAAAAATACTATTAAACCAGGATGTCATAAGGTATGAATACCTGAATAAAAATTCAGGACCTACTCGATTAAATTCCTCCGTTTTCCTTGCATCGTAAGAAAGAGTAATCCCCAACAATGAGCTAAAATCCATATATGGTAGATAGCTATAATAACCATCCCATGAGTAATATAACTTATAAGCTCCTATTCCAAAATCATAATAGGACTTTTGGTTCAAAACCTTTCTTTTATAAATATCAAAATGGGATTCTCTTCGTAAAAAATATGTAGCCTCATAAAAATGAAAGAATCGAGGTGGATCAAAGGTTCCACTCGTTCTTTCATTCGCACCTCTAATACCAACGTATTCAAACTGGACTCCTATTTGCGGCTTAATCAGAAACAAGTTCAGGTAAAGTCCGGATACACTTGGCCCATCGCCTGCACGTCGGTTGGCTTCGTTCTCGTAGCGCAGGGTATTCTGGTTCCCAATACCCATATTCGCAAGTGGACTTCGACCGAGATAGGCAAGGTAGTTATTTGTTCCCATCTCGTTATACTGCTGAATATGCGCTGACTCGTGACGGAATGTTTCGCTATCATGCCCACCAGCTACAGCGAAGTTTCCAAGTGCAATTCCATTGCCTTTTGGAACTAAGCCTCCTCCACGCACAACCACACCACCTCTGACAAAGTTCAAAGATGGTTTCTTTCTGCCTATCTGCCCGGTAATATAGTTCAGTCCGGCAAAACTATATCCTATCACACTGCTAAATGGATTTATCATATTTACCCCTCTTTCTAAATCATTCCTGATTCCCTTATGTTTTACTTTCATGCGTGATAAATGTTTCTGTTCCCAGGTATTCAAAAGAAACGCACCAACCGTGCTTGTTTATATTCGAAATTTATGGAAAAAGAAATCCACCTTTGTTCATTTTATTTTCATAATCCTTAACTCTCTCCAAGCATCTTATATATAAAAGTAAATTAACTAAATCAGTTTGTTCTCCAAAAATATAATCTTTTTTATCCTCATGAACTGAATTTGTAAAGTTAAACTCAAGGACACCTTTTCTGCATTTACTTCTTGTTGGTCTTGGTTGCATGCAACACATGAGGAAAAATAGAAAGAAATATGCGATTATAAGAAGTTGCTTCATTATAGTTCTCCATATAAATAGTTAAAAAATAAATATAACAATGCCGGCTCGATAGTTTTCCCTTTACTATTACTATAATCAATAAAAGATTTATACATATAATAATTTCTTACGTGATTATAATTAGCAGACATGCTTCTATAATCTGCATTATTTTCAGCCCAGTAGTTTGATTTACTCGGATACATTACATCTTCAAAGGGTCGTTTTGCATGAGCAGCAAAATACTTATGATCTCCCCAATCCCTGTACTGGTCGAGATGACCGTATTCATGCAATCTTGTTGCTTGAGTAATTCCGTTTGGGAGCATTGCAAATGGTCCCCAAACAGATGCTCTGTGTGGTAAGTTCATATTTTCCATACCATATCCTCCGTTGTGATAGGTTATATAAGGCATTTTTTTTCCTCGCAGTCCGTTTGTGGCAGCAGACTGAATAAACATTCCAGAGGAGTAATAAAACCCCGCAGTAAACATTGGTTGAACCAATAGCGATAAGCCGGGATTCATAACTGCTAGTGCAAATTGAGCACCCCTGCCTGCACTCTTTATAAAAGCATTGCCATGTGTGAGTGCTTTTGCATTATGATGTCTTCCGAATATAAATCTGTTTATGGGTCGTGATATATTTCTTGCCCATTTTCCTTTTGTTATGTGACTTAGCTTCCAATGCCCCGTCGGGTCGGTATACATGACCGGGTTGCCTTCGACATACATGTAGAGGTTCATGCCGAAGGTAGATTCGGGGTTGATGACTGTGTCCGGCTGGATGAAGCGACCGATAGCGGGGTCGTAATAGCGAGACTTATAGTAGTAGAGTCCTGTTTCCGGGTCTTCTTCCTGTCCTGTGTATTTGTAACGGAAGATATCCGGGCCGCTGGAGTTTGTGCGATTGACTTCACCGTAGGGCTTGTAGGTGATATAGCTTTTCCCGGTGTCTATGTCCACACCACTCACCATGTTTCCACTGGCATCTGTTACCATGCTCACAGAACCGAGATGGTCGGGATGGAAAAAATACATCCCCATTGCCGGTGTACCGGGAGCTGGACCACTATTTCCTCCTCCACCGGTATTTGTCGGCGGGTTTGTTTGATTCCCTGTTGGAGGCAGAGGAGAAGTTGTGTTTGTATTTGTGGAAGTTCCGGAGGGTTTCTGTCCACAGCCCTCAAAAGTTATCTGGTATAGGGTGCAATCTTCTTTGGTTTCTCCTGTATTACCATTCACTGGAGTCGATGGACTTGATGGGCTTGCCGGGTTATTGTTATTCGGTTCCGAGACAGAAGGAGTATCTTCTGAGATTACATTATCCTGCTTATTGGTATAAGATGCAAGTAACCAGAAGGGAGGAGCTTTCTTTCCCGTCAATGCCTGCGGAAGGCAATTGGCGAATACAAGGAAAAAGATACAACATATAAAACGATAACTATTCATGGGTTTTCTACTTTTATACTATCGCAAAACTCATTTTTTGTTTTTAAAAAAAAGCAATCATATAAAATCCGTTTTACGATATCCTCACGAATCAGTTCTCCAAAAAACTGGAACAGCACATACTGATGTGTCCTGTATGTTAGATTATCTAAATACAAGTAAAAATCGAATATTGAAGTTTTATAATAACTCACATATTTTATATATTTTTTTGATAACAATACTTTACCTTTATTTAAAAGTATATATTCAAACTCTATTTTATTTTGTATGTGCAAGGAATGTAATCCTAAAGTTAAACCTGAAAATATTGCATCCAATATCCCTCTCCCAATGTTCGTATCTACTATATTTGCATTTATTTTAATGGAAAGGTTTTGTAGCACAATACGTTTGCCTTTTTTATCCTCATTCTTTTTTAAACCCTTTTCTGTGAAAAATGACAACCATTTTCTATGTTCATCATTTATGAAAATTGTAATATCATTCTTTACTTGCATTGTTAATGGGATATCAATATACAGGTTATCTACTTTGGTTGGATATTTGGTTTCTTCTACAGATACTAATTGACAAGAAAATAAAATTATGCTAAAAATAAAAATCGATAATTTAATTTTAAGGTCCACCGAATACTCCCATCATACAGGCACCGTCGATAAGCTTATCTTCTTCTTTATAATTCGAGATAGTATGTTGATAAAATGATAATGCACAAATCTGTCTTGTAAAACCATAACCAAAGATCGGTGGTTTCAGACTTTCATTTACTTGATTTACCGCATAGGAAACTCCCAAATCAACTATTGCGTCCATTAAGTTACCAGCGGTGCCAAGTGCAAATATTGTTCCAAACGCAGCAATACCTGTTCCCACATCCTTAACCCTATTTATTTTCCTATCGTAAAATTTCTTTTTATCCGCCAAGAAACCATAGATAAAACCATATCTTGCACCTTCTTCTCCATTGGCCATGTAACCAATGATTGTGCTCTTTATTGTGCTATCTAATTTGTTTCTATCATTTGTTCCCCTTAGATACTTTGAACCACTATCCCAGACTTTTGCACCAGGCTAGCCTAGTTACGTTTTAGTGGACACATACTACGCAGCCATTTCCTCATATTCTGTGGGAGTTTTATATCCTAAAAAAGAATGCGTTCTTTGTCGATTATAAAATATTTCAATATAATCAAAAAACTCTTTTTTTGCATCTTCCAGATCGTAAAACACATTTACTTCCATTTCTCTTTTTAAGGTACTGAAGTATGATTCAGCCACTGCATTATCCCAGCAGTTTCCTTTTCTACTATTACTTCTTATTATTTTATTTTCAATTAACTTGATTCTTGTCTTTCGCGAGCAATAATTAGATCCACGATCCGTATGGAAAATAAGCCCACGTCCTGGTCGACGAGACCGTATTGCCTTATCAAGAGTTGTTGTTATCAGTTCCGAATCATTCTTCTCTGATAGACTCCAACCCACTACCTTTCTCGAATACAAATCTATGATCACACAGAGATATAACCAACTTTCCTTTTGCTTTATATAAGTTACATCTGATACCCAGATTTTATCCTTCTTCTCTGGGGAAAAATTCCTTTTAACAAGGTCTCTTGCTATACGTTCGTTGTGTTGTGAATCAGTTGTTGAAATCTTGAACTTTTTCTCCTGTTTGCCCCTTATCCCCAATAATTTCATCATTTTACGCACTCTACGAGCACCATAAGATTCATCTTTTTTCTTTACTGCTTCTAACAAACGAATAAGCCCATATGTCTTTCTGCTTTTCTTCCATATTTCCTTTAAATGCTCTATCATTTCTGGACAATATTTCAATAGCTCGTCTTTACACACTTTAAGATAATTGTAATATCCTGATTTAGATACATCTAATACTATTGCCATTCTCACAATGGAAAACTCTCTATTGTGAGTCTCCATAAATTTGTATCTGTCTACTGGTCTTTTGAGAGAATGGCTGCAAACTTTTTTAAAATCGCAACCTCTTCCTTTAACTTCATATTTTCCTTGCGAAGGTTCTTCAATTCTTCTCGATCTTTTATCTGCTTATCCGTCATCGGTATCTCACTTTCCTGATTTTGAAGATAGTCTTTTCTCCAGGTCTGTAAAGTATGATAATTTATACCCAGTGATTCCGCTACTTCTTTTATTGTAAATGAACCACTCAATGTCCTTTTTACCGCCTGTTCCTTGAACTCTTCAGAGTATTTTCCTTTCTTTTTCATCTTTTTATTACCTCGTTTTTTGTTAAAAAAGGTGTCTACTATACCGTAACTAGCTCAGCATAAGGGTGTGTTTCTTTTTCTTTTCTTCTTTCACACAGCATGAAAGAAGAGTTGTTATTAGTATTATAATATATATCTGTATTCTCATTAAGATATCCGTTCAGTCCTTATTATTTACATAACCCCTATAGTATCGAGTTAGAATATCATCGCTTGGTGCAAAATAACAGTCGTAATGTTGGAATAATACAAACATTAGCAATAATCTTTCTGCTTCCATTTTTTCTTTTGCATCCATAAATACCATTTTTTCATAATCGTTATAACTCAATACAATTTGTAATTTACCATCTCCACAAATTCGTTTCTTCCTATCTTCAGCAGGTCCTCTGGTACAAAAACTCAAAATGCAGACAATAATGAATAATATTGTATTTTTCATCTACAACCTCCAAATGCACTTCTTAATGTTGATATGGGCGCGTCGATTCCCCCTAAAAGAAAGCTACCTCCCAAACCTACCAGGCTATCGATAGGTTGCTGAAACGCCTTTCCGGTAGAAACCCCATTTAAAAATCCAACGGCATAGTTCATGTCTGCTCGAAAATGTTGACACGAACTTCCGGAAAACATTTTTGCAGGTACTTCTCTATCATGCCCGATAGCCAAACTATCTGAAAATGACTTTGCTCTTGGAGCCAACAATTTAGTAATAGAAATAAAACCTAAAAATTGTTCATCTGTTATAGGATCATCTTTGAAGATGGATTGATTTAATAATTTAATTCCAAAATAAAATGGTATAATGTTCTTAATTCTTTTTGCGTTATTCCTTATATTAAATTTTGCAAAGTTATCTCTGTTTCCATCACCAGTATAATTGTGACCAAATAATACCCCTTTTGGACCTTGACCCATGTATTTCCCAAGAAAATACATGGCTAAGAACTTCTGAGCCGTTATATTCGAATTAGATAGGAGGTAAAGACCGGTATATGCTTCCATTTGCTCAAAGCGTTTTCTATTCCTCTCTGCTTTTCTATAACCAAAAATCGCTTTTGTTCCTAAGCCAATTGGAATCAAAAATCTATTCAAATTACCTAATGTTTTAATAGACAACTTCCAATGCCCATCCGGATCCGTATACATAACCGGGTTTCCTTCTACATACATGTAGAGGTTCATGCCAAAGGTTGATTCGGGTTGCATTACGGTATCCGGTTGGATGAAGCGACCGATGGCGGGGTCGTAGTAACGGGACTTATAATAGTAGAGTCCTGTTTCCGGGTCTTCTTCCTGTCCCGTGTATTTGTAGCGGAAAATGTCCGGGCCGCTGGAGTTTGTGCGATTGACTTCACCGTAGGGCTTGTAGGTGATATAGCTTTTCCCGGTGTCTATGTCCACACCGCTCACCATGTTCCCACTGGCATCTGTTACCATGCTCACAGAACCAAGGTGGTCGGGGTGGAAAAAATACATCCCCATTGCCGGTGTGCCGGGAGCTGAACCACTATTTCCTCCTCCACCGGTATTTGTCGGCGGGTTTGTTTGATTCCCTGTTGGAGGCAGAGGAGAAGTTGTGTTTGTATTTGTGGAAGTTCCGGAGGGTTTCTGTCCACAGCCCTCAAAAGTTATCTGGTATAGGGTGCAATCTTCTTTGGTTTCTCCTGTATTACCATTCACTGGAGTCGATGGACTTGATGGGCTTGCCGGGTTATTGTTATTCGGTTCCGAGACAGAAGGAGTATCTTCTGAGATTACATTATCCTGCTTATTGGTATAAGATGCAAGTAACCAGAAGGGAGGAGCTTTCTTTCCTGTCAAAGCCTGCGGCAAGCAGTTTATAAAACCAACGCAAAAAACTAAGCAGATAATGTGTATTCTATTCATGGATTCTCTACTTTATCTTCTTGTAAATCAGGCCTAAAAGAACGACCATACTCAATTGCAAAAAAACAAGAGCACTTAAAAGGCTCATAGTAATCTTACTGTTTTTATATGAAGACTCACTTTTTTTAAGTTCATCCTCTGTTTTGTTTAAGGTTAAATTTTCTTCAGGGAGCTTTAAATCATCAGGATTATTGACATTCAATGCAACTGGTTTACTACTACCCTTCCCCTGAAGTTTTTTTTTAATTTCAATATATTTTGCCTGCACAATACTATTTTGTGGGAAGCTCTTTATAATTTTCTCGTAAAGAGATAGAGCCTTTTCATATTTTCCTTCCTGGTAATATTTTTCAGCTTCAGCTACATTCAATTCCGTCTGGTAATAAATCAAAGTAGGATTAGTTTTATCTACCTTTAAAGCTAAATCTAATTCCTGTTTTGCCTTACCAATCTGTCCCGAGTTAAGCAAGTCCTTGATGTATCTGTATTTACTCGTATCCTGTGCATATAAGAACAAAGTGCTAAAAACAAAAAATATACTGAATTCTTGTATTATCTTTTTCATAAATTATCTATCTATAATCACAGCCTTATGTCCAAACCTGGGAGCTGGCATTGTCCCCACTAAAACCCAGCTTGTATTGGAAGGGTCTGATAAACTAAGTGAGTAAACTTCCGAATTCGGGACATTAACCGGGTTTGCCCCACCGAAAAAATACAGATTTCTTTGTAGATATGAAATTTCCATTGCGGAAGCAAATCTTGCGACAGGCAAGGATTGACCGGAGTTCACCACATTTGTAGAAGGTGGAGTATAATAAAACTCAAAACTATTAGAAGCAAGAATACTGCCGGGAGGCTGAGCTGTATTACCCAGAGTGCTTCCACCCGCAACAAACATAGCCGGCAAATCAGAAGGATATGGGTCTGTTTTATAGGGCCTGTAACAGGCAGAAGCTGCACCAAATCTGGGCTGATTGAAATTTGCTTCTGAAACCTGACTTGTAGAATTGGATGCAGGATTATATGCCTCGCTTGTAAATTGCGGATTTCCACTTGCATCTCTTCCAAGGTTAAAGAATAGGCTTCCATTAGAAGAACAGCCGGAAAGATCAATTCTTGAAGGAATTGTATTCTGAGAAGTCAGACTAAACCAGGTTCCACTACTTCCTATATCTGGATCTAATTTATATACAACATTGGGAATTGCGGAAGCACTCGATGCGGTTACGCTCCCACCTAAAACATAAATGCCGCTATCAGAAGCAAAAGCCAAAGCTCCCTGAATAGCGGAAGGCATAGATGCAAGGGTTCTCCATGTTCCATTCACAGGGTCATATTCTTCACTAAGGCCGGTAGTATTTCCCCCAACAAGACCTCCCAGAACATATATTTTTCCATTATAAGATGTAATAGCCGAGTGTGTTCTTGCTGTTGGAATACTGGTTATATTCGAATACCAGGTATTGGAATTTGGATCAAATACATCAACCTGAGACATTGGAACTAAGCCATTTCCAATACCACCTAATATCCAGATAGAACGCTTTAAGGTGCTTTCAGAAATTAGGGTTGATATTGTATCAATTGAAAAAACAGGAATTTTTATTGTAGGTACAGGTAAAATTGCAGAAGATAAAATACTACCAATACTCGGTATACCTGGCATAGATGGTGGAGGACTATTTTCTGTTTTCAAGGTAACAAAACTTTGTTTATAAGAGGTTTGCAGGGATATATTTCTACAAAAAGCAATAAAGCTATATCTCTGCCCTGAATCGAGATTGCTTAGTATCAACTCATGGTGTTTTGATTTAACAGGAAGATAATGGATTTCGTTACAATCATCTCCTTTTCCATATAATAAAATTCCTTCTGATTCAGAACTACATCCCCAAATTATTTTAGAACTATTATAACCAATATTATCCGTGTAAACATAGGTCATTTCCAATTGACTGGCTGCATTTCCCTTTTGTAGCGGAGACTTGCTACAATATAGAATAGAAATAATATGTATAAAAAACATCAGTCTTTTCATATCCGATAAGCTATCAAAAACTCAAGGCCTCCATTTGCGAAATGAAGTGAGTTTTCATGGATATAAGTTACTTTCAATCCAAGTCGGAGTAATACATTATCAAAAAATGTTGACTGTAAACCGGATGATGCATATACAAGAGGGTTTAAGCCTTCAATATCATTATTTTCCTTTTTATACTTAACATAAGAGCCTCCCCCTCCAAGATTTATATACACATTATAATCTTTATAGAGGTTAAATAGTTTATTCACATATAAAACTGTTTCAAAAAATTGAAAACCTTTCGGTGCACTTGTGTTATATACCAAAAAAAATCCGGGTCTTAAAGAGTAGAACGCAAAAGCCGGCTCAAATAAAATTCCTGCTCCATAACGAATTGGAAATTTTTTACTTACGGGAGATGTGTTGTAACCGGATTCTGAAAAAAAACCAAGGTTGTTTTTTAGATTTTCACCAGGGTTATCAAGATATTCATCAGGTAATTCAGGTTTGTCTGTTGAGTTTAATAATTCTTTTATTTTTTTCTTTTCAATAGAAAGGTATCCAAGGCTCGAAAGAATAGTAACTTTATCGGGTGCGTTCTCTACTATAGTCCCTTGTATTTCAGAGCCATCATCTAATAAAAGTTTAGAAAGTTTTCTCGAATCATGAATTCCTGACTTAGCCCTATCAATAGTCAGAATATGTTTTTTGGGAATACTATAAAGTTTTCCCTTCCATCTGATGTGTATTTCTTCAGCTTCTTCTGAAATGACATCTACAACATACATTTCACCCTGCTTCAGTAGTATTTCAGCAGGATACAGGGTTGAAATACAAAGGAAGAACAATAATAAAATATAATATCTGTATTTATCTACATATAGTTCAATTCCAAGCATTATAACCCCAGTGATAATGAATATAAAAAGGATATAATCTTAATGGATAAAGACCTAATACCCTGCTACAATGAAGTACAAATATTAAGTGACACAAATAGTGCAAGTTATTTATTTTTTTTGAATAAAGTATAAATAAGTAGACATCTTTTGTATACATTTTCAGTTATTGAGATTAAGGAGATTACAATGAAGAAAATATTAAATTTCTTACTGCTAATAGTTTTGTTCATTTCATTAATGGGCAATTGTAAAAAGGATGATAACAAAGACGATGAAAACATGGTTCTATTACTTCTTTTACTGGCTCAACAGCAGTCTGCTGCCGCTGCTGCTACAAATTCTTTAGTAGCCACACAGCCTGCTGCCGGTTCTACCGCATATGGAACCTGTGAGATTACAAGTGGTGGTACACCTGCATGTGTTTATAACTACCTGGAAGGCTCATGTTACCTTCTAAAATCAAATGCAGGTTATTCTGTAAACTGGTATGCTGGTAAAACTGATTCAAGTGCCTGTACTACATTAGGTTATACAAACACTTGTAAATCCACTACTCTTAGCGGAATTACTTATACGCAGTGCTTTAAAAATGTGAAAGAATCCAAGCAAGAAGAAGTTTCTCGTGCTATTCGGAGTGTAAATTGATCTTAGAAACTTTCGCATTTTTATAGAGATGTTAGCGAACCAACGTTGGTTCGCTAAAAAAAAACTATTTTCACCACATATTTGTAAACAGTTTACATACAAACCCAGTAAACTTTCAACTTCATTCAAACTGTTTTTTCAATTCGTTAAAAATCGCAAACATCTAATATTGTTTTTTGCAAGAATCGCAAAACTAAAAGTTAGATTTTACCGAAAATCGCAAAGTTCTAATGTTTTTTTTTGCAAAAATCGCAAATTAATTTATCCGTTTTCGCAAAATTCGCAAAATTTTAAATCCATATCGCAAACATCTAATATTCTGTTGTTAAGTGAAAACTTTTAAAATTCATGTTCCAAAGCGGCATTAGGAGAAAATTTTTTCATCTCCAAAAAGGAAACTTTGCATGAATTTTACATCGAAACAGGCTATAGGAGCATTTTAACTGTTTTTGTTCCCAAATACTTTCATTCGCAAATTATTCGCAAAAGTTTTAGGTGAAAAAAAGGGGTGTTTTACCCTTCACCGGACATTTGCACGCAAATATTTCGCAAATTATTCGTAAAATGGATGCAAAATCTTCGCAAATTTGCGTGTAAACTTGCAAAATTTTTGCATCCTGCGATTGCTGAAGTTTTTTCTTCTTTAACTTCCGGACCTCAGCTTATGGATTTTTATCCTTCAGCTCGGTCTATATCACTTTTAAAATATTTCAATTCCCGGATAAATCCCATTCAATAGACTTCAAACATCTACAAACCCCGAAAAAATGCCTCTCAAAACCGACAGGAAGCCCGTAGAGGCAATGTATAATTGAATTAATGCACCACAATCAATTTCAAACGCAATACAGATGATTTTTAAATTCATGGATGCTCTTATTACGGATTACTCAAAAAAACAGATTAGCGGTTTCACGGAGGAAGAAAAAACTCAATTTTACTCATGGGTGCTGAATTTTACTCCCGTTTACTGGAATCAGGAAAGTTCTTATCCCGAAAACAAGCTATCATAAAATCTCATTTATAGAAATCCGCAAGTTCCAAGTATTGTATCCAGGAGAGGTTAAAGAATGCCAAAAGTAAATGTCCAGGGAAACCAGATTTCAATCATATCCATCGACAAGCAGGATTATATTTCAATCACAGACATGCTGAAAGCCAAGGATGGTGATTTCTTCATCTCCGATTGGCTTAGAAATAGAAATACTGTAGAATTCTTAGGAATATGGGAGAAGGTTTTTAACCCGAACTTTAATTACGGCGAATACGCCATAATTAGAAGTCAGGCTGGTTTGAATAATTATAAAATCAGCGTGAAAGAATGGACAAAGAAAACAAATGCAATAGGACTCGTCGCCAAAACGGGTAGATATGGTGGAACTTATGCTCATAAAGACATTGCTTTTGAATTTGGAATGTGGATAAGTCCTGAATTCAAAATTTATCTTATCAAAGAATTTCAAAGGCTTAAAGAAGCAGAAAAAGAAAAGCTGGGATGGGACATTAAAAGAAACCTTGCTGCTATCAATTACCATATACATACCGATGCTATTAAAAATAACCTGATACCCAAAAAACTTTCCGGAAAGGAAATTAGCTTTGTATACGCAAACGAAGCGGACCTTCTAAATATGGCTCTTTTCGGAACCACTGCAAAAGAATGGAGGGAAAGAAACCCGGATAAAACCGGGAATATCAGAGACTTTGCAAATGCCTCACAGCTCGTCTGTTTATCTAACCTCGAAAACCTGAATGCTCTCTTTATTAAAGATGGAATCTCTCAGAATGAACGGCTGAAGAAATTAAATGACATTGCTATTGAACAAATGCGAATCCTGATGAATGTGAAGTTCAAAGAACTGGAATAATTTATCTCACCTATTTTCCAATTTTACTGATTCCTTGCTGAATTTTACTCCCGTTTACTGGAATCTTACTGCCACTTTACCAGTATCTTACCAGTAAAATGCCAGTAAGATACTACCCTTTTACTCGGTAAATCCCGGTTTTACTGGTAAATTTACCGAAATTTTACCGGTGAGTTTACCAAAATTTTACCGGTAAAATGGAAAGCAAAGGAGAATTCTTATCCCGAAAACAAGATTATATATCAATTACGGATATTGCAAAAGTTAAGATAGAAATAGAACCCTAACTTTAATTCCATCGAATTCGATGGGTTGCGAACATTTTTCATGACCTTTATTTTCCATTCTCCAACTTCTTTATCTTTTCTACAGATTTTTCAAAATCGATTTCAACCCTGGACTTGTAAGATATCTCTTTCTTTCTATATTTCTCATACTCAGAAAACGCTTTTTTAAGAGCCATATCATGAGACACTTTTCCTGCATGAGTCAAAATTTCTCTGTCGCTAATCTTTAAGAAATCATCTAACTTTTGTAGCCAGTCTTTCATATACATTACTCTTCTATTCTTCGCCTGCAATTCAGCAAAATCTAAGAACAGAGACACAATCAAATTTAGGGCTTCGATTTCTTCTTTTTTTAAATAGTTCTTGGCTACTCCCACGTCAGACTTTCTAATTTTTTTCCCTTCCCAGGAAGTTAGTCCCATGAATGCTTTATCTGAATCTGCTCTTGATTCTATTATTTCTGCTGCTGTGTGCTGGTGACTTGCCCAATGCATTTTGTTCTGTATCGTAGAAAAGAACTTTTGTGAAATTTCTTCACTTGAACTATAGTCTACGCTCGTAGCATAAATATCTAAAACCTTTCTCCAAAAAACTTTTTCGGAAGAACGAATATCCCGAATCCGAGAAATTAGCTCGTCGAAATAATTTCCTCCTCCACCACGTTTAAGCCTTTCATCATCCATTGCAAAACCTTTGATGATATACTCTTTTAAACGATTAGTAGCCCAAATTCGGAATTGAGTTCCCCTATGAGATTTTACCCGATAGCCTACAGAAATAATTACATCAAGATTGTAATAATCAATAGTTCTCTCAACATCACGCTCGCCTTCTTTTTGAACTGTTGCTAAATTTGCAACAGTTGCACTTTTTTCAAGCTCACCTTCTGTAAATATATTTTTTATATGCCTTGAGATTACAGACTTGTCTCTTCCAAAAAGCTCAACCATCTGAGCAATAGATAGCCAGGCTGTTTCTTCAGAAAATTGAACTTCTACTTTTGTTTCTCCGTCTTCAGTCTGATATATAATTATCTCGGAATTATTTGCTTCCATTCAACCCTACTCTTTTCTTTCATTTTTAAAAGTCAATCGGGAGTTTTTCTTAAATTGAAAGCACATAAGCGTTTTTTACTTATATTTTATACTCACGGCATAGTGGTTTTCGGATTGAGTAATAATAGAAGCTCACTATAGGTTATATAAATGAAGAATTCAGACCTTTTACCATATATTCATCCGAAATGCACTTTTCCTTTAGTATAGAAATAAGGATAGTCTACGAAAAAAAAGCAATATTTTTTAAAAAAATAACTTGACATATTCGTTATTTATGTCTATTGTATCTATAACTCATTTGAATACATCTATTTAGATATTTATGCGTAATTTCAAAGCATAATATAAAACCTAACAATGTATTTAATTGAAATATGAAAAATTTAATTTCAAAAAAGGAAAACAAGACCATGTTAAAAAAAAATATATCAATATTAATCTTTGTGCTTCTTTCTATAGGTTTATCGTTTTGTAGCAACATAGAAAAAGAAAAGAATGATAAAATGTTAGCTATTGAAAGCATTATAGCAGTGGAAAATGTCAACACAGAAGATAACACTGAGTTCCAGAAACAAGCCTCTTTATCTGCTTCTGAAGAACTAAAGTTAGTTATCAAGAAAAGTCAGGATCGACTTACTTCTAACGAACTATACAGAGATCAAAATATCACCTTAACCGATACAGACATTAATAATGTAACTAATATTATGGTGGATATGAACCAATTAAATGATATTTCTGTAAATACTAACGACATTGTTCAGCCATTTGAATTAACAAAAGATGACCTCAGTGCTTTGAAAATTGCTTCGACAATGAGCTTAAAGCAGATAAATACTTTAGCGACAACAGCTTGTGTTGTTTCTGAAAATACTCAAACTAGGAGCACTATATCTATGTATTCAGATTGCTATAATCACTACCAAAATGCTGTAGCAGCTGCAAATAGAGGTGATGTATGGAGTTGGTTATATAATGTTATTTATTTGATAACACACTGTGCAGGTTTATGATAGGATTACTATATGAAAATATTAAAATATACAATTCCTTTCATACTTTTGTTTCTGATGCAGTGTTATAATGGTAAGCAAGTTGATGATACTCTGAAGTATTTTTGTTCAGCTAATTTTTTGAATGCACAGACACAGAAAGACAAAGATTTTATACTTCTTTCATGTGTAAACTATTTTTTGGACAGGCAAAGATTAAATGATTCAAAAAAAATAAAGTAAAAAGCACTGGTATTCCCAAGATCTTGTGATTCCACTTCCAAACAAGCTCTTGGGTAGTAATTTAACCATTACATCGTAGCTGGTACCTAAAGACACAGCTCACCCGCAGTTTTTTTCGTTCTGTTCTTGTTGTAAGAAAAACCCCGGTTTCTATTCTCTGTAAGGGTAGAAAAGATTCTCCTGTTCTGGAATTTCTTCCTTTATTTCTTCAGAATGTAAAAAACTGTCACCGTGAACGTTTTCTTTATAAGGATTTTTCTTGTACTCACGGTTACACATATTTACAATGCTTACCGGAAGAAGATTTTTAATTCTTGAAAAATCAATCCTATAGAGTTTTCCGCTACTTCTTGTCTGCCCTACCCTTTCCAGTTTAATCCCGTATCTTGCGAGAAAATCAGAAAGCAGTGTAGTCCATGCCGGTGTAAAGGACTGCTTGATTTTCATTACCCATGAGTGAATGAGTGTTTTAATTTCAGTTTCTAATTTCCTGTAAGAACGCAGGGCGATTTCTTCAGGAGATGTAGATAGGATTTGTAATTTCAGTTTCTCTGCATAGAGCAGGAGTTTCTCCTGGTATTCGCATTTTTAAGTCCTCACATTTTTTCTTTGCCTTTTCCCAACCCATTGCACCCTGATAGTCGCTTAAACTAACTTTCTTAGTATCTTTGCGGTTATCGCTACTACACCCGACAATAGTAAATATAATTGTCAATAAGATAAAATTCAGTATTTTCATAACATCCTCTATTGCTAATAATATAAAATACAAGCTATCTTGTCAATAAAAATTGAATAAATACATTTAGAATTCCGGATGAATTGACATGCTAAAGTTTTGAGTATAACTAAAAGATAGTTTAAGAAATAGTTATAAAACAAGCAGGATTACTCCGGTAAAAATGAAACCTATACCTGCTTAAATCGGTTATAGGAAAACTCAGGAGCTATCTTTATTCAATATATAAATAAGAACCGGTGGGGTATATTAAGTTCTGTTTATTCTTTACCAAAAGGGGTTTTATATAGAAGATGTATTTGAGGAGATGATCGAGAATGTCTATTCCAAAGAAAGGTTCCAGAAAAATTATAGTAAACAATATAGAGTTCAGGTGGCGAGTTAGACATAAACCTACTTACCTTCAAGGAGCTTTTGGGCATATTGCGACCGCTGCTATTGAGTTATTTGAACATCCGGTTTCAGTATTGTTAGTAAAATTTCCATTCGCTCGCTGTGACAATTGGCTGGGAATAAGTTCTTTGGCAATTACTCCTGCTCTGCTTGAAAGGGTAATCAATAAAGCTATAGAAGAAGGATGGAAATCTACTTCCTCGGAAAAATATTTCTTGAATATTATGGATGATTTTATTGAAAATAAAGATAAGCATTAGTATCATTTTTCATATTGATGGAGATATGGAATTTTAAAATAATGCTGGATAATGAATATGAAAGATATATTTTTACTTTTTATAAAGTTGTATATATTCATTAATATATTTCTTATTTTATCTGATGAAATCTTACTAAAAGACTATGTTCCTCCTTGCAACTTGGATACTGTAGCTTTAAAACTCAAAAAAGACTCTTTAGAGTTATCTATGCATTTAGAAAGATATCATGCTGCTTATGGACATTACCCTTCTGAAAAGCAGGGCTTAAGAGCCCTCATCGAAATACCAAAATTCGACAAAATTCCTGAGAATTATAAACCCATGATTAAAAATCGATCTGCTATCCTTGATCCCTGGGGAACACCTTACATTCTAAAATTTAAAACTAATTCAGATGATTTTATGATAGTAACATTAGGAAAAAATAAAATTCCAGGAGGAAAAGGGAAAAATATGGATTTTAATATTTTAAAAGGTATTCCAAAAGCCTACTATACTCTTGAGAGGTCAAAACAGTTTTTTAATATTGTATTTTTTCCTTTTCTATTACTTTCCAAGATACAGGATGATTAATTAAATTATTACTCATCCATACATTATCGTTCTTTAAAATACTAATCAGTGGTTTGATTTCGACTATCAAATCCAGAACCTTTGAGGCTATACTGGAAGAAATTTTTCCAAGTTCAAAAAGTTTCACTATAGCTACTTTCCGTATTTCATATTCAAATTATTCCTCGCTTAATTTCAGATTCTCAGCAAGGGAAAAAGGAAAACTTACTTATAGGGTTTGCATATCCACAATCCTCAGGTAAATTATCTGACCCTTTTACTAAAATTACAAGCACTTTTCTTCCGGGAATTGCCCTCTCCTTTACCGGCTTAATTGCCACCGGTAAAATTGAAACCTATATCCGCTTAAACCGGTTACAGGAAAACTCAGGAGCTATCTTTATTCATTATATAGGGCTTAACATATATTTTCGCTGCATTATTCCAAACTTTAGTTTATATTTTTTCCAGAAAAATTTATTACATTAAGTGTATATTACTTTTATGGAGCATTAGGTTTTCAGTATAATGAATTTGGAAAAGAAGTTAAGGCTTTCTTATTTAGTATTATAGAGACAAAATAAACAAAGCTATTGAGATTACCAGGGCAATCAAGACTATAACTGTTTTTTTTGTTTTAGATAATTTGGCCATAATTCTATCCATCCTATATTTCTTCTTTCCTGCTTGACAGAAAAGTATAAGTGCAAGAATATTTTTCTTGAGATGAGCTACCAGACAATCGCAATAGAAATCACAGCTAAATGTAGGAATTGTAATAATCCGATTGCTTTAAATGCCTGTGTGAATGAGTTTCACTGTTCTCATTGCAGAGGGGTTTTTACCATTACTGAAAAACAATGGATGCTTATCATAGACGAAATGAAAGATGCAGGGTTTAAACTTGTGCCAAATGCAGAGTTACGAACTACAGTTCATAATGATTCAACAGGCACTTTACGAATTATCATTAAAAAAATAAACCCTATTTGCCCCGGATGTAAAAAACCTATTCGCATAAACAATATAGATACTGAAATTCCAAAGATTCGCTGTACAAATTGTTCAGAAGAAATTTCACAGAGAAAGGCAGATGCCTATTTTCAGAAAGCAGAACTCGTAAACTTTATTGCTGAAGACAATCTCCAGATAAGGGAATCTATAAACTCCTATTTTTCAGAAACTCCAAACTTATCCTGTGTGAATTGCGGAGTTAATATAAAAGTAGATGGTAAGGAAAGACTTTGTATCTGCCAATATTGTAATACACAAAATATTATCCCGGATACTATTTGGTACAAGCTACATCCCTCAGAAAAAGTCAATACCTGGTATGCAAGTTTTACTACAAATTTCAACAGGGAAAAAAGAGAGTTCACCTTTGGTGGCACCTATGCCCTTACAGTTGATGAGGAGGACATACTCTATTGTGTGGGCTCTCCTCCTGATAACGATATTGCACTATGGGCGATGACACCCAAATGTGAACTTAAATGGATGAAACTCTTACCTGATAATTACGATTGCAAGGGTGTAGAATTAACTTCAGAAGGAAATCTTCTCGTGTGGAGTGACAATGAGCATTCAGCTATGCTATTTAATAAAAATACAGGAGAGTTTATAAAGCATTTAGGAGGTAAAGAACCGGAGGGAAGCAAAATTCATATGCTCGATCTGGAAAGATGCGAATCCCTGGCAACAGATCCGGCAGGCTCTATTGTGGCATTTTTATACGGAAGAATTTTACGTTTTTCTAATTATGGAAAAGGAATTGCTACCTGGCCACCTCATGGCTTTTTTTTCCGAAAAGAAAGACTTAGCTCCATCTATAAAGAGGGAGAAGATAAAAATAAGTCTAATCTGGTTTATTATGCACGCCAGGCCTCTTTTGTATATCCACAGAAATTATCTAATTACTCCAGGGTATATTCCAGCTTTGTACAACACACTTCCATTCACATTTCCCGTGACAGTTCTTTAATTGTATATGCACCTCATCTTTTAGATTCCAGGAGATGTTTTATCGGTGGAGCCCATATTACAAAGTTTAACAAAGAAGGCCGAATCGTTTTTAAGTTAGAATTGAAAGCTAAAACTTTAGAAACCTTTGCTCCCCGTACAGATGCAGAAGAAAATATTTATATAGCTATTGATGATATTGATGAAACAGAAAATAGACGCCATAAACTTTTTAGAATAAAAGCCGATGGCAGCGAAATCCAAATGATAAAATCCGGAAGAATGGGAATTTCTTCTATTGGAAAAATGGCAGTTAATGCTATGGGAACTATATATATGCTTTCCGAAGACGGAGGCCTTAGAATTTTCTCTAAAAGTGGTGATTTAATATGGAGAAATAAACAGGCCCAATATGAAGATAATCTCGAATAACATTCTTATACATGGATATTTCACCTAATAATCATTAAAAAACTTTTCTGATTCAAATAAAATCCCGTAAATACTGACACTTTCTCTTATTTCATTTACCTTTATATACAGAGGTAATTGAAATGAGAAAGCTCCTTTTACTTCTCTTTCTCTTCTCGTTTATTTGGGCTGAAGAAAAATTTCATAATGTCCTTATTTTAGAGCCGGATAATGCTTTAGAGTTGGCATTGAGAAGACAAATGTATTTGAAATTCATTCGGGAAAAGAAAGAGATTAACCAACAATATATCAAAGAAAAATGGATGGACTATCTTCCCAGTCTGGGTATTTCCTATAGCCGACAGAAGTATATCCTGAAAGAAAATGAAGACATTATTTATAATGAATTGCGTTTGAATGCAGAACAACTTATTTACGATGGTGGAAGAAGAAATACTGAACTTGAACTGGCCAAATTAAATTTATCCTTAAGTAAAGAAGAATATAGAAATGAGCTGAATAGGAGCACCTATGAATTTAAAAATGCTTATCAAACTGTACTGGCTTCTCAAATTAAAACAAGACTCTACTATAAATCTTATATTCGATCTCTAAAAGAACTCAAATGGATTGAAAAAGAACTTGGGGAGGGATTTCTAACCGAAAGTGACAAACTCTATTCAGAAAGCCGTTTAAAAGAAGTAGAGCTTTACCTCCAAAAGGCAAAAAACGAATACAGCTCATCCCTGAGGGAATTAAAAAGACAACTTGGTATAATTGCAAAAGAAAAAGTATTACTGTCTGATAACTTACTAATAGACTATATCCTTCGAAAACCTCCTTTAAGCTATCAGGATTTTAAATCTACAATTACTCAAAATGCCGGCTTAAAAGCAAAAAAAGAATTACTCCAGGCCCGCATCGCTCAAAGGGAGAAGTCAATGCAGGATAAATTTTATCTTCCCAATATAAGTTTAGGAGCTTACCTCGGAAAAACTTCTGAAACTTTTCCCTTAAACAAAACAAACTGGGGTGTTTACTTCAAACTGGCCTTTCCATTCGGAGGTAATCCCGGATTTAGTTCTAATTCTTCACTGAATAGTCGTTCTAATAATAGCCCTGATACAGGAGTGAATGTAAAGAGTCGGAATATCAATTCTTTACAGCAATCAGATCTACAAGTACCCAATCATTACTCGATTAGAAGAAAACAAATGGAGAGCCATTTGAATTTTAGAAAAAGCGTTTATTCTTACAATTCTAAACTTTTGAATATTGAACAGGGGATAGAAGAAAACCTTGGCCTTTTAAATGAACACTGGAATTCAATCCGACTATCTATGAAAACTATTGAAGTAAAACATAAACTCTTAGGAATACAGCAATTAGCCTTGCAGGTAGGTTCCGGTAAGCGTCTCGATGTTTTAAATTCAGAGCTTGATCTGATAAAAGCAGAAGACTTTCTTTTTGAAAGTTTACTTTCTTACTTCCGTGTTGCCAATCATTTAATTTTTATTACAGGTGATAATACTTTATCGACTACATTTTACTCTTATGAAAAAGGAAAAGGAAGCATGAAAGATTTTTTATCAGGACTTGAAGATACAAGGACTAATCACTCTGAAAAAGAAGAAAGGAATACTATTTTAGATAATACAGACAAACTAATATTGGATGAGGTTACAATCGAATGAAAAATAGGTTAATTCTTTTCTTAGTTTTCTTATCTTCCTGTAATATTCTGGAAAATAAGTTAAAAGATTTAAGTGGAAATATGTTGAATCTTCTGGGCTACGGAGACAAAGAGAAGTTTCAGGTTCTTACAAGTTATCCTTCAGAATCGGGTTATGTAAATAGACAGGATACTATAAGTTTACAATTTAACAGGGAAATTAGTCCCCGTTCCTGCATGTCTGCATTTAACCTGCAACCGGCACTACCAGGCAACTTCACAGTGCAGCTAAATTCTCTTACTTTTAAGCCTTTTACTGAATTTGTTCCCGGACTTACTTATGTTTTAAGCCTTGGAAAATCCTGCGAAGATAAATCAGGGAATGATCTAAACGAAACATTTGTTCTAACTTTTCAGGTTGCAGGAGATACGAGTCTTCCGGAATTACTCACCATATCCACAAAAAGAGAACCTGAGTGCAATGATAATTCAGTTTATACACAGGTTTATCCAACAGAGGATAATAACATTCGAAAAGGACTCTGTAAAAATACTTCGTTTCGTTTTGCATTTAGCAAGAGCATGAATCCGGATAGTGTAGAACTCAGCTTGCAATTCCAACCGGCACTTACAGGTTCCTACGCCTGGTCAGAAAACAACCGAATGCTTGAATTTCAACCAGCTTTCGAATTACGAAATGCTATGAACTATTTCTTAGCTATTTCTAAAGAAGCGATGGACTCTATTAAAAATCCTTTAAAAGATAATATTCGATTTTCATTTCAGGTGGGAAGAGATATAAATCCTCCCGAAATTATCCTTCTTGATGGATACAAGAAAGATGGGCAATCCTGTAAGCCGGGCAAGTTATACTCGGAAACCGAAGCCCTCGGTCTATCTGATAAAATCGGTTTATGTTCTTCTCTTTATCCGAACTCAGATAATTCTCCAATCTATATTCACTTCAGCGAAAATATAGACAGCTCTTCTCTTGAATCTGCTTTTCAGATCCAACCCTTCATCAACGGAATCAAGCACTGGAAGAATTCACATCATCCTTCCTGTGGGAAAAGTGGAGACTGTTCGGAGAAAAGTTTACTCGTTTTTACTCCCTCCGTTCCCTGGGAACACGGCAAAACCTATGTCATTAGCCTGGATACTTCCTTGCAAGATACGGTCGGTAACTTTCTAAAAGATTCTTATACTACCCATTTCACTATAGGAACTGATTTTAAAAAGCCCAGGCTTCTAAGATGGGGAATGAGACTTAATTTGGGAAGCGGAGACTGTGAAAACTCGGATATAACATTTTTTGAACCCGATACAGAAGGAAAGATAATTCGCTTTATTCCCTGCAAAGGAAAATCAGCGCTTATCTTAGAATTTTCTGAAGATATAAATCCTTTACACTTCATTAAAAACTTAAAAATAAGTCCTGCTTTTTCCTTTCAGCATGAGTGGGGAAAAGCTTCACATTCAGACTGTGGCAGCACAGGTCATTGCGGAAACTATAGTCGAATACAAATAACTCCTCATGAAAATTATAGTAATGAAGAAATACAGATCCAGCTTTCAAATGCTTTATTAGACCCCGAAACAAACCCTGCCGAAACCGATTATAGTATTTATTTTGCTACAAGTCCGGACACGGAATCTCCCTTCCTTGATCTTGACAGAGGAGCCGTTTTTGCTGACTACGATACGGAATGTAAAGGATTAGCATTTACGAATATTTCAAACAACGAAAAAGGAATTTGTTCGCTTGCCGGAGGAATCAAATTTAAGTTCGTATTTACAGAAGCGATGGAAGAAAGCTCTGTCCTCAGAAGTTTTTCCATCCAACCGGCTGTTAAAGGAATTTTCAAAAAAGAAAGTGCCGATACTTTTAGCTTTTTTCCTACGGAATCTCTAGTTACATTTCAACAGTATAAATTGCAATTTTCTACAGAAGCAAAGGATTTATCCGGTAAAAATTTACGAGAGAATTTCAGCTTCAGTTTCATTACAGGAGATGGTACAGGCTCTATGGACGTTACAAATCCGAGTTTGATTTCTGTCAGAGCTGATGCAGAAAGAGACCCCGGAAGCTGTGATGGTAAAGCAGAAATGGACT
The DNA here is from genome assembly GCA_024233835.1 of Leptospiraceae bacterium. Lineage (NCBI taxonomy): Bacteria > Pseudomonadati > Spirochaetota > Leptospiria > Leptospirales > Leptospiraceae > Leptospiraceae bacterium. The sequence continues at coordinate 457,316 of JACKPC010000002.1, forward strand.
TGCTATCTAATGATGCAGCAGATGATATATGCAGTTTTAATTTAAATGAGGTATTAAAAGGACCTATAATTACATTTCAATTCAGTGAAGAGATGAATAAAGACTCGGTTTTACAGGCTCTACACATTTCTCCTTCTGTATCCGGAAATATAAACTGGTTAAGTTCGAGTTCATTGGAGTATAGAATAGATAAACCTTTGCAACAGGGAATTGGCTATGAAATCGAACTTACGAAAGATGCAAAAGATATAAAAGGGAATCCGTTAAATCAGGATTTTTATAAACTTTTTCGAGTTTCTGAATACAAACTTTCTCCAAAAGTTATTTCTATTACCGGCAAAACCGCTTCTCTTTCTGACTGCAATAAGGATCTGTATACTTTAAAAACCCTTAATACTACTACACCTGTTTCCGGTTTCTGCACAAAGGAGAATCGTTCTTTTCTTTTTGACTTTTCTGAAGATATGGATAAGCTTTCTCTGGAATCCTATTTAAAACTTTCTCCATTCATTCCATTGAATTTTACCTGGATTTCAGCCCAAGAACTTGAAATAAAACCCGCAACGGAATTACAATACGGACAAATTTATTCCTTTCGTCTCTCTTCTGAAATTAAAGATATTCAGGGACAGTACATGAATCCTGCTGAATATTCTTTCATTGCGGGAGAATTAGACAGTACAAAACCCAATTTATCTTGTTCTAATTGCGGCTTATTTCTGGAACTGAATGAAGATGCAGACGGATGCTCCAACAGTGAAGCAGATGACATACAGGTAAAGGATAGTGCAATTGTAAATAAAGTATGCAGGACTCAAACCCTAAAACTGAATTTTAGCGAAGAAATTGATTTAAATTCCTTTACTTCTTCTTTCAGTGTTTCTCCCTATTTCTCCTTTTCAACTTATCAGGAAGGTACTTCTGTGTACATACGAGCCTTAAACCCTCTTGAAGAAAATACACAATTTGAGATACAGTTACAAAACTCTCTCAGGGATCTAAGCGGAAATACCCTGGATAAAGCCTACAGGTTTACATTTCAGACAGAACAAACTTCACCGGAAGTAATCGGTATCGGACTGGAAAGTCAAAGTAACTGCTCTGATATAAACTCTGAAGGAAGTCCTATCGGTGGAGACTGGTTTATGACAAATTGTTTTTGGAAAAGACCTTCCCCTATTCTCTCAGGTTCAAGCTATCTTTTTCACGGGGGAAATGCGGTATGTGGCACAGATAGTAAAAGTGATAATATTCGAATAATTTTTTCTAAGCCTATGAATATCCACAGCAGTATTAGTTCTATCAGCCTGAAACGTATTTCACCTCCTCAATCTTTTATCCAAAAAGCCAGTTGGAAATGGACAGATTCCAATCGTGTATTAACACTCAAATTTTCGGAAGATCTTGCAAGCTGTTCCGGAAATCAACCGGGTTCTTTTGATCTTTCTTTTAATCCTCAGGATAGTTTAACCGAATATCCATTTTATCTCCTTGAGATTGATAAAAGTGCTGAAGATGAAGAAGGAAACCGTCTCTATAAAACATTTTATTTTACAATGGAAGGAAATTAACATGAAGTTAGTATTTTCTACTATTCTTATTATCTTAAGTAATTGCAATTCTATAAATCCGTTTTATTCACCAGGAACTTTAAAGTCAAGTTATACCGGATCTAAAAAACCTCTACTTTTCATTTCTGAGTTTGAAAAAAGAAAAGAAGAAATTATATCAGGAGCAAGTCGCGATTTTCGAGACGGATTAGAATATCATCTGATTGAGAAGGGCTACCCTCTTTCTGAATATAAGGAAAGAAAAATACTCTTTCGGGAAGATGAAGTGAAAACTCCTCCTTACGAATACCTTCTAAGGGGTTCAATTTCTGAAAATAAGGAAGATTTACTCCTCGAAACAGAAGGAAGTGTAATCGTTTATTTAAAACTATATAATAAGAAAAATATGTTGGTAGGAGCCTTTCACTTCCATGCTTCTGAAGAAAGTCTTTTGGATGCAAGGTTCTTAAATACCGTTTGTGAACGCTTTGCTATAGAAATTGATGAATATATAGAAGGTCTAAAATGAAAATATTATATATCGTATTACTGTTTCTCTTATCGTTTTGTGGTACAGCTACTGTTGATTTGCATTCTAAAATGGAATTAGCAAAATCCTATATTACTGAGCATAAGTTAGAAGAAGCTATAAAAGTCTACAATTCCATTTTAATAGTGAATTCCCAATTTCGTCCGGCTTTAATTCATAAAGGTAAAGCTTTATTTTATCTGGGTAAATACGAAGAATCTAAAAGCACATTCTCTAAAGCCTACAAGTTAAATATTGCAGATTTATATGCTGCTTTTTGGATGTATAAAGCTGAATTTGCAGATGGTAAAGGAGATAAGGATCTCAAGAAGCATTTATATGCTTTAAGTGAATTAAATATATCTAATCTTGAACTACTTTATCAAAGAGCCAAGCTATCTGAAGAAGATGGTGGTGTTCAAGAAGCACTGGAAATGTATCAGAAAGCCCTTGATGAAGAACCACAATTAATCTTAATCTATCTTCGATTATATTCCCACTACAAGAAAGCAGGAATGAATATGAAAGCTTTAGAATTTTATGAGAAAGCAGTTCTTCTTTCAAAGAATTATCCATCTCTTTATAATAAAATAGTAGAGGTTAAAAATAAATTAAAATGAAGCTAATTGAACTAAGCATAAATAAATTGAATGAACTTCCTCTTCGAAAAAGAAGAATGGCTAAAGTATTTTATCTAAAAAGTCTTAAAAAGATAAAAAGAATAAATGTGAAAAGTATAATCCTTCTTGGAATTATATATATTCTATATACTAGCACTAGTAGTATGCCCTTTTATAAGAAGTATATCAACTCTTTTTTTTATAAAAATACAAGTACAAAAGATATAAGAAAAGTCAAGGTGAAGACTGAAGAAATAAATGCCAAAGAGCTTCGATATGAAGTTCAAACATACGGTAAAATACTACCCACAGAGAAAGTTGATATAAGTTCAAGGATCAGATCGTATATTACAAAAATATATGTAAAGGAAGGGGATGTTGTAAAAAAAGGACAAATCCTTGTAAGCCTCAATCCGAGTAGTCTTCAACTCGATTTAAAGAAAATGCAGGCCAAAAAAGAAAGCATGAAAGCCTCTCTGGCCTTATCTACAGCAAAATACGAAAAAGCTAAAAAACTGGCAGAAATCAAGTTATTGGAAATTGATAACAAGCTTGTTCACTTAAAAGAAGTTAAAGTCGAGTTGGATAAAACGAAAGGTACCTACCTGGCTAAAACAAGATTATTAAATGCCGGAGGAGTAAGCCGGGAAGAACATGCTACAGTGAAACTCCTCTTAGCTTCAATCGAAGCCAAATATATTCTTGCTAAGAACGATTTGGAAATGGCAAAAATTGGATACAGAAAGAAAGATCTACAGACAGAGAATAAAAATATAGAGGACTTTATCAGACTCAACACAGAAAGCGAAAAAGCTGAAGTTGAGTTAGCAAAAGCAAATCTTAAAATGACAGAAATTGAATGTCTGGCAATTATAGATTTACTGAAGGATGCGGAAATTTTATCTCCAATAGAAGCTGTAGTGGAGTCTATAAATAAAAATGTGGGTGAATTGCATGAGGGTTCCGGTAATGCCGGTAGGTCTGCTATTTTAAATCTTCTGGGTATACAGGAAGTTTATGCCTCAGTACCGGTAAGGGAAGCTGATCTCAAAGAATTCGGAAAGGAAGCTGAGCTGGTATTTAGTTTAGATGCTTATCCCGGTAAAACTTTCTCTTCGGATTTATCGATTATTAATCCGGTTGTAGATCCAAAAAATCATAGCTATGAAGTCAAGGCTCTAATTAAAAACTCAAAGCTTGAACTTCGCCCGGGGATGTTTCTCAGGGCCAGGCTCATTAGCAAACAAAAGTCAGCAAAAATTCTAATTCCTCAATCTGCATTAATTCCTTCTTCAGACAAAAGATTTTATGTTTATCTTATAAAGCATAAAACCGCATATAAACAATTTGTAACTAAAGGTAAGGAATATGGAAATTCTATTGAAATCATAGAGGGCTTAAAACCTAAAGATCTAATCGCTATAGATAATCTTAGCGAATTATCAGAAGGAATAGAAATAGAATAAAATGAGATTATTCCAGAAGTTTTTAATAAAGAGACCGATCAGTACCTCCGCATTATTTTTAAGTTTTGTAATACTCGGATTGATTTCTCTTACAAAGCTTGAAATTAGATTATTACCTGCATTAGATTTACCTTCTATAACGGTTGTAACAGGTATGCCGGGATATGCAGCAGATGAAGTAGAAAGCCTTGTGAGTAAACCTATTATTGAAACCTTAAGCTCTGTTCCAGGAATAAAAAATATATATTCAGAAACTATCGAAGGTTTATCCCTGATCCGAATTCAACTCAACTGGGGACAAAAACCTGAAATTGTATCCTTAGACCTCAGAGAAAGATTGGATAAACTTAGATCTTTTTTACCTGAGAATAGTCTCCGCTCTATTATTTCTCGATTGAGTTCTAATGATAGACCAGTTCTGGAGCTAATCATAGTTCCAAATCAAGAATTCAAGGAACTACGTTACTTGATAGAAAGCAACTGGAAGCCCGGCTTAGAACGCATTGATGGAGTAGCTCTTGTGGATATTAAAGGAGGACATAAAAAAGAAATTCAAATTAAAATAGATCCAAGGCTGATGTCGTCTTATGGTTTAAACCCGGAGGATATACAGGAATCTATACTTAAAGAAAACCAATCTGTTCCGGCAGGCTATCTGGAACAGGGCGAAAGAAGTATCTTAGTTCGAACGGGTTCTTCTTTTACAAAAATAGATGATCTGGAAAATGTACTTATATCGAGAAGAAATGAAGAAAGGGGAGTAAGTTTAAAAGAGTTTTCTGCAATAACAGATTCCTATAAAAAAAACGATTTGGCTATATTATACTCAAAGAAAAATGTAATTTCTCTTTCTATCTATAAAGAAGCTGAAAGCAATACAATAGAAACTGTTACTCATGTTTTAGATTATATCAACTCGCTGAAGCAAAAGAATAATGAGTATAAAATAATATATTTATATAATGAAGCCGAAGAAATACAAAATAGCTTCATAAACCTGAGCCTTGAACTGGGTATTGGTTCCTGTTTAGCTTTTATATCTCTGCTTTTTTTCTTAAAAAACATCAGAGCCTCCTTTCTACTCATTTCGATGATTCCTTTAAGTATCTTCTCTACATTCTTTTTCATGAAAGTGTTTGGCCTCAGCCTTAATGTAATGAGTCTCGGAGGATTATCCTTAGGGATAGGTATGTTAATCGATTCCGGAAATGTAGTATTAAATTCTATGGAAACATTTAAGAAAGAAGGAAAAAGCTATTTACAGTCTGCCTTTCTTGGCACAGAAGCAGTCAATTCTTCTGTTATTTCCGCAGTATCCAGTACCCTGATAGTATTCATCCCTATTTTATTTTTAGATGGAATCACAGGAATCGTATTCAAAGAAACAGCAATTACGGTTAGCATTTCACTTACATTTAGTCTGTTTATTGCCTTAAGTCTTTTACCGGCCCTTTATGGTATCCTGAAAGAAAAAGATTTAGAAGTTCAAATCCAGAGAAATCCGAAATATGAAATTATATATTTAAGAATATATGAATATTTCTATCAGCATAAAACTCTATTTTTCATAGGAAATCTATTAATTCTCTTTATAAGCTTCCTATTACTCTTTCGAATTCCTCTTTCATTATTACCGGAAAGTTCAAGCGGAAGAATCATTATTGAAGTAAGCAATTTTAAAGGAAAAAGCTTAGAATCAAGCATAAACTTATCACTTAAAATTAGCAAAGAACTTGAAAAGATTGAAGGTCTCAAACATATCGTTGCATTCGTTGGTAAAGAAGAAAGTCTCATTTCAAATATCAGGGGAGAAGTAAACAGAGGTCCCGAAAATATTCAGTTTCTAATTTTGCCGGAAAATAATATGAATCTCCTTAATAAAATAAAGGAGATTAAAGAAAAATTAAAATTTTTCCCGGAAATAGCAGTAAAAGTAAAAAAGGAAGTAGATACATTTTCCCGTCTCTTAAGTTCAGATGATAAGCGTATTTGCCTTGAACTTTATGGTGAAAATCGTAATAGACTTATTGAATATTCTAATACTTTACATATAGCTCTATTAGAATTACAATCTATTGAAAATATTGAAATTCCCTCACTTGAAAAAAAAGAGGAACATCATATCATTTTTGATTTAGAAAAGATGTCATCTTACGGACTGAGTGCAGATAAATTGGCTTCTTTTTTTAAAACCGGAGTTGAAGGTATTTTAGCAGGTAAAATGAAACAGGAAGAAGAAAGTAGAGATATTCGCCTTATCATAAATAACCATAATCTGGAGGATCTCCTTTCACGATCTATAATCAATACAGAGGGAAAGTTGATTCCTATCTCCGGATTTACTAAAATACAAAATTCAGATTCTTTTAAATCTTTGGAAAGAAAAGGAAATCGTCCACTTTTGAAAATATTTATTGAGATACATAAAAGTTCATTAGATGAGCTAAAAAGTTTAATTAAAAACTTTCCTTTAGAAAATACTTATTCACTTAAAATTTCAGGTGAAAAAGAAAGTATGGATGAATCATTTCAGGAATTGAGTATTGCCCTGATCCTTTCCTGCATTTTTATTCTCTTTCTTCTAAGTTCACAATTTGAATCCCTACGTCTCGGAATATTATTGTTTTCATTAATACCTTTTGTCTTACCCGGAATAGTCTTTGCTCTTCTAATGAGCGGTAAAAGTTTAAATATATCTTCTTTTACAGGTATTATTCTTTTACTTGGTATAGTTGTGGATAATTCTGTTTTATTTTATGAATACTATTCTCATGAATTAAAAGCAAGTAATACTACTCATGCTGAAGGAGCAAGAAAAGCAGGGATCAATATTCTTCGACCCATTCTTATGAATTATTCAAGCACAATTGCAGCTTTACTTCCCCTTGCCTTAGAATTGGGAAAGGGAACGGAATTTCAATCTCCCCTGGCTATTACCGTAATAGGAGGATTGTTTGCCTGCGGAAGTCTATCTCTATTATTTTTACCTTTGCTCTTCAGTTCAAAGAGAATACAATGAAGAATAAACTTGGTTTTAAGTTACTATGTCTTTCCTGTATACTCTGCGGATTATTCGTCTTACCCAGGATAAGATTTAAACTCGAACACGGAAAAGAAAATAGAAATATTGAAATAGAAACCAGGTATAGATCAGCAGGACCCGAACGTGTAGAGGAAGAAATTAGTATCCCCTTAGAGAGAGAATTATCGAAACTTGCGGGTATTCAAGAAATATATAGTATTTCAGAAGGAGACAAATCGAGAATCTATATAAATTTGAATCCGAATATAAACCTTCAAACTTTCAAAATTCAAGCCGGAGATGCGATTGAAAAAGTTTCCGCTTTTTTTCCTAAAGAGATATCCAGGCCTTCTATCAATGGTGGAAAAAAGGATCGTGAACCTTTTTTGATATTTACTCTTCCGGAACAGGAAAAAGAAAGAGCACAGAAACTAAAGAAGAAGCTTGAAGAACTAGATGGAATTACAGAAATCATTCTTGCTGGAAATGAAAAAGAAGAATTTCGTATAGAATGTGATGTTTCCCTTATGCATTCTTATGGATATTCCTACTCTGATATATTTCAACAATTCCAAAAAGAACACAGTCGCAGTATAGCCGGAAAGCTTAAAGTAGGAGATACAATAAAAACAGTTTTATTGAATAATCGTTTTGAAAATATAAAGGATTTGCAGAACATATTTTTATTACCCAAAAACAGTACGGCCATAAATAGCATAAATAATATTTCTAATATTTTAAAAGTAGAGCGACGTGCTGAAAGCTATGCTAAAACAAATGGAAAAGAAAGCCTTTCTTTTTATATTTATTCAACAGAAGAAGAGAATCCTTATTTCTTGTCTCAAAAGATTTTTAATATATTGCATTACCATTCCATCAAATATCATGTATTTTATGACAAAGGAGAATTATATTATGTATCTTATATACGCATCATATCCCTAATAACTCTCTGCTATTTTATACAATTCTTTTATTCGATTAAAAATAATAATTTTAAAAGATTTTTAAGCAGAACTTTTTATGAAAGCACAGCTTTAAGTCTTATTGTTATATTCTTATATTTATTTAAAATAGCATTCGAATTATACACTATAATTAATATTTCTTGTAGTTTAATTATATTCCAATTCATATCTTTTTCTATAGACAGGAAATCTCGTATACTTTTTATATCACAGGCCTTAAATCTATTTATTTTTTTATATATGGATTGTGGAGATAATTCTGCCTATACTTTCTTAGTTCCTTCATTTCTTTTTAATCTGTTATTGTATTCTTTCTCTCAGTCAAAGGAAAAAAAAATAGGAATATTAAAGAAACATAATTATTTTTATTCTTTCAAAACACTCTCTTTAGTTTTTAGTATACTTTTTCTTTTTTCCTACTCTAATAGAACTGCTTTTACTCTTCCGGAAATGGAAGAGGACAAAATATACTTTACTTTTGAATTTCCTTCAGGTACTTCCCTTCTGGAAACTCGCAAGAAAGCAGAAATATTAGAGAATCGAATCATGACTATGTATCATAGCTCCAACATAACACTTCGTATAGAAAAAGGAAAAGCTCATTTTTATATAGATATACTTAATATTTCGAATAGATCAACTTTTGAAACGACTGTTCATGAACTATCAAAAGATCTACAACCAGCATTTGCTTATTTTCCGGGTAAAGATGGTGCACAAAGAGAGAATGAAATATATCTGGATCTATACGGTCAGAATATACAAATCTTGAGAAAACTTTCAAAAAATATTAGCCTTCTTTTAAAAGCTGATTCTAATATTACTAATATTTTATTTCATTTTGGAAAACCGGCTCCGGAATATAAGGTTGAAAAGGAAATAGAAAAATTAAAGTATTCTTCAAACGCTTTAGACATCGGAAATTTCCTGCGTTTCGCAAAAGAGGGAATTATTATAGGTAAAATAATTTCGAATGAAGAAGAACACGATCTTCGGCTGGTTTCTTCGAGGCAATCCCTTCCTGAGAAAAAAGATTTGTTAGAAGAAAATCTTCTATTAAACGAAAAGGAAATAAATCTTGCAGATATAGCCAGTATAGAAGAGTTGTATACAGAAACAAGCATTAGCCGGAGAAATAAAAAAAGAAGTCTAAGAATGAGTCTCTATTTAAAAAACAGGAACGATAATACAGTGAACTTAAAAAATAAATTACAGGCTTATATAAAACTTCCCCATGATTATGAGATAAAAATAAAATCTAAGAACTCGGTAAATTTGGACAATAGATACCTTTTTGTTTTATATCCCTTATTTACATTTATCTTATTTCTCATATATACCAATAATCTAAAGAGAGCCTTAAGTTATAGTCTATTTAGTTTATGTATTTTTTATTTACTTTTTAATTTACTTATTTTATTAAAATTGAACTTCCATCCGGGATATTACCCTATCTTCAGCTTCTTTTGCAATCCGGGTGCTTTTATTATTTTTTTAGGAATAAAATCTCTAAAAGAGTTGATTTTTTTTGGAAGTAAATATATGAGAATATAAGGAGATATTTTATGAAGAAATTTAAACTACTTTTACTTATAGCCTCAATATCCTTATTCATTTCCTGTGCAATGACAGGCGTTCAATCAAAAACCTCACCAGGTTCCTTGTTTACTATGGTTACTGAGCCGGTTTCAAATAGTGGAGCTGTTGCCGGTCCTAAAAGAGGAGAGGCATGCACTACCAATATTTTAGGTATTGCTGCAATTGGTGACGCTTCCATTTCTACAGCAAGGCAATCTGGTGGTATAACTAAAGTAGCAACAGTAGACAATAAATACTTCAATGTACTTTTTCTTTTCGGTCAGTACTGCACAATAGTAACCGGAGAATAATTTTTCAAGACTCAAATGAAGAATTTCTACAATTCTTTATTTGAGTTTTTTATTATATACTTAAGAAACTTTGAAATTTTCTCAGCCGGAATAGGAACTCTAAAGTAATGATCATTTCTCCATAACGGGAAGTTAATTGAATTTTTAATTATAGTATCACCAAGAAGATTCATTCCCTCATTAGGTCCGTATTTACTTAATAAATTATAATAAGGTCGAGCCCTTGAGCTTATCATTGTATTAGTTGGAACTCCAATAATATTGATTACTTTTATTTTCTTGGGGATTACAATACTATTAAAGTACTCAGGATTGTATTTTATAGATAAAAGTCCATTCCAATTGTATGCATTCATTAAGAAATATAACTTTGCTTTAAAATTTGCTAAATAATTATTAGATAATTCATCCACTATCAAAGTTCCCTTATTTATTCCTCCGATATTTATCCATCCAATAATTTTTTGCATATTTTCCTTACACATATTAATAGATTCTAAAAAATCAGTACTTCCTTTACTTGCGGATACTATTATTAATTTAGAATATTCATTGGGTCTCTTTAAGAAATTACAAAGTATAGAAGCATTTTCATATATTGTTCCGGTTTGCTGTGTATTCAACACATTGCTATCTATACCCAGTTTTAAAGCTATATTTCTGATACCTTTCGCCGTGCTATCGACAGAATCATGATCCTGATAAAACATTCCGGGAAGGACCAATAGTAATACTTTCTGAGTTTTAATATTTTCAGCTTCATGATTGCTCTGCTTTTCTTTTAAATATTCAAACAAAAATTTAGTTTCAAGGACAGCTCGGTGATAAAACACAGCACTTGCTTTATCAATCCCCTCTTCGCGCATAATTCTAAATAGGGCTTTATTATCTAAACTATTTAAATTAGTAAAAGATTTATACTTCTCCGCCCATTGTAATAAATTCCTCTCATCATCACAAATGGACTCTATATAAAACTCTTCACCCGAACATTTTATTTTCTGATGAGTTTCTGAAATAACACTTGTTTTACAATTAATAAAAATTAAGAAAAATATAAAAAGTATAAATTTCAAATGAAATATCATTTTACTCCATCAAAATAATATTTAAATTTTTACTTTTAATAGTAATAACAAAGCATAGATTATAATTAGCAAAAATGTAATTCCGTAAAAAACAAAAAGAGTTTCCGAAAACATAATCCGAATCACACCCGGAACATCTTTTATAAATCTGCCGACGTTCATATCAAACATGAGCTTATTCGATCTGGGCCTTTCATCTATAACCCAGTTATAAAGTTTTCTAAATAACCTTTCCTGCTTCAAAAAATATGCATCTAATATCCAAAATATTAATAGAGGTATAATACTTAATACAAGCTTAGGAATATCCATTTCTCCGCCTCTGCCGAGAACTACAGTTCCCATAACCAGGGTAATCATCCAACCCTTTACCAGAAAAGAATTCGCTGCCATCCTTTTTATTATATCCTGAATTAGATCAATTTCTTTCTTGAACAAATCATTGTCCATTTTATATTCAGAATCTTCCATCCTAAAACCCCCCTTTATTAACTTTGCGCCTTCCCATACCCATAAATAAAGGAAGGCACAATAAAGCCATAGATCATTTTTTCTTTGGTAGGATAACTTTTTTGCCAAGTTGCTTCTTTTCAACTTCCGGCTGTTGGGTAATATGTCGGTAGCATCTTTCAAACCCGGTACCACCAAACTCAAATTTATCCAGAACGTAGAAAGTATTGGAACCTAAAAATATAGGGATATATTTTTGATCATCCGGATTAAAAAGCACGGGGATAAATTTATTGTTCCTGGTATTGCTGTTGTAGATAATATTTGTTATTACCGCTCCTTCCCAGGTAACACCTTTTCCCTTTCCGGCTTCTTCGTGTCCCATGGCTCTTCTGTGGTAGGTTTCGGTACAAACCATAAGAACATAGTCAGCCTGCTCTACCTGATTGATCATCCACTTCGCCCAACCTTCTTCCGGAGAAGTTTCAAACTGATCCAGAGCACAATCCACACCCGAATCCCTGAGTGTCTGGGCTAATTCCAGCATCTTCTCCTTGTGTTCTTCACTGTCCCAGCTATAGCTGATAAACGTCTTGGGTATTTTTTCTTCTTCTGCCATTCTTCAGATTCCTTTATGAGACTTCGATTAAAAGTCCGTATTCATAGTATTGCCTATTGACATTAGCAATTTAATTCTAGAAAATGTCAAGAGCTAAATTTTCACCTATTTTTTGATTTCAGGAGTCTTTTGAAAAAATGAATCAAAACTCCAGCAATATAAATTTATTGTATTTTTCGAATTGTGTGATTTGCTCTATCGGCTATATAGATAATTCCTCCATTGATTACAATTCCAGACGGAGAATTAAAAGTGGCATCTGTGTTGATTCCATCACCACTTCCGGGAGTACCGGCACTTCCAGCAAGGGTAGTAACCTCTTCTGTGGATAAATCAATTACTCGTATTAAATGGTTATCCGTATCAGCCACATAAAGATTGGTTCCATCTGTTGTTATTCCAAATGGAAAATTAAAAGTGGCAGCGGTGCCGGTTCCATCATCAATTCCGGGAGTACCAGCACTTCCGGCAAAAGTTGTAACTTCTCCTGTGGATAAAACTATTTTTCTTATTGTATGGTTACTCGTATCGGCCACATAAAGATTGGTTCCATCTGTCGTTATTCCAGATGGAGAATTAAAAGTGGCAGCTGTGCCGATTCCATCATCAATTCCGGGAGTGTTAATAGATCCCAAAATACTCTGGTTTGATCCAAATTTATCAATTACAAGTATTATATGATTACCCGCAATTGCTACATAAAGATTGGTTCCATCTGTTGTTATCCCTCGAGGATCGTTTAGGCCTGTGAATATTGTACTTACTTCCATATTGGAGAGCTTAATTTTTCTTATATTACCAGAACCTGCATCGGTTACATAAAGATTACTTCCATCTGTTGTTATCCCAAAAGGATAAACAAATTTTGCAGCTGTGCCGATTCCATCATCAATTCCGGGATTACCAGCACTTCCGGCAATAGTGGTAACTTCTCCTGTAGATAAAACCATTTTTCTTATTATATTGTTATCCGTATCGGCCACATAAAGATTGGTTCCATCTGTTGTTATTCCAAATGGAAAATTAAAAGTGGCAGCGGTGCCGGTTCCATCATCAATTCCGGGATTACCAGCACTTCCAGCTACTGTGCTTACCATAGGGTAAGTCTCAGTAGGAGGAATATCTGTGGGAGGAATATCTGCGGGAAGAGTATCTGAAACACAATAAAGTACAGCGATATTTTCTTTTAAATAGTTTTCAATTCCCTTTGCTGGATTTTTTATTTTCACACTATATTTATCATTTACACTGGTAGTACTTGACCAATACTCATTATCTGCATCAGCTTCAGAAATCGCATCTTGAGCATATAATATTCCAACTATATAATTTATTTCTTCAATCGTTGGTATTCTCCATTTTCTATCATTTAAAGTCATTTTGTTACAGTGCTGAATTCCTTCCATCCAGGAGATAAATTGTATTTTAGTACAATTAGGTCCACCGGTATCAGCATTATAAGGACACAAATGAAGCACTATCCCATTAGTATAATCTGTAATAATCTTATCATCGTCATTCCTAGTATACAGGACATTAGGAGGTTGTTTTAATTCAGGTCGACCAAGATCTGCATATACCGTTTTATCTACAGCCCTTGTGGACGTTTTAAGACTTAGAATAATCTTTGATGTATCTTCAAGATGGTAAAGATTTACATCATATAGAATTTGGCTATCTATTACCGCTCCTATTTGCTCCTGGTTATAATTTTCGCGCGTAAAAGTCAGAGGGCCTTTTAAGCTTAGTCCGCTAGTAATCGTGCTACTTAAGGTAACCTGCATATCTTCTACCGGTTTCATATTTAGCTTAACCATAATATTACCGGGAAAATTTTTACGATATATAGTTGCAGGTGTAATGCTAATCCAGTCTCCTTGAGCTTCCTTATGAGTAATTTTTAGAGTTTTAGAAACATAACCATAATCTGCACTAATAGTAATATTCCCTGTTTCATCTTCCGCATTATCGTCAATCAAAGCCGCTATGGTAAAAGTCTGGTCGGAAGAATAGTTTCCGGGAGTAAAGGTTAAGGTAAGCGAATTACTACCGTTCAGTTCGAGGTAGGGAGTATCACTAGTAATAGTTATAACTGCATCCGTCTCGGGAGCTTTGGCCAGATGGATTTTTATTTCTTTTGTGGTTCCCTCATCGATACTCGTAGGTTCCTCGCTCAAAGTATAGCTGGAATCAGAAGGTTTCGCTCCAAGGAAGATACCCAGCAATTTATCAGTACCTGTAGACCCCAGCTTCTGAGGTATACAGGAAGTGACAATAAGAATAGCCATTACAAGTAAAATTATTTTTTTCATATTTCTCTCCTAAAGATAAATCCTATTCGGCCCTATAGTAAAAGCTATTCTTCTCATAAATCTTTTACACAATAAAAGGTGCCGGCTAATGTTTTAGAATTATAAGTATAAGTATAAGATCCATTAGAATTTACAATATAATAATATGCTTTATTTTTTTCATCCCAATTTGAATTAAGTGTCCATATTCCATTATCATAAATAGGAGCAGGAAGTACTGGCTCATTCAGTAATGAGTATATATGGGTTCCCAATTCTTGTATAGTCGGTAATCGCCATTTATTTCCTGCTGTAGTTATATTAGTGCAAGTATTAATTGCAGCTTGCCATGTAGCCGTTTGCCCTGAGATACAGGTATTATTTACATCATTGTAAGTACTACCATAGATACATCTCATCCACTCTAATTTATTATTTATGTCCCTGTAAGTATCATTATATTGGCCACCGGTTAAATTTGTAGATTCCAGAGAATTATCTGTAGAAAGATATATTTTTTCAGTTTTTGAAAATGCACCTGCCTGTGCTGTAATAGAAACATTTTGAAAATCATCGAGATGATATAATTCAGGATTCGATAAAACGAGTTTACTTATCGCTAATGCTGTTTGAGGTTGATTATAGTTAGAAGGCGTAAAAATTATTGTACCCGGAATTGTTATTCCCGTAGTAAAGGGGATCTGCATAGTAATCTCGATGTTCTCTAGCGGTTTCTTGTTTAAACTTACTTGCAAATTAACAGGAGTTAAATCGTCTAGTTGCAAGCTCGTCGGAGTTATTGCTATCCAATCTCCTGTTGCTTCCCCGTGAGTAATATTAATTGTTTTTGATGGATAACCATTGTCGGAAGTTATGGATAAGCTAATATTTGTTTCATCTGCTGAATTATTATCTAATAATCCACTTATAGAAATACTCTGGGTTTCATTATAATTATTCGAAGTAAATACCAGACTTGCAGAACTCGATCCATTTACTTCTATGGCAGGATTGTTGCTATAAATGGTTAAAGTGGTATCAGAACCTGGCTTATGAAGAAATTGAAAACCTACTAATTTCTCAGATCCCTCATCTATAATTAAAGGACTTGCTAAAGAATTTCCATCCTGGTCAAATATAATGTAGGGTGCAAGTTTATCCTTATGGGTAACGCTCAATGTTTTATCAGGAAGACCATTATCTGCACTGATGGTAATCGTACTAATTTTATCAACTTCATCTTCATCTATACCAGCCCAAACAGAAAAACCCTGTTCTATGCTAAAATTTGCCTGAGTAAAGGTAAGAGACAATGAATTTACCCAACCTGTTGCTGAAGATCCAAAAAAAATATTTTCATTATCACTGGTAATCGTAATTACAACATCTGAAGATGGCTCAGTTCTTAACTTTATAAATCCAGATTTTTGAATTCCACCTTCATCAACAATTGAGTCTATACTTATTTCATAATCAGAAGTATATATGATACTTCCAGAATCATTCACACAATAATAAGCACCGGTAGCTATTTTAGGATTGTTTATGTTCTTCATATTTAGGCTATCATATCCATTTGCATCTTGCAGATTATTATTAACTGTCGTTGAAGACCAGATTACCGGCTTTTGTTGAAGTCTGTCCTTAAAGCGTAAATGAATAATATGATTCATTAATTCGGAGTAGGTTGGTAACCTGGCTCCAATGTTATAGCACTGTGTTATAGCATCCTGCCAGGAAACAACATCTATTGTTCCCAGCTCACAATTTGAGCCATAGGAGCCATGAAGACAATACGGCCAATAGAGTTTATTGGCATCATCTGTGTATGCATCCCCACTATCCTGTATATCAGGAATAGAAAGATTCTGCTCATGATCTATATATATTTTCTTTTCTAATGCACCACTTATAGTAAATAAACGAAAGGTCATATATGATTTATCATTGCTATGATAGATTTCTTTATTTTTTAAGATATCTTTATTTACAATAAAAGCCTTTTGGTATATAGGATAATTCTCTGATATAAAATTTATATATTTTCCATTATAATTATCGCCGGAGCCTAATATTTCAATACCCTGTAAATTTTGTTGTGGTAATTTTTCTACTCCGTAAAATTGGGCAAATTCACCCTGTGCTAATATTACCATACCTTTATCCCTTGGATCAAAATTCATTTTGACATATAAATACTCTGGAAGATCTTTCAAAAAAACTGTATTGGGATAAAGAACCACTGAATCTATACCATTGTCTTTAAACGTAACATTAAAAATTTTAGTTGCATAACCATTATTTGCACTAATAGTTATTTGTCCTGTTTCATTTATATAATCTGCATCAGAATAAAGCATCATGATGTCCTGTGGTTTATCATAATTATCAGGAGTAAAAATTAGCTCTTGATCAAAAATAATAAGACCTTCATTCTCACTGGAAATGCTAAGCTCTACATCTGATTCCGGTTTGGTCGCAAGGTTTATTTGTAAAGTTAAAGGCATACCTTCCTCTATTACGGAAAGCTCCTGACTCAGTATATATCCCGGTTCTTTTGTGATAAGTTGATTACTATCTATATCAGCTACACAATAAAATGTTGCATTATTTTCTTTTAAATAGTTGATGGAATTATAATTTTTAGTATCATAGACTTTCGCACTTAATGGATCGCTCGTATCAGTTGTTGAAGACCATACGAGTGCACCGGGTAAAAATTCCTTATTAACTATATAATACATTGTAGTTATATGGTTTTTTAACTCAATATTAGTAGGTAGTCTCCAGCGAAATCCATTACGACTCAGGCTATTACAATAAGAAATTGCATTCTTCCATGAAAGGGAGCTTAATCGTCCATCTTTACAATCATCGCTACTCTGGTCGTAGGCACATTTCTGCCAGATTAAATTGTTTTTCTTATCTATGTAGTCTTCCTGATATGTATCAGAATCGATCAATTCATTTACATAGATTTCATAGGTATCTAGATCAATTATATCATCATAATAATCTTTTTCAATAGCAATAAATAAACCATATATATCAATAAGGGTTTTATCATCATTAATATATACTTTTTTATCAGTTGAAAAAGTATGACTTATCGAGTTGATTGAAATATAAGCTTTATCATCTATATGATAAAGCTCTGTATCAAATAATATATCCTTACTTACAGAAAAAGCAATCTGTTCTTGAGAATAATTTGATGGTGTAAATGTTAAAGAACCTTTATTTTCTATTCCCAGAGTTAATTTGGATGTCAATGCTAAAGTTATATCCTCTAATGGTTTTACATTAAGTTTTACTGTAATATTTCCGGGTAGATTTTTCAAAAAAAGGTTATCAGGAGAGACAGTAATCCATGCACCATCGCCCTCTTTATGAAGGATACTCAAATTTTTTGTACCATATCCATAGTCAGCATTGATAGTGATGCTACCCAATTCATCAACACTATTATTATCTATGAGTGAGGTAATCGTAAAACTTTGATCCGATGAATAATTATCAGGAGTAAATTTGAGAGAAATAACATTGGAATTGTTTAGTTCAAAATATTTGGAGTTACTGCTTATTGTAACTAAAGTATCTGATTCCGGTTGTCTTATAAGATGAATTTTAATTTCTTTAATAGAACCTTCATCAATAAAAGAAGGTTCCTCACTCAGACTATAATTTGAATCGGAGGGCTTCAAACCAATCAGAAAAGCAAGAAGTTTATCAGCTTGAGTAGAACCAAGATCTTTTAAACCAACACAGGAAACGGGAATAAAAGTAAATAGGATAATTAAAAGCTTCATAATATTCCTTTTCAACCCCATTTGTATTGTATTTATTTCCAGCTTCTTCACTTTTATAAGTCCCTTACACAATAAAAAATTCCTTTTTCAGTTTTGGGATGTGATACAATTCCGGTAGGTGGTAAAAACCCTTTGATATTTCCCGTATTATCTAAGTCCGTTGTTGAAGACCAAACCTTTACATTATTTAATAATAAATTTAATGTATCTAAATAGAGAAGGTGTTGTGTTAATTCCTGGTAAGTAGGTAATCGTGTATTTTGACTGTTACAAACGTTTAATGCATCTTTCCATGGAATATATTGAACTGTTGGTTCTACACAAGGTTGATTATTGTTATAGATAGGACAACTAAAAAACCACTCTAAGTTATTTGCACTATCTCTAATTATCCTATTGCTGTCATGGCCATCAATTGAACCACTATAAGTTATATTCGGAGTTAAAAAAGTTTGTTCATCATTTACATATATGTTTTTATTAATTGTAACAGAAGAACTAGTATCAGAAACTACAACAGAAATGGAAAGATAAGGCCTATCATTATCCTGATAAATATTAGTATTATTTAATACCTTTTTATTTACTGTAAATGCAGCCTGATATGTTCCATAATTAGAAGGAAGAAAGGTTAAAGGACCTTTGTTTTCAATTCCCTGTGATTGACCGGAGCTTAAAACCATTAACATTAAAGTTTCCGGTTTTATATTTGATTTAATATAAATGTTTGCCGGTAATTCTTTTAATGAAATAGTATTAGAATAAATGCTTATTATGTCCTTACCGGTATCTTGATTTGTTATACTAAAAGTTTCATTCGCATAACCATTATTTGTACTAATCATAATATTTGCTGTTTCATTTACTGTATTCGCATCCATTAATGCTGAAAAAGTAATTTCTTTTTGATAGTAATAATTATTAGGTGTAAATGTAAGGGTTGTAGGATTTACTTTTATAGCATCATTATCACTGGTAATTGTAACTACAGTATCCGATTCCGGTTTCGTGAATAAAGATATCTCAATTGTTTTAGAAGAACCTTCGTTTATTATAGAAGGCTCTTCGCTTAGCTTGAGACCCGGAGAAGTTGTTGCTAAAACTTGCTCATCTTCTGTATCTGCAACACAAAAAAAGGTTGAAGCATTATCCTTTATAAAATTAATAGCTCCACTGGAACTGTTATATAGCTTTACACTGAAAGGATCATTATCACTGGTTGTTGATGTAAAAATTTCTACACCAAGATCTATTACAACATTATAACCTATAGCCTTTAAATAAGGATACATTGAATACATAAGTTCTTCATAAGTAGCCAATCGCCAGTTATAGCCTTTTAGAGTTAAACTATGACAATAAGATATCGCGTCTTTCCAAAATAAATAGCTGATTTTCCCTGAAGCACAATTTACTCCACTAAGCTTGTGAGGACAATAATTCCAGATTAATTGATTTGCTTTATCGGTAAAAGTTCCATCATAATGAAAAACAGGATTCACGGTAGCAAATGTCTTTACCTGGTTAACATAAATTTTTTTTCCAACAGATATTGATTGAGTTGAGGCTGTAACTAAAAAATTTGAATAATCATCTAC
Organism: Leptospiraceae bacterium; assembly: GCA_024233835.1. Taxonomy (NCBI): domain Bacteria; kingdom Pseudomonadati; phylum Spirochaetota; class Leptospiria; order Leptospirales; family Leptospiraceae; species Leptospiraceae bacterium. The sequence continues at coordinate 477,215 of JACKPC010000002.1, forward strand.
ATGATAAAGATTTATATTGTTTAAAATCTTTTTATTAACCGTAAAAGCAATTTGCTCTATATTATAGTTTTCTGTAGTAAAAGTCAAAGTCTCTTTACCAACAACTCCTGTCGAAATATTAGATAATATAGTTATACTAATATCCTCAACAGGTTTTGTATTTAATTTTACTTTAATATCACTTGCTATATTTGTTAAATAGACTGTATCAGGTGTAATGCTAATCCAATCTCCTTGAGCTTCCTTATGAGTAATTTTTAGAGTTTTAGAAACATAACCATAATCTGCACTAATTTTAATATTCCCGGTTTCATCTTCCGCATTATCGTCAATCAAAGCCGCTATGGTAAAAGTCTGGTCGGAAGAATAGTTTTCGGGGGTAAAGGTTAAGGTAAGCGAATTACTACCGTTCACTTCGAGGTAGGGAGTATCACTAGTAATAGTTATAACTGCATCTGTCTCCGGGATCTTAGCAAGGTGAAATTTTATCTCTTTTTTGGTTCCCTCATCGATACTCGTAGGTTCTTCGCTCAAAGTATAGGCGGAATCAGAAGGTTTGGTTCCAAGGAGAATACCCAGTAATTTATCAGTACCTGTAGATCCCAGCTTCTGAGGGATACAGGAAGTGACAATAAGAATCAGTATTACAAATAAAATTGCTTTTTTCATAACTCTCTCCTGAAAACAAATCTCATTAGCAAATATAACAATTCAAAACTTAAAATTTATCATTAAAAGTATCCGCTCATCCTACTGACTACCGGTTTAAATCGGTAGTCAGTAGGATGAGCGGATATCATTAAAATCGATAAGTTAATTGAAACCCTCCGTATGATTCCAATTGGAAATTTTGTTTTCGAGTTCCATAATCCATTCCAACAGAAATCTCATCTATTTTTTTATATTTAAAAAAGTAATAAGAATCAAATACATTCCAGGCCCAGAAGCCAACAAGTGCTCCCAGAATAATATTAGTTTTTTTGAATTGAGAATTATACGAAGACTCCGCAGATTGTTTCATAAAAAAATTGAATGCTGATGTCTCTCCCACATTTCTAGAATAAGGAATTAGAGGAACACTGCTATAGGCAGCTCTCAGATTTTGAAGCTGATGATAATTCGAATAATAGTATCCCAGACCCAGAAGGCCTATCGCAAAATAAGGGTAACCAACCGACATTCCAAGTTTTTTTCTTTGATTCACATGCTGGCCCCAACCCGGAACAAGAGCAGAACGCAGGGCGATTTCGTACTCAGTATAAATCTTTGGAAGAGGAATATCGGCGAGACTATGCTCGGGATCTCCGGCAGCTGCCGTAAGGGCGAGATCTCCAAATTGTTCACCATAAATTTTAGTAAAAGGTAATTGCTCATTCGGATAGTTTTTAATCGACCATTGCCTCATCTGGTCTTCAAGATAGCGTTTTATCTCAGAAAATGTAACCACTCCATCCCGATTGCCATATTTTCCTTTATCTGCTTCCCCTTCCATTCCCCTGATAAGAAACTCAGTAAATATTCCGTTGTTTTTCCCTTCGAAACTGGGCTTTCCGGCTTTTGTGGAAAAAACAGTAGCACCTACTTCCGATGCAGCAAATTCCTGGTTTTTTAAACGATTACTCACAGTTGATTTTGTTTTACTTTTCACAAGACGGCAGGCATCAAGCATGAGTAAGGATTTTTTTACTTTATATTCTTTTAATTTATCAACAATGTCCTGGATTTTTACTCCGGAAGAAATCTGGTCACTCTCCCTGGCATCTGTTGGCAGGAGATATCCATTTTCAAAATTATCCGAAACTCCGTGACCGGAAAAGAAGAATAGGAAAAAATCTTCCTTCTTTAAGCTTTTTATGATACCGTTTAATTTGGTCTCAATTTTATTTTTTGTTGGATAATGAAGGTCTGTATGGTCAATTGCATCTGTCATCAGATAGACTTCGAAATCACCATAGGTTTTTAAAATATCTCTAATCCGGATGGCATCGTTCCGAGCTTTCTCAAGATTAGCTATATTAGCATCTTCATATCTATTTACACCCACAATAACCGCTATTCGACGACCGGCATTCCCATCCAGATTCGAAAGTCCGTATCCTTCTCCTTCCTTTCCACTTCCTTTCGTAGCGAGTGTATATTTGGGTTCTTCCGTCATCTTCGATTCAGTGGTTTCTATTTCACTTCCAGTTCCTACCGGCACATCTACTTTCTTTTCTTCTCCAGTATTTTTTTCAGGAACTGTAGCTTCTGTTCCTTCCGGATCCCCTGATTTGTCTGTACCATCAGTTTTCTTTCCATTTTCTAAAGGTGAATTATTTTTACTGGATGCCTGAGCTCGGTTTTTCATATTTTGTTTATTCGAGTTTTGGGTTTTTTGTTTTGCCTTTCCTTCATTTTCTATAAATTCATAAAGAGTCGTTTTCTTCTCGGAATATAGAACAAACGGAAATAAAAATAAAACAATAGCCCAATAGATTACCAGAAAAGTACTTCCGTTTTTTAGTTTCAAATCTTTCATCTTATATGCCTGATACATTTAATTAGAGACCTGCATATTTTTCCTAATTAAATTTCCTTTCTTTAATCTGTTGTATCAATTTTCTATCTCCTCTTTCTTCTGCCAGCCTTTCTGCTTTTATGTTGATAGTTTTTGCTTTTAGTAAATTTCTATTTCTCAGATATACCTCTGCCAGCAGGTTAAGAATATATGGATCTTCCTTAGAAATTTCTAAACCTTTAAGACAGGCCTGTAGAGCTAATTGTAAATCGATCCTACCCCCCCCACCCCTGTTTAATTCATTGTATGCGATTGCATAGTAATATAGTGCAGTATTGGGAGTGGGATTCTCATCAGGCTTAATTTCTGAAATTTCTTTTCTTTCCAGTATATCAAATAACTCGGTGACCTGCCTTTTTCTTTCTGTGAACTGGTTTTTCTTTCCAAAGAATAACAAATCCTCCCTGCTGAGAATATTTTTCATATAAGAGGATACTCTTTTTTCATGAAAAGAATCAACAAATTTATTCTCTTCTCGACTCTTCTTGTTTGCTTTCTCTTCTTTTAAAACCAGTTCCTTTAATTCATTATTATACTTAATTGCATTTAACTTATCATTCATAAGAATATAAATCCAACTAAGAGTTTCCAAATTTTCCCAAAACTTTGGTTGAAGCTCATAACTTCTTAAAGAGAATTTTAAAGCTAGTTGTAGATCGTTTTCATCGGGATTATCCCTGAAAGCAAGATATCTGGCTGCCGAATGACAGAGGGTATAATTGTCTTCTATCAGGGGAAAGGCTTTTTGATAGTCCCTGTTTTTTAAGTAGAGCATCCCCAGTTCAATTTTCGCCGGTTGTAGTTTCGGGTTTATCTCCAGTGCTTTTTTATAATCTGAAATTGCTTCTTCTAATTTTTCTTTACTTAATTCGGTATCATTCGTATTTTTTTCAAAATAGTGTCTGGCCTGGTTCAAGTATAAATATTCTTTCTGTTTTTCAAAAGTAAGAACCGGGTTTTCCGGTTTATCATTTATCTCCGGTTTATGATTCATTGCTACTTTACAATTTTCTTGTATTTCTGAAAGCTCATTTGCCGGATATAAATTTTTCTGATTACTTGACCAGTGCTGCATCTGCAAATTCAACTGTTCACAGGCATAAGGAAGTAAAAAAGGAATGCTGAAATCCCAGAGCTTTACAGTACTGTCATCTGATGAGGAAATCAGCTTTTTTCCATCCGGGTTAAAATGCACAGCAGTAACAGCGTATTGATGCCCTGTAAGACTACGAATTTCCTTTCCGATTTCAAGATCCCAGATCCTTATGGTTCTGTCTCCCGAACCGGTAACCAGAAGTTCTCCATTCGGACTAAAATCCAAAGAATAAATATAACTACTATGCCCTATAAGGGTATTTAATTCTTTACCTGTATTTGAATTCCATAATTTTATAGACATATCTTTTGAAACAGACGCCAAAATTTTTCCATCAGGACTGAATAAGACGCCCATCACGTAATCCTTGTGACCGAACAGAGTCTGTTTTTCTTTTCCGGATTTCACATCCCAGAGTTTGATAGTTTTATCATCAGAAGCTGAAGCAAGAGTTTGTCCATCCGGACTAAAAGCTATACTCCAAACATCTCCTGCATGTCCTTTTAAAGTTTTTATTTCTTTACCGGAACTTACATCCCATAATTTTATAGTATTGTCCAGGGAAGCAGAAGCAATGATTTCATCGTTCGGACTGAAGCTTACACTTTTTATATAACTCCTGTGACCGATGAGTGTTCGTATTTCTATGCCGGAAGCCAGATCCCAGAGCTTAATACTTTTATCAGCGGAACCGGAAGCCAGGATTTTTCCATCTTTGCTAATACTAATACTCATCACTGCATGGGTATGACCTTTTAAAGTGAGGTATTCTTTATTAGAATTAGTTTTCCATATTTTTATGGTTCTATCCGCAGAAGCTGTCGCAAATGTCTTTCCATCAGGGCTAAATTTCACAGCGAATACACTGTCATAATGGGAAGAAAACGAACGCTCTTTCTGTTTTGGCTGAATATCCCAAATCTTCACTGTTTCATCATCGGATGCTGATACTATCAGTTTAGCATCTGTGGTAAAAAATAAGCTATTCACAAAACTACTGTGTCCGATTAAGGAATGCAGCTCATCCCCGGTATTACTATTCCAGAGTTTTATACTCAGATCAGCGGAACCGGAAGCTATATTCTTTCCATCGGGGCTATAAGCTACTGTAAAAACACCTTCCTTATGACCTTTCAGAGTCCGAAGATTTCGAGCAGTTTTAATATCCCATATCTTCACTGTCATATCCCAGGAAGAAGAAACCAGGCTTTTTCCATCCGGGCTAAGATCAATATCACTGATAGCGGCTGAATGCCCTTTTAAAATTACAGGTTTAACTCTAGAATTTAATTTCCATATTCTTATAGTCTTATCATAAGAAGAAGATATTACTGTATTTGGTTCATTCGGAATGAGTAATATATCACTTATCCCTCCTTCATGTCCTGTAAGAATTTTAGTTTCAAGTCCCGTTTTTAAATCCCAGAATCGAATAGTTTTATCGAGAGAGCCACTAACAAGAGAAGCATCCGGATTAAGGTTTAAAACGGTAACTGCCTCTGTATGGCCTTTGATCGTTTTCAGTTCTTTTCCGGTTTTCAAGTCCCAAATCTTTATTGTTTTATCATAAGAACCACTTATTAAAATATCTTCACTCGGGCTAAAAACAAGTGCTACTACAGGCTTTGTATGGCCCTCTAAAATAAACAGTTCTTTAGCTGATTTTATATCCCAGAGAATGATGCGGTTATCATCAGAGGCGGAAGCGAAACGTTTTCCATCCGGAGAAAGGAGGACTTTTTTAACTCCTTTTTTATGAGTACTCAAACTTAAAATCTCAAGTGCTGTTCCAAAGGGATACATTTCAGGTTTTGAATATACTTCCGGTTTTTGCATGTTATAGACGTAACTATATAAAGTAGAAAGAATATTCACTTTTATTTTAGCATATTTATCTGAAATATTAACTCCCTTAAAACCGGCCTTTAATAATTCATAATAATTATGCATATAGTCTTTTTTGGTTTTATAAGAAGACTCTAAAAATAATGCATCTGAATTTAATTTATTGGCCTGGGCATCTTTCATTTTATTCCAGGAAAACCAGCTCAAACCTGATGCGATGATTAAACCGATAAGAGAAGCAAGCATGATACGAAATTGTAGCCTTCGTTTTCTTTCACTTTCCTCACGTTCTCTCTGAATTTCTCGATTCCTCGCTTCTTCTTTTTCCCGGATTTCCCTTTCTCGATTTTCTACAGATGTATGAATAAAATCTTTTTGTTCAGGGCTGATGTCGTCGGATTTTTTAGATAACCATTCTTCTGCTTCTAAAAGCTTATTCCCCTTCATCAGGTTCCCATCGATTTTCTCTTCCTTCCAGACTTTTAAAATCCCATTGAGACTTTCCTGCCAGAGACGGAAGGCTCTATTACTATCCATCCAGGTCCTTAACAGACCCCATTCTCGTATCAGGGCTTCGTGAACAACTTCTGCGGTAATCTCTCCGGTAGTAGTTCTATTTGTAACGATTAACCTTTCATCAGCTAATTTCTTAATAAGTTTGAAGTTTTCCTCACCGATTTCGGCCATAGTAGCAATTTTCCGGGTATCACCGGTACCTGAACCCGGTTGCACTAATTGAACAAAAATCTTCTTTACTTTTTCCTTATCTGAAGGATTTAATTCTTCATACACATCATCTGCATGTTTTACAAGAGCTCCTTTCACTCCACCAAGTTTTTCATAATCGGAGATAGTCATAATCCCCCGATCTTCGATTTCCTGTTTCTTCCAGAGTTCTAAAAGACAGAACTCTAATAGTGGTAAATTACCCGGCTCTTCTCCGATAGCCTGTATAATCAACTCAGATAGGCCGTTTTCTAGATTAAGTCCGGTTTCAATTGCAGGCTTTTCAATCGAAGCTGTCAATTCTTCTGAATTCATCGGTCCGATAATCAGTTTTTTTATATAGGCCTCAGTGTCTGCATTGTCGGTGAATATCGGAGCTGTATTTGGATTTCCCAGGGCTCGACCCAAAAAGTCAATCCGCATGGTTAATAAAAGTTTGCAACCCGGATCCTTTTCCTCATGTAATAATTTGGCTAAATCTAAAAAATTATTCAAAAATAATTTAGTTTTATCCTCTTCGTAAGAGAGAGTCAAAAGTTCCTCAAACTGGTCGACAAAGATTAATACATTTTTCTTGGTTTTGATTCTAAATTGTTTTATAAGACCGGTAAGGCTCACTTTCTCAGCCAGGAAACTACCGATAACTTCTGATGCTTTTGCATCTCTATCTTCGTTAGATATTTTTTTTCCCTTGACTGTAAAGAATGAATCTACAATCGAGTAAGCCATAGAGTTAATAGGGTTTAAACCCGGTCTCATTTTTAAAACAATAGTATTATCATTTTTTTTATAATGAGGTATTAAGCCCGCATAAATGACCGAAGACTTTCCACTTCCTGAAGGACCGATGACAGCTACCAGGGATTTGCTTTCTACTTCCTGGATTAACTTTTCAGTAAAACTTTCCCTGCCATAAAAATACTGGGAATCTTCCTCTCTAAAAGGAGCCAGACCTCGATAAGGACAAATTTTCGTATACGCTTTTTTAGTTTTAAGTTTTACCTGAGGTTTATCAGATTCCTGAAGGATATGCCTGTATAGTTTTTCAAAACCCTCCGGATTTTCCTTCTCATTCATATTATAAGAAGTATACTGCTTGAGTTGGACCGGAATACATTCCTTGTCCTTCTCCATATAAACGATGGGAATGAATTTTCCTCCTTCGTTTCTATTGCCCAGTTGGTAGAGAATATTTGTAACCAGATCAGCCTGCCAGATAAAATCTCGATTGGCAATAGAACTTATTTTTTTATCAGCCAGATTCTTATAATTTTCTGTATAAACAACTAAAACATAATCAGACTCTTCTACTTGATTTATTGCCCAATGTGTCCAGCCCTCAGGGGGAGAAATTTCATACTGATCAATATTACAATCTATACCATATTCTCTTAATAAATCCGAGAAATTTCGTATCCGTTCCTTATGTTCCTCACTGTCCCAGGTGTAACTAATAAAGGCCCGGGGGGGTAATTCTTCGATCTCTTCTGCCATTGTATTCCTTAAAAGAGCATAGGCTAAATTTTTATATAAATGTAAAATAAGGGGATTGTAAGAGATAGTTTCCAATTCTTACAACACATTTTTTCAGTTATTAAAAGAATTAAGAAAAGAGCAGTACCCACCTGTACTACTCTTTTTTATTGCAAACTTTTTTATTTATTACGCTTCTTTTTCTTCATTCTCTCCGTCTTTTTCTGCCACTTTTTCTTCAGTTACATTCTCTTTCTCTTCTTTTTTCTTGTTCTTCTCTTTTTTCTTCAAAGGAGAGTTATTGGGGTTACTAATTGCCTTTCCACCAATATAACCACCCTGACTGGTTAAAAGCAGAGTATGGAGAGTACTGGGAAGATCAGGAAGACCACCCAGAACGTTACTTTGAAGCAGGTTAAAAATGTAAATAAGGATGGCAATTGCCGTAAAGCCTAGGAGTTGCAATTTGGGTAATTCAATTTCCCCTTCCGGGTTTCGGATAAGGTCAATCAACATAGGCTTTTCATTACGTTTTATCTCTTCATCTTTATTATCCAGGTAGTTAGAAGTAAGTAAACCTCCAACCGAAATTCCCATCAAACCGATAAGGGAATAGTTAAAATCCGGTATTTTACCATTTTGCAGGATAATCCCCGAACAAATCGCCACATAGAAATAACTTCCGAGTAAAACTACGAGCCATGCAAAAGCCTGTGCCTTGGATAAACTGTACATATTCGTCTTTGTGTCCAGAACTATCAAAGCATAAAATTGTTTTTGATGAATAATTAAAGCCAGAGTTCCAATAAATACAATCGTAATCAAAAGACTCATAAAAATGATAATAGCTCTCCAATTATCATTTAAGATTGTAAATTTCTCCAGGGTAGCAGGTCTATTATTCACTAACACTCGAATATAAACCCTTTTACCAAATAGCCATTCCATTATACTAAAGGTATTTAATTTTGGATGACCGGGAATAGAAAAGCGGACAACCTCAGTAATTTTTTTATCATTTTTTGGATCTTCTTCCTTACTTAAAGTGTAAGGAACCGAATCAGCAAGTATTTCTTCCTTCCAGTAATTTAGATTTTCACCTTTTTTTGTTAAAAATTCGATTCTGATTTTATCGATACTTTTACCGAAGTATTCTCCGTAAACCATAATCGTATCCCCGGCAACTCCACCGGAGGGATGTAACTTTTTAATAATAGGTTGATTTGACGGTGCCTCCATTCGTTCAGGAGAATAGAAAGGAAGCTCCGCAAGAACTGTCTTTTTATCATGAGAAGTAATCCTTGCACAGTGCCAGCCTTCCGATACCTGATTTAAAGAAAAAATATTAAGTTTTAACCGTATTTTATCATGTATAGCCTGGGAACTGGCAATTCTTGTACTAACCCCATCAATTTCAATATTCACTTTAGCATCCTGAATATTGTAACCTTCCCCAACTACATATTTACTGCGTTCCTGAGGATCATGAAAATTAATCATAACCTCATATTGCTCTCGAGAAAGGTTTATTAACTGAAATACTTCAATAAATGCAAGTGGCTTACCCTGTATGCTGTGGCAGGCAGAAGATTTCTGGGTCGGATTTTCCCTGACTTCCTTTTTTTCTTCAACTACCTGCGAATATACCAAAAAAGATGGTAACAACAACAGAATAGATAGTATAAGTTTATGCATATATATTCCTATTTATTTTATTAATGAAAATGTGCTTTTACAGTCCCAAATCTCTTTTTTGAAGAAAAGGATAGTGAATATGAAATCAGCATTTCAAAACTGATATTTGGAATCGTGAATAAATTTGTCCACTAAAAATTCATAGTGCTTAAAAATAAACCGTTTCTCTTGTCGCAAAACAACCAAAGCGTCAAAAAATAATCTATTAGCCTATAATAAAAAACTTGACAATTTTTATTTCAGCATTGAATATTCGAGCGTATGACTACAATCGATGAAATGAAATCTTTTTTTTCAAAACGCATGGGTTTACATATAAGCCTGATTCAAAAGTACCTGGATCGCTTGCAGAAACATTCGGATGAGCTCGGACTCGATAAGACTATTATCCAGGAAAATTACAATAATCACGACGCTTCTAAATATCAGGAGCCGGAATACACTCCCTATCTCTACATTACCTGGGGATACAAATGTAAGGCTGAGGGGGTGCTTTTCGAAATTCCTAAGGAAATACAGGAACAAATGAATACTGCAACTATCCATCATATACTGAGCAATAACCATCACCCCGAATACTGGCTGCCAAATAAAGAAAATTTGCAGAATATAATAAACACCGGGAATAGGGACGGCATTCCTGATGAAATGATCGATGGAACCCATATGCCTCTCAACTATATCGCCTTGATGTGCGTGGACTGGTGTGCCATTTCCGAAGAAAGAAAGACAAGCCCTTTCGATTGGGCTAAAAAAACAGTAAACATTCGTTGGAAATTTACAAAAGAGCAGGAAGAGTTTTTATATCGGACACTGAATACAATTTGGCCATAATAGCTATAATCTGTAACACAATAAAGTTCTAAAATTATCATTTTCTTCCAGAACTACCTGCAAAAGATTGTATTTACTATGGAAATCAATCTCTTATTTGGTGGCAGTTCCACCGAACATGAAATTTCAATTTTATCGGCTAATTATATCTATTCTGTTCTTCAAAAAAAATATCATGTAAAACTGGTATATATAGATAAAAATGGCAACTGGCTGGTTGCTGAAGGTCTTAACCCGGGTTTTCCCGAAATCGAAAGAGAAGGAAACTTTTACGAAACCTTTCAGCAAAAGTTTCAGCAAAAAAAACTGGCATCAAACAAAGGTATTGGTATCCAGCATCTGGCAAAAGCACCGGTTTTTTTAGGCTTACACGGAGGTCAGGGAGAAGATGGAACCCTACAGGGACTCCTGACTTCCTATGGCTTTTCCTACACAGGTTCAAAAGTACTGGGCTCAGCTCTCGCTATGGACAAAGAAAAGTCGAATCACATTTTTTCTGCCCTCGGTATCCCGGTTCCCGCTTTCACTACCTGTTTCTCCCGTGCTTATCGTAAGAATCCATCTCTTGACCTTTCAGGTTTACATTTTCCACTTTTCGTGAAACCCTTAAACGGGGGTTCTAGTGTCGGAACCGGTATTGTTCATACTGAGGCAGAGCTTCATAACAGTCTTCTTTCTCTCAGTATTTCCTGTGAGGCAATTATGATCCAGACTCTGATTCAGGGAACCGAGGTATCCTGCGGAGTACTCGAAAAACCCGGAGAAGAGCTTTTTGCCCTGCCTCCTACCGAAATAGTTCCTAAGAATACCTTTTTTGATTATGAAGCAAAATACACACCGGGTAGCACAGAAGAAATCACACCGGCCAGAATTAGTCCCGAACTTACTCGGAAAGTTCAGGATTTTGCCCTTCTCGCCCATAAGGGTCTCGGATGCAGTGCCTATTCCAGAACAGATTTTATAATTCGGGATAAAACCCCCTATATACTCGAAACCAACACCCTTCCCGGTATGACAGGAACAAGTCTAATCCCCCAGCAGGCCAGGGCTGCCGGTATTCAAATGGAAGATGTTTTTGACTGGCTCGTTGAACTGGCAAAAGAGGGATAGATACTTATTTTTTAAGTTTTTGATAGATTAATTTACTTATCTTCTAAAGACTGTCTTTCATAGGAATAGATATGTTAGAAACAGGCATTAAAAGAGAAAGACAGATAGAAAAGTTAAAGAAGACAAATTTTGACTGTCTCATTATAGGAGGGGGAGCTACCGGAGCCGGTGCAGCTCATGATGCTGCCCTGAGAGGTCTAACCGTTGCCATTATCGAGATGAATGATTTTTCCGCCGGAACCTCAAGCCGTTCCACAAAGCTTATCCATGGCGGAATACGATACCTCGGTCAATTCCGGTTTAAACTGATTCGAGAAGCCCTGAGGGAAAGAAAGAAACTTCTAAATAATGCCCCTCATCTCGTTAAGCCTTTAAAATTTGTACTCCCTACCTATAAGTGTTATGAAAAACCTTATTATTCGATAGGGCTTACTCTGTATGATTATCTTTCTGGAGATAGTGGTTTACCTTACCATAAGAGAATCAGTAAAGACGAGGCAATAAAAAATATCCCATCAATAGAACAGGAGAAATTAAGAGGGGGGATTGTCTACTACGACGGACAATTCAATGATTCCCGCTTAAATGTTTACCTGGCCCGTGCCGCCGAACAGGCCGGGGCTACTGTTTGTAACCGCGTCAGCTTTGAGAGCTTTGTAAAGGAAAATGGTAAAATAACCAGGGCAGTTGTAAAGGATCTTTTAAGCGGAGAAACTTTCGAGGTGAAAGCCAATGTATTCGTAAATACAGCCGGTGTGTTCATCGATGAAGTCAGGAAAAAAGATGATCCTTCAGTTGGTAAGGTTTTGGCTCCGAGTCAGGGTATACATCTTACTTTTTCCAAAGAAAGAATAAAATGTAATACGGCTATGATTATTCCAAAGACTTCTGATGGTAGGGTCGTATTTATGATTCCCTGGGAAGACCACGTCATTATGGGAACTACCGATACACCACTCAATTCTGTTTCGGCGGAACCTTTGCCGGTGGGTAATGAAATTGACTTCCTGTTAGAAACCGGTAACCGATTTTTAAACTCTAAATTAAATAAAGAAGATATTCTCTCAGTCTTTATCGGGATTCGCCCTCTTATTGCAGCAGGTGGAGAAGGAGAAACCAAAAAGATTTCAAGAGAAGAAGCTATTCTTGTTTCAGATTCCGGTTTGATTACTATGGGAGGAGGTAAATGGTCTACTTACAGACAAATGGCTGAAGACCTGGTAGATAGAATCATTAAAGAAGGAAATCTACCCCAGATAAAGCCCTGCTCTACACATGACTTTAAGTTCCATGGTACCAAAGACTACAGTGAAAATATATATCTTAAGATTATGGATATATATGGCGTTTCTATAGAAACAGCTCAAAGGCTCAGAAATTTCTACGGAGGAGAGGTTTTTGATATTCTCGGTTCTAAACCGGAAGAACTACTTCCCGATTCAGGTTATTTCAAAGAAGAAGTAATTCATTTTATAAAGAATGAATTTGCCCTGTCCCTTATGGATGTAGTAGCCAGACGTTTCAGAATTTTATTCTTAAACTTGAAAACAACTGAAGCACTTCTGGAACCTATAGCTAAAATTATGAAACAGGAATTAAATTGGACAAAAGAGCAAAACGAAGCTGCAATCAAGGAAGTAAAGACTTTATTGGAAGCTTTAACTAAATCAATTAGTTAACCAAAGGATAAAATACCATCGGGACTTCGGTATACTTTAGCCGGTTTCCGATGGTGCTAACTTTTTAGCTCCTCTTTTCGAAGACCCATAATACGCTTTAAATCAGAGTAAGCCTTTTCTAAGGAATCATTAATAATAGTATAATCAAATTCTCCGGCATATTCTAATTCTTTTTTTCCATTAGCAAGACGAATTTGTAGAGACTCTGCGCTTTCCGTTCCTCTCTTAACCAATCTGTCTCTCCAGATCTCTTCACTTGGTGGTAATATAAATACAGAACAGGAGTCAGCCACTTTAGACCGCACCGTTCTTGCTCCTTTAATGTCAATGTCCAGGATGATTTTTTGTCCGGAAGAGATGGCGTCCAAAATAGGAGAGCTGGGAGTTCCATAATAATTATTATGAACCAGGGCCCATTCAAAAAAGAAATCCTCCTGAATTAGTCGAAAAAACTCCTCTCTGTCTACAAAAAAATAATCTTTGCTATGTACTTCGGCATTTCGTTTCGGTCTTGAGGTATAGGAGATAGAATATTGCAAATCAGGGAATTCATTTAATAACTTATTGATTAAAGTAGTCTTACCTCCCCCTGCAACCGAAGAAATAATGTATAATTTCCCTTTCCTGTTATTCACCACTATCCCTTACTTCCTCCTCTTCTGAGGCAAATGTATTATCTTCACTTTCGATTCTTTTATAGATAGACTCTAATCTAAGACTTGATAATACGACATGACCGGAATCCATAAGAATTATGGATCGATTTTTTCTACCCATGGTTGCATCAACTAATTTCCCGGCTGTTTTCGCTTCCTGTTTCAGCCTTTTTCCACCGGCAGATTCTGAATGTATTATAGAAATAATCCTGGATAGCATCACTATATTAGAAAAACCTATATTTAGAATTTTCATATATTTTACTTTCTTCGACTTTTTTCCATCTTAATGGTTTCAATCAGATTTATTTCAGATAGAGATAATTCCAACTCACGAGAAATTTCTTCCCGGCTATATCCCTTTTTTAATAAATAAATCACTCTGTCAACCTTACCCATATCCTCATTCATCTCTTCAAGAGCAGCTTTAATAGAAATATTTGCCCTATCCTGCTGTCCTGTTTTTTTATGATAATCATTTTTTGAAGAATGGAAGGTAGTGGCAAAACTCTTATCTTCTTTTGTGTTATCTTTTACTTTCGGTTTCTCCTCCTCCTGAAAGGGGTTACCTCCAACTGTAAAATCTAATGAATTTGTTTTGATAGGATTCTCTGTTACCTTATTACTAAATTCTTTTTTTTCTTCAATCCCCATCACCGATTTGAAAGCTTTCCCGGTTCCGGAAAATAAGTTTCCTAAAATTGATTCGGAAGTTTCTGAAGAAGAAGATCGATTTTCCTTCGGAAAGGGTTTTGTTTCTTTCTTTGGAGGCGAATCCGGCACACTTTCTACCAATTGAATATCTTCTTCTGGTTTATCTTCTACAGTTTTTTCTATTAATTTCTGAATTACATTTTTCTTTCTCTGGAGTTCATTTTCTTTTGTGTTCTCCAATTTATCAAAATCTATTCCCATAGACTCAGCTTTGGTAATTAGATTTTTTAAAATTGCTATTTTAGAATCCATTAGAGCGAGATAATTCTCTGACTCCCTGTAAAAGTCCAGAGTATGAGCCTGAATTTCCTTTTTTAACTTCTGGTTCTGGTAATCTCTGACACTGTGAGTAACCCGTATGGACACAAGGAAATATAAAATCACCCCGAAAACTATATTAAAAAGAACCAGGGCCAATAAATCCACTTTCTCCCCCTTATTTTAACCAGATATAGAAACCTTAGTTTTTTGTCTCTGTTTCTTTTCTATATCTTCTTTATGATCTCCTTCCGGATCAATATATTTGGTAGACCGAATTCGTTCTCCATCCAGATAAAGTGTACAGGCGGATAGATCCTGTAGAGAAAGTTCATTATCTTCCACATGTTTAATGCGAATACTAACTCCCCTAAACTTGGCTTTTTCAATATAAACCCTGCCCTGCCCTCCGGTTTTTTCCATATAGGCCTGTAAAGTTGCAATCTCCTTATCATAATCCACCATACGACGCTCCAACTTTTTTATACCGGCTTCAAGCCTTGCATTATAGGCCTGGTTTTCTTCGGAAAACTGAAGTGGATCGGCTTCTTTTCTTGCCTTCAGGGTATTTAAACGCTTTTGAAGCTCATCCATTTTTTCACGGGTTTCCCGCTTTTTTACCTGGTAATCTTCAATTTGCTTGAGAACTTTCGGATTAACCCCTACTATGATGTTCGTAGTCGGGTTGGCTGAAGAACCCAGAACTTTTGCAGCAACGTATTGATTCGCAATCAAATGTCCACCTACTATCTGAGCTCTTCTTCCCTTGCAAATAATCCTTCCACCTGCCTGTACATTGGAGTGCATTAAGCCCTCCTGTACAATTACGTCTTTCTCTGTAATGACATTTGCATTCTGAATAAACCGTGCTACTACGTTTCCACCTGTAGTCTCCACTCTCGCTTCGTCTCTTCCCGTAATTCCCTGACGAATCACAATATCACCATCGGCTTCAATAATAGCTTTTTGAACGGTTCCGTAGACTTCCACGTTTCCGGAAGCCTTAATCTGATAATTGTCTTCTACGTTCCCGGTAACAATCACAGAACCGAGGAAAGTTACATTTCCGGTTTTAATTCCAACATCCCCGCTTATCTTATAAACGGTTTCAACCGAGATTCGTCCTTCCACGAAAAGAACCTGTCCGTTGACTTCAGCTGTTAAACGCTTCTTATCTTCGGAGAGTATAGTTCCCTTACCCTGATTTAGTTGTATATCCACTCCATCCCTGGCCTCAATAATTTCATTAATCAGGTTTCTTCCATATTTACCTTTTTCAGCCGGAACTTTCTCTGCTAAAAGTTGACCGACAACAACATTCTCTATCAGATCCAGATCTCGATAATCTACCCGTCCAAAATTATCTTCTTTAAGCTTGATTTGTTTTTCCGTACGAACGTGATAAACTACATGAGCATTTTTTCCATGAGCCGGAGGATCTCCTTCCGCAGCTATAAACGGCTCATTATATCGATCTTCATCAATATACTTCTTTATAACATCTTCTTTTATTCCATATTCGACTTTCTCTTTCTTTAATTCATAAATCACATCGGAGGCTTCAACATCACGACCGCCGGGTTTAGGTGGAATCAGGGTACAATGGGCCTTCATCCAATCTGTGCCAATGTCTACTTTTATCTGGGCTTCCATAAAAGCTTTTAGTCTGGAATTACCAAGGCGAATCAATTCTCCTCTTTCTTCGGAAACTATTTCTTGAACTTTTTTCTTATCCGGAGCGGTAACTCCTTTGATAACAAATTTTTTCATCACATCTTCCACATTAACATGTTTGCCATGTCCGACAGGTGGATGAGCGGATAAATAAACACCTGAACGATAATTTTTAATGACAAAAAAACCATCCTTATCTTTAGCTTCCAGATGCTCTTTTAAGGTACTATCAATTAGTCTTCCCCCGGTTCCAAGTGCTTCATCTACACCTTTCAGGATATCAAGATCCTCATCTAATTCCGCAGGAAAAACCCGAATTCGAAATGGTTCGCTAAAGAGTAGAGATTTTTTCCCTCTTTGCAGCACTTCATAATCTAACTCATGTATATCTTTCCCGAGATGTTTGGCTGCCAGTAAAAGGCATTCGTTCACAGAATCCCCTAAAACTTCGACCTGCTCCCTTTCAACTTTATCCAGTTCGATTTCCTGCTCGAGAAGAAAAGCTTTGACTCTATTCATAAATTAATCCCAGTAAGTGCTTAATGTAGTACTATATAATCGTTAAAAAGTCTACTATTCTTTCTTTTCGGCAGAATTAATTAAATGCAAAAGATGGATTTCTTTTTAGAAGGGAATTTCATGGGTAGAGGGGGACTTGAACCCCCGACCTACAGTTCCGGAGACTGTCGCTCTATCCACTGAGCTACCTACCCTGAAAGTAAAACCAGAATGCAAAAAGAAACCAATTCGTCAATTGAAAAACGCCTCTTCCGATCCTTACTTTAACATTCCCTTTAAATAGTATCCGAATTTCACCTAAATTTCTCCTGTTTTTACGATTCCCATTACCTGTAAGTTAAAAAAAAATCTTTATAAAATAAAATTCACTTGATTTTATTTGCAAACTCAATAATTTATTGACTGTTTTGTAGACAGACTTAGTATCTTAGAGCAATATGATCCTCGAAAAAACAATACCTCTCGGCATAAACCTAAAAAATTCTGAACCCTATAGAGTCATGCTGGCAGACAATTCAAGATTGGAACGTTTACTTCTTAGAAAGTTTTTACTGCACGAGAAATTTAAAATTGTAGCGGAAACAGAGGGTGGTCAGGAAACCGTAGATGTATTTCAAAAACTAACAATGAAACCTGATATTCTTTGTCTGGATTTTGAATTTCCGGATAAAAACGGTGTAAAAGTCATAGAAGAAATCAGAAGAACCCATCCTCACCTGGTAATTATCATGGTAACTAAAAATACCCACAGGGTGCTAATTCAGAAAATATCTGAGTTAAGGATTAATGCATTTTTAGTAAAACCGGTGAGTCGCCTTCAAATCCTTGAAAAACTCAGTTATATTCTTGGTCGTTCCGAACTTTCTAAAACTAAAAAAGTAATGGAGAACAAGGGGAATTTAAACTTAAATGAAATTGTCATTCCTCCTTTAAAAACTGTAGCTGCAAAAGTTCTTCTTTTTGATTCTCAAGCAACAGCCGGAAGTGCTGAATTAGATAAAATCATTGCACCGGATAAGGGACTCAGTTCTGATATTTTAAGAATTGCTAATTCATCTTTTTATGGAAGGAAAGGGAATATAAACACACTTAAAGATGCCATTACCTTAATGGGAGTTAAAATGGTAAAAAGTCTGGTTTTTCTACGCACGAGAAACGGTTTACATTCCAATCTTAAGAATGAAGTCTATCAAAAACATCTACAGGAACTTCCTGTTTTAACCGCATTAATCTCATACGACCTCGCAACTCCCCTGGGTTATAAAAAACTCAGGGATGAACTTTTTTTAGCCTCCCTACTATATAAAATAGGTATGACCATCCTTGCAATCAATAATGAAAAAAAATATGCAGAAGTTCTAAAACTTTCTCAAATCGGAGTTAAAGATCTTTATGAAATAGAAAAAGAGGAGCTAAATCTTTCTTCTCTTGAAATTAGTATAAAAGCTTTTCGTCTCTGGTCTATGCCAAAACTATATCAGGATGTAACCACAAATCAGAATTTTAAAATATCTGATATTCCTTATGTTACAGATACCGATAAAATTATCCGTCTATCTGATATTCTTTCCAAGAAAATGATACAACTCTATGTGAGTGAAAATGAAGAGAACATTCTAAATCGACTATACAGCCATTATAAAATGGGGGAAGAAACTCAAAAACTATTCGGAGAAGACTATTATATAATGATAAAAGAACACCCCTTTTACGAGATGGCTATGTCGGTTTAATATTATTTTTGCCGTATCCGCCTCCACCGGGGGTTTCAATTCTTAATCTTTCATTGGGTTTTGCCTTTACCGAGTTCTTAGGTCCGAGATTTAAGCAATCTTTCCTTTGATTAATAAATAGATTTATTCCGCGTTTTCCTTCTCCTCCTCCTTTTAATCCCTTTGGGGAATGACTTCTACGTTCGGTCAATACATTCAATTCCACTTCTTCCAAAAACTCATATTCTCGAATTAAACCATCACCTCCCCTCCACTTTCCTTCTGCCCCGGATCCTTTTCGTATAGAAAATTCATGCAAGATTACAGGGTATCTTGTTTCTATGATTTCCGGATCCGTAATCCTAGTATTCGTCATATGGGTATGAACTCCGCTGGCTCCGGAAAAGCCCTTCCCTGCCCCGGAACCAACTCCTATTGTTTCATAATAACCAAATTTATCATTACCAAAACTTACATTATTCATACAACCACCACTACAGGCAAGTAAACCAAAAGCCTGCAAAACTACATCTACAATACGTTGAGAGGTACTTACATTTCCTCCGACTATAGCTCGATTTTTAGACGGAGAAAGAATCGTATTACTAGCGGTAATTACACGAATAGGTTTTATAAATCCTTCATTCAGGGGAAGTTCTTCGTTAATAATACAGCGTAACACATAAACCAGTGCTGAATAGGTTACGGCAAGAGGAGTATTTTGATTTCCAAATTGCTCAGGACCGGAATTAGAAAAATCGAATACAGCTTCTCCTATAACTCTGTCAATCTTAATGTTTAAATCAATCAAAGTTCCATCATCGAGAAAATCACTTGCTGCATATTCATTTTTATCAAGATGCTTAAAAAATTCTCTTAACTTATTTTCACTAATATTTTGAATATGTAAAGCATAAGCTCTTAAAACAGCCGGGCCATACTTATGAATCATTTCTTTTAGCAGACTCTCTCCTGCTTTTATAGATGCCACCTGTGCTTTGACATCGGCAATGTTTTCCTTAATTTTTCTTGCCCCTGCCTGCTGTAAAATACTGATAAGAATACCTTCATGATAATTACCTTTTTCTAATATTTTAAAAGCTCGAATCCTTGCTCCTTCCTCTTTTAGCTTTTTGGAAAATGGAGGCATGGAACCGGGATAAATTCCACCAATATCCGCATGATGCCCTCTGCTTGCCAGGAAAAATGCAACCTTTCCACTTGAAAAATAAGGGCTAATCAGGGTAATATCCGGAAGATGCGAACCTCCCTCATCCGGTACATTTGTTATAAATACATCTCCCTCGCTTATATCCGAAAA
Source organism: Leptospiraceae bacterium (assembly GCA_024233835.1). Lineage (NCBI taxonomy): Bacteria > Pseudomonadati > Spirochaetota > Leptospiria > Leptospirales > Leptospiraceae > Leptospiraceae bacterium. The sequence goes on from JACKPC010000002.1 coordinate 497,084, forward strand.
TTTTTGAATAATACTTTTCACACAAAAACTCATAGATCCCAGATGAACAGGAACGTGGGGAGCATTTGCAACAAGGTTTCCTTCCGAGTCAAATAAAGCACAGGAATAATCCAGTCGCTCTTTTATATTAGTTGATACAGCGGTTTTCTGTAAAACTTTTCCCATCTGTGAAGCAATAGAAGAAAATAGATTATGAAAGATGGTCAGATGAACAGGATGGTAGGCTTCTGTAATTTCAAGTTCTTCTTCTCTATCAAGCACTATGTGTATATCTCCATATTCATTTACAGAAGCTGTAGACCCGGGCTCTATAAGTACGGTAGTATTTTTATCTACAAGTAATACCGGGCCACTTATCACGGAACCTACAGAAAGTTCTTGAACCATATAAATGGAGGTTTGTATGTAGGAATTCTTAAAATATATCAGGCTATTTCCTTTGGGCTCGAGTTCCCTATAGGGCATCTGTAATTTTTCCCTTTCCGGCTTATCCAGTTTTATACGAAGAATTAAGCGAATTTCATTAATAAATAAATTTTTCTCTTCCGATCTATAACCATAAGTTCTTTCATGTTCTTTATGATAATTTTCTATAAGAGTTTCATAATTCATATAGGGAAGTAGAAAAGCAGATTCGGTTCCTTCATACTGCAAAGATACATAGCGTTCTCTTAATATTCTAATATTTCCATACATTCTGAGTTCTTTTTCTTCTCTTTTTTCTAATAGTTCAAATTCCTTATTCAATACCGGATAAATACAGGGGCCGAACAGTCTATATTTTGGCCTGGAAGATGTTTTAACAATATCAGCCTGACTCAAACCGATAGCTGAAAGAATACCGGCGTAGCGATGAATAAAAATTTCTTTCATGCCAAGATTTCTGGCAATAGCTACCGCATGTTGGGAAGCCGCACCTCCAAAACAACAAAGAACATGTTCTTTAATATTATAACCTCTAAGAGTTGATATCTCCTGTATAGGTTTTATCATATTATAATTTGCTACATTAATAAATCCGAGAGCAATCTCCTCTATACTCAAGTCCGGATTTCCCTGCTTTCTTTGTTCAAGGTTTATTTCTTTTGCCAACTCTTCGAATGCTTTATAGCTAAGTTCATACGAAAGAGCCTCTTTACCGGATGGTCCAAATATTTTCGGAAAAAACTCAGGGATAATGCGTCTGAGAATTAAATTTGCATCTGTAACACTCAGATAACCTCCTTTTCCGTAGCAAACAGGCCCGGGATTTGCACCCGAACTTTCCGGACCAACTAAAAACATGGAATTTTTATAAAATAGCCTGGAACCTCCACCGGCTGCTACCGTCTGTATATCTACAGAAGGAAAATTCACCCGAACACCGGATATATTAATTTCATCGCTCAACTCAATTTGTCCAGCATAGCGAGATACATCTGTGCTCGTTCCTCCCATATCAAAACCTATCAGGGCTTTATTTTGAAAAATGTGGCTATATCCTATGTAACCTCCGGCAGGTCCGGATAAAATACTATTGTAGCCCCGGAAAAATCGCTCGTCAATTAAACCTCCGTTAGATTGCATAAAAAGTAAAGGAATATGCTTTAAACCATTAGAAAATCCTTTTTTAAAATTCTCAATATATGTTTTTATAATCGGACTTAAATATACATCTATACAGGTAATGTCCGCTCTTTCCACAATCTTAATATTAGGAGAAATTTCTGAAGATAAAGAAATCTGCTCAAACCCTAAACTTTCGGCCAGTCTATAAACCAGTTTTTCGTGTTCATTGTATTCATAAGAATGCATAAAACTTACTGCTAATTTATGAATTCCTTCCTTTTTTAAAGAAATTAATTCGGTCTTTAATGGTTCTAACTGCAAGGGAATCAGGACTTCCGCTTTTCCATTTTTTATAAGGACTCTTTCTTCTACTTCTATAACTCTTTTGTAGAGTACAGGTATTTTTTCAATATGGAGCTTGAATAAATTTTTTCGGTTTTGATAACGAATTTCTAATAAATCCCGAAAACCTCCGGTAACTAAAAAAGCAAAATTAGAACCCTTCTTTTCCAGAAAAGCATTTGTGGCAACGGTTGTTCCCATTCGAATAGAAGAGATATATGTTTCAGGAATGTTTTTTCGATCGATTTGTGTTTCGGTATATTGTTCAATAATACGACAAATACCTTCTCTTGGTGCATCTTCATACTGCTCCGGGTTTTCTGATAAGAGTTTTAAAGTGTAGTAGCGTTTTCCATCCTCTGCGTAAATATCTGTGAAAGTTCCGCCCCTATCTATAGAAAAATTTAACATTTCGATATATTAACTATCTAAGATATTCAAAAGTCTTTGAAGAGTATTTTCAACTTCCTGCATCGAGAATATTCTAACAAACCTTGCAGCTTCCTTATCATCTACAAATACGATAAGAGCGGGAATTGTAAATATTGATAATTCAGCGGAAAATGCCGGATCATCCTTGATATTCACCTCTTTCAGAGGAATTTGAGAAAACTTCTCTATAAAGAGGTGGTTTAGTTTGGGTTTAATTGCCGTACAAACAGAGCAATTTTCACCTGTGAAAAAATAAGCTTTCAGTATAAACTGTTTTGTAGCAGTCATTCCTTAATTTTTTTTTCACCTGTCCACAAGTCAAGCTGTTTGAATCGTAAAATAAGAGATTATCTTGCTCAAATCTACCGATTGTTTCTTTAAAAGCTCCGAAGTAGCTGCTAAATTCTCAGCTTCTTCAGAATTCGTCTGGGTAACACTACTGAGTTGACTCATAGCAGAATTAATTTGTTCTATGCCGGCTTTTTGCTCTTCTGAGGCAGCAGATATTTCTTGAACCAGATCCGCTGTTTTTTTAATATCAGGAATAATATCCTGAATAAGCGTTCCGGCCTCTTCTGCTACCGATAAACTTTCGGCTGCTAATTCAGAGATCTCTTTAGCAGCAAGTTTACTTCCTTCCGCTAACTTACGAACTTCTGTTGCCACTACCGAAAAGCCGAGTCCGTGTTCTCCTGCCCTGGCGGCTTCTATAGAAGCATTTACAGCAAGTAAATTTGTTTGAGAAGCTATTTCTTCTATAATGTGGATTTTCTTTACAATCGATTTCATAGCTTCGAGTGTATTTAAAACCGCTTTTCCCCCGTCTTCCGCTTTCATCGAAGCTTTTGTGGAGATTGTATTTGTAATTTTTGCATTATCATTATTCTGAGCAATTGTAGCGGTTATTTCTTCCATGGAAGCAGAAGATTCTTCTACACTCGCAGCCTGTTCGGTTGAACCCGAACTCAGTTTATGTGCCACTTCATTTAGCTTCATCGAGTTATGGTTCAGCTCTTTAGAAGCTGTATTTAAATTAAGGACTATTTCGCTCATCTTGTTTATTGTACTGTTTACAGAATCTTTTAACTTGAGATAATCCCCTTTGTATTTTCCGTTTATTTTCTTACTGAGATTCCCGGCAGCCATTGAGTTCACTACCGTTACAGTTTCATTAATAGGGATAAGTACTGAATCAAGAAGGACATTCACACTATTTATCATATTGCTATAAAATTCATAATCGAAAATTTTCGTATTTCCTCTAAAGTCAAGTTGCCCTTCGGAAGCTGCCCGGTAGATCTTTTGCATTTCTTCATGCAGAGTTTTCATATTATTCCTGAGAGCATCAAGAGCATTGTTGATAAATATTTTCTTACCCGGAAGCTTCTCCATTACATTAGAAAAATCACCTTTAGAATAAGTAGATACATATTCCACGATCTTTCGTTTTAAAATTATATGAGAAAAAGCGAGTTGATTTACCCTTTGCACCATATCTTTATAAAAACCACTATATTTTTCTTCCGGAACTCCATAATCAATATCACCGGAATCATGGATTTCTTGCATCTTCTGGATATCATCAATGAAATTGTTCAGATTCTCGATCATATTATTTAAGTTATTCTTAATTTTATTAAAATCTCCATTATAAGTGCCCGTAATCTTTGGAGGCATAGTTCCGATAGACATTTTATCTACGTAATCAGCTGCAACATTTAAAGGATTGATAACAGCATCAAGGGTTTGATTCACCCCTTCTACAATTTTACGGAAATCGCCCGGATATTTATCAGCATTAGCCCGAACCGAAAGCTCACCATTCACACCGCTTTTAACCAGTACTGAAACCTCAGACAACATTTCCCTGAATAGGTTCATCATAGACATGATAGCTTCGCTTACCTTACCGACCTCATCTTTACTATCTACCTCAATTTTAGTAGAAAAATCTCCTTTTTTTTCAATATTTGTAACAGCTAATACTATAGTGGATAAGGGTTTGGTGATTTGTCTGGTATTATATACTGCAATAAAAACTCCCAGAAGAATAGCAATTATCGTAACCAGGATGGTAATAAACTCCGTATTAGATATTACCGAAGCAGTATCCTTTTCTCTTTGAGACATCAATTGAACTTCCATTTCTGAGAACTCATCAAATTGCTTCCTTATCGTATCCATTAAAGCTTTTCCATTTGTATTCTGACTTAAAATAACAGTAAACTCTTTCCAATCCATTTTACCATCTATAACTTTTCGGCGTACAAGGATTAAAGGTTCGATGATAGTGTCTTTCCATATATTAAAATTTTTCTCTATTTCATCTAAGCGTTTTACCTGTACCGGATTATCAGAAACCAGTTTTTTTTGGGCTACCAGTAGCATTTGAAATTCCTGGTAACCCTTTACATAAGGTTCAAGGTAAGCTTCCTTTCCCATCAGTAAGAAGCCTCTTTCTCCGGTTTCCATGTCTATGATAGATTTTTTTAACTTCTCTGTATTTCTGAGAACCTCATCTGTATGAATGACCCATTTAAAACTTCCCTGTATGGTTCTTAAATTATAAATAACCAAAGAACCTGTGAAAAACATGACCCCAAGAACAACAGCATAACCGATAAGCAGTCTGGTACCAATTTTAAGCTTCATAATTTACTATTCCCCAATCAATTCTTTAAGGACTGAGAATATTTAAAAATACTAATTTTGTAAAGCTTTTTCAAAAAAACTTTGCTTCTTCTTCTTTATTTTGTAATAACGGTTTTTCCGATAGGAGCAAGAGAAAGTTTAGCCAGTTTAAAATGCTGAATTCCAAAAGGAATCCCAATTATGCTAATAAAGTAAGCCAGCATTAAACTAATATGGCCTATACCCATCCAGATACCGCCAAAAATAAACCAGATGATATTGCCGAGTAAACCTAAAAAACCGGTGCCTATATCATCTTTTCCGGAGATATCCCTTCTGGAGACAACTTCTTTACCAAAGGGCCAGAGACAGAGCAGGCCGATAACAAAACAGGAACGTCCCCAGGGAATACCTACTATTGAGATAAACATAATCAAACCGGCTATCCACCAGGCAACAGCCATTTCAAAGCCACCTAAGACTACCCAGATAATATTTGCTATAAACTTCATATACCGAGTCTAAAACAGGACAGTACAAATACAATTCTTTTCGGCTACATTCGGCAAATGAGCCAGCACTAGCTCATGGAACATTCCCTGGCGGAACATATCCGGAAAATAGTAAATGTCTCATCTTGCTTCATGGATCAATAAAAGTGCGGAAGAAGTAGTGGTTTGCAATTGGAAGCTGGCACCGGAGGGTACATATACGATTTCCCCTTCCTTCAGCTCAAGGCTATTGTTATCATTTTGCCAGAAACGAACATTTCCGGAAATCACATAGTAACTGGTATCTGAACTCTGAGATATTGGATAGGATTCTTCCCCGATTCTGAGTAGTTTGGTTGTAAAACCAGAGGCTCGGAAAAGGGAAAGTGTTCCTCTGCCGTTTTCGGGATAAAAACTCTTCGGTTGCCGAATTGTCTTTATAGCCTTATCCCCCTCTTCTGTATATTTACAGTTTTGAGAAGCTAAAAGAAAAAAGAATGCGAAGGCAGAGAAACGACTCAAGAAAACCTAGGGGTTATCGGGCATGGCTACACAGTTCATAGAAGAACCATCGGGAGTGCATTCATATACATTTTTAAAAAGTCCGGAGGGGCAATTTCCGGTCATGTATATTTTTCCATTTTTGGTATTATACGTAGCACTATTAGTAGCGCAATTCATAGCTATCAAACTGAAAAGAACGGTCAATAGGATGCTTATTTTCTTCATATTATCTCCTTTTTTCAAAATCAAGCAATCATTTTACTTAGAAAACGATAATGGCTTACAATTAAGTTTACCACCTTCCGGGGTACACTCGTAAGATTGGGTTACAATTCCCATCATTATGTTTTTAGTAATATAAACCTTTCCTTCCGGTGTTGAAGTTATAGTGGAATAACGACAGGCTCCGGAAAAGGAACCCAGTATCAATAAAGAGATTAAAATTAAAAGCTTCTTCACTTAGAAAACTCCTTAATTCATTTTTCCTTCAAATAAATGCAAGCTTCTGAGTCTGTCAAGTGGAAAAGATACGGGCATTCGTGCTTGCCACAAGGATTGGATTATTTTATCCGAGAATCATTAAATTTGACTTTATAAAAACTCGGGTTATAATAGTATTATTTGTTTAGGTTTTTACCCACCTTATTTCGGGATTAAAAAAAGGCCGATTTTAACTGAACCAAGACAATATCTACAACTTCATTCCGAGGTAAACATATTTCGTTATAGAACGCACAAACTCCTTTACCTCTTTTCGGTTTCTGCCGGGCTTTATGCGACCTTCGAGAAATAGCATAGCTACACCGTGAATAACAGACCAGGCAGCCAGAGTTTTTTCCCTCGATTCTCCCCTGGTTATTCTTGATAGATCCTGACCGAGATGAATCAACTGTCGAAGCTGCCGATACGTTCTTCTGGATACAACTCTTAGTTCCGGATATTTTTCAAAGTTCAGGGAACTTCCTCCAAACATGATACGGGCATACTGTGGATTTTTAAGCGTAAATTGGATATAGGTCCAGCCGAGTGAAAAAAACCTTCCCTCGAAATCATCTCCTGTAAGCTCCAATTCTTTTTCGTAGCTCAAGAAAAATTCTTCGAACCCCTTTTCCGCAATCGCAGCTAAAAGTGCATTCTTACTTTCAAAATGGTGATAAGTAGCCACATGGCTTACCCCGGCCAGAGAAGCAACTTTTCGCAAAGACAGGGTTTCTAAAGACTGCTTCTTTAAAAGCTCGGCCCCGGCAAAAATCAGGTTTTCCCTTACAGAAACCCCCTCTTCTTTTTTCGGTCTACCTATTTTCGGCTTTGCCTTTGTAGCTATCTTTTTCTTCTTTACTGCCATGTTTCTCTTTTAAAGTTTATCGAACTTCTGTCACTCATTTTATTTACCACTGGTAATTTTTTACTTGCTCTCTTTCTTTTAGATATTACCATTGGTAAATTATGGAGGCATTTTAATATGATAGACGCATTTCAACCTATTCCTCTTGGAAACATTTCTCTGCCCAACCGTTTTATTATGGGTTCTATGCACCTTGGCATGGAAGGTTCCGAAAACTCAGGCAATAAAATGGCAAGCTTTTATGCCAAGCGATTCGAAGGTGGAGTCGGACTCATTGTCACCGGTGGAATTGGTGTGAACGAAGAAGGTAGGGGTTCTAATGGCTTCTTTAACATACAGAAAGAAGAGCATTTTCAGGAACTAAAAGCTATGAACGATAGTCTGAAAGGAAAAGGGGTCATGTGTGCCCAACTTTTCCATGCCGGTCGCTATGCCTATTTCAGAGAATGCGTTGCACCTTCCGCGATTCGTGCTCCGATAAATCGTTTTGTTCCAAGAGCCCTAACAGAAGAAGAATGTTGGTCTACTATCAAAGATTTCGGTAAGTCAGCCATCCTCGCTAAAGAGTGCGGATTTGGAGCCGTAGAAATAATGGGAAGCGAAGGTTATCTACTGAACCAGTTCTTCTCACCCGTTACAAATAAACGAGAGGACTTCTTCGGTGGAAATCATGAAAAGCGTATGAACTTTTCAATAGAAACTCTCAAAGAAGTAAAACGCAACCTGCCGGAAGGTTTTCCTATTATTTTCAGAATGTCGGGTATCGATTTAATTCCGGGAAATCCAAATTTCGAAGAAGTCTGTCAACTGGCCGAAGCTCTGAGAGACAATGGGGTGACTGCCCTAAACATTGGTATAGGCTGGCATGAATCCAGAATTCCAACTATCAGTCAATTAGTCCCGAGAGGAGCCTGGGCGAAGATTGCAGCGAAAATTAAAAATAAAGTGAAAGGTGTTCCCATTATAGCTTCAAACAGGGTCAATAGCCCCGAGACAATCGAAGCTATCTTTCAAAACGAAGAAGCGGATATTATATCCATGGCGAGGCCTTTCTTAGCCGACGCTTCTATTATTAATAAAATAAAAGAAGGTAAGCAAAATAGAGTCAATACCTGCATTGCCTGTAATCAAGCCTGCCTGGATCATGCCTTCATCGATGAAACCGTATCCTGTATTGTAAACCCAGAAGCCGGTCATGAGCTTAGTTACGCGAAGTTTTTTGAAGAAAAAACTCCTATAAGAAATGTGGTGGTAGTTGGTTCCGGTCCCGGAGGCTTAGAAGCTGCCAGAGCTGCTTCCAAAAAAGGTCATAAAGTTACCCTCATAGAAAAAGACTCCCGTCTGGGTGGTCAGTTAAATATGGCGGCGAATATTCCGGGCAAATCGGAGTTTTACGAAACAATACGCTACTTTGAAAACGAACTACCGGCTATAGGAGTAGAAATTCGTCTCAACACAAACTGCACGGAAGAACTTTTAAATTCCCTCAACCCGGATGCGGTTATCTTTGCTACAGGAGTAAAACCCAGAGACTTCACACTTCCCGGAATAGAACAGCTTAAATGTGGAACCTATGTGGATTACTTAAAAGGAAACTTTACACCCGGAGAAAAGGTGGCTGTTATTGGTGGTGGAGGAATCGGAGTCGATGTAGCCCATAAACTTACCGAAGAAAAAGAAGCGAGTATCGATAACTATTTTCACAGATACAATGTTCTCTCTTATACAGAAGCCGGAATCCAGAAGGAAACTCCTAAGAAGAAAGTAGCCGTTTTTAAACGTTCCGGTAAACCGGGAGCCGGTCTGGGTCCAACAACCTTCTGGGCATTACGACAGGAATTGGAATCAAATGGAGTAGAATTTCATTTCGGTTTACAATACAAAGACGTTCAAAAAGACGGCTTACGTGTAGTCACGAATAAAAAAGATGAATACACTTTCGAGTGTGATTCTATCATTTTATGTGTAGGACAGGAAAAAGAATGCAGTCTTGCAGAAAGCTACCAGGCAAAATATCCCGAAAAGCAAATCTTTATTGTTGGAGGAGCGAAAGATGCGAAAGGTATCGACGCAAAACGCGCGTTTCGAGAAGGTTCTCTTGCTGCGATGAACATAAAATAGATTTTACAACCAATTGCTGCCCAATTTTGCGGCTGTGTTATCCCCTATTTTTGCCGGAAGTAGCTATAGAACTCCAAATCGTCCCCCTTTAGAGGGGGATTATTCTTGAAATACAGTTCTTCAACTTCTGAAAAAAAGGGGTTTGGGTTACTTAGCAGGCTGAGATAAATTGATCGGTTCTTTGCATTTTGAATATTTTAAAAAGACTATACAACGTGCACCTTTTCCCGATCACTATGTTTGAATTCCTAATTCTTGGATAACTTTTCTCTCAGTTTACGAAGAGCGTTTCGGGCAATTTCATTTATCGCAGGATGTATGTAAATCATTCTTAATAAATCATCTAAACTCGCTCCTATTGTCATCGCTAAAATAAATTGATGCAACATATTCGCTGCTTCTTCACCAAGGATGTGAACACCTAGAAGCTTTTGGCTGTCTTTATCTATAATGACTTTCACCATACCCTCGGAAGGAAGTCTTGCCATTCCGGTGGCACTTGAAGAATACGAATGAGTTGCCGCCAAATAGTTTAAACCTTTTTCTTTACAAGCCTCCTCTGTTAAACCAACAGAAGCAACCTGTGGATTTGTAAATACTGCGTGAGGCATAGGTGGATATTGTATTGGATCTTTTTTCTTTCTTATATAAAGAGTATCAAACAGGTATTCCCCTTCAAAGTTTGTCGAGTGTCGAAAATAATAGTTTCCTACTACATCTCCAAAAGCATAAACACCCGGTACAGTAGTTTCCAAATATTCATTCACATGAATCGAACCATCTTCTTTTCTTTGTATATCCGTATTTTCCAGGCCGAGGGAATCTGAATTATGCATAACTCCGGTTGCTACTAACAGAGCTTCTGAACGAACAAGGAATTCACCTTTTTCAAGAGAAGCACAACGCAGGATAAACTCTTTATCTTTATATTCTATAGAGCGTATCGTTGTATGCTCATACACATTATTATGTTTCATAATACTCTTACGAAATTCAGCCTGAATTTCGTAATCTTCCTTACGCAAAATTTCCGAGCGAGCAATCAAGTTAAGATTCGTACCAAAGGCAGAATAAGCAAGTCCCAATTCTAAAGCAATGTAGCCACCCCCAATGACAGTCAAAGATGAAGGTAGATGTGTATTACGCAAAGCTTCCCGGCTTGTCCAAAACGGAGTTTGTTCAAGACCCGGTATATGCGGAATAAAAGGTCTTGCTCCCGTAACAATAAATATTCTATCTGCTGTAAGTTTTTGTCCATTTACTTCTACAACTTGATTAGAAACAAATCGTCCTTCATAAGGATATAGATCTACATTTGGATTTTTTTCATAAATAGGAACAATACTATCTGATTCTTCATCCACTGTATTCGAAATTCTTTTGATTAAATTAGAAAAAAGAACTTCCGGTTTTTGTTGCAAGTGAATCTGCACTCTTTCAACTTCTTTTAAAGAGTGCATAATATCAGCAGGATATACCAGCATCTTCGAAGGAATACAACCCCGGTTTAAACAGGTCCCCCCCGGTTTTTCTTTTTCCAGAACAGCCACCTTATAACCTATATTAGAAGGAGGAGTTACAAGCTTGGTCCCTCCTCCGGCTCCGATAACCAGAATGTCATAATGTTTCACCGAATCCATGTTCTTAATATCTTCCTTGTATCTACCTTAATTCTTTTCTCTTAAACGTGAAGCCTCTTTCACTATTCCCATCACTCCCGAAAAACCCATCAGACTACCGGCTGTAGCATACCCTCCCATCATGGAACCAACTATCCCTGGTGAACAGGCATCCGCTCCAGTAAGATATAAATTTTGAACCGGAGTGCGAATTCCAAGCCAGTCCATTTTAAAACGTTCCGGAGTACAAGGAATGCCATATATTGTACCGTTCTTATGGGCTGTAAAATACTCATTACTCAAAGGAGTAGAAAGTTCTTTATATTCAATTAGTTCTTTAAAACCTGGGAACTTCTCTTCTATGAAATTTAAAAGACCTTCTGTAATTTTTTCTTTCAAAGCCATATAATCTTCCCCCCGATTTTTCCATTCACCTGCTTTCCACTTATTAAAAGGCTCATAATCTACAAAGGCTATAATTTCAGCCGTATGTGCTTCTGCTTTAGGATCCTTCAAAGAAGGAAATGAAAGATAGCAACCGGGAGGATTTCCTTCGAGAGTCATATTACGATTTTCATATATCTTATCATGGTCGTAGGAATTATAAATCCAGTAGTTTTCTCCTTTAAAACCAAGTTTAGTTGGATTTTCTTTAAATCCGATATAGAGTGTAACATTGCTGACTCCAGGATCTATTGCATTTAGTTCATTCCTAAAGGATATTGGGTATGAATTTGGAATAAGTTTATTATAAGTTGTAAAGGCACCGGCATCCGATACAATTTCCGGAGCATAATACTCGGATTCAATCTTTTCATTTCCTTTTGCTTCAAAAACCTTTACTCCTATAGCTTTTCCATCCTGAATAATAATTTCCTGTACTTCAGTTGAAAGTTTAATTTCTCCTCCTGCCTTTTCCAAAATGGGTTTTATTGTAGAAGCAACGGAAATCGAACTTCCTTTCGGGTAATAACCTCCTTTTAGATAATGATTAGCAATTAGAGAATGAATTACAAAAGAACTTTTAGAGGGTGGAAGTCCGTAATCTCCCCATTGAGAAACAAGCAGAGCTTTAAGCTTTTCATCCTTGAAGTTTTTATCCAAATAATCTTTTGTTTTAATTAAAGCATTATCAGCACCTAACAAATTTAGAAAAGAAGTTACCTTTTCAAAAACCGGAGGTAATGCTTTTAGAGTAAAACGTCTGCTGAACCAAAAAGCCATAGCTTCTATATCATGAAAGTATTTTTCAATGCCGGATTTTTCCCCAGGAAAACGTTCAATTAGATCTTCCTTATATAATTCTTTATTCCCGTAGAGGTCGAAAGTAAAATCAGGGTAAATAAACTTTTCAAATGGTTCGGACATCTTAATCCACTCCAATTTTCCCTCGGTGATAATATGAAAAAGTCTATCGGACATGGAACCATTCCCCACATCTCCGATATAGTGTACGCCTACATCCCATAAGAATTTACCTTCTCTTTTGAAAACATGGGTGAAACCCCCGGCTTTAAAATGCCTTTCGAGAATTAAAACCCGCTTATTTTTTAGTTTAGATAAAAGACTACCGCAGGTTAAGCCTCCAATTCCGGAACCTATAATAATAACATCATAACTGTTTTCTGCACTCATAAGTGCAATTATCAAAAAAACTAAAATCCAGTAAACTAAAAGATTTTTCCTTCTTTTAATAGATATAAAATTATTGACAACAAGTAGATAAAACATATATATGAATATAATTCATTTAGGATTTTTAATATGAAAAACACAACAAAAAAAAGAGCCTTCACAGAAGACGATAAAAGACTAAAACAAGAAAGAATTTTAAATTCATCCCGAAGTCTCTTCTTTCAAAATGGGTATCAGAATACCACAATCAGTATGATAATGAAAGATGTTCAAATGAGTATAGGCACATTTTATATTTATTTTAACAATAAAATAGAAATCTATAAATTTTTGATGGATGAGGGAATTCAAATTTTACAGCAGAAGTTTGAAGATGCTGTCTCCTGGCCCGATATGACAGCCAAAGAGAAGCTGGAACAAATTACCCGGGCGTACTACCAGTTTTACTCAGAACATCCAAAATATTTTGAAATTATTGCTTTTGTAACCCTTACAGAAGAAGAATTACGGGAAAGAGAAAGTCCTATCAGCCACACTATTGACGAGCGAAACTTAAAAATACTCACCATCGTCCGTGACATACTGGAAGAAGGCAATCAAAGCGGTGAATTTCAGGTGAAAGATCCCTGGATAACAGCCAATATACTCTGGGGTTGGTTAGACGGAATGTTTGCACTCGAAAGAAGAAACAACCTGCATACTACTAAATTATCTCTTAGAGACCTTATTCAACAGTCCCTTCATCTGATTCTCTCAGGTATAGAAAATAAATCTTAAAGGATTATCATAAAACCTACTACAATCAATAAAACATAAATTACTAAATAAAATATTTTTTCTGAAATTACTTGATGAAATCGATTGCCGAAATAGTAGGCCAGAGGTATAATGAAAAGTAAAATACCTATCTTATAGAGATGTTCCAGGTGTATCATATTTCTACTGATATAATAAACTGTCATAAGAATATTCAAACTCAACCAGACCATAGAAAGAGTAGCTCTAAACTCACTCTTTTTTAAACCAAATGCTCCTAACACATAAACTAAAAGCGGACCGCCCGAGGCAAATAATCCATGTATCACTCCGGCCAGAATAATTCCTATATTACTCAAATAAGTTTTCATAGGTTTTTTATTTTCGTATAAACCCATTACCTCAGGAAGTTTTAAAGAACTCAGGATGATAATAAAAATAGCAAACTGCATCTTTAGCACATCAGCGGAAATAAAATAAAAGCAAAGCATCCCGATTAATAGGCCGATAAAGAGTAAAGGTAATAGTTTTCTCTTTAAAAGTTTTATCTGAATATCCCTCCGATTCTTATAAGAGATACCTGTACTCAAAACCAGGCTCATAGGAACAATCACAGGAAGAATTTCCTGTAAGGAATAAACTGTAGATAAAAGACTTACAGCAATCACCGTACTTCCAAATCCTGTTATCGCTTCAATGGTATAAGAAAAAAAAAGTATCAAAGCATAAAACAATAACTCTGGATCTAAAGTGAGAAGGATTTCATTCATTTTCTAATTCACTATGCAAAGATCTGTACATCATAATGTCGTAAAGTCCGGGGAATATCTTTCGCAAAAAGAGACTCAGTTTTCCGACAGAGGTTAGAACCGTAAATTTCTTCCCCTTTTCGACAGCAGAAAGGATTTGTCCGGCTACATTTTCAGGAGTATCATATTTCCCTACACTGGTTCTTTCTCGCTTTAATAGATTTCCATCTGTTCCGAGGGCTGCTTTTTCAAAACCGGTCTTTGTAAAACCTGGACTCACGATACATACATCCACCCCGTAATCTTTTAATTCGCTTCGAATGCTTTCAAAAGCCCCGTGTAAGGCAAATTTACTCGCACAATAAAAGCTGCGACCATAAAGGGGAGCAAAGCCGGCTACACTCGAGGTAATCGCAATAGCTCCCTTAGTCTGAATCAAATCCGGAAGAAAAATCTGGCTCATATATACAGAACCCCATAAATTTACGTTCATAACCCTGTGAAAAACCGAGACATCTGTTTTTAAAAAAGAACTTCTGTGTACAGCACCGGCATTATTAAACAAAAAATCGATAGTCCTGTGTTCTTCTTTTATTTTCTCATACGTTTTCTTTACATCTTCATAAGAAGTAATATCCAGCTTATAGGTAAAAATCTTTTCTTTAGAAGTTCCTGCTCCTTCTTTTAAAACTTTTAAACCCTCTTCATCTCTATCGAGAGCAAGTACGGTTCCTTCTCTTTTGGTAATACCATAGCAAAGTTCTTTACCGATTCCACCGGCAGCTCCTGTTACTACAGCTACTCTTTTTTTATAACTATGCTTCATTTAATTTGCTCCTTAAAAGTTTCTGTAATTTTCCATCATCAAAAGATATTGGGTTATTAGACATTTTAGGATCAGTTAATACAGCCTGAAATAAAGGAAAATCCTCTTTTTCATTGTAAGCAATTTTCAAATCCTCAAAATAAAAAGGAAGTTTCATCTGTTTTTTTATCTCAATAATATAAGAATATAAGTTCTCAACACTCCTGTCTTCTTTTTCTTTGTCTACGAACACACTTTCTGCCAGTTCTTTCAATTTAAGATATACTTCTTTACTCTTTACATTTTCATTCCATACATCTTCAAAGAAAAAAGAACAGGCGACTCCATGCGGAACATGCCACTTCTCAGACAGGGGAAAAGAAAGAGCGTGTATAGCCGCTGTTCCGGTTATATTAAAAGCAATCCCGGCTTTTGTTGCTGCCTGCATCATACCTTCCCTATACTCAGTTTGATTTAAAATCGAAGATTCATAAGCTCCTTTCATGTTTTGTAATATCTCTTTTGCAGCATTTAAAGCAATTTTATCAGAGTAAGGATTTGCATTCTTATTCCATAAGGTTTCTAAAGCATGACTTAGTGCATCAAAGGAAGTAGCTGCTGTCTGAACCGGAGGTAAGGAATATGTAAGTTCCGGAATTAAAATAGCTAAATCCGGCTGTAATAATTCAGATACTAAAGTTATCTTACGATTACCCAATGTAGTATAAACTCCAAACCTTGTTACTTCTGCTCCGGTACCGGCTGTAGTCGGAATACAGACAAGACTGAGTCCTTTTTCTATTATTTTTCTTTTATTCACCAAATAGTCTTCTAAAGAACCTCCATTTTTCATCACTACAGATACAGCCTTTGCAGTATCCATTACACTTCCCCCACCAATGCCTAAAATTAAATCAAGAGATTCTCCTTTCATGATATGAACAATTCTATCCACTGTTTTCACATCAGGATTCGGCTGAATTTCCCTGTATACTTTACAGGGAAATTTTTCACATAATTGCATTTCCAGTAAATCCACACCGGGTATAGAAAACGGATCTCGTAATATGAGAATTCCTGATTTTTCTTTTCCTGAAAGAAAGTATAAAGTGTCCTGAATATCTTTCATTTTTCTGAGATTCATTTGTATAATTCTGGTTTTACTGGCAATTTCTTTTATCATTTTCTTCTCCAAATATATATAATTGAATTATATTCATTTTGTCAATCAGTTTTTATATTCGTTTAATATCAATATAAAACAATATTTAACTTTTTTTAAGTTCAAAGTAAAAAAGTAATTTACAATTGAACATCATTCATTTACTGTGTATTTCATACTTATCATAGGGAGAAACTGGCAATGATACACGGTGGAGAAGTTGTAGCTAAAATGTTAAAAGAAGAGGGAGTAGAAAAAGTTTTCGGAATTATCGATGGAACTTATTTTGGATTCTACTCAAATTTAAGGAAATACGGAATAGAAATTATCACTCCGAGACATGAAACTTCAGCCGTTCACATGGCAGGCACTTATGCCAGGATGACCGGAAAGTTAGGAGTTTGCATGGCCTCAAACGGTCCGGGTGTTGCCAATGCCTTACCGGGTGTTGCCGTAGAAAATGCTGAGGGTAACCGAGTTTTACTAATTACCAGTAAAAGAAGATTACAAATTTCTCAACCCGATAGAGGAGGCACTTATCAGTGGTTTGACCAGGTAGGTGTAATTCAAAAAATGTCCAAGTGGAGTGAAGCGGTTACAAGTCCCGACAGAATCAGTGAATTAATAAGAATGGCTTTACGAGAAAGCTACAAGGGTCGTCCCGGAGTTGTCCACATCGACATTCCTGAAAATATCATGAATACAAAAATAGAACCTCCCGCTCTCTGGAAAAAAAATCAGTATCGCAGACAACACGATATTTATCCGGATCCGGACTTAGTGAAGGAAGCAGCAGAAATTTTAGTTCAGGCTCGGATGCCTATGATTCACGCCGGAAGCGGCATAATCCATGCCTTAGCTTTTAATGAATTAGAAAAACTAGCAGAAGTTCTTTCTGCACCGGTCACAACCAGCTGGGCAGCCAGAAGTGTTCTAAGAGAGTCCAGTGAATACTCCTTCCCTATGCCCTATGTAAAAATTAATAATAAAATCAGGAATGATGCGGATGTAGTTTTAGTCTTGGGTTCAAGAATCGGTGAAACTGACTGGTGGGGAAAAGCTCCATACTGGAAAAATGCAGCAGAGCAAAAAATGATACAGGTAGATATTGATGACTCTATCCTGGGTATGAATAAACCGGCTGATTTAGCGATATTAGCTGATCTTAAAAAGTTCATCCCGGCTCTAATTAAGGAACTGGAAAATCAAAAAAGCAAAATGAACCTTGATGTTCGTAAAAGTAATCTCCGCTTTTATCAGGATCTAAAACGAAGCCTCCGAAAAGACTATGACAAAAAACTTCAGGATAAAGAGGAACCTATGATCACCGCTCATGTTCCCCATATTTGCAGAGAGGTATTTCCTGATGATGCTATCTGTGTAATGGATGGTGGAAACACAGCAGTCTGGGCCAACTTTTACCAGGAATTTCCGGTTCCGAATACAGTTGTCTCCACATTTAAGTTTGGGATGTTAGGTGCCGGCATTTCCCAGGCTCTGGGTGCAGCTGTAGCTTTTCCTGAAAGACAGGTTTACTGCATCATCGGTGATGGAGCAATGGGTTTCCATCCGCAGGAAATTGAAACAGCTATCCGAAATAATTTAAAACCCATTTATATTGTCATCTCTGACAGACAATGGGGAATGGTGAAATTGACCCAGGAAATTGCATTGAAACCCATACAAACCATGGTATTTAAAAAGTTACCGGAGACTGAGGTAATCAATACTGATTTAGGGGAAATTGAATTCCATACACTTGCAGAAAGTATGGGGGCTTTTGGTGCAAGGGTAAAAAAACCGGAAGATTTTAGAACCGCCTTAAAGGCAGCCATTGCGAATAATAAATGTGCTGTAATACATGTAGATGTAGACCCGGTAAAACATAAGTGGGTACCCGGTTTAATGGATTTCAAAGATATGCATAACGAACCTAAAGGTAAATAGAAGTGAAAGAAGTTGACCAAATTCTTTTAAACTTTAATCCTGAGAGTTTATTCCTGCTCAATATTATTCTGAGTATAGTGATGTATGGAGTAGCTCTCGATATAAAATTAGCTGATTTTAAAGAAGTTCTAAAATCACCAAAAGGTCCCATAGTAGGTCTTGTCGCCCAGTTTCTACTCCTACCGGCTGCCACCTATTTACTGACTATGTGGATAAAACCCATGCCAAGTATTGCACTCGGTATGATGCTTGTAGCAGCCTGTCCGGGAGGCAATGTATCAAACTTCATTACCCATCTCGCAAAAGGAAACACAGCTTTATCTATCACCATGACCGCCATATCAACTTCAGTTGCCATTATCATGACACCTTTTAATATATGGTTTTGGAGTTCTTTGAATCCTTCCGTCGCACCTATCTACAAAAAGGTTCAGTTAGATCCCGGAGAAATGTTTTTAACCATATTTATCCTTCTGGGCATTCCTCTTGTGCTGGGTCTTTTAACACAGAAGTTTTTACCTAATCTAGCTTCTAAGATGGCGAAGTATTTCAAGTTCTTCTCCATTATCATCTTTGCATTCTTTGTTATAGCGGCATTATACGCTAATTTTGATTACTTTATCAAATACATCGGTATCGTTGCTGTAGTTGTTATGATTCACAACGCAACAGCTATAGGTCTCGGATATGTATCAGGTAAACTCATGCGTTTAAATTTTAAAGATACCAGGGCAATTGCAATTGAAGTAGGTATACAAAATTCAGCCCTCGCCTTAATCCTTATATTCAATTTTTTTAATGGCTTGGGCGGAATGGCACTTATCGCTGCCTGGTGGGGAGTCTGGCACCTTATTGTAGGTTTAAGTCTGGCTACTATCTGGTCACGATACGATAATAAAAAGGAGTGAAAATGGAAACAGCAAACTCAGTACTTATCACCGGTGGAGGAGGCTTCATCGGTTCTAAAACAATAGAAGTTCTTTTAAAGTCAGAAAAGAAACCACAAAAGATCATATCTGTAGATGTAAGAGAAGTACCTATTGAAAAGAAATTTCCGGGTGTTGAATACTTAATCGGAGATATACGTTCCCAAACATTCTTTGATATATTAAAAGAGCATTCTGTGGATACAATAGTGCATCTTGCTTCTATAGTTACGCCGGGAAAAAATAGTAATCGAGAATTTGAATATTCAGTAGATGTAAAAGGAACCGAAAATGTTTTACAGGCTTCCGTGAAAGCCGGTGTGGAGCAATTTATTGTTACAAGCAGTGGTGCAGCTTATGGTTACTACGAAGATAATCCCCACTGGATAAAGGAAACAGATGAAATTCGAGGTAATGAAGAGTTTGCTTACTCACATCACAAACGACTCGTAGAAGAAATATTGAAAGATTACCGAGAAAAATATCCTCAACTCAAACAACTCATCTTTCGTCCCGGGACTATTTTAGGAAAAGGTGTAAAAAATCAGATTACCGATCTATTTGAAATGCCTTTCATTTTAGATATAAAAGATTCCGATTCGCGCTTTGTAATTATATGGGATGAAGATGTAGCCAATTGCATCTTAAAAGGAATACAGGAAAGAAAATCCGGAATTTATAATCTGGCCGGTTCCGGAACCCTGAACATGAAACAAATTGCAGATATATTAAATAAACCATATATTGTCATTCCGGCAGACTTTTTGCGAGGAATACTATACTGGCTAAAACTATTTAACCTTTCTCAATACGGACCGGAGCAGGTAAAATTTCTGCAATATAGACCGGTATTAGCAAACAATAAACTTATAGAAGAATTTGGGTATACACCTCAAAAAACAACAGAGGAAGTGTTCAATTTTTATCTCAAGGAAAAAGGTATACATAAATAAAAAATAAATGAATTTTTAGCTTCTCTTTTAAAATTGGTTATATGAAGTTCCTTTCCAAGAAAATTGGAAATCTAAATTGTCGATTATTCGAAGGAGATCCCAAAGCTCCTCTTCTTGTATTTTTCCATGGTTATGGTGCCAATATGGATGATTTAGCACCTATAGCCCGAGAAATGATAAACCTCCCCTCCTCTTTAAACTGGATTTTCCCGGATGGAATTCATAAATTAGATTTCATGCCGGGTTTTGAAGGAAGAGCCTGGTTCCCCTTAAGTCTTTCCGGGAATATCAATACCTTTGATTTATCTGAAATGTCAGAAGCCTATCCAGACGGAATGGAAGAAGCCAGAAATGAATTACAAATTTTTTTTGACTCTATAGACAGACCCTTTTCAAAAATTATCATTGCCGGTTTTAGTCAGGGAGCCATGATGAGTCTGGATTATATTCTACATAGAGAGGATAATCCGCTTTCCCTTATGATGTTTTCCGGAACACTCATAAAAAGAAAAGAATGGGAATTGTTAAGCCAAACAAAGAAACTCGATTACTTTCAAAGTCATGGTATATACGATGAACTTCTGAGCCATAATATAGCATTAGAATTACACAACATTCTGAAACACTCAGGTTGGAATGGAGACTTTGTTAATTTTCCGGGCGGTCATACGATTCCCCCTATAGTCATCCGTCTCGCAGAAAAATTTATTCAAAAGAAGATAAAATATTAGGATGTCTTTAATTTTCCCGAGGAGAAAGTAAGCCAGTGGCCTGTATAGGAGTATAGGAAAAAGGGATACAAACACCAGGCCTAAAACGGCAAATAAAAGGCAAGTATGGCAGATAGGAGACTCAAACTTCCCAGCCAGCGATGAGCTTTACCTCCCGGTTTAAATCGTGTAAGTAAAAACATAAGGATAAGTAAAAATACATAGTTCCAAAAAACAAAAGATCTCAAGCTGAAAAAAAAATATATAGCAAAAAGATTGGATAATACCAGAATAAAAAAAAGAATGTGATGAAGGATTTTAATTTTTCGAATCCATTCCGGTTTATAAAGAGCCAAAAAACCAAATGAATTTGCAGTTAAAACTGCCAGGAATACAATGAATTTCATACTTTTAGTAAGCTCAATCAAACCGGGATTTTTTAAAAGATTTTTTAGTTGATCCTTACTTGAAATAAACAAAATAGTAAAGAATGAATAGTAAAGGTGGTTTTTAAATGGCTCTTGTAGATATAGAAACAGTTGAGGTATATAACGATAAAATCCTTATCTTAAGGTTAAATAATCCCGGAACCCGGAACTCAATGACCTGGGAGATGGGAGAAGCCTTTCATGAAGCAATCGAAAATATACGAAATGCAGAACTTCCTCGTTGCCTGATTATAACCGGAGCCAATAATGTTTTTTCCTCCGGAGGGGATATGAAGTTATTACGTTCCTTTCAGGAAAAGACCCTGGAAGAAAATAGAGAAACCATGTTCAAGTTTTACAATTTCTTTTTAGGAATCAGAAACCTTCCCTGCCCTGTCATCGGAGCTATCAACGGTCATGCCATTGGAGCTGCATTTTCTCTGGCACTTGCCTGTGATTTTAGAATCTTTGCAGAAGATGCAAAATATGCCTTTAACTTTGTAAAATTAGGAATTCATCCCGGTATGGGTGCTTCTTATTTTACAAAAGAATTATTCGGTTCAAGCCGTGCAGCATACCTCTTAATGCTCGGAGAAATGATCTCCGGTAAAGAAGCTTTCAAGCATTCTATTTGTCTCGATGCAGTACCTTCAAATGAAGTTTTAAAAAGATCGATGGAGTTAGCCATAGAGATTTCCGAAAATGCCCCTCTTGCTATGCAAGAGCTTAAAAAAAACCTGTATGATTGGGATACACTTCAAAATGCTTTAAAAAAGGAAGCAGAATCACAGGCCAAAAACTATCTTTCTCTGGACTTCGCAGAAGCTTTAAAATCTATAGAAGAAAAAAGAAAAGCTGTATTTAAAGGAAAGTAGTATGAAAGAACTAAAAGAAGGTCAAAAAGCTCCTGATTTCAGCGGAGTCGAAACCACCGGCAAAAAACTCAAACTCAAAGATCTTCTAGGAGAAAAAGGCCTTGTTTTATACTTTTATCCACGAGATAGTACTCCGGGTTGTACCACAGAAGCCTGTGATTTTAGGGACAATCTCCAGAGCCTGGAAAACACAGGCTATAAAGTTGTAGGTGTTTCCAGAGATAGCTTAAAATCCCATGATAAATTTGTTCAGAAGCAAAACCTAAATTTCCCTCTTTTATCCGATGAGGATGGAAAAATAACCGAAAAATACGGAGTATTCGGTGAAAAAAAATTCATGGGTAAGCTTACTATGGGAATACACAGGACAACTTTTCTTATCGGGGCTGATCTTAAAATTCAGAAGATCTACCGCAGCGTAAAAGTAAAAGGTCATGTCGACCAAATTTTAGAAGATATAAAAGGTTTATAAAAGATGAAACTTGAGAAGTTAAAATTCACCTACTCTATCGGGAAAAGCAATTCAGAAAAAGTCTATAAGATTTTTCATGTATTTAAAGAAGGCATAAAAGAATTAGAAAAATCTTACAGAGATGAAGTTACACATTCTATTTTTAATGCAGAAGCCGGACAACAGTTTTTAGATCATAAAAAAAAGACTCTTTATATAGGTCTCGGCTCCAAAGAGGGTTTTACAATAAGAAAACTGGCTAAGATCTATATCAAATTAGGAAACCAACTTTCAAAATGGACAAAACCTGTTATCGAGATCAATGCCGATAAAGAATTAAGTAAATTAGTTTCCAATGTTGATTTCCTTTATCATCTTTGCACTTCTCTTGAAATTGGAGCAACCGAAATTGATTCTCTTAGCAAGGCCTACAAAGACAGAAAAGCTTCCGGGGCTAAAATATTCTTCAACCTTAAATCGAAAAAACCGGAAACTCTCGAAGAAGCCTTAGAAAAAGCTAAAGTAGCTTCTATCTATACTAATACTACAAGATATATCCAACACCTACCGGCTAACCATTTCTCACCGGAAGAATTCGTAGCTATATCCAAAGAAATAGCTAAAGAAAACAAACTTAAAATCACAGTTTTCGATGAAGACAGACTTAAAAAAGAAAACTTCAATGGAATTTTATCTGTATGTCAGGGCTCCGACAAGAAAGCTAAAATGATTATATTAGAATATAATCCGGCAGGAACAAAATCTAAAGAAAAGATAGCCCTGGTGGGAAAGGGACTAACCTTTGATGCAGGTGGAATCAGCTTAAAACCTTCCGGCGAAATGCATGAGATGAAATATGATATGAGTGGTGCAGCTACTGTAATTAATGCTATAGGTGCTATTGCGAGTCTGGGTTTAAAAGTTCCTGTAATAGCCGCTATAGGAGTAGCTGAAAATATGCCGGATGCTTCTGCCATTAAGCCGGGAGATGTTTACACTGCCTATAATGGTGTTACCGTAGAAGTTCAAAATACCGATGCGGAAGGAAGGCTGGTTTTAGGAGATGTACTGGCCTATGTCTGTGAAAAATATAAGCCCGATTATCTTTTGGATTTTGCCACTCTGACCGGAGCTGTAATTATTGCTTTAGGTCATGAAGCTGCCGGTGTTATGTGTAATGATGAAATTCTAATGGACAAACTCGAAAAAGCTTCTGCCAAGTCCGAAGATAGAATCTGGAGATTGCCCCTCTGGGAAGAATATGGAGAAGATTTAAAAAGTGATATAGCCGATGTTCGGAATATTACCGGAGGTCGTGCAGCAGGAACTATTTCGGCAGCTCGCTTTTTAGCCAAATTTGTATCAAAAGATGTAAAATGGGCTCATGTAGACATTGCCGGAACCGCATGGAGAAGCAAAGCTTCCGGAACCCAGTGCTCAGGTCCTACAGGTTATGGAATCAGGTTACTACTGGAGCTGGTATCAGAATTCGAAAAGAAATGATTTACTAGAAAGCGACCCTCAGGAGGGTCGCCTATGTCGCTTACTTTTATTTTGAATCCATAATCTCAAACTCAACTTTCAAATTAAAAACATTCGCAAACAAATCCTTTTTCTGATTAGCCGACCAGGTTTCTATAGACACATCATAGTCCGGCTTAACATCCAACTGAAATATTAGATTATCCTTTTCAAACTTACACTTAAGATCTTGAACGGAACCCTGCCTACCCCTATCCAGACCATCTGCAATTCGAAGAATACCGGCTAATTTGCGAACTAAAACCTGTTGCTGAAAATTTAATTTATTAAATTCCTGATGTTTGGGTTTGGGCATACTTTTACGGTGATATCGAGCAATAAGAGCAATTATCTCAATTTCTTCATAGTTAAACCCGACCATTAATTCTGAGTTCTTGATAATATAATAGCTGTGTTTATGATGAGAAGTGTGGGAGATACCAAAACCTACTTCATGAAGCATGGCCGCTGCTTGCAAATACTCTCTGGCTGAGTAATTACACTTATGTAAACTCTGCAATTCATCAAACATGATTGTGCATAATTTCGTAGTATGATATACATGTTCTTTCTCATAAGGAAAAGCATCAAAAAGATTATTCACAGCCTGTAATCGAATATTAGAAAGATCATGAATAACTTCATCCCCTTTCCACTTTTGAATACTATCAAAGATTATCCCTTCTCTCAGTGCGTATTCAGAAACGATCATTTCTTTTATAGAAAACTTATTAAATATTTCCTCTAAAATTATACTTCCAGCAACAATAATATCGGCACGTTTGGCTTCTAAACCGGGAATCCTGGTTCTTTTCTTTAAAGTGTTGGCTTCATTAAGAAGGTTTCTTATCTTTTTTAATTCAGAATTTGTAAAAGAATAATTATTTAACGAACGTGGTGGTTCGTCTTTCTTATTCGCAATTACCATCTGGGCTATCGATTGAATCGTTCCCGAAGAACCAATAATTATGTCCGGCTTCAAAGATTCGATTGCTTTTTTAAGAGGGGAAAGCATACTCTGTACATACATCTTGCACTGGGATATATCAGAAGGTTCATCCGGATCTCCGTTAAAAAACTTATCAGTCAGACGAATAGCACCCATTTTCAGACTGTGAGCAAAAAGCACTTTTCCTTTCTCTCCAATTAAGATTTCGGTACTCCCCCCGCCAATATCAACCATCATTACCCGTCTATCAAAAACCTGCAAACCCTGCAAGATTCCAAAATAGATTAACCTTGCTTCCTCATAGCCACTGATTATCTCAACATGGATACCGAGTTCATCCTCTACTCTTTTTAAAAAATCCTCTTTATTCCTGGCTTCTCTAACCGCACTGGTCGCAACTGCCCGAATTTCAGCTTTGTCCATATCAGCCAATTTCTTGAAACGATCAAGACAAACCATTCCTCTCTCCATGGCATCGGGAGTAATAATTTCGGCAGGCCCGGAACCACTTCCCAGCCTTACGGACTCCTTTTCTTTTCCGAGAGATTCAAAGGAACCATTTTCTTTAACTTTTACGATAATAATATGGAAAGAATTGGTTCCCATATCAATAGCTGCGAGGTTTCTTTCATGCATATAGATAGCTTAAATAGGAGATTAGATTATGTCAATGAATATGGAGAATCAGGCTTCACCCTGTTTGAGCAATTTTAAAAAAAAATAGACTCCTTCTTCAACAGGATCGCTATTTTTATTTCTCCTCTGTAACAATCCTGTAAGCTCAAGGACAAGAAGACCGTAAATCCAGGCCCACATAGTACGGGCGATAGCATGGTAACCGGCCTTTGAAAACTTAATCTTCCCGGTCTGAGTACCATGCTTTAAAGTTTCCAAAAAGAGTTTATAGCTTTTCGGGTAATAACGAAAAACCTTCCCGGTAGAAGGGCCGAGAGTATTAAACATCAATTTATGGAGTTCCCTATTCGCGACAGCAAAATTCCAATACGTGTGGGCAATAGCAGTTAACTGTTCAAATACATCCTGAGAAGATTTTTGTGCTTTTTTCAAATCACGGGTTAAAATCTCTTCACCATTTGATATAAGTTCTTTGATGATATCATCACGATTTTGAAAATATGCATAAGGACTTGCCACACTACAATTCAGTTTTCTGGCAATTGTCCTCATACTGAGACTTTCAATACCAGATTCCTGTATAATGCTTAGGGCAGCCTGCAAGATTTCAGCACGACTTAAACTATTTCTGCTTCTACGTTTTTTAGGCTTTGACTCTGCCAACTCAATTCCTTTTTCTTATCTTAGGTTCGGTGTATAGAGTCTATTTTTAAGATCAAGAATAAAAAAATATTTACCTTTCATATAATCATCTGTGATTTGACAGTAAAGCTAAGAGGTAAATTAACGGTGTTTAAAATAAATTTAGAATTCCCTGAAAAGATAGAAAAAATAATCCAAATCCCCACTGTATTCATTCACGGAATAGTCGGAACTCATCGCGATTGGAGTCCTTTTATTTTACAAACCTGCGGAAATCAATTCCACAAAGTTTCTCTTGATTATGAATTTAAGAGTAATTTAAAAATTATTCATAAAAAACCGAATCTTTCTTCTTCTGTATGGATAGTAAGTTACTATGTGAACAATAGAATCCGTGAATTAGTAGAGGGAAATTTGCGAAACTATGCCATACGTCTTAGACAATTAATACAGTATATTATTATTTTCTCAAATACTCAAAAGATCAATCTGGTAGGTCATAGTATGGGAGGTATACTCGCCAGATATTATATGTGTATGGGTGAACAGGAATGGAATTCTGTTCATAAGATTTTATGCCTCGGAAGCCCCCATGAAGGAATCCCCATTCCTCATCCAACCTTTATGCCGCAGGTAGAAGATCTAAAGAAGGGAAGCCACTTTTTAATGAAAATGAATCGAAAATGGAATTACTATAACTCAATACAAAAATCCAGATGGGGAGTTATTGGTTCTATAAACCCTTATTCCATCACCAATTTATTTCGATCCATGGCATACAAAACCGATTCAGGGGGAATGGGTTCTGTAGTTCTTTCTTCCTGCATACCTTTTGGAGAGTGGAAAGAAGCCATCCAAATGCCCGGCCTTCCGGCCTACAATACTAAAAATTTTTCTTATCGTTTATTTTTGGAAGAACATCATAATCACTTATTAAATTCAAAGGCAACCCATCTAGGTATAAATTGGTTAGTAGAGGAATAAAAAGTTTTTTTTATTGCAATGCAAAGAAGAACAGTTTAAGATAAAAACTGTTTTAGTTGTATTGTGTCTTTTTGTTTATATCAATCGAGGGTGTCAAATGAAAATCAAGCATAAACTTATACTGGCTAATGCAATCTTTATCTTTGTAATTATCATGGGAGGTTTAGTTCTTGACTTTCTCGTCAAAAGATCTATAGAAAAAAATATAGAAGAGCATCTTCAAAAAATCAGTATGGGTTCTATGATTGCTGTAAAAACCGCAATGAATGCTTCTATAAAAAACCACCTCCAAACCATTGCAATAAAAAGTAAAGACATTGTAAAATATCACTATGAACTTTATAAATCAGGAAAACTAAGTGAAAAAGAAGCTTTCCAAAGAGTAAAAAGTATTTTTTTAGATAAGGCTCACGGTAAAGTTGGAACAACCGGTTACCTCGCCGGAGTTAATGGAAAAGGAGTTATTGTTATTCACCCCAAAGCAGAAGGCGTCGATGTCAGCAGTAAAGCTTTCATGCAAAAAGCTATGTCCATGAAAGTTGGCTACCTTGAATATCCCTGGAAAAATCCGGGTGAAACGAAAGAAAGACTAAAAGCAGCCGGTCTGGAATATTTTGAACCCTGGGATCTGATTATATGGGTATCTTCCTATAAGGATGAGTTTAATACCCTTGTAAACCCGGATAACTTTAGAGACGAGATTCTCTCAATTCGGATAGGTAAAAATGGTTATGTATATGTAATTGATGGAACCGGAAATTTAATTATACATCCAAAACTTAGCAATATAAACCTCTCAAATTCAGGAGATTCCAATAGTACTTTATTTATAAAGAATATTCTAAAATTAAAAAATGGTAGCATTACTTATGAATGGAAAAATCCGGATGAAATCAAAACCCAAAAAAAAATAGCCTACTTTCGACATGTTCCTGAGTTAGACTGGTATATCATAGCCAACTCCTATTATAGTGAAGCTTATAGCGGCTTAAAAGTTATACGCAGTACCATCCTGCTTATTATTTTAACTGTAGTTAGCCTTCTAATCCTCGTGTCTTTAAAAGCTATTTCTCTTATTATGCAACCCATTTCTCTTTTAAAAAGTGGTTCAACCGAAATAGCAAATGGAAATCTTGAATATAGAATTCGCATAAATGGAAAAGATGAAATAGCAGAACTGGCTAAAAATTTCAATCTGATGACCCGAAAACTTCGATACTCTTTTAAAAAAATAAAAAATCAAAACGAACAATTAGAAGAAAAAGTAATCCTAAGAACGAGAGAACTCAGTGATACCCTGGATAAGGTTCAGAAATTAAAATATCAACAGGATGGTGACTACTTCCTAACAGCCTTACTCACTACTCCTCTGATGCAAAACAATAATTCATCTAAAACCATACAAACAGAATTCATTATCGACCAGAAGAAAAAATTTGCTTTCAAAAATAGAGAATATAGTCTCGGTGGAGATGTGTGCATGGCCGACAACCTCAGCATAGGAAACAAGAACTATGTAGTATTTTTCAATGCTGATGCAATGGGGAAATCTATGCAGGGAGCCGGAGGTGCTCTGGTTATTGCTTCTGTAATCAAAGCAATAGTAGATAGAACTAAAAATGAAGAAGAAGTTCATAAAATACAAGCCGAAATATGGCTGGAAGAAACTTATGAAGAGATACAAAAAATTATGCTATCCTTTGATGGTTCCATGATGGCTTCCTGTATTTTAGGTTTAATAGAGGAAGAAACAGGTTTTACCCAATATTTTAATGCAGAACATCCATTCTGTATTCTTTATAGAGATGGAAAAGCCAGCTTTTTAGAAAAAGAAATTAATACCTTCAAAATAGGTATGCCAATTGAATTAAATTTTTCTATCAATAAGGTTCTACTCGAAGACGGAGATATACTCATTTGCGGTTCAGATGGCAGGGATGATATTATCCTGAATGAAAATGGGATCTTGAATGAAAATGAATTCCAAATCTTAAGATTTATCGAAGAATGCAATGCAAACCTCATTAAAATCAGAGAAAAACTTGTAACATCAGGAACTCTAACTGATGATCTATCCTTATTAAAAATTAGCTTTCATAAAGATAAAAACAACAATAGATGAGTCTGAAATAGGTTTTAAGAAAAAAGAACCCGAAAAGATTCTGTGATATTTTTAGACTTCATAAAATAAGTCCCGATAAGAGCACTATTTACATGCTTCATCATTTCATCAAAACTTTCTTTTCCGGTAACACCGGACTCTGCCACAGCATGGATATGAGAAGGAAGAACTCTGACAACCCTTTCAATTAATTCAGGATGAATAGTAAAGGTATCCAGATCTCTCGTATTAATTCCAATAATTTCCGCTCCTGCTTCAAGAGCAAGCCCTGCTTCTTCCTCTGAATGAACTTCCACCAGTGATTCCATACCAAACTCTTTAGCAAAAGCCAGTAAGTCTTGAAGCTGAGTCAGACTTAATATACGAACAATCAATAAAATAGCAGAGGCACCAAAATGCCTGGCCTCAGAAATCTGCTTATCAGAAAGTATAAAATCCTTTCGAAGCACAGGAAGCGGGACACGATTCGATATAGATTCCAAATCCTCCAGAGACCCTTGAAAATACTGAGTATCTGTCAAAACCGAAATGGCAGCAGCCCCTACCCGGTAATATTCTTCAGCGATTATAACCGGGTTATACTCCTCCCGAATTACGCCCATAGAAGGGCTGGCTTTTTTACATTCTGCTATAATGCTCTTTTCTTTTTTTTCTAATGAAGCTTTTAAAGAAAAGGGTGCCGGTTCCATAAGCCCGTATTCCGGAATTCTGGAAATCTCCTCTTTTTTTGTTTCTATTATTCGTCTGAGTATTGGTGCAATAGGTTTAGAATGCATTTAGAGCACTTTCTTCAGATTCAAAAATATCAAAAAGAGAAGTTAATTCAATTACATCAAATATCCTTTTCACAGCAGGTTTTATATTACAAATTTTTAAAACCCCTTCCCTCGCATTCAGTTTACGCAGGGTAGAAATACAAGCACGAAAACCGGAAGATGACATATACTCAATTCCTTCCATATTTAATAGAACTTTATCATGGTTTCCACTATCAATTAACTCGGCTAATTTCTCTTCTACTTCATTTGCAACGGAAACATCCAGACGTCCTTCAAGGTATACCACCAGAACATCGCCTTTTACTGTATGATTTAACAAAGCTTTCCCCTTAGTCTGTAAATTAGATTAACTTATAATAATCAGATTTCTACCTGTCAATAAATACTTTTTATCCTATGAAGTTTTTACCCCTACTTTTTTTGTATCTTTATGAAACGGGATGAAAAAAACGAATACCTCAAGAACCTCAAAGGA
The DNA here is from genome assembly GCA_024233835.1 of Leptospiraceae bacterium. NCBI lineage: Bacteria > Pseudomonadati > Spirochaetota > Leptospiria > Leptospirales > Leptospiraceae > Leptospiraceae bacterium. The sequence goes on from JACKPC010000002.1 coordinate 527,622, forward strand.
AGAAAATTTCTCATTTTAGGGGGAGGCCTAAGTGGTAGAGCAGCGACAAAGCTCTTAGAAAATCTTTCCCAAAAGCTGCTACTCTGTGATAAAACTCCCCAGATGGGTCTGAATTGCCCGCAGGAAACCGATGAATTAAAGAATTTCCGATATTTTAAACCCGATCTCATTATCAAAAGTCCCGGAATTTCACCAGACCACCCGATTCTTCAATCAGCAAAACAAACCCAAACCCCGATTTGGAGTGAGATTGATCTTGCTTATCTCTTTTTTAAGGGAAAAATCATCGCCATCACCGGTACCGATGGTAAATCCACCAGTACAGCTCTAACAGGTCATTTATTACAGGCAAGTGGTTTCAAAACAAAAACTGGTGGGAATATAGGGCTTCCCTTCTCTGAGATCTGTCTCGATGATATCGATCTGGCAGTTTTAGAGTTAAGTAGTTACCAGTTGGATGACAGCCAATTTTTTCGAGCTGAAACCGGCTGTATTTTAAATATAGCCCCGGACCATTTAGAAAGACACAAAACCATGGAAAATTATGCCGAAGCAAAAAAGAAAATATTTCTTGAAAATACAAACTCTATTTTAAACGAAAAATTGAAAAATCTCTACGAGCTCAATAAAGAAACTTTCCCAAACTTAATTTTTTTCGGAAGGAAAAAGGAAGCCGAGGCAAAAATCTGGAGCGAAAAAAAACAAATTTCAAGCTCCCAAAAAAGCTATGATTACTCCCAATTTCCTTTACAGGGAGCCCATAACGAAGAAAACCTGGCCGCAAGTCTTCTTATTTCTGAACCTTATTTTACTGATTTGCAGGCTTTGGAAAAAGCTATCGGAAGTTTTAAGGGCCTCGAACACCGCTTTGAAGACCTCGGCTTTTATAAAAATTGTCGATTTATCAATGATTCAAAAGCTACAAACCTTCACAGTCTCCTCTCCGGACTAAAAGGAATTTCCCAAAAAACAGAAACCATTTTAATTCTTGGTGGAGAGCCCAAGAATGAAAGTTTAACACCTCTTTTTTCAGAGCTACAGGGACGAAATATTAACCTTTTTTTATTTGGAAAAGCTGCTGAAATATGGGAAAAAGAATTTTTTCATCTTTCAACAGTTCACACCCTGCGTTTTAAAAAAAATTTAAAAGAAGTAATGGCAGAAATTCCGGAACTCATTTTAGAAAAAGAAGTAAAAATCTGCCTTTTTTCACCCGCCTGTGCCAGCTTCGATCAATATAAAAACTTCGAAGAAAGAGGAAAGCATTTCAAAAGCCTGTTTGAGAATTTCAGCAAAAGCTATTGACATGCCTCTTCCTGCTATAAAACTGAAATCAGATGCTGAGTATTCTTGCCATATTTCCACTTCCAGGTCTGATATTATTTCCGGGAACCTATCTACCTCTCCATATCTTTGAGCCAAGATACAGGTTAATGCTTGATTACTGCACCGAATCAGACTATGAAATTGGCATCACAGCTCTACACCCCGGTGGTGATATAGAAACCATATTTGGTTGGGGAAAGATTATTGATATTGAAACTCTTCCTGATGGACGATCAAATATTCTCGTAGAGGGTCTGGGTATTGCAAATATAGAAAATTATGATTCCAAAGATCCTTTTATTATTGCGAATGTAAAAAAACAGGAAAATGAACTCTCCCACTTAAACTCAGAAGATTTCCAAATCCTCTTAAATAAACTTATAAATCAATGCCGGCAGTATCTTCATAAAGTTGGTATAGAAACTATTTTTATTGATGAATTATTAAAATTAAAACTTCACTCTTTCCCTATAGAGTTTATGACTTCCATTTTAAATATTAATTTTGATGTAAAAAATGATATTTTTCTTACTAAAGATGGTATGGAAAAAGCCTATAAATTGGAAAAAGTGATAGAAACACTTCTAAAATAATATTTCTTTACCGGTTAATTAGGACATTCTCATCCTATTTACCAACCTCTTTCTGCTAATAGTCCTAATCCTCTATGATTGATAATAACGATTCCTTTGCTAATTCAACAACTCTCCGTCCCTCCATAAAACATTCTTTAAACCGATGAAATTCCATCATTCCAATATCCGTTAATTTGGGTGTAAGTAATATATCAGGAGGATCTCCGGCCATGCGACTACGAGTAATTCGAACTTCCATAATATTAATGCTGGTATTAATAACTTCCATTAAGGAAGGCCTTCCATCAGGATTTTCGTCTTCATCCTGTTGAACTTTTAATTTATTATAAAATTCTTTAGGACTTCTCCACCAGGATTTTTTTTCCGGATCTGTTTCTGACTCGGAAGATTGTTCCTTGTTTTTCTTCTTTGTAAAAGTATTCTTGGCCATTAGATGTGCGTTTAAATCGACAGCAATAATATATTCAGCTCCTAAAGCACGGCAAACAGAAACCGGAACAGGGTTTACAACTCCCCCATCAATTAACCATTTTCCCTTGTAGTAAACCGGTGTAATCACTCCGGGAAGTGCAATAGAAGATCGAACCGCTGGTAAAACCTCTCCCGAACGAAGCCATATTTCCTGTCCTGTCTCCAGTTCACAGGCTACAGCGGCAAAAGGTAGATTTAAGTCCTCAATTTTCTTTTCTCCAAAATAATTCTTAAAATAATTGAACAATTTATTTCCTTTAATCAAACCTCCGCTAAGGGTAAAATCAAAAAAACTCACCACATCTTTCCATTCCAGGCCTTTTAACCAATCTTCGAGTTCATTTAAGCGACCGGCAGAATAAGCAGCTCCAACCAGGGAACCGGAAGAAGTTCCGGCGACAACTTCCGGATAGATTCCCAGATCCTCCAGAGCTCTCAAGACACCTATATGAGAAAGTCCTCTTGCGGCTCCACTTCCTAGAGCTACACCCACTTTATATTTTGTTTTCTTTTTCATATCTTTCTCCAATTTGCTCTCTATACATCATTTCTACTATACCAGAAAAAACCCGATAAATAAAAGAAAGATTTTTTAAACTCTTCCCTTTATGTTCATCTTTATAAATTATTCAATAAATCTTGACTTTTTAAGAATTAATTAAAAAGATACTTTTAAGGAACATCAAGGATGATCTCAAAAGAGCAATACCTCTGGCAGGTTTTTTCGAATGTCAAAAACTCCTCTCCTGAACATTTAATATCCTCCATAACCCAATCCATCGGGCTCATTACAGGCCTCGATTACGTATTTATCGGAAAATTAGATTCCATTGATTCCAGTCTTGTTCGAACACATGGTCTATGGGCCAGGGGAAATTATGCTGACAATTTCTGTTATGCGCTTACCGGAACTCCCTGTGCGCAGGTATGGGAAGGAGAAACCTGCTTCTTTGGAGAAGACGTCTCGAATCTTTTCCCTGATGATATTCTTCTTGATGAAATGAAAATAAAATCCTATATAGGAGTTCCTTTAAAAACCAGGAATCATGCTGTATATGGTCTTCTGGTTGTTCTCCATTCCAGTTTAATTGAAAATGCAAGTACGATACAGGAGTTTTTGGATTTATTCGGGCAGTGGGTTTCAAGTGAGCTGGAGTATATTGATACAAGTTTTCAAAATAAGAAACAGCTTCAAGAGTTAAATGAATTTAACCACATTATTAGCCATAGCTTAAGAGCTCCTCTTGCCAATCTATTAGGATTTATTGAACTTGCTGGAGAAATGAAAACTATAGGTGAAGATAGCATTCATTTCTTAGAATCAAATCTTAGTATTTTGCATAAGGTTTCCCTGAATCTGAATAAAATAACGGAATTGCACAAACGAACCAGAGAACATTTTTCAGAAGTAGAATTAATTGAAATCTTTAAGCAAATTTCCGTAAAGTATATAAACACAATTCTTAATAAATTTACCGAATCCATTTTTATAAAAACAGATAAAGAAGTGTTCGAATCCATGCTGGATAATCTTTTATTACTTATAAGCAATAAAAATCCTTTAACCAAAATCTCTATCCGATGTGAAAAGAAACATGAATTGAATATAAATTTCCAATCTCCATGCGAACTGGATAAGCTTGAAAAACCCGATATCAATGGTCTTTATCGATTAAAAGGAAATAGTCCGGATAACGAAAATATTATTATCTGTTTATTACAATTTCAATTAGAATATCTAAATATTCATTTTTCCTTAAAAACCAATCCTGGATCCGGAACATTGGCGAGGTTAACTATATGATTTTTTTATTAATTGATGACGACCATCTAACCCGAAACCTTTTAAAACAACAAATCTATTACATTTTTCCGGATTGCGAAATTATTGAAGCTGAAAATGGAAAAGATGGAATAGAGGAATTAAATCATTTAATTATTAGAGAAAAAAATAAAGAAAAAGTTGTATTTTTAGATCTAAATATGCCTGTTATAAATGGTTTTGAATTTTTAGATTTGATACAAAATAAGGGTTTTATTAATATTCCAAAATTAAACTATTTTATTTTAACTTCCAGCAATAGTAATATAGATATGGAGAAAGCAAAAGAATATATATTTGTACAAAAATATCTGGTAAAACCCTTAAATCTTAATTTTCTAAGAGAACTGAAAGCCTCAATTAGATCTACTTAAAGAGAATTAAAATAGTTTACGATTTTTTCCGCTATATATTCATTTGTTTCCGGGGAAATAATGTTTCCTGCAAGAATATGGTTTTTGCAGGGTTTACATTCAAATAACTCTTTCTTCTTGCCACCATATCGTTTGTACGCAGTTTTTACTTCCTCTACATCAATTACTTCATCCTTTTCTGTGTATATAAAAATGGCAGGGGTCGATTGCTCTTCGTATTTATAGTTTTTAAGTGATTCAACCAGTACAACCATAGGACGAATTCCTTCAAGAGCATAATCATAAGTCCAATACTTTTTCATCATCTCATTATAAGGTTTCCAGGTACGTCTTTTTCCTGACACAAGCTTTGCAAACTCCAGGCCTGCCGGGTATAATAGCAATTTGACTGTTTTATTTTTTGGATAAATATTTGGTGAAAGTAAAGCCATACCGGCAATCTTCCTTTCAGGCTGAAGCCTATCATGCTCAGCCAACCATAAGCTCAAAGGAACCCCGGTGGAAACAGCGATAATAAAAATCTTATTCCCAATTTTCTTTCCAATCTCGTATGCTTCCATAGCATCATAGATCCACTCAGAAGCATCAGTTTTGCCAAAAGCTTCTCCACCTCTTCCATGACCTCTCAAACGAGTATAGAACACATTTGCATTGATTTTCTGAGAGATAAGTTCTGTGACAGGACTGGTTTCCTGTCGCGATGCAGAAAAACCATGGATATAAACAATGGCATATTCGGTTTTTTTTCCTTTTTCTCGCATTACAAGTTTTTTTTCAGCACCGGGAGTTATATCCAAAAATTTTGCTTCTTTTTCATTTATATAGGATTCATAATCATCCGGAATCTTAATAGTTGGCATTTTGGTATCAACCGAATATCCTGTAAATGGAATATATAAGAAAAAAACGATACACATGAATAGAAAGAAAAGAAAAGAATATTTAATCCCTTGTTTCATAACAAACCTCAGAAAAGTTATCTAAAAGAGTATATTTTTCAGAAAACTATAGTCAAGAAAAAATTATCTGAGATTTTCAATCATCCATTTCTAAAAAACTGAATTTTTAATATTTTTAAACGATTTATACTTCCCCTAATTTCTTTTTTTTTCTTTACAGCTTATTGGAATCTTAGGCCTATGTAAAGCTATGGAACTGAAATATAACCTTTCTCCCTTTTACTATAATCGTTTAAAAACAAAGGAGGTAAAGGTGGGTGACCTGGGTATCGGCGGGGAAAATCCGATTCGAATTCAGTCTATGGTAAACACCGATACCACAGATATCAAATCAAGCTGCAATCAGATAATAGCCTTAGAAGAAGCAGGCTGTGAAATTGTCCGACTTACCGTTCCCTCAATAAAGGATGCAGAGGCCCTTCCCTTAATTCGTAAAGAACTAAAGAATCAGAATTGCAAAATTCCACTCGTTGCAGATATACATTTTACACCCAGTGTAGCTATGAAAGTAGTAGAACATGTAGAAAAGGTACGAATTAACCCCGGAAACTTTGCCGATAAAAAGAAATTCCTCGTTCAAGAATACAATGACAAAGATTACATGTTGGAATTAGAACGTATAGCAGATGTTTTCTTGCCTCTGGTAAAACGTTGCAAAGAGCTGGGTGTAGCAATGAGAATAGGTACCAATCACGGCTCTCTTTCTGATAGAATCATGAATCGTTACGGAGATACTCCACTCGGTATGTGTGAATCAGCTTTAGAATTTATTCGTATCGCAGAGAGTGAGGCTTATTACGACATTATAGTTTCCATGAAATCTTCCAACCCAACCATTATGATTCAAGCATACCGTCTATTATCAGCAAAATTTTTAGAAGAAAATAGAAACTATCCATTCCACCTCGGAGTAACAGAAGCCGGAGATGGCACTGATGGAAGAATCAAATCAGCCCTGGGAATAGGTTCTCTTCTGGCAGAAGGTATTGGTGATACAATACGAGTTTCATTAACGGAAGATCCGGTATTAGAAATACCGGCTGCAAAAAAAATATTAGCACCTTTATTAGAAAAAATAACAGAAGAAGTAAAGGAAGATTTTAAAGAGTTTCGCGATCCATTCAATAGTCATAAAATAGAAACCCAACTTTTTACTGTTAGAAATTTTCAAATGGGTGGAAGAAACATTCCGCGAATAGAAACCACTATTGACTCATCTCTATATCGAGATGGAAATCATTTCCATCAGTTTATTGTAGAAAATTCAGAACGGAGTGATGATAGAAATTTAGAAATAATGCACTTCCTCATTTCAGAAGAAAAGGATCTGCAATTAGTACAGTGGTATAAAAAGAAATACAACTTTCCTTTTTCTGTTGAACTTTCCGGTAAATTGGAAAATAAAGTAAATGACTATCTACCTCTATTATTCTTTGCTGATAAAGTAAAAGTCACAATTACTAACCGTGATAATCTTCCATATATTTTAGGAATGCTTTCGGGTAAACATCTTCCATTTGAATTATCCTTTATTGATTTCACATATTACTTAATCAAAGATTCCCTACAACTTTTAAATGTATATGGAATGAAAAACTGTATTCTTTCATTAAATTCATCTGATCCCTTAATGGATTATCGAAAATTAGGTTCTTTAAATGGAGCTTATGGATATCCAATACTTCTAAATGCAACTTATAATACTTACGATGACGCTTTATTCTATGCTTCATCTTCCCTTGGCTCAATGTTCATTGATGGACTGGGAGATAGTCTACGCTTAATGGTTCCAAAAGAATCTCCTCATAAACTCCTTTCTCTTTCCTACGATCTTTTGCAGGCAGTAAGGTTAAGAACCACAAAAACGGAATACATTTCCTGTCCTTCCTGCGGTCGAACCCTGTTTGATTTACAAAATACAACTGCCAGAATAAAAGCCAAAACGTCTCATCTGAAGGGAGTAAAAATTGCTGTTATGGGTTGTATAGTAAATGGACCGGGAGAAATGGCAGATGCAGATTTTGGTTATGTTGGTGCAGGACCAGGTAAAGTCCATCTGTATAGAAATAAAACTATAGTAAAAAAATCTATTCCTTCAGAAATAGCAGATGACGAGTTAATTAAATTAATACAGTCAGAAGGGATGTGGATTGATTTATGATCCCTTTCTTTCTTGTCGGATGTATTCTTGGTTTATCATATTTACTCACAGAAAAAATTCCTTTTATAAAAAAATATAAGATTCCCCCTGCCCTTTCATCCTCCTTGCTTCTTCTTTTCTTATTTTCAATATTTCCCTTTTTTAAAGAAGCTCACTTTTATCAAGAATGGAAAAAATGGCCATCCGATTTTATTGCTCTTGTATTTGCAGCTTTATTTCTTCAAAGAGCGCCCGGAAAAGTAAACTCAGATATTTATGAAGTAACCTCACAAACACTTGTTGTCTGGATAACTATATTAGGCCAAATTTTGATCGGAATACTTCTTACTTATTTCTATTTTCAACCCTACTTCAATCTACCTATAGCTTTTTCTTCCGTTCTAGAAGCTGGCTTTGCAGGTGGACACGGAACAGCAGTTGCCATGAAATCAATTTTCTTATCTCATGGATTAAAAAATGGCTCAGAATACAGTCTATTTAGTGCAACAATAGGAATTATTTTAGGAATCATCGGTGGGGTATTTCTTGTTAATGCAGACAAAAAAAATAAAATAATTGAAAAAGTCACTTTCAGTTATGTAGAATTAAACCCATTACTATTCCTATTAAGTCTCGGATTGATTTTTGCATCTTATATATTAGGAAATATATTTAAACTATCCCTGGAAAATATTTTCCCCACTCTTCCCTCTTTTCCCCTATTTGTATATGCTATTTTTGCAAGTATCCTAATGCGCCTTTTCATTAAGTTGAATCGTTTAACAATTTTCTTAAATAATAATATATTAGTATTTTATTCAAATCTATTTATGGATATTTTAATATTCACAGGAATCGCGACTATAGACATTCAACTTATTGCAGATACAATATTTCCACTTTTTATTCTTTTCACATCCGGCTTTCTCTGGAATCTTTTCAGCTATTATTATATTAACCAGAAATTACTTAAAGATGAATACTACAAAGAAATGGCTATATTAAATTTCGGAATGTTCAATGGTACAACAGCAATCGGACTCATGCTTTTAAGAATGATTAATCCGGAACTCAAAACTAAAGCCGTCAGAATCTACGCAGAAAGTACTCCTTTCACCTCAGCTTTTTTAGGAGGAGGAATCATCACCTTATCAATGCCTTATCTTTTGAATAAAATCTCTCCCCTTTTTATCATGCTTATCTTAATTATAGGAATGTCTATTTTATTTTTAATAGGAAGGAAAATAAAACAAACAAAGTTAATTTAAGAAGAAGCCATTTTCGTTTTTAGCTCTTCTAATTCTTTTTCCAAACGATCAGCTCTTGCTTTCTCTGCTTCAGCTCTTGCTTTCTCTGCTTCAGCTCTTGCTTTCTCTTCTTCGGCTTGTGTAAAAACAATTTCTCCACTTGGATAAAAAAAACGAAGATACAAATCTTCATCAAGATAAGTTCCTCTCCAGGAACCTAACTTGTAGCCAAGTACCTTACTTTCCATTCTTCCATCTTCATCCGGAGATATCTCTTCATAACCAGATCCGGTTAATTTCCATCCATATAACTTATTCTCATCGTGATCAAAACAGAAGTATTCTCCTGTTTTAAAAATCTTTTCGTAAATCTTCTTTTTTCTACCCAGATCCTCTTTTTTTGTACTCGGAGATAAAAGTTCTATGATAACATCAGGGTATTTTCCATCTTCCACCCATGCTACCCATTTACCACGATTAGGATCAATCCTCGCACCCTCAACATAAAAGAAATCCGGACCCTTATAGTCCCTATTCTTTACCTGCTGTAGACTATAGTAGACGAACATATTCCCACCTACAAAATAGTCCTCCTTCTTTCCCTTCTCGGTTTTCACCATATCAATTAAAAAATTAATCTGGACTCGATGCCATACATCTTCCAAGGGTTCTCCATCCTCCTCAGGTAAATCCAGGCTCAAAAGCTCTTCCACCAACTCTTCATCAGTCTTTTCCCAATATTCGCGGGAATCAAAAGCCTCAGATTTCTTTGCAGCAGCAGTTGACATAATAATGTAGTGTAAAAGAGAAAAAAAGACCTGTCAATCTATTTATTAAAGGTAATAGGGATTAATGAACTTGTTTACAATTAAATCCAGTTCTTCTTCGAGTCTAAATATATCCAATTCATTTTTTTTAAGGGATGTTTTGACATTTTCAATATCTTTTTTATCGGTACGATCGGAATTTTCCAGAGCATGGAGCTTTTTTCGTTTTCCAATTTTCGCATGAAGCAAATGCTTTAATTCATCCCACTTCTTATTCAACTGTTCGATAAATTCTTCTGTAGGTTTGTATAAAGCGGGAGACATCCTTTCACCATATTTTGAAATAATTACCGGATCAATTTTTTCTTGAAAAAACTCAGTCTGGGCAAAGCGCTCGATTTGAAGAGTATGAACGATAGCTACCTGAAAGCCAGCTTTATAGATATTATTTGCAATAACAGCACTATAAATCCCTTTATTCTCCAGAATACATATCCAATTATTAGAAAGAGATTTTACGAATTGTTTAATCTCGACTTCATTATGATTATATCTTTTAATATCATATTTCTGGCTGTAGTCTCTTGGAAACGCAGCTACAAAATGTTCTTTAGACAGTTCTATACCAATAAACTTTTTCATACCTTCCGTTATAAGCAGTTTTAAAATTAGAAGTATTGACAATACTACAGAGTCGATTATTTTTTGCTATGCCTTTTTTATTTAGAAGGTAAGATAGTATAAAATAAATGAAATTAATTAACCAATAAATCCGAGAATAGAACTATGAAACTGAAACTATTACCTGCACTAAGTATCCTATTTGCCATCAGCCTCTACGCTCAGGACAACTCAAAGGGCGTTCTCACCGGTGTGGGAGATGCCAATTGGGGCATGAGTTACGAGAAGCTTCGGGAACAAATCATATCCATCGCTACCGATCCTAAAAGTACAGAAAATGTTAGCATCGTTTTCGAAGAAAAGGATAAGCTCTTACATGTTAAACGTAACGGGATCGACTATTTTTATCGATTTTATGAAACTCCCCAATTGGTGAAAGATCTCAATAAAAAAGAAGAAGGGAAACCGGAAGAAGCCTCCCTTAAAGAAAGTATTGAGGGGGCCAGCCTGTATTCCGTTGGAGTTCTGTTTTATCCGGTAGAAAGTGACCTGATGAAATATAGACTGGAACAAAAGTTTGGAAAATCAACGAAAGAGCTTAAAGATGAAAAATCGAACCCGGTTGCTACAGTCTGGGATTTAAGTTCCGGAAGCACAAACGAAGATGAAGAGCTTAAAAATCGTATCAAAGAGCGCTACGGAAAGACAACTAAAGCAGATTTAGACCTGAGTAAGGTTTCCGGGGCTAAAGAATACGATCTAAAAGATGGAAAGTCACTCGGAAAATCCAATCTTGATGGTGGATTCCTTCTACAATGGAATGAACCCTATCAACAAAAGACTTTTACCCGTAGGCTGGATTATATGAGTGCAAAACTCATCAATTCAATCAGCCGCGATCATAAATACTATTATTCAGCAAAAGAAATCGATACACTTCTGAAATTACAGGATCTGTTCGGAAGAACAGGATTGGGAGCAAGTAGTTCCGGAACCAGTTCAAACCCGGGAACTACGACTACGAATCCAGCAGAACCTGAACCAACCGGACCAACAAATCCCTAAGCTAAGGTTTTCTTTTATTTTCATATTTCTCGAGCAGGTAAGAAGCCTGTTCGGGGAAACACAGGCTGGATTGATGGGAAGCATCATAAAATATGTCGCAGTTAGATTCCCGGTTTAAATTCACATAAACCATTTTATATTTCTCCGTCAGGGCAATTAAACGTTTTTCCCAGGTATCTACTGTTTTGCGATTATTATATTCCTTTCTGTATTCCATGTGTACTCTTGGCCAGACTAACACAACCTTCACTTCATTTTCTCTGGCTAACTTTAAAATTTCTTCAGTAAAGAAGAACTGAGTATCGTGGACCTGGAAATTATAAAAATATATTCCGGCCATTCTTCTGGCATCCTGTTTTAACTTCTTTTCATCATTTTTTATGTTTGTATAAGCTACCTGTTCTCCCCTATGTAAATTCAATATGGTAATATTAGGATTTTTATCAGAATCATACTGATATAAGGTTTTTCCTCGAAAACGTTCAAGCAACAATTTGTAATCCAGATCTAATTTACGTATAGCAAAAAATTTATCCAGTAAAAATTCATATCTATCCTCTAAGGGAATCTGTTTCCAGTATTTTATTATGAAATCATCATCGGCCACCATCCTTAAAAAAGGATTATGTATAAGCCTTTTATTATCATCAAAACCTTCCGGACTAACAATGAAGATAAGAAGCTCCGGTTTCAATTTGGCTTGAATTATCTTCTCAAACCAGAACAGGGTATAAGCCGGAACAGACTGAGGTCCGGAAAAGTTATAGAATATCCAGTCTGTTTTATAAGGTTCTTTCAACAACTGGTCTGAGTACGCATAAGCTCTTGAATCTCCTGAAATAATCGCGAGTCTTTTATTAATATGCTCATATTCCTTCTGCAATTTAGGAAACAGGTATTGTCTTCTATGTATAAAATATACGATATTTCCTTCCTGAACAAATTCTTTAAAAAAAGGAAGTGTAAATACTTTATCGAAAGCGAAAAAGAGTAAAAGAATCAGGATTGGATAATAAATATAGATCTTATTCTTCATGATGAAACCTTAAAACTTGGAGTAAAAAAAATCCATATTTCCACTCTGATTGGAAATTAGAATTAAAATGATAATGAGTGATAAAATAGGTAATACAAAGATTTCTTTCTTTCTAAATTTCTGAAACCAGGCCGGCCATTCCTGAATAGCATGAAAGAAAAATGTAAAAAGCATTATGTATAAAATAGTTTCTACGTTAAGTAGATTCCGACCCTGAGAAAAAGTAAATATATTTCGAAGAACTGCAAAAGCTGTTTTCAGATCCCGGGTAAAAAACATAACCCAGGTCACCATATAGGCATTCAAAAAAAATAGATAAGAAACTATAGGTTTTACATACGGAATAGATGGAAATAAACGAAATCCTTTATCGTTAAAAAACCGTTCAATGCTAATAAGTATACCAGTTAAAAGTCCCCAGAATACATAATTCACATTAGCACCGTGCCAGAGTCCTCCCAGAGTAAAAGTCACTACGAGATTATATACATTTCTCCATTCAGAACATCGTGAACCACCCAGAGGAATATAAATATAATCACGAATCCAAAAAGAAAAAGTAAGATGCCATCTACGCCAAAAATCTCCAAAACCGGTCATAAAAAATGGGGCTTTAAAGTTTTCAGGCAAATTGAAGCCCAATAACTTAGCCATACCCCTTGCCATATCAGTAAGACCCGAAAAATCCAGGTATAGATGAACAGCAAATGCATAGGAAGTTAGAAGTAAAGCTATTCCTGAATATTCATTGGGTTTTGCAAAAACAGGATAAATAATGGAAGCCACCGTCCCTGAAAGAATGATTTTCTTTAATATACCGGAAAGGACAAGCCAGATTCCATTAAACATATTTTCCTTGATAAATACAGGTTCATCCAATTGCTTACGAATTTCAGTATAACGCAAAATCGGTCCGGCTATCATAATAGGGAAAAAGAGAATATAACTAAAATATTCATATAGTCCGGGTCTCTCTTCGATTTTACCTTTTTTAAGATCAACTGCAAGAGAAATTAATTGAAACGAATAATAACTAATAGTAAGGGGAAGAATAATTTCAAAAGATTTTATATGTAATAAACTGGAAAAATACTGGTTAAGGGATGTTTTCTGGCTTAATATTTCAATTCCACTTACAGTCCCTATCAGTTCCATAAAAAAATAAAAATATTTAAAAAGCCCAAGATTAACCAGGTTAAAACCAACACTATACAAGAGAAAGTTTTTTGAATTATAAAACTTTTTTTGCAGGTAATAGTTTATAAGAATAACGAAATATAAGTGAAATAAGAAGTTAACACTAAATGAAGCATAAAAAAAACTCGATCCTATAAATAATAAATGCCTTCGAAATCGAATCGGAGTATTCCAATAAACCAAATAGAATAAGAGAAAAAAAAGAACAAACGAGAAATTTACAAAACTCAAATCAAATCCTTTTCACGTGGTAAACAAAAGATTCTGTCACCACGTGAGTTAACCACTATCTAATAAGAAAGGATCTCTTCCTTGGATACTTCTTTATATTCTCCCTCTTTCAGGTCAAGGTCTTCTAATTTCAAATTTCCAATTCGAATCCTCTGGAGATCCAAAACATCAGAACCAATTACTTCAAACATTCTGTGTAATTGCCTTTTTTTTCCTTCCTGAAGAGTAACAAGAACTATCCCTTCTTCAACATTCTCAATTACCACCTTTTTAGCCCTTAAAAAGTCTCCCCCCTCTTCAACGCCTCTCAAAAAGGTTGAAACCAGGAAAGATTCTTCCGGACAGGGAGAAATTTTTAAACGATACTCTTTCTCAACATGGTAAGAAGGATGGGTAAGTTTATAGATAAAATCACCATCAGAGGAGAAGATCATCAGACCTCTTGAATTCAGATCTAACCTTCCGGCAATATTCAACCTGCGAAAATGTTCAGGAAGTAAATTCAAAACTGTTTTCTCGTGGTGAACATCCATATGTGAACAAAGATAACCTACAGGCTTATTTAGAATTAGCACCTGATCTTTAAGGATGGGTTTTACTAGCATGTCATCAAACTTAACCTCATCTTCCGGGTTTATACGTGTGGAGAAATCTGTAACTACCTGTCCGTTCACACTAATGCGTCCGGAAGTAATAAATTCTTCAACATTTCTTCTCGCTCCATATCCACAACGAGCCAAATACCGATTAATTCTCATGGGCTTTAACTCATCATCACCCTCTTCCGTAGACCGGGATTCGGCTAACAGTCCGTTTCGTTCTCCTTCCAGTTCATTTAACAGCTTCCAGCGTCCTTCTTTTTCCTGATTTTTATTTTCTTCAAACTCATCTAAAGGCTTGATGCGAATTTTTTTCTTTTCTGTGGACTTCTTAGGACCTGCTGGTTCATCCTTAAAATTACTTTTGAAGTTTTCGATGGCATTCTTATAAACTTTAAAATTCTTTTCTTCCCTATCGCGATTTCGATAACCGCCTTCTCGGCTACCTCCATCTTCTCTTCTGCCACGGAAACCACCTTCTCGACGACCTCCATCTTCTCTTCTGCCACGGAAACCACCTTCTCGGTTACCTCCATCTTCTCTTCTGCCACGGAAACCACCTTCTCGACGACCTCCATCTTCTCTTCTGCCACGGAAACCACCTTCCCGGCTACCTCCATCTTCTCTTCTGCCACGGAAACCACCTTCCCGGCTACCTCCGTCTTCTCTTCTGCCACGGAAACCACCTTCTCGGTTACCTCCATCTTCTCTTCTGCCACGGAAACCACCTTCCCGACGACCTCCCTCTTCTCTTCTGCCACGGAAACCACCTTCCCGACGACCTCCGTCTTCTCTTCTGCCACGGAAACCACCTTCCCGGCTACCTCCATCTTCTCTTCTTCCACGGAAACCACCTTCCCGGCTACCTCCATCTTCTCTTCTGCCACGGAAACCGCCTTCTCGACGACCTCCGTCTTCTCTTCTGCCACGGAAACCACCTTCCCGGCTACCTCCGTCTTCTCTTCTTCCACGAAAACCGCCTTCTCGGCGAGAATCATTGTTCTTCTTAAATCCTGCTTCTTTTCTGAATTCACCATCCCGGTGGAATTCATCTTTTTTATGAAAACCTTCTTCATCTCGAGAAGATTTCTCTTTCCAATTCTTGTTTTCAGAGAAATCCCTCTTAAAATTTTTTTTTCCGAAAGCTGGTTTTCTACTTCTGTGTTCACCCATAAATATTAATATTGTCCCCTCACGGGGATATTCCTTATTATTGTTTTGGTCAGCCTTTTTTGCATAGATCTATATTACAATAGAAAAATGCTTCTCCAAAATAAAAAACCCACCTGAGAAAAGTATTTTATCATTTCTAATACTATAAAAAGGGCATTCCTGAATTATAAAATTTCAGATTTTTCTTCATTTACTACATTCCCTAAACTATCTAACAAATAAAAGGTGATAACATTCTTTTTTAAATCCACCTCGACAAAACAGGGATTATGGTTTCTATATAAAGTTCCGGAATTTATAATCACAATTTGATTTATTTTTCTCACCATTCTTTTATGTGAATGTCCGTTAATAACAATAGAATACTCATTTTTCTGTATTAAATCCTGTAAATCGGAATTGGCTTCAAGGGCATAACCATAATCATCCGGATTAATTTTTACCATATCGTTCTGATTTATACCATGACATAACAATATTCTTCCAAAATTCGAACTGTATTCCCTTGTTTTAGGTAATGATTTTAGATATTCCATGGAATCAAGACTCAGATCTCTTGTAGTTTCAGGCAAGGAACGCATTTCCTGTTCTAAAGCCCAGCGATCATGGTTGCCTGAAACTGTATCTACCCTTCTCCTTTTTAAAATATCGCAACAAAGATTTGCATCTCCCGAACCGTCACAAATATCTCCTGTGCAAAGTATAGTTCTAACATTTTGAGAAAATAATCTATCTAAAGCAATTTGTAAAAATTTATCTTCTGCGTGAACATCACCAATAATTCCAAAATGATTTAGTACATCCTTTTTCATCACAACCTCTGGCATCAAATCTCGATCATTAAAAAAAAGACTCGAATTTAAAACTTGGACTATGATATTGGATATATGTCAATAAGTAACGAAGATTTCAAAAAAGCTCTATCAGCTTTCGCTTCCGGTGTAACCGTGATTACCTATAAGGCAGGTGAAGAAATGGGTGGACTTACTGTAAGTAGTTTTGCTTCTCTTTCCTTAGAGCCTCCCCTGATTCTTTTCAATTTAAACAAATCTGCCATCAGTCATGAAAAAATTTTAGAAACAAAATCCTTCGCTGTAAATATTCTTTCAGCAGATGGTGAAGATGTGTCTAATAAATTTGCAAGTTCTAAAGAAAACAAACATGAGTTGGTTAAAAAAGTAGGGTATACAGTAAAAGAAACCGGTTCTCCTTTACTCAGGTCCTGCCTGGCTATCATGGACTGTTCACTCGAATCTGTATATGATGGTGGAGACCATTCTATAATAGTCGGCCGTGCACTGTATACAGATACCGATCCAACCAAAAGACCCCTCCTTTATTATAATCGGGCTTATTATAAAATCTAATTTTTTCTGATTGAATTAATTTACCTGTATAATATTTTTTAAATATGTACAGGTTTATACTTTTATTAATCGCATTTTTCTTGAGCATTCCTCTTTTTTCCGAGGAAAATAAACTTGATTTAACTTTTATATCGATTCAGTCTGAATCTGTGAATATTTCAGGGATTTCTTATCCTATTTTTATTTATACAGATCCGCAAAAACAATACAAGACTATTGATAAAGTAATATACGATAAAGAAGATGGAGAAATTTCTTACAGTTTCCATTCCAGAACAACTTCAGAAACTTTTAAAAAATTATTTCAATTCTATAAAGGAAACCCAATCCTCGGTGTTAATATATTCGAAAATGTTAAAAAATACAAAAAGAATGAAGAATCCACAGATAAAAAACCTATCATAATGTATTCTTCAAAAAATTGTACAAACAACAAAAAAAAGCAAATCATCATGAATACCAGTGTTACCGCAATTTACAACGATAAGAAAAAATTAATTCCTTACAAATGGCTTGGAAATATTTCAGTGAATATTAGAGTTCAAGAAGGTTGTAAATAACAAACATTTATCCACAAAAAAGCGAACCCCTAATGGTTCGCTTTCGCAAGATATATAGCTTATTTTTTAATCTTCTCTTCGGGTTGCAATTCGTAAAAGTACTTACATTTGAATTCGCTCAGCCGGTATACTGTATCCGAACCTTCTTTTTGAACGTAAAAATGATTTTCTTTTTTGTGCTTTCCTAATATAGAGAAAGAAAGCATCATAGAACCTGTTTTTTCCTTCTTTATAGAATATTGTAAACTTGCTTTAAAGGTTTCATCCAAATTAGCTTTATAATCATCATTTAATTCAATAGAATCTGCTTCCAGACCGGAAATACGGCTTAAGATAGCAGTCATTTCTGATGAAGGAATCTCTCCTGTTTTTGGGAGAAGTAATTTCCAATTTTTATCTGAAAGTTCAAGTTTATAGGAAACACCTTTCTTCCCTTCCTGTCGAAAAATAATTTTATTGATTTCTTCATTTTTAGTACCGGCAGGAGAAAGATTCTTATCCAAGAAAAAATCAAACTTTCCTCGACCTGCAATCGATTTTAGATTATCCTCAACAAGAAAAATTCTATCACTTTCATTCTGCTTTACATGGGTAAAATTCGAACCTGTTTTAACAGAGCCCAAATGTAGGGTATTGTTCGTATTTACTGTAATTTTTATAGAACCGGAATTAAAACCATATTCAGATGCTTTTTCTTTAGAAGAGCTCACTTCAGTAAATTTTCTGGCTTTCAGAAGCGAATCTACAAGCGCTTCTGCTCTCGTTCCATTAGCCAGTAAAGTTTTTGAATTTACCTCAACAAGCCAGGTAGATCCTTTCTTCTGTAGGGTAAACAATTTTATCTCTTCATCAGCTTTTTCAATTTTAATACTTTCTATGGACGCAGCCTTTACTTTAAAAAAGGGTTCTGCTTTTTCATAAGTTTGTACAAAAAGAGAAAACGGATCATTCACAAAAAAAATAAAAAGAACCAGCACGAGATTTAAAAGACTCAGGCTAAAGGCTCGATTCTCGAAAAGAAATGTTTTTAGTTTATCCATCCTACTACCTCTTATACACTCCTATTTCTTTTTTTAATTCTAAAAAATGCGTATACACTCAATATAATAGGTACTAAAAATACATTCAAGATACTAAATAAAATCTCAACATTCTTAGGAAAAGGCTTTAATTTTAGTATACCTGACTGTTTGGTTCTCGCAGCTAAGAGATCGGTATCTCCTGAAAGGACATCGATAACATTTAAAAAAAATGGAACATTATTATCACTAAACACTTCTGCAGTTTCTCTATTCATAGCAAGCACGTCTGAGATTATATAAGGAGAACCAAAAACAAGAATCTTTGTTTTCTTTCCTGTAGGTGTTTTTTCTAAGAAACTGTTGTCTTTATATTTTGTCGGTATGCTATCTTTTGTAAAGGAAGATTGAAGTTCTCCTTCCAGCAGTAAGCTAAGCGTAAATTTGGTTCCTTTAGGCTTAATCTCTTGTGAAAAAACCTGCTTTTCTCCAACCATTACAAAATCCTTACGTATATCTGCTTTGACTGTACTTTCCATAAGACTGGTAAACTTCATTCCTTTTTGTTTTGTCTCAAACTTCTCTATAGTAGAAGTCCAGGGAACGAGTAAACCTTTGGTTTCTTTTGTGAGAATATGCTCCGAATTAATTCCTTCATTATTATCCACAATTAACCACAATGGATAATGATAACGACCGATAACACCGGGTTCTACCTGGACAAGAGGACCTAGGGGCATAGAATTTTCCGGTTCCATTACCATATCTGTATTTATTTTAAATCCATACTTTTCAAAAAAAGTATTAAGCTTTGCTGCTTCAGGAGATGTCCTTGCCAGTCCCGGTTGTTGCCTTTGCATCATAGCTGCATAAGGGTTTTGTCTGTCTTCAAGAGTAAAATCCATCATTTTTGGAAAAATAATAAGATTCCCTCCCCTTAAAAGGAACTGATCAATCGCAAATTTACCTTCCTCAGATAGACCGGGATCTCCGGAAAGTATCAGGGTTGTAATCTCCTCAGGAACAACATCCTCATTAATCTTCACTTCTGTAACTTTTCCATTTTCCGGCTCATAAGCTCTTTGGAAAAATAAGCTAAAAGTATCTTTGTTTATAGCTCCCTGCTGTATAGGAGGACTTGTCATAGCACCCGGTGCTTTAATAATCGCTACTGCCGAATTATTCGTCTTCCGGAACATTTTTTTCAGAGTCGATAAGATCTGATACTCTACTTTCTCTGCTTCCGGAACTACAGGTAAGGTTTCCGTTTTAGAACCCACCGTAAGAGTTAGACCGAAAAAAGAATCATTCTTCAACTGGGCAGAGCCTCTTTCTATTTTCTGTATAGTTAATGGGCGAATACCGGCTTCTTTTGCTTTTTTCCTGTCTTCCTCCCCGCTATCCGGATCATAGAAACGAAGCTCTACTTTTTTTCTATTCACATCTGCGATTTCTTTAATGATTTCCTTTACAAGGTTAATCCGGGGTTTATACTCACTCGGTATATCCGAAGAAAAATAAGCGTTGATATACAATTTCTCCGGAAGATTCTTGAGTATACTTTCTGTGCTTCGAGTTAATTCAAAGCGATTAAAACGAGACATGTCTTTACGACAATTGAGGTTTGAAAATAAATAATTCAATAGAAGAAATAAGAGTAATACCTGGGAAAGAATGTATACCCTATTTTTATTGAGCCGTTTAAAAAGTTCCATTTATCTTTTCCCCCTTATTACAAAAACATTCAAGTATAACATTGAGAATATAAAGCTAAAGAAAAATAGAAAATTTCTCGGATCAAATATACCCAGACGAAAAGCTTCAAAATGATGAGAAAGGGCTAAAAATGCCAAGAAGCTACCGATAGTTTTACCAAAAAATTGCAGTATAGGTTGATAACCCATTAAAAATATAAGCAAACTGGCAAGTAAGGTTAATACAAAAGCTGTGATCTGATCTCTTGTAAGACTGGATATAAGCAAACCCATACTTACATAAGCTCCACCTAATAAAATAGTTCCCACATATCCCGAAAACACGAGACCGAAATCAATATCTCCAATAAACCATATAGTTATAGGAACGAGAAGGCTTCCGGAAATCGTGAAAATGAGAAATGCCCAGGCGGATAGAAATTTGCCAATAATGATTTCGTAATCGTTTACCGGTAATGTCATCAAAACTTCAATCGTTCCGGATCTTACTTCTTCCGACCAGAGCCGCATAGTAATTGCCGGAATAAAAATAATAAACATAATGGGTATCCAGAGAAAATACTGCTCCATACTGGCAATTTTCATATCCCAGAAAGAGTTTCCTCCCAGACCGTAAAAAAATAAAAAGCTGATAAGAAGCAAGAAAAATGCACTAAAAATGTAGCCAATAGGTGTATTAAAATAGGTTCCTGTTTCTTTTTTGAATATAATTTTTATATTTTCAAACATAAGCATGCCTCGCGAGTTCTGCTTGATTTAGTTTCTTGTGAGATCGGAAAAAATCGATTCCAGAGAACGCTTAAATAGCCGAATTTCTTTTACCATGAAATTTGCTTTACTCAATTGATAAAAGACTAATTCCGGTTTATCATCCTTCAAACTTATCAAGAATGATTTATAGGTGTCATCTGAATGCTCATAACCACTATAAAATTCGATGTCAATAAACTCATCACCCGTAAAGTGTTTGCGAAGATTATCTATACCCGTATTTACAGTAACGAGAACTTTGGTTTCTCCATATAGACTTTTAACACTTGAATTCGCGACTATTTTTCCGTTATTAATAATAATCACTTCATCACAAACATCTTCAACTTCTTTTAAAATATGTGTAGATAGAATCAGAGTCTTGGATTTCCCTAATTTTTTAATTAAATTCCGGATTTGTGAAATCTGGTTCGGATCGAGCCCTGTAGTCGGCTCATCTAAAATAATTACTTCCGGATCATGTACCAGGGTACCGGCCAGTGCAAGCCTTTGTTTAAAACCTTTGGATAAAAAAGAGACAGGTGAATCAATTTTTGACTCCAGTTCACAAACTGAAACCATTTCTTCAATTTGTCCTTTTCTTTTTTCTTTAGGAACGGCTCGTATTGCTGCCATATACTCGAGATATTCCGATACTTTCATCTCCGGATAAAGTGGCGCAGATTCCGGAAGATAACCCAGCTTTTTTTGAATTGCATTCATATCATCGGAAAGAAGGTTTCCGCCGAAATAAACAAAACCGGAACTCGGTTCGAGATAACCGGTAATTAGACGCATGGTTGTAGTTTTTCCGGCACCATTTGGGCCTAAAAGGCCGGTAATTACACCGGGACGAACAGAAAATGATATATTATCGACGGCTTTTTTCTCTCCGAAAGACCGGCTCAAATTTTCTACCTTGAGCATAATTTCTTTCATCCTCCCTTTAATTTTTGACCAAATAATATTTTAAGGACATTTTGTCGAATAGAAAAAGTAAAAAAACAATTAAAACTGATAGGTTTCTACTTTACATTAAACAAGCTTATTCAAAAGATACATTTGATCAGTAGGAAATTTTCATTTCGAAACCGGACTTTTAAATTCATAGTCTGATTACTCCCTTTTAGGATACTACATGAAATTAAAGATATTTATTATATTCATTTATTCTACATTACTTCTATTTTTTACTTTCAAATTAGATCCGGAGAATATGTTTGTTTCAGATACCTTTATAAAACTCATCCAGGCAAATTCTATCATTGAGAATAATTTTCTATCTGAGGTGATTCACTGTAAAAATTTAAGTGTTTTTAACCATTGTCAATTTTTAACTCCCGGTTCTTTTTTTATTTCAGATAAATTACTGGGCCCATTTCCTATTTTTCAAACATTCTTAATGGCTGCAATCATAAAACTTTCATTCCCGGAAATGATACAATGGGTTTCTACATTTTTATTTATAATCTCTCTAACCTACCTTTATATTAAGTGGAACCTTCATCCCATACTTGTGTCTTTTATGATTCTATGCACTCCTGCATTTATACATTCAATCAGTTTTTTTGGTTATGCTATATCCTTTTTTTTTCTTGCCTTTGGTTTAAGTTTTTTATTTACTCAAGAGAAGAACTTTATGAAAAATGTATATGCATTTTTATTGGGACTTCCAATTTTTTTCCGTCCCGAATTTATTCTTATCTCAGGTCCTATTCTGTTCTTTTATACACTATATAATTCGAATAAGCTAAAGCTTGTATCTACTTCTATTTTTTTTCTTCTCCCGGTATTCAGTTTTCTAACAATTAACTATCTACTATATAATAATATTCTTGGAACCCGTATTATTTCTAATAAATCCGGAATTTTTAATACAACTTCTTTGATTGAGCGATGGAACATTATACAATCTTTATTATTTTATGGAAATATGCGAGTAGGCTTATTCATGTATACACCAATTTTCTTGTTGATTCTTGTAATCCCACCTTTTATTTTTTTTAGAAAAGATATAAAGTTACCTGACAATTCTCTTAAAATTCTTTTTTTTAGTATCATAACATCTCTTATATCAATTTCCCTTTTCTCTCCTAATGATTCCAATATAGATTGGGGCTCTCGATATGTATCAGGCCTCATATTGCTCTTCATATTGTATATAAAGAAACTTTATGATCTCCAGTTCCCCCTTAATAAAAAATTTGCTTTTATAATTGTAATCCTCTTAAGTCTTTATTCAGTAACAATATCTAAGAAATATCTAAATATGAATATTACCTTATCCCAGAAAAATAAAGAAATAAAGACTTTCTATCTTAGTACACATAGTCCGGTCTGGATATTTACAAGCGATAAACTGCTACACCCCTCCGGTCTGGAATTTTTAAAAAGACCCATACTTTACATTAAGAAGGAAGAAGATATCAATTCCCTAATAACTTTACTAAAGCAAAATAAATATAAACAGATCACTTTTTTTCAATTAAATAGCCTGTTTTCGAGCTTTTCTATAAACAATAATAAAACCTTATCATTCTCTTCTCCTGAACTGGAAAAGAAGATTGTAGAGACTTTTACAAAAGAATTTTCGATTCCGAAAAAGTCTTTTCAAACCCTGATAAATGCCTATACATTTAGTCTGGAAAAAGTAATTAGTAAGTAGAATAATTAATCGACAGTATTTTTTTTAAATATTCAAAATAAAACGTTTAAATATTATGGAAAACTTATGAAAGTAAAAGCCTATGCAGCACACAATGCAAAATCAGAATTAGTACCCTTCGAATACGAAGCGGGTCTTCTAAGCTCTGACGAAGTGGACATTAAAGTTGAGTCCTGTGGTATCTGTCACAGCGATTTAAGTATGCTTGATAATGACTGGGGAATGACACAATACCCATTCGTTCCGGGACACGAAGTGATAGGAACTATTTTAGAAATCGGGAACAATGTGCAGGATTTAAAAGTCGGCGATAAAGTCGGTCTCGGTTGGATGTCCGGTTCCTGCATGAGTTGCGATTCCTGCATGTCGGGAGATCATAACCTCTGTAATAAGGCTGAACAAACGATAGTAGGCAGACACGGAGGTTTCGCTGATAGAGTGCGTTCTCGTGCAGAGTGGTTAGTTAAAATACCGGAAGGTTTAAACCCGAATGCAACGGGTCCCTTATTCTGCGGAGGAATCACCGTATTTGCCCCGATACTTCAGAACAATATAAAGCCTATTGATAGGGTTGGAGTTATCGGAATGGGAGGGCTCGGTCACCTTGCCATTCTGTTTTTAAAAGCCTGGGGTTGTGAAGTAACTGTCTTTTCCAGTAGTCCTGAAAAAGAAATCGAAGCCAAAAAACTGGGAGCACACAGATTTGTAAATTCCACAGATCCAAATGCTTTACAAAAGCATTCCTCATCTTTAGATTTCATAATCTCAACTGTGAATGTCAGCCTCGACTGGTCCTTATATCTTTCCTGTCTAAAACCCAAAGGAAAACTTCACGTTGTGGGTGCCGTATTAACACCTTTAAGTATTCCCGCATTCTCTTTAATTTCAGGCTCTAAGTCTGTTTCGGGAAGCCCGGTAGGTTCTCCTTATATGATTCGAAAAATGCTAGAGTTTTGTGCCAGGCATAAAATAGAAGCAATTACAGAAGAATATAAATTTTCAGAAGTTAATAAGGCTTTAGAAAGATTACGCTCCGGAAAGGCTCGTTATCGAATCGTATTAACACATTAATATACTCTTATATATCTTAAAGGTTTTATATGGAATATACAATACTTTTAATCATTATACTTTTTCTAATTTCCGGGTTTCGAATCGATTCTGAATACGAAAGAGGAGTAATCTTTAGACTCGGTAGATATCTCAGGGTAAAAGGTCCGGGGCTTTACTGGATTATCCCTCTTATTGATAGAAAAGAAAAAGTAGATATCAGAACCAATACGGTAGATATTGAATCCCAAGAAACAGTAACCAAAGACAGCGTTACAATCAAAGTTAATGCAGTTTTGTATTATAGAATTATAGAACCTGAAAAAGCCATCATAACGGTGGCTAATTATCGAGATGCTTCTTATCAGGCTGCCCTTACAGCCCTTCGGAATATAATAGGGCAGCACCTTCTTGATGAGGTTTTAAAAGATAGAACAAAAATTAATAATTCTATCCGAGAAATTGTAGACCAGATAACAGAACCCTGGGGTTTACGAATTGAACTGGTTGAGATGAAAGATGTAGAAATCCCTATCAATATGCAAAGAGCTATGGCCAAGGAAGCTGAAGCCGTAAGAGAAAAGAGAGCCAGAATTATAAAAGCAGAAGGCGAATTAGAAGCCTCTCTAAAACTCTCCGAAGCAGCAAGAGAAATTCAACAAAACCCGGTTTCTCTTGAACTTCGTCGTATGCAGATGGTCACAGAAGTAGGAGCCGAACAAAATACCACTACCATTCTAATGATGCCTTCTGAATTTATCTCTATGGCTAAAAGCATAAGTGAAAGTTTAAATACGAAAAAAGAAGTAAAAAACAAATAAGAAGCAAGTTTCTTCTTTACAGAAAATAGATTGTTAAAATAATCTTTAAAGAACCTTTATATATGAATGAAACATTAAATCAAGATAATTTAGTTTCTCTTGTGATTCCCATTTATAACGAGGAAACACATTTACAGGAGTTTCTTACAAGGATAGATGCCCTTAAACTTCCTATAGAAAAAGAATTGGTATTTATTGACGATTGTTCTAAGGATTCTTCTTTTCAAATTTTAAGTCAGTTTTCCTTTCAATCAAAGTACAAAATTCTACAGCAAGAAAGGAATCAGGGCAAAGGTGCAGCCCTACGGCGGGGAATTCAGGAAGCACAGGGAAGTATCATCGGAATACAGGATGCTGATTTTGAATACGACATGGATGAGATTCCCCTACTCTTAGAACCTTTTATTAAAGGTAAGGCTGATGTAGTATTCGGCTCCCGGTTCCGAAAAGAAAACAGGCAGGTTCATAGAACCTTTCATTATCTTGTGAATAGACTATTGACCATCTTAAGTAATCTATCCTCAGGCTTATATTTAAGCGATATGGAAACCTGTTATAAATTCTTTAAGTCAGACATCATTCAGAACATCAACCTTGAGTCCAATCGTTTCGGTTTTGAACCGGAAATTACTGCCAAGATAGCAAGACTTAAGATTAAGATGACGGAAGTTCCGATTTCCTACTATCCCAGGAACTATATGGAAGGGAAGAAGATTACCTGGAAAGACGGTGTGGCTGCCCTCAGACATATCATCGTATATAATTTTTTCAAAAGCAAAAAGAAGTTTTTCAAGAAAGAATTACCGGAAAAATACATTCCGAGATATGGAAACTGGCTATAAGCAGAACCCATTTTTTATCCTAACTACTCACATATTATAAAGTTTGGGTTTTCTTGCTTCCACAAATAGCCTGGAAAGAAAACCCATAAGCATCCAGAATAATATGACCACTTCATCATCCTGAAAATAACACTGAAAAAGTCCCGAAAGAAAAAACCCTAAAAGACCATAAAAGTATATAGAATATTCCTTGAATTCTTTTAAAGAATATATTGCATGAGAAGAAAAGCCTATAAAAATCAGATAAGCCAAAAAACCCATAAATCCGGAAATAGCGCTTATATGCAAATAATCATTGTGAGCATGACCTCTCTGGGTAACTTCATAAAAGTATAAAAGTTCTCGGTTGTTTTCAGAGAGCAGCTTTCTTTCCTTTTCGATTTCCTCAAGATAACGCCCCGGCCCAATACCCAGAACCGGATTTTTCTGAATCATGGGAAAGGTGGAATTCCAGATAAAAGTCCTTCCTGAATCTGTATGTTTTTCTGCACCTAAAAGAGGTCGAATCACTTTTGCGGTTGTTGGATTTAAAAGTAAAATAGAAAATACAAGACCCAGAGTCACAAGAGGACTTAACATCCAGAGAAAAAACTTTCGTTTCGGAATTTTATTTTGAATAAAGGTTATATCTAAAAACCCCAAGAATATAGCAAGTCCAATTCCAATAATCGCAGAACGAGCATTGTTCAAAAGGATTACAATAACAAACAAGACTAAAAGAAGAAGAGTTTGCAGACTGGCCTTATCCAATAGTTTCCGATTCGCTTCATTAAAAAATCGAAAAAATATATAAGGAAAATATAATAAAAGCAAACCACCATAGGTAAGGTGTGTATTCATAAGACCTATAGGTTGATAAATACTAATCTGAAAAACATCTCCATAGTGATGGGCATAAGGCCAGGTATGTACAATTTTAAATAAAGCGGTAATCAAACGAGAAATTCGATAGGTAGAAAAAATAGAGATAAAACCACTTATAACCAGCACAAGGATAGAAATAAAAATAGCAGATTCAATTCTTTTAAACTCTTCCTTTTTCAGTACTGACATACATAAAAAACCACTAAAAAGAAAAAAATCTTTTAACTCAGTTTTTGCCGGGTTTAAATGAGGTAGTTTAAATTCATGAATAATGTAAGAAAATAAATAGGCTATAAAAACTCCCAGGCCTGCATAGAAGAGAGGAGATCTTAAAACCTCTTTCTTCCCCTTCTGAAAGAAATAAAATAATAGGGAAAGACTTAAAAAAGCCTGACTTATTGAAACTGAAACCGGTATGGTTATAATCGTTGCTTGCAAGCAAAATAAAAAAGCGGGAGAAGAACCCCCACCCTCTACACTTCGAAAAAATTGAATTATTTTTTGTAAATACATTCGTCTGGTCTAATATAAGATCCTGGTTTTAATGCTAAAAGAGTGCTGGCTTATAGCCTCTTTTACCTTATCACCCAAATCTTTGTTAACATCCATAATCAGATAGCCGATTTCTCCGAGAGTACTCAAATACTGGGCATTGATGTTAGCACCTACATCAGACACAACATGGTTTATATCACGTAGGAAACCGGGCTGGTTCTTATGTACATTCAGCACACGGTAATTATCCCGTAAGAGCGGAAGTTCTACATTTGGAAAATTTACAGAAGTAGAAGTGGAACCATTATTTACAAACTTTATAAGCTTATCCGCAACCTCAGTCCCTATATTCGCCTGGGCTTCTTCTGTGCTTCCTCCGATATGAGGAGTTAGAATCACATTGGGAAGGTTTTGTAGAGGAGTTTCAAATAAATCTCCATTGTTTTTTGGTTCCTCCGGGAAAACATCAACAGCAGCACCAGCGATATGGCCTGAACGAAGGGCTTCCTTGAGAGCATCTAAGTCCACTACCCTACCCCTCGATAGATTCAAAAGATAAGAACCCTGTTTCATAGTGTCCAATTCTTTTTTTGTCACCATATTAAGGGTGTCAGGATTTTCCGGAACATGCAGAGTAACAAAATTGGATTTCTCTAATAATTCCTCAAAACTCTGGCAAACACCTGCATTTCCCAGAGGCAATTTTGACAGGATATCATAATAAATCACTTTCATCCCAAGGGCCTCTGCCATAATTGAAACCTGGGAACCAATATGGCCGTAGCCAACTATACCCAGAACCTTTCCCCTGATCTCATGGCATCCGCTGGAAATCTTACTCCATCTTTTTCCGTGACACTCCATTGACAGATCACCGGCTTTTCTGGACAGCATAATGATTTCTGCAATTACCAGTTCTGCAACACTCCGGGTATTACTATAAGGAGCATTAAATACCGGAATTCCCCTTAGTTGCGCTTCCGATAATTCTACCTGGTTCGTCCCAATACAAAAACAACCAATAGATAAAAGTTTCCCGGCTTTTTCCAGAACTTTCTTGCTTATCTGAGTCTTACTTCGAATGCCGAGGATATGTATGTCTTCAATTACAGCTAAAAGATCTTCTTCGCTATAGGCTCCCTTTTGCGTTTCAACGGAAAAACCATCATTTGCAAAAAGTGAAATCGCATTGCTGTGTACATTTTCTAAAAGCAGCACCTTAATTTTATGTTTTGGGAATGAAACCATAATATTCCAGTAATTCTCAGCTAATTCTTTCTTAAACTCTTTTTTACATCCTTCAGCGAGGAAGATACAGGAAAAAAAATCATTCTCTCTTTTTTTGGTTTTACAGATTTGCGACCTTTACAGAAGAAAACCTTATGCAAGATTCAAACAAAATATTACTCACAGAAAAAGAAATCCCTGAAAAATGGTATAATATTCAGGCTGACATGCCCAACAAGATGCTACCTCCTCTGCACCCGGGAACTAAACAGCCCATAGGACCTGAGGATCTGGCTCCTATTTTTCCAATGGAATTGATTAAGCAGGAAGTATCCCAGGAGAGGTGGATAGCCATTCCGGAAGAAGTCCGAGATTATTACAAGATTTGGAGACCCACTCCCCTGTATCGTGCCAGAAAGTTAGAAAAAGCCCTCGATACACCTGCAAAAATTTACTATAAATACGAGGGAACAAGCCCGGCAGGTTCCCATAAACCCAATACAGCCATACCCCAGGCTTATTATAATAAACAGGAAGGAGTCAAGAGGATTACAACAGAAACAGGTGCCGGACAATGGGGAAGTGCTTTGAGCTTTGCCTGTCAGCTTTTCGGAATTGAACTGGAAGTCTACATGGTGAAAATTAGCTATCAGCAGAAACCCTATCGAAAAACCCTCATGAACACCTGGAAAGCCAGAGTAATTCCCTCTCCGAGTGATTTAACAGATTCCGGAAGAAAAATTTTAGCTCAGGATCCGAATTCCCCGGGAAGTCTCGGAATTGCTATTTCTGAAGCGGTGGAAAGAGCTGTGGCCGATGAGAATACAAAATATGCACTCGGAAGTGTTTTAAACCATGTACTTCTACACCAGACCATAGTCGGTCAGGAAGCTCTTTTGCAAATGGAAAAGGCCGGTGATTATCCGGATGTAGTAATTGCTCCTTTTGGTGGAGGCTCTAACTTTGCCGGCTTAAGCTTTCCTTTCTTACGCTTAAACCTGAGCGAAGGTAAGAAAACCCGCTTTATTGCCAGTGAACCCGCCTCCTGTCCGAAACTTACGAAAGGAGAGTTCCGTTACGATTTTGGTGATACAGTAGGTTTGACTCCTTTAATTCCGATGTTCACCCTCGGACATTCCTTTGTTCCGGCAGCTATTCACGCGGGAGGACTGCGTTATCACGGAGCCGGTCCAATAGTAAGTCAGCTTCTAAAAGATAAGCTCATTGAAGCAGAAGCTCTACAACAATTGGAGTGCTTTAAAGCCGGTGTACTCTTTGCTCAGACAGAAGGAATCCTACCCGCTCCGGAAGCCACACATGGCATTGCATCAGCATTTCGTCAGGCAGAAGAAGCAAAAAGAGAAGGAAAAAGTCGCACGATTCTTTTTAATCTCTGTGGCCACGGGCATTTCGACTTGAGTTCTTATGAAGACTATTTTGCAGGTAAACTTAGTGATCACCACCTTGATGACACAAGTTTGAAGAAATACCTCAAAGAATTAGACGACTACCCTTCTACTTAAGTACCCACCTCATCTACTCCCCTTTCCTCACAGGAAAGGGGTTGGGGGATAGGTAATTTATTTCTTGTAAAAGCAGATAGAACTGAAACAATGCGATTATGAGATCCCTTTACCCTAAGATTGTAATTATTTCGATAATGATGCTCTGCTTGCTTATACCGGTTTTAATGGTTAAATCTCTCGCCGGAGAAAGAAAAGAAAGAAAAAATGAAGTTTTAAAAACCCTGGAGCGAATCTGGGGAAAGCCTCTCTATTTATCCGATCCCTATTTACAAATAAGTCCGGCCAAAAAAGAGGAACAGGTAAAACGCATTATTGCAGAAAATACCGAGACAAATCTTGATTTGCGGGCAGAAATACGAAGTAAAGGAATTTATAAATTAACCGTATTTCAGGGTATAATTAAAATAAACGGGACTTTCCGTATCAATCCTGCTATGCTCCCTTTATTACAAAGCAAGGCCAAAGAAGGACAGGCAAACCTTGACTTGATTATTCCCATCTCAAACAAAACTTCCAGTAGGTTAGAAAATGTGCTGCTTAATTCTGAAAAATTGGAATTGGTAGATGTATCCGCCATTTACTCAGAGATTGCTCTACCCCTGAAGCTTAAGAACCTCGACAAACCCATTTCCTTTTCTATCCAATTTCAAATCAAAGGAATCGAAGACGTGCAGTTTCTTTCTTTATCCAAAAAGAGTACCTTGCATATAAAAAGTAATTGGGCAGATCCAAATTTCATGGGGGCTTACTTGCCCCTGGAACGGAATATTGGCAAAACAGGTTTTGAAGCAAACTGGGAAGTCAATGGTTCAGAAGAAGAACTTCTATACCCTCCTTCCCTGAATAAGCATCCTTCCCTCTATGGTGTAAATTTCTTTTTACCTGTAGATGTCTATCAGCAGACCGAACGCTCGATGAAATATGCTCTGCTTTTTATTTTTCTTACCTTTTTAACCTTCTTCTTATTTGAAATCTTAAACAATCAGAAAATCCACCCGATGCAATACCTGCTGGTTGGTTTTGCTCTAACCCTATTTTACCTGCTCTTACTTTCTTTATCCGAACATTCAGATTTTCTTCTGGCGTATATCATTGCTACTCTGGCTACTGTCAGTCTCATTACCCTGTATAGTTCGGTAGTATTAAAAACCAAAAAAAGAGCCGGTTTTATGGGAGGACTATTAGTACTTCTATATTCCTTCCTCTTCGTGCTTTTACAACTGGAAGAATATTCCTTACTCATAGGTTCCGCCGGTTTATTTTTTATCTTAGCCCTCGTAATGTATCTAACCCGAAATGTTGACTGGTATGCTCTCTCTTCACCAACAGACTTGAAACGAAATGATAATCTATAGATGAAACACATCATATACGCTTTTTTATTACTGAATGTTTCCTGTTTTCGTTTTCGAATCCAGGAACTTTCACCTTCTTTAGTTACACAAATCCCTCTTGGTACGGGTCTACAAGAAGTTCAGGCGAAAAAAGTTAATAAAGCTTTTGCAAACCTGCCACTCTCGACTCCTATTATCTCGGATAAGATCTACATCCCGGATTATGAAAGCTCTTTAATAAAAGTTTTCAATACCAATTCTGATATGGAATATATAATCGGAAACCCCGAGTTACAGGAAGTGAACGCGAAGAAATATAGAATTTTATTTCATAGGTTTTCTGCTATAGGTAATATCACGGTTGATGAGTCCGATGATTTGTATATTCAAAATATCTTAAGTGATAAAAAAATGGATCCCGTTGAAGAGGAGGACCTCTATTCGAAAAAAACCGGAGAATTTAAAATTAAGGAAGTAGATATAGCTCCCTCTTATATTCTTCATATAGATAAACAGGGAAAAATGAAAAACATAATCGGACTAAAAGGTGCAAACACTGAACCTTTCCGTTATATAGAATCGATTTACTCTTCCCGAAATTCTCGTTTATTTGTTCACCACAGATATGCTGCCCAGATGTATTTAAGCTTTTTCCATGATGGAAAATTGATAGGTGAAATCAGCGAAAATAGTCTTTCTATTTACCATTCCAAAGAAAAAGAAGAATTTAAAATCAAGTTAGATACCATGATTCCTCATAGAAGTGGCAAGTATGCACTCATCAGTGCTTCCTATTATTCTCTAAAACAAAACCGCTTTAAATTTAAACGTATTTATAAAGTCCAATTAGACAATAAAGAAACAGATAAACTATTAATCGAAATTAAAAACCCCGGAGAAATACTATTTTCTGTAAACAATGATGAATCCTTTTTTATCTGGGAGACAGAAGACAGCGGTGAATCTATAAAATTACAGGTTCATGATAAACAGGGAAACCACCTCAGTAACAAAAGACTAAGATTTCCTCCACCCATACGAAACTGGAGAGAAACATTCCTGGATAACAAAGACCAAATTTATTCATTAAAACTCAATACCGGATACCTGGAGTTATATAAATGGAATTAAACAAAATGCAAAGAGTTTTTTCAGACAGGGAAAGCAAAGAAATAGATAAATATGCCATACAGGAACATAAGCTTTCTCCTATATTATTAATGGGAATGGCTGCTGTTTCCATTTTCCAGGAATATAAATCTTTTTTTGAAGGAAAAGAAATTGTCATTCTTTGCGGAAGCGGTAACAACGGAGGTGATGGTCTGGCATTAGCCCACCTATTGTATAATGATTCTCATGATGTGAAAGTTTTTCGAAAAATAGGAGAACACACGAGAGAATACAATTATTATCTGGAACTCCTTGAACAAACCGAAGTGAAAATAAGTCAACTGGAAGATTTCCTTGATTATGCAAATCATAAGAATCAATTCGATGGAATTATTATTGATTGCTTACTCGGAATAGGTTTTAAGCCTCCTCTATCTGAATTTTATTCTAAGCTAATCAATGCCATAAACACCTTTAAAGCCCTGAATCCTTCCTGTGAGATTATCAGTGTAGATTCAGTTTCAGGCTTTAGCCTTTCTCAAAATACAGACTTTATCGATGCGGATATTTTAGCCGAAATTGGTGTAAAGAAATTAAATGGAATATTTCTTCTTGAAAAATTAAAAAGATACAGCTTTCATTCTATCGGTTTTCCGGTGGAAAAATATCTGAAAGAATATCCAGTTTCCCATAACAATTTCTCCATATCATCCTTAAGTATCAATACCTTAAAAAATGAAGCGAAACGTAGTCTTTACTCGCACAAATTTAGTAACGGTTCAGTTAGTTTTATCGGTGGTTCTACCGGAATGCTGGGTGCTATTCTCAGTAGCGTTTATGCCTTTCATGGTTTAGGAGGTGGAATTTCAAAAATATTTAGCCCTTCTAAAGATTGTATAAATTCTATTTTAAAAAAAGATGAATCCTTAATGCCTGATCTTCTCACAGAAGAAAGCATACAGGATGCTTTTTTGCATAAGTGCGATGTTATTGCTATAGGCCCGGGCTTAAAACCGGATGAGCAAAAACTCAATGTACAATCACTTATTTCCATGAACAAACGCATCATTATTGACTCCGGAGGATTGGAAAGTGTAAAACAGATAAGTCTCAACGAAAATGTTATTTTAACACCTCATCCCGGAGAATTTAAACGCTTAATAGATGCTACCCATTCCACTACAATGGATCTATTGGAACAAATCAGGCAATATTGCCTGAGCTGCAATGTGAACCTGATCTACAGAGGGAGTTTTACGATTCTTTGTAATCCGAGAGGAGATCTATACATTTGGAATTATCCGAATCCTAAATTAGCGGTTATGGGTACGGGAGATGTATTTGTTGGAATTCTTAGTTATTTTGCAGCTAAGAAGGATAGTATACTCGATGCATTTCATTTGACCATGTCTGCAATGGAAATCTCCAGAATGATGAAAGGAACCTACCCGAGTGCCACTGAAATTAATACCTTTATTAATGAGGTAATTCATAATGGCTAAAGGTTACCATTCTCGCTCACCGGAGGAATTCCGTTCTTATCTGGATGAAATTCGCAAACGAAACAAGAAAAGAAACTGGAAAAACATAGTACTATTAATTGATGTAATTATTCTTGCCTTCGTTTTTTACCTTGCGAACAGGGCACTCAATCCTTCGTTTGAGTTAAGTGCAAAGAAATCGAATAAGGTTCAGCACGATTCCGGCTTTGAGATTTATTTTACTCGCTCCACTGAAACCTCACAGAAACAGGTATCGTATTTCCTTATGTCAACGAACCAAACCTTTCAAGAAAAAACATTTCCCGATGATAATTTGGAAATAGATTTTACAGTCCTGAGTAGGGAGGGGAGCGTTTGTTTAAAAGAACCGATAAAACTTGAACCCAAAAAAGTGAAACCGGGGATGACTGAAATTTTCATCCTAACTTTTTATAAAGAACAATTCCTCACAGCTGAGGAATCCTGTCGTGTAATACTGAAGGCAAATCTTAAAGAGTCCCGCTGGAGAAGAATATTCCAAACAGGTTATAAAACAGGAATCGCCAGAATACAGCTTAAAAACAAGGGAAAATTAGATACGCTCAGTATTCAAAATGAAACCTGGTAAAGTATAGAGCAATATATTATTCTTCTCTAAAACTTTCATTTAGCTCAGAAGCTAATTTTGCAAATACAAGTCTTGCTTCTTCCGGTAATTCTAATTTCCAGCGATTATCATGCTTTACTTTTTGCGGATGGGATGCAAAATAAGCCTTCTTCATTCCAACCTTATGAGGAAGGGCTTCTTTCTCACGAACTCGATTCAGAAGAAATTGGGTTCCATTGTTTCCTCCAAGAGGATGATGTTCTTCTTCATAAAAATGCAGCATTCGATCTTCATACCCGATATTCAGCACATTACAGAGCTCTCGCAATACCCTTTCCGGTTCCTTTGTTAGTTTATGGTAAGGAACAATGGTTTTAAATCCATCGAACTCATTATAAATACGATTCGTATCCTGAACCTGCATTATCCACTGTTGAACAATATCAGTATAAGATGAATCCGTTTGTTTTCTTAACCTGGAATTAATGACTGCTCTACCATCTCTTTTCAAATATATAAGATATATTTCTCTATCTTTTCTACTACTTAAAAAATTTATCTTACCTCTTAACCAGTTTAACTCTTTAGAGGAATCAATAACCACTTCGTTTTCAATTATCTTCTCAAGACCGGTATAAATATCATACTCATTATCATTCTTCTGGCTATATTCCTTCCATACCTTACATTCTGCTCCACAAACTTTACAATATCTTCTTTTTTCCGGCTGATCCGTATTATAAAGATATTGAACCTTGTTTGCTTCCCCCAGGTAAAAACATTTGCTGTGACTTCCCAATAGAAGACCTAAAAGAGTTGAGCCTGAATGTCCTGCTCCACAAATAAAAACTACTTTCTTTATCATATATGCATTTTTAAACTAATGAATTTAAACTTTGAAATTATCGAGTATCCATTTTATTAAATGAGTAAAAAGGGCAAGATAAATTATAGTTATATCACCAAATCGCATTTCTATTTTTTATGATATTCCTCAGGTATTATTAAATTATAACTAGGGCTTATGGAAAATCCTATATTTTTCCTCGACTAATATTTTCTTTAAACTATTCTCTTTAGAATACTCAATATCAACTATTTTCCATTTATCTTTTACTCTTATTAAATGATAATTTATATTCATCTTCTTCTCAAAGTTATAAAACTCAACCGGGACTATATATACATCTTTTTTTTGAAAACTCTTCTTTACATGGAAATCATGGATTTCGAACTCCTGTGCCTGATATAGTATATCGAATTTGATGCTACCTTCTTCTCCTGAAAAACGTACATCGTCCCATAGTAAATCGCCGAGCTCTTTCTCAAAATATCTATCAAGTTCTTCCCTGCTATTTCCCTGGATAATTCCATCAAGACCAATTTGTATTCTATGATTATGAGTTTTATATAATTCATAAATAAATATACCGGCAGGATCCTTCGGAGCAGGTTCGATACCATCCTTCTTTAGTGGTGCAGGCTTACAAAAAAAGCTCCATAAAATAAAAAAGAAAAAAAAGTATTTCATATCGGATCCATGTGAATTGTGGATTCCATATTTAATTGTGTTTTCAATTGTTTTTCCAATGTATCCGCTACATCATGAGCCTGGCGCAAACTCCAATCAGCAGGTAACTCGATATGGATTATCACTTCCGAGTATGAACCATAATTATGAACATGCACCTTGTGAATTGACACAGGAAAACCCGCTATCCCGTTTACCATAGCCTGGATTTTCTGTATCAATTCTTCTTCGGGAGCCTCTCCCAGAATTGTTCCTGCTGCTTCCATAATAATTTCATAAGCTGTATAGGCAATAAATATCGCTACAAGAATTCCAAGAAGGGAATCTATCCACCAGAAGTATTTTCCTAAAAATATTCCCAGTAAAATAATTACAGATGATATGGCATCACTTCTATGGTGCCAGCCATCAGCTTTCAAAGAGCTAATATTCTCTCTCTTTCCTGCCAGAATGGAAACCCTTGCCAGAAGCTCTTTGAGTATAATGGATATAAGTGTAACAAAAATAGCCCAATAACCATATTTAGCTTCTTTTTTAATTTTTAGATTATGGATGCTTTCTATTAAGAATTCATAGGCAATAATTCCCAAAAAAACTCCTATAATAATAGTGGCAATAAATTCAGCCCTACCATGTCCGTACGGATGTTCTTTATCTGCGGGTTTACTGGCAATTTTAATACCAACTATCATAACAATAGAAGTTAAAGAGTCGGAAAGTGTGTGCCAGGCATCCGCCATTAAAGCTATAGAAGCTGAGTATATTCCGGCTATATATTTTATGATAAAAAGCAGGATATTAATAATTACCGATATCCAGCCCAACTTATAAGCAACTTGATCCTTATTTTTCTTCATTTCTCTTCCTTTATTCAAATCTGAAGCAACTATAAATTGAGGCAAGTATTTTGATTGAAACACCTTAGCCTGAATATTCCATGGAAAGTGGAGGCTATAATCTTGAAAAAAGTTTATAATTTTAGTGCCGGACCTGCAACTTTACCGGCTGAAGTATTAAAAAAAGCTCAAAACGAACTTTTAGATTGGAACGGCAGTGGAATGTCGGTAATGGAAATGAGTCACAGGGGTAAAGAATTCCTTTCCATCGCAGTAAAAGCAGAATCTGATCTACGTGAACTATTATCCATTCCATCTGATTATAAAGTTTTATTTTTACAGGGCGGAGCCAGTCAACAATTTGCAGCTATTCCCCTGAATCTTTTAGGAGATAAAACGAAAGCTGATTATATTAACACCGGTGCCTGGTCCAAAAAAGCAATTTCCGAAGCTAAGAAATATTGCGAGGTAAATGTCGCAGCCAGCTCCGAAAAAGAGAACTTTACTACGGTTCCTTCTGTAAGTAATTGGAAACTAAACCCGGAAGCTGCCTATCTTCATTATACAGCAAATGAGACAATTGGTGGAGTAGAATTTGATTTTATTCCCGAATCCGGCTCCGTTCCTCTTGTATGCGACTTGTCCTCAACGATTCTTTCACGTCCCTTAGATGTAAGTAAATTTGGAATGATTTATGCCGGGGCTCAAAAGAATATCGGACCGGCAGGACTCACCATTGTAATAATAAAAGAAAGTTTATTAGGAAAAACAAAAGCTATAACACCAACCATGTTAGATTATAAAATACAGGTTGAAAATGAGTCTATGTATAATACTCCACCCTGTTATTCCTGGTATATAGCCGGTCTTGTTTTTGATTGGTTGAAGAGCAACGGGGGCCTAAAAGCTATGGCCGATAAAAATAAAAAGAAAGCCGATAAGCTATATAAAAAAATCAATAGTACCGACTTCTACAAGAATCCGGTAGAACCCAAATATCGTTCCTGGATGAATATACCTTTTACCTTAGTCAATCCGGAACTGGATAATGAATTCCTTGATGGTGCAAAAAAAGCAGGTCTTGTAAGTTTAAAAGGACATCGTTCTGTCGGAGGAATGAGAGCCAGTATTTATAACGCTATGCCGGAAGAAGGAGTTGATGCTCTAATCGCCTATATGGATGAGTTTGAAAAGAAAAGAGGTTAAAGAATGTATAAATTATTAACTTTAAATAATATATCGCTTAAGGGTTTAAATGTATTTCCAAGAGATACTTATGAAATCGCTTCAGAAATGTTAAACCCGGATGCAATTCTCTTACGTTCTTTTAATCTTCACGACTACTCCATTCCGAGCAGTGTAAAAGCTGTAGGTCGTGCCGGAGCAGGTGTAAATAATATCCCGATTGATAAATTGAGCGCTATTGGAGTTCCGGTTTTCAATACTCCCGGTGCCAACGCTAATGCGGTAGCCGAATTAGTTTTAGCTTCCATTCTTATGGCCTCAAGGAATATTATCCAGGGCTGGGACTTTACAAAGAAACTAAGTGGAGATGATAAAGAGATTTCTAAAGCTATCGAAACTGGCAAAAAGAATTTTAGTGGATTTGAATTACCCGGAAAAACTCTGGGAGTTATCGGTCTTGGAGCGATAGGTGTTAAAGTAGCAAACTTGGCCCATGCACTCGGTATGAATGTAATTGGTTATGATCCCGTTTTAACAGTTGATAGAGCCTGGGAACTCTCATCCCATGTTCAAAAAGCCATCAGTCTGGATGATTTAATCTCCAGGGTAGACTATATTACGTTTCATGTTCCATTTAATGATCATACAAAAGATCTGCTAAACGAAAACAGGATA
This sequence comes from Leptospiraceae bacterium, assembly GCA_024233835.1. Taxonomy (NCBI): domain Bacteria; kingdom Pseudomonadati; phylum Spirochaetota; class Leptospiria; order Leptospirales; family Leptospiraceae; species Leptospiraceae bacterium. The sequence goes on from JACKPC010000002.1 coordinate 566,906, forward strand.
AAATTACTGAAAAATAAAGCGGTAATTCTAAATTTTGCTCGTGGTGGTATCGTAAATGATAAAGCTGTGGTGGAGGCAATTCGAGCCGGTAAAGTATATGCTTATTTCACTGATTTCCCGAACAATCTTTTAAAAGATCAGGATAAAGTGATTTGCCTTCCTCACTTAGGAGCCTCTACTGCCGAAGCAGAAGAAAATTGTGCCTACATGATAGCTGAGCAAATAAAAGACTTTTTAGAAAATGGAAATATTAAAAACTCTGTAAATTTTCCTGAAATTTTTATGCCTAAAGATGGACCCAGAATGGCTATAGCGAATTCGAATGTACCTAAAATGGTAGCACAGATTTCTACCTGCCTTGCCGGTCATGAACTGAATATTAAAGATATGCTAAATAAGTCTCGTGGTGATCTGGCTTATACTCTTGTTGATGTAGATAAACCGATTCCATCTGAAGCAATTGAAGAAATTAAAAAAATTAATGGAGTACTGTCTATAAGAACTTTATAATTTTCTTTTTCTGAGGATTATGCACTACTTGTAATAGTCCTCAGAATTTAGTTCATACACTATAATTTTTAGATCATCTATTCGAGTATATCAAAATGAAATATTACAATCTACAAACCCTCTTAGACGAATGCAGTAAAGAGTCAATTCATATACCGGGGAAAATTCAATCTCATGGTTTTCTGCTTGCCTTTAATACTGAAAACTGGACTATCACTCATATATCAGGTAATGTTCATGAATACTGTGACTTCAAACCAAGTGACCTTTTAGGAAAACACCTTGATGAAATTTTAGGCAGCATACAATTTCGCTTTATAAAGAATATAATTTCATTAGATAAACCGGAGTCTGTTAATCCTTTACAAATTACCCTGCTACTCTCAGGATCAAAAAAACAATATAATGGTATTATAAAACCTTCTTCTAATGGATTATTTCTGATTGAATTTGAAAACAATGAATCAGAAAAACATTTCAAAGTCTCACATATCAATAGACTATTTGACGAAACCTTAAGTAAATTTCTGGAAGCCGAAAACTTATATGGACTATGCAATAGTGCTGCATTTCTCATTAAACGCATTACTTCCTATGATCGAGTAATGATATACCAATTTGATAAAGATTGGCATGGCGAAGTTATTGCTGAAGCCAGTGAAAAACATCTAAGCCCTTACCTGGGTTTGCACTTTCCTTCTTCAGATATACCGGTTCAAGCAAGAAAGCTATACTCCATAAATTGGACTCGAATTATACCGGACATTAATTATAAGTCTGTTGAAATTCATGCTATTGATGAGTACAAAGATATAGATCTGGATCTCACACACTCAGTGCTAAGAAGTGTTTCTCCTTTTCATATCGAATACTTGAATAACATGTTAGTACAGGCCTCTTTAAGTATTTCTATACTGGTAAAAGGTAAACTCTGGGGACTAATCGCCTGTCACAACTACAATCCAAAATTTGTCAGTTATCAATTCCGGAATACCTGTGAGTTTATAGGTAAAATCTTTTCCTATCATTTAAATCTACTCGAACAAAAGCTAGTCCAATCCAAAGCTTCTTTTTTTAATAGTATAAAAAGTAAACTACTCAATCAATTTTATAAAGAGCAGGATTTGAGTGAAGCTCTCCTAAACGGTCGTGTTAATCTCCTTAGCTTCCTATTATCAGAAGGGGCTGCAATATATTATAATAGTAAGATTACAACAATTGGAGATGCACCAAATGAAGAATCAATTCGCAAAATTATTGAATATTTTAATACTACCGATAACTCAGATTACCTGTTCACCAACTTTACTGCTTCCTTAATTCCGGAACTCAGAGAAGACAAGAATGTTGCATCCGGACTTGCCATATTACGTTTATCTAAAAAGTTAAATATATTTATACTTCTATTCCGTCCTGAAAAAATTAAAACTATCCAATGGGGTTCTGATCCAAATAAAAAACTTTCCTATCATGATGGAAAGATCATATTATCTCCAAGTAATTCTTTTAATGTTTGGAAAGAAAATGTATATATGCAGTCTGAAGAATGGACTTCTGCTGATACTCAACTTCTTCAAGTATTCAGAAAAGAGTTAGTATTAGCAATTCATGAATTAGATTACCGTAAAGAAACGTTTCTAGCTCCGGATGAAACACTTGAGTTGTATAAAGAACGTAATGAGTTATTGGAAGAAAAAACTCGTTCATTGCAAAATAAAATAACAGAATTACAAAATAAGCAATTTACATTTTTAAACCAACTAACTGTTAAAGACGAAATAAGCAGATTGAAAGCCAGTTTTCTCACCAATATTAGTAAACGAGTTTTTTTTCAAATCAATGAATTGAGTGAATCTCTAAATTTTCTTAATCTTTATGAATATAATCAGGATCTGGCAGAAATAGTCAATAAGCTAACAAACAATGTATTGGAAGAATCATCCAGGATACAGGAATTCGCAAAATTAGAGTACCAGTTTTTACTCCAAAAAACTAAGACTGTCAATCTCTTTACTTATGTACTTGAAACTTATAATGATTTCAAAAAGAAGAGTAATTATAATATTCCGAATTGCATAAACTTCATAGAACCTGATGATGATTATTTTATCCAGATCGATGAGAAAATCTTTTCGAAATTTCTCTTTATTGTATTTTTATATTTTTCCAGATACCCGGATCATTTATCAAAAATTAACATTAAACCGGGACATGGCGGAGTGAAAGATCTTGAGATAGTGATTAGTACATCAGCACCGGTTATCAAAATTCAAGAATCACAACCAAATGAATTTCTAAATATAGTCTTTAACGAAATAGAAACAGAAGAAAAACTTTTGGACTATGATCTAAACCTTATCTTTATGCACAAACTAATCAATTTGCATAATGGAATATTAAATGTTTATAATAATTATCCTGACGAATCTATGATTAAATTATCATTTTAAGATATATTAACTTATGAAAACCCTATCCAAATAATTGAATAGGGTATATGAGTTAAACTACTTTAATAACCGGCTTTAAATGAACTTCTGTTTTCATGGAATTGGAAATCAAACAGGCTGCTTCTGACTTTTCCAGAACCCGCAAAGCCTTTTTCTCGTCTTTCTCATCGGAAATTTCTACTATTGCTTCCAGGTCAATTTTAGATATCATAAACTTTCCATCTACTTTTTCCAGAGTTCCGGTGCCTTTACAAGAAAAAGATTTATATTCCAATTTAGAATTTTCTGCAATAGCTAAAAATGTAGTCATCAGGCAGGAGTTCGCACTGGCTACATATAAATGTTCGGGAGACCAGATGCCGGGATGACCCTTGGGAAACTCCGGTGGAGTAGCAACTTCCAGATCCTGAAGTCCTCCCGGAGAACTCATCATACCCTTTCTCTCTGTTTTCCATTCAACGTTTACTTCATATATATGCTTTTCTTCCATATACTATACCCAATACCCTATGTTGTAAATTGCAAGAAATTTTTCTTAGAACTTACTATTTTTCTTTCATCAAGTAATAAATTCCAAGGGGCCAGAAAAACATGAAAAGAAAGATCAAAAGAGGTTTATTCAGATTAGATTTACCGGACATTTCAATCCTGTATTTCTCCAAGTTATTCTTTGATATACTATCCATAACCTGATGCTTTAAATTATTCCAGTAGTCTAAAGAAAATGGATTTCCACAGTAATGACAGGTAGGAATTCCTTCCATAATTAATGAAAACTCCTTACCAAGTTTACCTCCACAACTCGGACAGCTATCTACGAAAACATATTTACTTTTTAACCTTCTATCATAGACGCGAAACAAATTTTCATCCCAAACATAAAAAGCTTCCCCTGTATTCTCAATTCTTTGAATGCCTTCCAGGATTTTTTTCTTGTTCATTCCGCTTACTTTTATTAACTCACCCGCATCAATATCCAGAACTGTCTCTAAAAGATTGGCAAATTGGTTTAGCTTCTTTTCTTTTGAACGAAAATACAGACCGAGACCTATCATAATAAATGGAGAAAAACCTATAAAACAAAGTACAAGAATCAGAAAAAAGCCACCTTTTCCCCTCCTTCCCAGAGCCCCGATTAAAGCTATCATAAAAGGAAGGAATAAAGTAATTAGGATGGAACCGGTAATAATTAAATAATCATCTATTTTATAAAAATTTCTTTCTCTCATTCTTTTTTAAATATCTTTTTCCCTTTTATGTGTTCAAGTATTTTTTCTTTTTCAAAAGAAAGCACAGCCTTCTAGTTCTAAATAATTTATACTCTACTCTTAGTTCTTGTTGTTTTCCAAATCTTCATTCATTCGTTTTTCTGAATATTCCATGAATAATTTATATTCTTCCTCATCTGTTTCTTTTAATTCGAGACATTTTGCAAGGATAACATCATGCTCTCTTTGTACTTTTACTTTTTTTCTATCTTTTCTGTAGAAGAAAAAAAGCACCCCCAACAGGTAAATGAGTGAAAGGATAAGAATAAATATAATTTCCATAATTGATACCTCTTAATTCTATTAGACGTTCAATAATTAATTTCCACTTCAAACAAAACCGCCTTTTCGAATCGCATAGACAATGGCAGCAGGAAAAAAGAGAATACTAAGAAGGAAAAAAATGATCAGAGAAAACTCTGACTGTTTTTTTTCGGATACTGTCTGTTTATTTTTCCAATCTTCTTTTTTCATTTTTTCGATTCTTTCCAGTTTTAACTCATTTAAATAGTGAACCGGAAAAGGATTATTACAATAGCTGCAAATATTTCCAAAATTTAAATCGAGAGAAACTTTTTGATTTACATAATTCCCACAACTCGGACAACGCTCTACAAATATCAGTTGTGTTTTTAGCCGAGAGTCTACTATTCTTTCTGCCTGACTATCCCAGATAAGGGAGGTAAGCCCCCGACTATTCAGTACCTGTATAACCCTGGAAAGACCTTTTTCATCAAGACCTGTACTATAAAGTATATCTTTAATGGGAGCCTCAAAAGATTTCTCGAGGATATGATAAACAGAGAGAGCTTTTTCTTCTATTTTACGTATATACAGACCGACAATGAGAAAGGCTATACCGGCCCCTCCTCCGATTAAGAAAATAATACCAAACTTTTTTAAGGCCGCATTTTCAATTTTGGCTCTTTCTTCGTCTGTTAATTCCCTTATAGCCACTAACTTGGGATATTTGCTTTTAATTAAATCATGCTTAATTTTGGGAAGAAACTGTTCATTCAGCTCACGATACTCAATTTTTCCATTTTTATCATCAATAGCAATTTGTTTTGTCTTCTCGTCGTAGGAGACTTCCTTCTTGGGATATTCTTTTCTTAAGTACTTTATATTTTCCTGAATTAGAGTTCCTTTCACACTGAGATCGGAAATCTGCTCCCTGATAAACTCCCTCTTACCATCCTTTTTTATTTCGACCATAAAGGAGGTTCCGGGCTGATTATCCAGGCAAGAACCGCAGTATCCCCCAAAACTAAAAATGCCGAACAGGATTAAAAACCATTTTCCGGTTTTTATTAAAATATCATCAATTTTGTAAATATTCTCTCTCATATCTTCAGGATTCAAAGCCTATCACAGACTCTTAAGCCTGACAAGAAAAAATAAATTTTTTAAGCTATAATATTCCTATTCTTCCGGTGTCTTACTGCTTAACATTTTCACAACACAATAAAGCATAAGACCGGAAACCATAAATACTGAAGAAAGCATGATAAACCAGCCCCAGGTATTCAAGCCTTCTGTTTGGATGACCTGCTCTGCAAGGTATATACTACTTGACCACTTCATCGTGTTTCTCCATATTTTTGAGTCCTCTATGAATTAGATAAAAAATCAGTCCGAAAAGACTGAGAATCATAATAAATACTCCTCTTGCTGTATAAGCTTTCTCTATGGCTTCAGAAACCGGGGTTCCTTCTTTTAGAGCTAAGGCTTTCATATAATCCACACTCATCTTGCCGAAATAGTCCGGCAAACTCTGAATAGCAAATACAACAAAAATAATTATCAACACAGTCGGTGTGATATACTTGATCACGAAATCAAAAATTCTCGGTATAGGAATTAAAGCTCCCTCCTCTCCGGATTCTCTACCTTTTTGGGGTCCAATTTTCCATCCGTAAAGAATTACCTGTATAGTAGCCAGAATATAAATTAAGAAAGTACCGATCCAGAAGTCCGTTAGATCCAGAGCAATAAAACCTTTATTATAATAAGCAATAAGAAGTGTAAAAAATAAAGTGAAAGGAAACAGATAAGAAACAGAATACCTCCTTTTTAGATGAAACCCTTCTTCTAAAAAACTGATACCGGGTTGAATCATGGAAATTGAAGAAGTAAGAGCTGCAATGAAGAGAATCGTAAACCAGATAGCACCAAATAATTGTCCGGCAGGCATCAATGAAAACACGGCCGGTAAGGCTATAAAGCCCATTCCAAAAGTTCCAAAACTGGCTACAGTAGCTCCTAAGAATAAAAACCCAACCGGAATGGTAATCATTCCACCGAGGGCAACTTCAACAAATTCATTCACCGAAGAAGCAGAAATCCCGGAAAGGATAACATCATCTTTCTTTCCCAGATAGCTGGAAAAGCTTAAAATAATCCCAAAACCTACAGATAAAGAAAAGAAGATCTGTCCGGCAGCCGCAATCCAAACCTCACCCTTTAAAAGAGAAGACCAATCCGGATTCCACATTTTCCCTAAACCTTTTTCGATCCCATCGAGACTTAATACTCTTCCAAGAACGATAAAAGAACTTAAGAGTAATATAGGAACTGCCTTTTTTGCGAGTGATTCCAGGCCGCGAGATATTCCCAGATAAACAAGGGAAAAGTTAATTACATAGCAGATAAGCACATAATATAAAATATTTCCTTTAAAAGAAAGGCCTGTTTCCGAAGCACCGGTAGTTGCCATAAACGTTTTACTCGCATTATCAACAATAGTCCTGGTATAGGCTTCTGTTCCTTTTTGTATGCCTTCCGGAGCAAGCTGTATAGCGCCTGTAATAAAATCTATAGCATAAGATAAACACCAGGCTTCAATAAATACATAATAAATATAAATTACTACCGGAACAATAATAGCAATTGTACTGGCAAAGCGCAGGGGAAATCCGGATAAAAAATTTCGTAAAATATTGGGAGTACTATGTCCATGACGATTTCCCATTCTACCAAGAATCCATTCGGAAAGGCATACGGGAACCCCAAGTAGTAAAAAGCTAATGATATAGGGTACCATAAAGGCACCTCCTCCATTTTTTACCGCCTGCCCCGGAAACCTCAGGTAATTCCCAAGTCCGATTGCACTACTGGCAACAACGAGAATTACTCCTATTTTACTCCCCCACTTCTCTTTTGGGTTTGGATTAGCCATTCATTCTCCCTTCGTAATAATCTGTAGTCAATTTTATAGGTATTGCTGATTTAGAAAGCAAATATTTCAAAAAGAAAATTCTGATATTAGATGAATTAATTTAAAAAAAGGGTTTGTGATTTTTCTAGTAGGAAATATATTGAGACCATCATCATTATGAATGAAGACCTCCATAGCCATCATGGTAGCTTTCTTGTTTGTCCGGTTCCTCATCAACTAATAGAGGAAGCGAGAATCGTTACCAAAAGACTTAGAGAAGAAAAAAAGAACAAGGATCTTTCCAAAGCTACTCTCAGCATTATTGTAAAGGTAACCGAAAACAGTCTTCATTATTATTTCCTTCGTCCTATAGAGCTAATGAAACTAAATTTCATTGCAAAAGGAATTGTTACAATGGGTGTAAACGCAGGGGTAGAAGTATTGAAGACTTTCGGAGGACAACTCATCGGCCACTTAAATGAAGAGCAGATGAAAACTCTGGCCGATGTCATTGAAGACATATTTGAAGAAATTCCCTGAATATATCCTGCTTATTCTATATTTTTTAATCCTTCCACAATACGCTCCATTTTCATAGAACGACTTCCTTTCACCAGAATCGCCGATGAAGTTGCTACATTTTTCCTTATATAGTGTATTAACTTCTGAATTTCCTCTTCTGTATCCCGAAAATGTGTACTCAGAGTATCTCCCTTTTTCAACTGGAAAGATTTGGATATATACTCAGCATCTTTTCCGAAAGAGAAAATTGCATCAATACCCAGATGATAGGCATATTTTCCTAACTCTTTGTGCATTTTTTTTGAATATTCACCTAACTCTTTCATATCACCCAATATTGCATAAGTCTTAGCCTTCCCTGAGACTTGTTTTAGTGCTTCGAGAGAAGACTTTATTGAGTCCGGATTTGCATTATAGCAATCATCTAATATTTTATATTTCTTATCTATAATATTCAAGCGCTTTGCAGTATTCTCGTAAGTAAAAAAATTTGTAAGTATTCTCTCCGGATCCTGTTTCAGTTTTGTAGCAAGTAGATAAACACCGGACAAATTATATAAGATCTTTTTCCCTATAAAATTCCAGCGGAAAGAACCTGAAGAAAATTTTAATAGGAAGCCTTTCTCATCTTCTTCAAGGATATCTAATACTTTATCTTTTCCGATTCCATAAAGGTGAAGTTGAATTCCTTTCTTTTTAGCCTGCTTTGATATAATATTCAAGTGTGCTATATCTTCCGGAACGAAAAGATGAGTATTTCTTTCCATTCCTTCCATAATTTCAGCTTTTGCTCTGGCAATTTCTTTCGTAGAACCGAGATATTCAATATGGGCTGTTCCCACATTGGTAATCATCGCAAAAGATGGCTTTGCCATAATAGAAAGCCTTGCAATCTCTCCTCTATGATTCATACCCAGTTCACAAATAACTAACTTTGTCTTTTCTCCGATTCGAAACAGGGTAAAAGGTAAACCAATTTCGTTGTTATAATTTTTCTCGGTTACTACCAGCTCTTCTTTTTTAATATGCTTAAAAGCTGTATGCAATAGTTCTTTCGTAGTAGTCTTACCGCTGGACCCAGTTACTGCAATAATGACTGCTTGAAATCGCTTGCGGTGAAACTCAGCCAATTTTCCAAGAGCAATCAATGTATTATCCACAAATATTGCTCCTTCTCTTTCCTTTTCTGAGAGAGATTCCAGTATTATATGGTTCCTTTCACACAAAAAGAATCTGACTCCCCTCTTTATAGCATCCGGAATAAACTCATGACCATCCCGATTTCCCCTCAGAGGAACAAATAAAGTCGAAGTATCACATTCAATGGAGGAAATACTAATATACTGAAATTCAGCCTCTTCTAAAAAATCCATTCCCTGAAAAGAGTTGGAAAGAATACGCTTTATTGCAAATATAGAATAGTTAAAATTCTCTCTCATATTCAAATCTTCCCTGATAATATAAAATAGGAAAGGCCCTTAACGACTTCCGTCATTTTAGGTATATCCAGAGTATCAATTGTATCGGTAGGTAAATGATAATTCTTATTTCTATAGAAAGCTGTATCGGTTATCATTATGGCAGGGTATTCAAATTTCCAGTAGTTACGGTGATCGGAAAAATCAATACCTGTCAATATTCTTGGAGCAGCCAGAACTTCACAGGGAAGTGTTGTATATTCTTTCATAGTGTCTTTAAATAATTTAATATACTCCGAAGAACGTAGATTGCTAACAGCCGCTATAAAATTTCCTTTTCTGGGATACAATAAATTCATTCCGGGAAATGGATAATCCTGAGAGTTTTCCTCATCAGAAAAATAGGCTATCATCTCAAGACAAATCATGAGTTTTATTTTTTCTCCCTTCTCAAATAGAGAACGTGCATGAATGTAGCTTCCCATAGACTGAGTAGAAAAAAATGGTGGTTCTTCAAGGCTGTAAGCTACGAACTCTATTCTATATTTAAGTTGAGATTCTCCTTGCTTCAAAACCCTTGCAAGCTCGATTAAACCGGAAATTCCGGAAGCATTATCATCAGCTCCATCCTGTTCACCGCAAACATCATAATGAGCACCAATTACAATTTTAGGATTCCCTTCTTGACCTATGACAGCCACAATATTCTTATACGTTTCGTTATCAACAATAAACACTTGTTCCTGTGCAACAAGACCTATACTTTCAAATTGCTTTTTTATATAAGCAGCTGATTGATTTAATCCCTCAAGATTATCATAAGACCTATTGGGAAATGAGATCAAGGTTTCCATATGCTCTTTTAACCTGAATGATTCAACTTTTACTTCTTTCATAACTACTTTCCGGGAAATAGAACACTGAATTAGCAGTGTTATAATTATTATTTTAACTAATTTCAATGGTATTGCAATAAAAACTCAAGTACAGATTCTGATTTCATTTTCCTGGCTTTTGAAAATTTCCCATTATTAGTAGAAACAAGGATAGAACCGGCCTCATCGATAATTACAAAAGAGGGAATCCCTTTTTCAATAGGGTTACCGAAACGCCTGACAAAGTCCAAATTTTTATCAAAATGTCCAATATCAACTTTCATTAATAAGTAGCTTTCGGCTAAAACATTCTGTATTTCTTTTTCTCCCAAAATTCTATCCATAGCCATACAATCCCCGCACCAATTAGCTCCAAAAATTAAAAGTAACCTCTTTTTCCCTTCCTGTTTTGCTTTTTCTTTCATAGCTTCGAATTCAGAAACCACATCTAAATTTGGATCATATCCAAGAGATTTCTTATCGGTACTACAGGAATAAATAAAAAAACAGATTATAATAATATATTTAAGCATCTTATAAATATCCTTTATTAATTTACATAAACTCTGTATACTGTTGCTTTTCCACCAACTCCTTTTAGACTTGCCTCCTGCCTTTCCAGTAGATAATGATTCTCTAAAATTTTTTCAGCTACACCGGGAAAAGAATAAATAGAATCTGATATCCATATCTCCCCTGCTTTGGCCAATCCCTGAACCCTCGCTGCTATATTTACAGCCTGTCCAAAATAATCAATCCTTTCATCATTATTGACAGCCAGAGCAGAGCCTTCATTTAAACCGACTTTTAAGCCGAGTTCATATCCCTTTTTCTTCCAGGATTCATTCATTTCCTGAATACGCTTCATCATTTCTCTTGCAGCTAAAAAACCATCAATGGGATTGGAAAAAGTAGCCATAATAGCATCCCCCATAGTTTTAATAATGGCTCCGGAATGAAGTTTTACAACACGCATTAGAATTTCGAAATGTTCCTGAACTAACTTATAAGCCATGTGATCCCCGGCTTTATCATACATCTCCGTAGAACCCCTTAAATCTGTAAACATGATAGTTAAACTTTTTACATTTAAATTAAACCCATCAGAAAGTTGAACGCGAAATAATTCTCTAAATGACTGGTTATTAAATAAATCTTTGGCGGTTAAAAACTTTTTCCTTTGTATCGGATTCTTTATAAACAATTCCATGATACGTTTTTTTTCCGGCCTATAAAGAATTATACTGATAGGTTTCTTACTCAAATTCTTTATTGTCAGGTTTAATTTGTGAGCTCTGAGTTCTATAAGAGAAGGAGAAAAGCTACCGGCAACAAACTGAGCTTCTTGAGTCTCTTCTCCCTTCAATAAATTAGAGGAATAAACGATTTCAATTGCTGCATTATTTTCTATACTGATAAACCTACAAATATCAGTTTCTGACTTTTCGATGGAAAACTCTTTTGTAGAATCGGCTTCAATCACTCCATAAGCTGCAATGCTTTCCATAATATATGAATTTATCTGCGATGCTTTTACAAAGTTCAAACTAAAAAAAGATCGATAGTATTGTTCAAACTTCTGTAAGGATACAGGCTTTAATTTCTTTATCCCGGGGTGAATGGAAAAATCCACTTCTATTTGGTCATCCAAAGAAAAGGTGGTGTCCAGATTACAGGCAGCACAGTGAAATTTATCGTCCTGTATAGTCTGAAAATCTTTCCGAGAAGAAACAATTCCTCCGCAGGCAGGACAGACCAAATTATAACTAAAATCTAAAAGACCTACCTTAGCTGCATGTATAAATAACTCTATACATTGTTCTTCTGAAAAATTATTTTCTTTGGAAAAAGTATAGGGATTTAAATGTCGAAGTTTGTCCTCTTCCAGCTTTGAAAGTATATTACCAAATTGTTCCACTTCTTCTATTGTAAAACTTTTATAGGTTTTTATTGCGTCTAACTTTGAGTTCAGCGCCTGTTCCTGGATCATCTATACTTCCTTATATTTTTAGTTTAATAAACGTTTGACACCAGCTTCGATACCCTGAACACTCAAGAAAAACATGGGAATTATTCCTTCTATGGCGTCGGCTGTAGGCTCAGACCAGTAGACTTCCCTTTCCGGATTCAACCAGATCGAATATCGAAAATGATTCTTTATATCCCGCAGCCTATCGATTCCGGTTTTTTTTCCTTTAGCCAAATCATAACCTGTAAAATCAAGACTTCCTGTTTGCATAAAAAGCTCAAAGGGATGCATAAGTGCATCTCCAACAAAAATTACTCTTGTATCCTCACGAAAGTGTTTCATTAGTTTTTCTACTTCCACAGGTTTTTCTAATCTCTGGTCTGCATACACATAGTCATAAATAATATTATGAAAAAAATAATAATGAAACTCTTTGAAGTGGTTTAACTGGTGCCCGGCAGAGAAAAGTCGGTTAACTCTTCTGGTATGGGGACTCATACTTCCACCAATATCCATTAAGAGAATCAGCTTTAAATTGTTCTTGCGATTTCTATCATATACCAGTTCTAAATCTCCACAGTTCTCACAGGTTTTACGAATCGTCAAATCCATAGACAATTCCAGAGGACCCTGTTTTTTTAATATTCGCAATTTTTTAAGAGCTAATTTTATCTGGCGAATATTTAAGGTTTCATCTGTTCTATAATCTTTATAAATTCTATCCCTGGCTGAATTAATGGCAGAACGATTTTTAGATTCTCCTCCAATTCGTAAGCCCTGGGGATTATAGCCACTGTTTCCAAAAGGAGAAGTTCCCCCGGTTCCTATCCAGTAATTTCCACCATCATGTCTTTCTTTTTGCTCCTGAAGTCTCTTTTCCAATTCATTTAACAATTCTTCATAAGACATATTGGGAGCATCCTGTTTTTGTTTTTCACTTAACTCTTTTTTAATGGCTTTATTCAACCATTCCATTAGTTTATTACGAAATACTTCATCAGTTACTTCTAAACTTTTAAAGGTCTCCGCAAATGCGAGATCAAAATGATCATAATATTTCAAATCCTTAATTAAGCAGGAACGAGAAATATAATAAAATTCTTCCAGACTTAAAGGACCTCTTTCTTCGGTGATTCCTCTTATAGCCTTTAGTAAATCTAAAAGTTCTCCCGTGCTAACCGGAACTTTTCTTTTTCTAATTTTGAAAAAGAAATCAGTAAACATCAATTCCTCTCATTAGCTACTACATGAAAAAGACTTGCAAAATTCATTAAATCTTCTTCATTCTTTATAAGTGTTCCTATATAAGGAATTCTTTGCATACCCCTGAGGTCTGCTCCCTGATATAGTAACACATGAATCCAATCTAGCAATTCACTGGTTGAAGGCTTCTTTCTCAGATCGCTTATCTGCCTTAGTTTGTAAAACGTAGAAATGCAGGTATTTAATAAGCTATGTTGAATATCCGGAAAATGGGCCAGGATGATTTCTTCCATCATTTTCTTATCCGGGAATTCAATGAAATGAAAGATACATCTTCTTAAAAAAGCATCGGGTAATTCTTTTTCATTATTCGAAGTAATAATAAAGAGAGGCCGAATTTTTGCTTCAACTACCTTACCGGTTTCTGTAATTACAAAGCGCATTCGATCCAATTCTAAAAGTAAATCATTCGGAAACTCAATATCAGCCTTGTCAATTTCATCAATTAAAACAATACAGGTCTTTTCTAGTGTAAAAGCTTCCCCTAATGGACCGAGGCGAATATAATCCTCGATATTATGAACATTTCTTCCTGTTTCTTCATCAGGAAAACGAGAGTCGTTCAAACGTGAAACTGCATCATAAAAATACAAACCTTCTTTTGCGAGACTTGTAGATTTGACATGCCATTGAAATAGAGGGCGCTTCTTTTTTAGGGATATATGTTCAGCAAGCAAAGTTTTCCCTGTTCCGGGCTCTCCTTTTACCAGCAGGGGACGACCTGTAATCTCCGCTGTCAAAACCGCTTCCTCTAATTCTCGTGATAGTACATAACCATCCTGTATGTTCAAAGGTTCCTGGCTCATAGATCTACCTTTTAAAAGCTTCTTTACAACATTGAATAAAAAGTTAAAAAAACTCTCAACAAATAAAAAAGGCGGCTTTTTTAGGGCCGCCAGTATGGAAGTCTACCAAAAAGTATCGATATTTACTTATCCAGTTGAGTACCTTCCAGGAGTTTTTCGAGGGGGATTTTATCTTTTGGGAGTTTTGCAAGATTGGAAAATTCCTTTCCTTTGCCATTATACCTTGAATCCTTGGGGTCATAAAAGGGTTTATAATCACCTCTCCAACCCCAGGTAAAAACAGACTTTGCCGGGTCTTGCCCGATAACCAGCTTACGGGAAGAGATATAGCCCACCTGGCTGTTTAATTTCACCTGAACATAAGGTCTTGGAGCCCAGGAGGTGTTATGGTTACGATAGTTAATAGCGGTTACTACAGTTCCTTTTTTAACATCAGCTATTTTATTCTTCATTTCTTTATCAGAATAAAGAGCTGTATCAAAAGTCACTTCTGCTTTACTACTACAATTATAAGCAAAAAGTCCAATCAGGATTATGCTGAGTATTTTTATCATATTCTTCATTTTATCCTCCTTACTGGTGATGGTGTAAAGACTGTTCCAGTCTCGGATCCCCTACGGGAATTAACTTTGCACCTTCCAGAACCTTAAAGATAATAAATCCAAAAAGTCCTGCCATACCAATAGTCACACCAAAGGATACCAGAAGACCGAAAAAAGTGAAGGTTTCAAAATTACTCGGAAATACAATCCAGTATAACTCTATAAACTGAGTTATAACGATATATATAGCTACTTTTGTAAGGTATCCTAAATCTCTCTTGCTCGGTCTATTCAGAAGAAGCAGGAAAGGCACAATGAACTTGATAATAGGCAATAGAATTGTAAGAGGCATCCATCCGCCCACCATTCTCTGCTCATACCAGAAAGTTTCTTCAGGAATATTGGCATACCAGATTAACATGAACTGGCTGAAACCTATATAAGCCCAGAATACACAGAAAGAAAGCATAAACTTACCGATATCATGGATATGGTTTTCGTTTACTGTATCACCGAGGTAACCTGATTTTTTTAATACGGCAATTACCACGATGAAGGAAGAAAGTCCCGCCTGATACATTCCGGCGAAGCTATAAATTCCAAACATGGTGCTAAACCAGTGCGGAGTTAAGGACATGAGTAAGTCAAAAGAAGCCACACAAAAAGTCAGAGCAAAAATTATCAGGTAAGCCGCTGAAAGCTTCACATTTGCATGTGTATGTTTCAAGTCTTTACCTGAATCCTGTTTTACCGAGTTCTTATAGAAAAGCCATCCAAAAAGGGACCAGATCAGGGTAAAAAACACCAATCTACCTACAAAGAAACCGGAGTTTAACCAGGCACTCTTATGTTTTATCAGGTGGTCTTTCGCTACTACTTCCGGATGTGACCATTCAAAAAGATCGTGAATACCGAAGGCCAGAGCTCCTACTAAAAGTATAGTAACCGGTAAAAAAAGACCGTAGGATTCTGTAATCCTTCTTACGGTAACCGACCAATAGGAACCTGTTATATGGCTTATAGCCGTAAAAAAAGTTCCAGCAAGTGCAATTCCAATAATAAAAAAGGTAGCGACAAGCAGAGCAGACCAGGCCGGGTTACTGTGCCCACCATCATGGCGGGAAGCAGTATGTCCCATAGTGATGAAGGCGACTACAAAGCTTACTATCCCGATAACCATCATTCCGATGAGTTTGAATTTCAAATCGGAAGGCATCTTAAAATTGAGTTCATTTTCGTTTATCTTTGCTGCCATTGTCTCCTACCTATTTGCAACCTTTTTATTATGAGCTTCTTGAAGCTTTCTAATATAAAGTATAATTTTCCACCTGTCTTCCGAAGGAATTTGAGGCGCATATTTTCCCATTAAACCTCTACCATTGGTTATGATATGATAAATCTGTCCATCTGACCAGCCCTGAATTTTTTCAGAAACCAGAGGTGGCACTGCATAAGCAAAACGAGGTTTGGGACCTACAACTGTTCCATTTCCTTCTCCCCTTACTCCATGGCAGGGTGTACAGTAAATCTGGTATCTTTCCTCACCTCTTTTGTAAACTGCCAGTGTCTTTTTCGTAACGGGATTGCTTAGCCCTTTTTCCGGATTGGTTAAAGTCTCCGGAGTGGGGTATTTATCTGCCGGATACGGATAAGGATAAAATCCTCTCGGAACCGTTCCTTCAGGAGGAATTCTCGCTCCTGAACTATTTTTTGCAAAGTAATCCGCTTCCTGAGATTCAACTGCATAGGAATCCGCCATATCCGGAAAATATTCCATGGCCGGAACCTTGCGATTACAGCCTGCAGAAAGAAGCGAAATAGCGATTAGAAATAATATTAAGTGTTTTATTTTCATGTATTTCCTCTGACCTTATTTCACAACCGTAACTTCTTTGGCTCCGAGTCCGGTAATAAATGTCTTGACCTCTTCTTCTTTATAACCTGTTGCATCTGCCGGAATCCAGAGCGCAAACTTATGACTGGTTATATCTTTGTGCAAAGGTTTCCTTAAGGGGTTTGAAAAACAGCCGCTCAGATAGAGAAACGCTACCCCGGAGGAGATTGCAGCAAAGAACACAGTGACCTCAAAAATCACCGGCACATAAGCCGGCCAGGCATTTAAGTCCTTACCTGAAAAATTAATAGGCCAGTCAACCGAGTGAACCAGATACGGGAAAAGATAACCCATGAAGCATCCAAAAATTCCCATAAAAAATGTAATCCAGGGAATCCCGGAACGAGCAATACCGGTGGCATCGTCCAATCCGTGAACAGGGTAAGGAGTATAACATTCAAAACCCCTGTATCCCTTTTCTTTGGTTTTCTCTGCTGCCTCGAGGATTTCATCGGGCCCATCGAAAAGCCCGAATACTCCTTTTTCAGCTTCTTTATAAGTATGAAATTGTTCCGGTAAAATCTTTGGAATAGGCATCAGTGATGTCCTCCTTTAGTAGGCATAACAGATTTCACTTCGGCAGCCGCAATCACAGGAAGCACTCTACAGAAAAGCAAGAAGAGTGTAAAAAATAGTCCAAAGGAACCAATCAAGAGAAGCACATCAAATTTTGTTGGAACATAAAGTGCCCAGCTCGAAGGTTGGAAGTCGCGGTGCAGAGTCATTACAATCACAAAACGTTCAAACCACATTCCAATGTTTACAAAGATAGAAGCTGCAAACATAACAGGAATACTGGTTCTCAATTTTTTAAACCAGAAAATCTGGGGTGAAATTACGTTACAGGATATCATAATCCAGTAGGCCCAGGCGTAAGGACCGAAAGCACGGTTTACGAAAGCAAAACCTTCATATTCGTTACCGGAATACCAGGCAATGAAAAACTCAGTTCCGTAGGCCAGACCCACCATTAAACCTGTTACCATGATCACCTTGTTCATATTTTCAAGGTGTTTCAATGTAATATATTCTTTCAGGTTAAATACTTGTCTGGCAATTACCATCAGGGTTACTACCATCGCAAAACCGGAGAAAATCGCACCGGCAACGAAGTAAGGAGGAAAGATAGTAGTGTGCCATCCGGGAAGAATTGAAACCGCAAAGTCAAAGCTCACTATCGTGTGAACCGAAAGAACGAGAGGAGTCGAAAGGGCTGAAAGTATCAAAGATACCATCTCAAGATGAGACCAGCTTCTATTTGAACCTACCCAACCAAAAGATAGAGCGCTATACACCATTTTCTTGAGTTTGTGTTCCGTTCTATCACGTATAGTAGCAATATCCGGGATTAAACCTATATACCAGAATACCACCGATACTGCAAAGTAAGTAGAAACCGCAAAAGTATCCCAGATCAAAGGAGAGCGGAAGTTCACCCAGAGAGGTCCTCTTTCGTTCGGATAGGGGAAAAGCCAGAACCCAAACCAGGGACGTCCGATGTGAATAATCAACTGACTGGCAGCCGTTAAAACTGCAAAGATGGTCATCGCTTCTGCGGCACGGTTAATACCGGTTCTCCACTTCTGCCGGAACAGGAATAGAACCGCGGAAATTAGAGTTCCCGCGTGACCGATACCGACCCAGAAAACGAAGTTTACAATGAAGAATCCCCAACCTACAGGATTATTAACCCCGAGGATATAAAGACCTTCATACATGAGGTAACCGATGATTCCGAGGAACATCAGGAGAATACTCAGAGAAAGGGTAAAAGCCCCCCACCAGAGTTTAGTGGGAAAGCTCTCGACCGGCCTTGAGATATCGTCCGAAACGTCCTTATAATTTTTTCCGCCCTCAACCAGCGGAGTAATTCCCAATTCTTGTTTTACTGCTTCTGACATTGACATAATTACTTATCCGCCTTATACCGAATTTCTAACTCTGCTTAGGTAAGTCACAGAGGGGATCGTGTTGATGAATTCCAGGATCTTGTAACTTCTCTTATCATTAAAGCTACCCGATACTATGGATTTCGGATCATTAATATTACCAAAAGTAATCGCATCAGCAGGACAGGACTCCTGACAGGCTGTCTTTAAGTCACCATCTTTTACCGTATCACGACCGGCATTCTTTGCAGCGATTCTCTTTTCAGCAATTCGACTATTACAGAAAGTACATTTTTCCATAACCCCGCGGGAACGAACTGTAACATCCGGGTTAAAACCAAGATACCTCGGTGCTTTCACAGTATCTTTTCCATTCCAGTGGTTCATCCAGTTAAAACGTCTTACTTTATACGGACAGTTATTGGAACAATAACGAGTTCCCACGCAACGGTTATATACCATGTCGTTGGTTCCTTCGTTACCATGTACTGTAGCTGCCACAGGGCAAACGGTTTCACAGGGAGCATTCTCACAGTGCTGGCACATTACCGGTTGATGAGCAATCGCCATAGTTTCCGGTTCTTCCGGGTTTCCTATGTAATATCTGTCAATCCGTAACCAGTGCATTTCCCGTCCGACACGAACTTCATCCCGTCCTACAACCGGAATGTTGTTTTCAACCTGGCAGGCTACTACACAGGCAGAACATCCGGTACAGAGGGTCAGGTCAATAGATAAGCCCCATCTCTGCGGTCCGTAGATAAACGCGTCGTTCATTCCTTTGGATTTTACTATATTTCCCTTACCGTCTTTAATGTTCGGTATTTCTACATCGGGAGTCTTAGGCTGCTTTTTCCAGTCTGCAAAACTCTGAGAGTAGATAAGCGGTCTTTCATGGGCATAAGGTTTTAGAAGAGAACCGGCGATACCTGTTCTGGGTTTTTGTCCCGGAACTGCGGTCGGGTTCATCATGTGGTGATCCTGAGTGGAAGCCAGTTTATAGGTTTTCCCGGTTTTTTCCAGACTTACGCTTAAACCGGAATACTGTAAAAGTCCACCATTCAGTTTTGCCAGCTCATAGGTATTTACACCTATGCCATTTCCAACGCTACCGGCTGCGGTTCTGCCATATCCAATAGCAATTCCCACGGCCTCTTTATGCATTCCCGGTTGGATTTGAACGGGCAAATCAATCTTTTTCCCATTAACACTGACGGCAACTACATCGTTTGATTTTAAACCCTTTTCTGTAGCCAGGGTAGGTGAAATAGCTACATAGTTGTCCCAGGTAATTTTTGAAATTGGATCCGGAAGTTCCTGACGCAAAGAGTTATTCGCTCCGGAACCATCTCCCAGACCTACTGTTTCATAAAGCGATAAGCTCAGGCCTTTAGTACTATTTCCAAGAGAACTTACCGAAGCTCCGTTAAACCCACGACTTCCGGCTGTACCGGCTGTTTGAGTTCCCGGAATTATACCCAGTCGAAGAAAATCTTCCCAGGCACGATTACCACCCAGACGCGCAGTATATTTAGATTTTAATAATTCGTAGTAGGAACTTTCGATTCCTGTCCACTTCATAAAAGATTCTTCAACGGAACGAGTATCGAAAAGAGGGCGGATAGCAGGCTGTTGAATACTGACTACTCCCTTAACTGCCTCAACGTCTCCCCAGGATTCAAGGAAATGGCTTGTTGGAGCAAGCCAGTTAGAAAGACCGGCAGTCTCGTCGACTCTGTCACTCAAAGAAACAGTTAAAGCTGCTCCTCCGAGAAGTTCCTTCCATTTCAGGTTAGGAAGTTGATAGGCCGGGTTCAGATTGGTAATAAATAGAACCCCTACCGACTTACTTTTTAATTCTGAAACTAATTTTTTAAGATTACCTGTATAATTTACACCCTCAGCACGAGGACTTGCATGATTAACCGTAATTCCGTCATTACCCAGGATAGAGTTCAACATATTTACGGCGACCTGTAGCTCCACTGCATCTTCTGTTGAAGCAGATACTCCACCTGCAACAATCAGAGAAGCTCCTTTCGCTGCCCAGAGTTCTTTTGCAACTTTTTGAAAAGAAGCCTTTGGAACTCCCAGCTCAGAACAAAGCGTATCCAGTTTATAAGCCGAAACAGCAGCCGGAACTCCTGCACCTAATTCAGCTAAGGCCAGAGCCAGAGCGAATGCAGCTTTTCTTTGATCTCCAGGTTTAATAGCTAACCTGGCATCTGCATTTGAGCCGGTAACTGTAGGAACAGATTCTATAGCATAATAGGTATTGATTTCACCTGTATCGGATTTAATCTTTCTTCTTCCGGCAAA
This sequence comes from Leptospiraceae bacterium, assembly GCA_024233835.1. Taxonomy (NCBI): domain Bacteria; kingdom Pseudomonadati; phylum Spirochaetota; class Leptospiria; order Leptospirales; family Leptospiraceae; species Leptospiraceae bacterium. The sequence goes on from JACKPC010000002.1 coordinate 587,788, forward strand.
TTGCTTGGTAAATTCCACCGGTGAAATCCAGGTTCCGAGGAAATCTGCATCGATAGAAACCACAACCCTCGCCCTATCAAAATGGTAATTCGGAACTACCGAACGTCCATAGGATTTTTCTGAAGCCAGAGCAATCGCTTCTTCAGCTCCGGTAGCTGAAAATTCTACAATTTCCCCTCCCCCATTTGCAGCTAAGAACTTTTCGAGAACTTCGCGGGCTGTAGGAGAATTGATAGGAGAAGTCAATATCCTCGTTTTACCGGGATTCGCAGTTAAAGCTTTCTTTACTGCTTCATCGAGTGATTTCCAATCAGACTTCTTCGCGTCTCCCTTACTCAGCATCATGGGTTCACGGGTTCTTTCCGGGTCGTACAGGTCAAAGATACTAACCTGACCGGAAGCGCAGAGACCTCCGCGACTTCCGATATGGTCGGGATTACCTTCTAACTTTAAAGGCCTTCCATCCTTAGACCGTACCAAAACTCCACAACCGGCTGAACAGGTTCTACAGGTAGAGGAGTAGAATAAAGAATGACCATGTTTCACTTCTTCCGGTGCATTTACGTAGGGAATTATTTTCTCAACCGGCTTACGTACACAATTCAGGGTGGTCATCGCCATGGAAGCACCCATGAGTTTTAGAAAGGTGCTGCGGTCAAATTTACCCGTTTTCATCCTTTCTATCAGGGAATCAGGAGAAGTATAAAACTCCTGATTTTGCAGATCTGTTAGGTCTTCCCTACTCTTTGTTTCGTAAGATTGCCAGTGTAACTTCTTTTCGTTTTGAAAATTTCGTAATTCGGACATTTAGTATAAACTCCTAATTCTTACCTGTGACACGTTGAACAGTCATTCGGCGCGTTGTTTTCTCTATGGCAATTCACACAATAACCCATGTTTAAAGATTCCACTTGCTTCACCTTTTCCATCTCGGCTACGTTTCCGTGGCATTTCGAACAATCTACCCCCCGGGAAATATGCCTTGAATGGTTGAAAAACACGAAATCGGGCTGGTCATGAACCTTTATCCACTCGATTGGCCTGTCATTCTTGTGCATTTCTTTCAACCACTTGATGTTCGGATTATCCTGAGCTGCCAGGATATGGCAGTTCATACAGGTTCCGGTCGGTGGCACACTGGCATGAGCTGAAGTTTCTACCGTTGTATGGCAGTACCGACAGTCCATCTTGTTGTCACCTGCGTGAAGTTTATGGTTAAAGGGAATCGGTTGGTCGGGAGCATACCCTTCATGTTTGGAAGGGGAAAAGATGAGAATGGCTAATGCTGCAAAGACGATCAGCGGAGCCGTTATCTTTATTGCTTGTTTGTTCATTCCGAGATGTTCCTTTTATTTAGCAAGTTTCCAATTATTCTCATGTGAACCAATACAGGATTGGTAATACCCTGCAAGTATATTTGGATAGATAAATGCAGGATAAGAAAGCTGTAAGTGATTTGCACCTCACATTCACAGTTTTTCCTATAACATACCACTTTTTTGGGTATAGGGGAAATTGAATAGTAATTTTATACTATGGAGTTTAGATCCTTATGTCTCAGGGATATGTTTTTTATCAGGTTGTTTTTTCCCGTCCGGCTACTTTAATATCCGACTTGAGAAAGCGTAGCCCATCGGGACTTCGATACGCTTCGCTACTCAGTCTCCGATTCCCGCTAACTGAGCCAGGCTGAAGTGAAGCGTCCGGTTTGGAGATTATGTGTATAAAGAATACGTTTCGGATCTTATTAGAACTCTTCACCAAGTCGACAAAAAAAGCGATTCAGGTAAACTTCATCAAATTCGGTGATTTTTGCGATAAATGCAAGTTCTGCCCCTGCTTTCTTTAGGTTTATAGCAGTACGAAGTTTTCCCTTCCTTTCTGCTCGCTTTGTTTGCAGATCTGCCAACCGCTTAGCTTCAGCAATCCCTTTTTCATAGCCTTCTTTAATGAGTGTCTCTGCGATTGTTGGCATTGTATTCTTACTTACTCCTTCCAGATTGATATTTTCAGCTACTTTTTTCAGGCTGTCAAGTGTTATTTCGGTGCTACTCCTTACCAGGTAGCGCATGGTTATTTCTATCCATCTCAAGGCCCTGCTTTCATCCTGTAGCTTCTCGAATAGTTTGAATATTCTGGGTAGTCTCTCTTCCAGTTCCGAGGAAAAGATGTTTTTCAGCAGGTGAAAAGCCGTTTGTAAGATCACATTCCCTTTGATTTCTTCATCTGAATATTTGGATAGGTCATAAAGTCTATACTGAAAATCCGGTATATAGCTTTCATAGGCCGGTAGATGTTCGATTATCGGTTTCAGACTGGTGCCGCTTCTCCAGCGGCTTTTACCGTGGTAAAGGACTATCGGGAGAACGATGGGCAGCTTACCCCTATTTTTGTTTAGCTTCAAATGTCTTTCCCAGATAGATAAAATATATTTCAAAAGTTGCAATGCGGTATACTTTCCGGGTCTACTTTTATGGTCAAAGAGTGTGTATAAATACCCGTTTTTCTGGTGAATCTTTACCCGGTAGAGAACATCCGAAAAGCCTTCTTTTAGCTTATCATCTACAAAGCTTTCCTTTTCTAATTCGAGAGTTTCAAGGTCGATTTCCTTTAGTAGTTCGGGTGGTAGATAGTTTTGGAAGAAGTCGATTGCATTTTCCTTCTCTGTCATCAGGGACTTGAAAAACTTATCATGGATGTTTTCAGAATTCATGAGAATGTCAGGAAATTATATTGGGGGAAAACTGTCCAGAAGATTTACTATACGTTTATTAGCTATTTATGGAATCACTGTTTGGAGAAAGCTAAATTTTAATACTTTATTCTCCGTTTTTAAATGATGAAAGATTTATTTTGATATGACTGAATTTAGTAATTTCGCAAGTTTAAAGTTTCGCTTTTTTGAAAAAGCGATCCAGGTAAACTTCTTCAAGTTCGGTGATTTTTGCGATAAAGGCAAGTTCTGCCCCTGCTTTCTTTAGGTTCATAGCAGTACGAAGCTTTTCTTTGCGCTTTTCCCGCTTTGCACGCAGATCCGCTTTAGCAATCCCTTTTTCATAGCCTTCTTTAATGAGTGTCTCTGCGATTGTTGGCATTGTATTCTTACTTACTCCTTCCAGATTGATATTTTCAGCTACTTTTTTCAGGCTGTCAAGTGTTATTTCGGTGCTACTCCTTACCAGGTAGCGCATGGTTATTTCTATCCATCTCAAGGCCCTGCTTTCATCCTGTAGCTTCTCGAATAGTTTGAATATTCTGGGTAGTCTCTCTTCCAGTTCCGAGGAAAAGATGTTTTTCAGCAGGTGAAAAGCCGTTTGTAAGATCACATTCCCTTTGATTTCTTCATCTGAATATTTGGATAGGTCATAAAGTCTATACTGAAAATCCGGTATATAGCTTTCATAGGCCGGTAGATGTTCGATTATCGGTTTGAGACTGGTGCCGCTTCTCCAGCGGCTTTTACCGTGGTAAAGAACTATCGGGAGAACGATGGGCAGCTTACCCCTATTTTTGTTTAACTTCAGATGTCTTTCCCAGATAGATAAAATATATTTCAAAAGTTGCAATGCGGTATACTTTCCGGGTCTACTTTTATGGTCAAAGAGTGTGTATAAATACCCGGTTTTTTGGTGAATCTTTACCCGGTAGAGAACATCCGAAAAGCCTTCTTTTAGCTTATCATCTACAAAGCTTTCCTTTTCTAATTCGAGAGTTTCAAGGTCGATTTCCTTTAGTAGTTCGGGTGGTAGATAGTTTTGGAAGAAGTCGATTGCATTTTCCTTCTCTGTCATCAGGGACTTAAAAAACTTATCATGGATGTTTTCGGAATTCATGAGAATGTCAGGAAATTATATTGGGGGAAAACTGTCCAGAATATTTACTATACATTTATTGGCTATTTATGGAATCACTGACTACCTGTATATGAAAAAAAAAATCGCTCTGTATTTTTCCCTACTATTCAAACTCTATAGCTTTATCCAATTCGATTATACTTCCCGTCTGCGGAACTATTGTTATCTTTTTCAGACCGGGTTTGGGTAGTTCCTTCAATTCAACTTTTATTTCATTCGGTGATATCCATTCCGCGATAAAAGGGTTTAATCCTTCGATAATAACTTTAGAGCCTTCCATAAAACCATTTCCAAAAATCTGGATTGACATGCCCCACCACTACCAATCGTAATGGTGTAAATCTCCCTATCAAGCAATTTTTTTCAAATATTCAAATGGAGAAATTCCTCCAAGAGCACTATGTGGTCTTGAGCTATTATAGTGTTCTCTCCATTCTGAAATGATTTGTTTTGCTTCCTTTAAGTCTTTAAACCCATTTTCATTCAAACATTCATTCCGAAACTTGCCATTAAAACTTTCTACAAATGCATTTTGAGTTGGTTTCCCTTTCTGGATAAGAGGAAAAGAACAATCAGAAACAAATTTAGGAGATTCAAAATTTAATTTCTTGCTATAATATTACTATATTCATAGGTTTAGTTTTAGGAAGGAAAGTAATAATGAAAAGCAACAAATTATTCTTATTTTTATTCATTCTAAATTTTGTTTTGTCATACTGCTCCAGAGTTCCTTTTTTCAGCGGTAAGGATACATCTATTACAAATAATCTTATCCGGTTCTTTCAGATCAGTTCCGGGACAAAGCTTTACCTTTCAGTCAAAGGCCAGCTCAAAGATGGCAATGGCAAACCGATGGCTTATGCTGTTATGAGCCAGAATACAACCGGCATAAGCACCGCCACATCTATTCGGGCCGGTTCGGCAGTGGAAAAGATTCGATGTGCGGACTATAGTCTTGCGTCAAGCTCTATTCAGTGTATAAAAATCATCAAACCGGATAATTTCAGTAAAAAGTCTTCTGATGGCTGCTATGTACTATATTTGGGTACAACTAACAATCCGCAGGCAAGGCAGATTGCGAAAGTAAGGAACATTCAGTCCGGCCAGCTCATCCGGTATTTTTATACAAAAAAATTGGAAGCAGGCATATCCCGTTATACAGCCTATTCCTGCTCCGGTGAATACCTTGCTGAAGAAGCCATTACAGACACGACCTCCGGAACCATTACCGATGCTAGTGGCAACTATACCATAAAAGCCGAGGCCGGAAAACTAAATATCTTCACTGTCAAAACACCAGCAGAGGACAAAGGCGATATTAAAATCGACCTGACAGGTTATTCCACAAAAGAAACTCTTACAGAACTGAGTCAGAACCCGGCCAACCTGCCTGTAACAGTGCCGACTACTCTACAAACCAGTCCGGTGTCAGCAGGAGTTATTATTGAAACAATACCAACTGCCAGCAATACTCCGGCGACAGAAACAACTCCAGCAGTAAGCATAGATCCAGCGACTTTAATTCAGATAGCAGAAGCCGAGACTACAACAATATCACTGCCTACAGTAACCTACAGCGGTAGCCCATTTACATTTACACAAAATTTATCGATTACAACCCAGACACCCACTGTGACAGGAACTGTTACGAGTTGTACAGCAAGTCCTACTCTACCTGCCGGACTAAGCATTGCTGCTACTACCTGTGTCATTAGTGGAACACCAACCACAGTTCAGTCAGCTACCTCTTATACAATTACCGCTACCAATAGTGCTGGAAATACCACAGCCACTATCAGCATTAAAGTTCTTGGTACCTGGGTTCAGGATGCCTATCTCAAGGCTTCCAATGCTGGAGCTGGTGATAATTTTGGTAGATCCGTATCTACTGTCAGTGGTGATTATTTAGTTGTAGGTGCTAATGGAGAGAGCAATAGTTCTACAGGTATCGATAACACAGATAATGCCAGCATTACAGATACAGGAACTGCCGCTTCTTCCGGTGCAGTCTATATCTTCAAAAGGAATAGTTCTACCGGGGATTGGTCTCAGGATGCCTATCTAAAGGCCTCCAATACAGGAGCATCTGATTATTTTGGTAATTCTGTATCTATCAGTGGTGATTATATAGTTGTAGGGGCTTATGGAGAGGGTAATAGTTCTACAAGTATCAATAACACAGATAACGCTTCTATTACAGATGCAGGAACAGTCGTTAATACCGGTGCGGCTTATATCTTTAAAAGGGATAGTTCAACTGGTAATTGGTCTCAGGATGCATATCTCAAGACCTCCAATGCTGGATCTGGTGATAAATTTGGTATTACTGCATCTATCAGCGGTGATTATGTTGTTGTAGGAGCTAATGTAGAGGGTAATAGTTCTACAAGTATCAATAACACAGATAATGCCAGCATTACAGATGCCGGAACTGCCGCTTCTTCCGGTGCTGTCTATATTTTTAAAAGGAACAGTTCTACCGGGGATTGGTCACAGGATGCCTACCTCAAAGCTTCCAATGCAGAGGCATCTGATCAATTTGGTATTTCTGTATCTATCAGCGGTGATTATGCAGTTGTAGGTGCTTATAACGAGGGTAATACTTCAACAAGTATCAATAATACAGATAATGCCAGCATTACAGATGCCGGAACTGTCACTAACGTAGGTGCGGCTTATATCTTTAAAAGGGATAGTTCTACCGGGGATTGGATTCAGGATGCCTATTTAAAGGCCTCCAATGCAGAAGCAGCTGATCAATTTGGTAATTCTGTATCCATCAGCGGTGATTATGCTATTGTAGGGGCTCATCAAGAGGATAATAGTTCTACAAGTATCAATAATACAGATAATGTCAGCATAACAGATGTAGGAACTGCCACTCAATCCGGTGCAGCGTATATCTTTAAAAGGAATAGTTCCACAGGGGATTGGTCTCAGGATGCATATCTCAAAGCTTCCAATGCAGCGGCATCTAGTTATTTTGGCATTTCTGTATCTATTAACGGTGATTTTGCCGTTGTAGGGGCTTATCAAGAGGGTAATACTTCTACTAGTATCAATAACACAGATAATGCCAGTATTACAGATACTGGAACTACCAGTTTTATAGGTGCGGCTTATATCTTTAAAAGGGATAGTTCTACCGGGGATTGGATTCTGGATGCATATCTCAAAGCTTCCAATGCAGGCGCAAGTGATGCTTTTGGTCTTTCTGTATCTGTCAGCGGTGGTTATGTTGTTGTAGGGGCCAATTTAGAGGATAATGGTTCTACAAGTATCAATAACACAGATAATGCCAGCATTACGGACGCAGGAGCGGCATCTAATTCCGGTGCTGTTTATATCTTTAAATTAAAATAAAGTGAATTTTATGAAACAACATTCAACGAGTATCACAATAGGAATTACTGCTGTTTTAATCATCGCTTATCTACTTCATCGTGATAGTATGCGAGAAAAGCAAATGGCACTTCTTCTTAGCCAGAGCCAGCAGCAAAAAACAAAGGACGGTGGAAAAACAATCGACCCTTATTTACAAAACCAGGTGAAAAATCGAATTATCAAAGGATATGATGAGCTTCAGGACTGCTATAAGGAGTATCTAAAACAAAATCCAAAAATAACAGATGGTGAAGTAAAAATGGACTGGCAAATCGACACCGATGGTAAGGTTATCAAACCGGCTGTAATTTTAAGCCCATTGGAAAAAAGCTTTCACTCCTGCCTTGGGCAGAAGATTTCTGGCTGGACGTTTCCACCGCCGCTGGTGCAAAAATATGTAGTGCATACTTTCAAGTTTAGTAAGAAGTAGTGACACTTCCATATATAAACTCTCAGTGTATATAGTATTTTTGTTAATAACTGTGTACTAATATACTGAATGTAAATATTATTGCATTCCCTACTTCTTTTTGTTTACAGACTTTACATTTAAGACTGTAATGATACAGGAGAGCTAGTAAAAGCAGGATGGATAATTAAAGCTGGAATTAACTATAACAATTTTTTTAAAATAGCGACACTCAATTTTTAAAGGAAGTTAATTCCATAAGATTCTCATATTCTATTTCACTAAGGTTTTCATCTCTCTTCTTTCCCATAAGAACATCGTATTGTTTTTGAATGAGCTCCGGTGCTGTCCGGTTGATTTTTTTTAGTAATCGGCTTTCCCTTTCAGAAAGTACAGCTGTATCGTTCTCTCTCTGCAATTTCATGCCAGGTTCACTTTCCAGTTCACTGACAATGTCTTGCATGGTATATCCGGGATGCGGATTTCTAAAAAATCGTATAACTCCTGTTTGCCTCTTCCGGTAGCTTTTTAACTGTTTCTAATAATACCTGTGTTTCCATCGGATAACAAGAAAAGCACTAAACAGAATTTTGGTCTAGAAATAAATTTGACAGGCCAATTTCGGATAATATAATTCAGCTATGATAACTCTGGACAAGAATTCGATCATCCAATAGCCATTGCTTGATTTTTTTATAAAGAAATTCGGGAGAAAATCATTGAGCTTGGAAACGGAAATATCTCTTAACCTCCTATTTCAATTTGAGGTAGAGATAGGAGATGGACAGTATGGACTTAAGAGACGCTCCCCTTTCCTCGCAGGCATCTCTTTACCCATAAGTTTTTTACCTATCCCCCTCAGTCCCCCTTTCCTAATTCGCTTTGCTTCGGCTCAGGCTAACACCTCGCTCAGCACAAGTCGCAGGAAAGGGGGAGATTTTATCATTTTAAGGTATCCTTGCGATGTTTGATAACCAGGAAAAAATAGAGCATCTTCGCGAAGCGGCTCCTTCCCCGGTCATTGAGCCTGTCGAAATGGGGAAGGCGGGGGTTAGGTTAATTGTGGGTAAGGATATGGCCGGAGGTGATTCAAGAACCACGCAAAACACCAAACAGAGCTATAATTTTAAGAAAAACTTAAATCGCAGTATATATACGGTAAAAAAGATTTTTTTATTTCTTTGAGCTCGGCATCCCGAATGCTAAGAACAATACAGGTTTGCTACAATATGGGTTTTTACACTTTCCCAAGCCGGAGATTAACCCTCCGGTTTGGGAAATTCACAATTCACTCCTGTCTTATCCTGCTTTTCTTGTACAGGTCTTTTTTTCGCTGAGTAATTACTTTTTTTTATAATATTCAAAAAACCAAATATAGATATTGACCGATTTTTTATCCAAAACCAGTATGGAGAACTTTCTATTTATTTCATTAATCCAACATAATTAGGTGGTATGAATCGATTTAGTTGAATTGTAAGAAAATGGAAGAAAGAACTTTACATAGGGGTAATTTCAGATGAAATTTTTATTACTGTTGTTAATGAATATTTTTTTATTTATTAATTGTAGTCAAATAACAGAACCTTTAGGTTTAACCAAAAAAAATGATGACTCCGCCAAAAATACAAACATAGCAATTGCTCTTGCAGCAGCAGGCAGTGGTGGTAGCTACACATTCAATTGCAGTTCAGAGCCTTTCCAAATTATCTATTCAGTACCAAGTGGTTCTACAGAATCATATCGTCAAAAAAATGGTATTAATCCTGACTACATTACAGGTAGTGGGATTCAAATGTCTTCGATTGGAGGTTCAAAAGTATTTTTTAATATGGGAACTTGTCGAAAACTGGTTTTAGCAGGAAATAAGGAAGGAACTAAACCTATTGGTTGGGATAACCTGCTGGTAGTAGAATACCGTGTAACACCTTCAAGCCCCGTATCTAAACGCTGGTATTATGGTTCTTATGATGATACTTCTCTTAAGCTTATTTCAACAGGAGAGTCGATAACTCAGGCAAGGATACCTACTGTACCGGGTTCAGATATAGGTATACCTAATGGTGCCCCTTTTGGTCATGAACCCAAAGCCATTGATTTGATGACACAAATACCTGAGGGGAGTACTAGTTTCGAACTGACTTTCATAGTTCTTGATTATGGTACAGTTGGTAGCACCACCGACGTTTTTGTTATGGGTCAAGAGGGTGAAAACTTGGATTTTATAGGGGGTACCAAATACTCAGGTAATCAACCAACGTGCATTAATAATACTACGTCTGCACCAAAATTAGCTAACTTAGTAATAGCTGAATCTACACCCGGACAGGCTCTCAGCGGTTCTTTTGAATTTTCAGATTCGGAAGGAGATGTAAAAGATCTTTTCGTTCAGGTTTATAACAATAGTAATTACTATTACTATCCAATTACAGATTCTGAAAAGACAAACAAAAAAATTTCATTAGAACGTATCGTGTTAGGGTCCGGGTTTTCTACAAGTAATAGACCCATCCACTTTATACTACGAGATGCTCAAGGTAATTGTGGTTACGTTGATGGGTATTTAAAATTTAGTGCTCAAACAGCAGTTAACGTTTGTGGCAATCAACCAATTCAAATTATCAGTTATGTTCCAATGGACTCCACCCAATTTTTCACCGACAAGAATGGAGTTAATCCTGATTATAGTTTTGTTCCCAATGGCAATAACCTGGCTAGTATTGGAGGAACAAGATTGTATATGAATGTAGGCAAATGCACTAAATTATATTTATCCGGAAATCTGGCTGGTACAGCTCGAGTTGGGTGGGACAATCTACTCCTTGTGGAATACCGTAAAACACCATCAAGCCCAATATCAAAACGCTGGGTCTACGCAGCACAGGGTTCTTCAGCCAGGTTAAAATCTACTGGTGATATTATAGACATTCCCCAACCGGCTACTGTTGCTGGAACAGTTTTTAATATACCCAATAGTGCTCCTTTTGGTTATGAAACAAAAGCGATCAACCTGATGGATCAGATACCGGCTGGTGAGACATCTTTTGATTTGAACTTAATTATTCTTGATGAAGGGTACGTCGGTACTACCACAGACGTTTTTGTTCATCCGGAATAAGTGATTATGAGTTTTTTAAATAAATAAAAATCTGTCATTGATGAATGTTTTTCTAAGTATATAGAGTGGAAAGCTTATGAGCATTTTTATAAAGAAATTCGGGAGAAAATAATTGAACTTAGAAACGTAAATATCTCTTAACCCTATACTTAAGTATGGGGTTAAGAGACACTCCCATTTGCTGTGTTTTGCGTGCTTCTTTAATATTTTTCAATACTTGGATTTGTTTTGTCCGGAAGAAGAAGTAATTTTGAACCCTCTTGCTTCTTTTTATTCGGTCTGCTGGGGAGAAGTACAGATATTCCAAACATAAGCAGTGATAAACCAGATACAATAATCATTGATAAAATAATAATAAAATAAATATCCATATCCTTACTCTTTATATCATTTGACTCTATTAAAGTGCAATATATTTACTAAATAATTTATTTTTTATTTCCTGTATAATTTTTTAGTAAGCTTCCTGCCAGGCCTTTATTCTATCCTGTTAAAAATTGACACTTGAGTCTGATATACAGATTTATCTGCCACAGTTCCTCCGATCCGGAGAACTCTACAAATACTTTTCAATATACTGTATAAGCTCAGTTTTCTGTACGGGTTTTTTTAAGTAGGCATCAAAGCCGCAATCAAGGGCCTTTTTCTCTTCTTCTTCGAAGGCTGCTGCGGTTAAGGCAATTATTGGAATTGAGGAAAGATCAGCATCATTACGAAAACATAATAAAGCTTGAAACCCATCCATCACCGGCATTTGTAAATCCATAATAACCAGATCGGGTTTGTCTTTGAGAGCTTTTTTATAAGCATCTTCCCCATTAACTGCTTCATCAAATATAATTCTATGCCCTCTCAACATAGCTCTCACCAGCATTCGATTACTTTGATTATCATCCACGACCAGTATTTTAGCTCCCGGTAAAATTAGATTTATATCATCTCTTTTTTCTATTTTTCTCTCTTCGACTTTACTTACTTTTAATACAGGAAGAACAACAGTAAAAGTGCTTCCTTTTCCGAGTACACTTTCTACTTCTATTGTACCGTGCATTTTTTCTACAATACGCTTGGTGATGGCAAGGCCTAAACCGGTTCCTCCATACTTTTTTGTATCCAAATTGCCTTCCTGATAAAAGGAAGTAAATAGACGTTTTAGCTCAGTATCTTTTATTCCTATTCCTGTATCTTGAATTTCAATAATTAACTTTGAGAGATTTTTCTTAATATCAGTAGAAACAACATTTATTCGAACCTCTCCATTCTCCGTAAACTTAATCGCATTGCCTATTAGATTTAAAAGGATTTGTCGCAAACGAAAGCCATCTAAATGGAAGGTATCCCCTCCGCTTAAAGTTATGTTTTCTATGTAAGATATACCTTTTTGAGATACAGGAAGAGAAAAAATCTGGTTCATTTCAAGAAAAACATCTGACAGGTTAATTCTTTCATGCTTTAAGTGCAGTTTTCCGGCCTCTATTTTAGATATATCTAATATATCATTTATAATATTTAATAGGCTTTTTCCACTGGTTAAAATGATTTCAAGAAATTCTTTCTTCTGTTCATCCTCAATTTCCTCATGCAAAATTTCTGCAAAGCCGAGTATAGAATTCAGAGGAGTGCGAATTTCATGAGACATGTTCGCCAAAAAAGTACTTTTTGCTTGATTGGCAGTCTCTGCCTCTTCTTTTGCCTTCTTTAATTTTTCTTCAATTTCTTTTCGCTCTGTAATATCCAGGGCGAGACCTTCAACAATAATTTCGTGTTCATTAATAATAAAGTTTGTAGATCTATCATAAAACCAGTGCCAGTTTCCTTCCCTGTCCTGAATTCTATATTCAAGAGCAAAATGCTCTCCCGTCTCAAAACTAGAAATAATTTGATTAACTCTTATCTTATCTTCCGGATGAATTAAAGAATTCCATAATAAAGGATCTTCCTTAAGCTCTTCAACGGTATAACCAAGAATAGACTCAACACGTTTTGAATGAAAAATGCCTCCTCTTTTATTAGAAAAACTATATATAATATCCGGAGAATTCTCAACAATGCTTCGATACCGTTTTTCACTTTCTTTTAATTTTATTTCGATCTTCTTTAATTCACTAATATCTCTTCCGATTCCCAGAATACCTGTAATTTCTCCATTTTCTACAATTGGAGAAAGAGACGTTTGATAATAGGTAATATTACCATTTAAAATAGATTGCCATTCGTATATAACTTCTTCTCCATTCAGGACCCTTTCATTCGCCTGGATATGAACCTCAGCTAATTCTCTACCAAACAATTCCTCGGCTTTCTTTCCAATAAAGAAGCTTTCTTTCAATCCGGACTTTGTTACCCAGTTCCCATAAATGGCACTGTGCCTCTGTTCTTTATCCAGAGTAAATACCACATCATTAATAGAATTTAAAACAAGCTTTAATTTTTTTTGTTCATACTTGGATTCATTATCTAAGTTTTGAATCATTTTACTTATTCTATAGATTACTTCTTCATGAGTACAGGGAAAAAAAAGAAAATCACAATAATGAACTGAGTTGGAAAATTCCAGAAAATTTAAGGGTGGAGTATCCGTATAAATAAGAAGGGAAATTAATGAATTTTTTTTTAAATTTTCAATAACTTCCTTAGAAAGATATTTTAAGCCACAAATAAGTCCTATGGGTACTCCGCTTCTATAAGGAAATTCACCTAAATCCTGATAAATCCTTACATTAATATTTTTATCCCATTCAGAAAGAATACTCTGGATTTCAGTATAATGTGGATCACCCTTATGGTGAATTAAAAATAAATCCTTCATTTTATTATATTCTCTGGGCTTTTATAACTCTGGGTTCGTTAATTTTTTATCGTCAAGAATAAATTCCGTTTATAGATCTCTTTTATATTGTAATATCTCATAAATAAAAATGCTGATAGACTAAAATAAGCTATTTCAATAGTATTGACTCATCAGATTGGTAACTTATGACTGCAAAAAAGAAAACAGCTTCAAACTCTCAAAAAATAGCTTCTAAAAAGAAATCCGGTAAATCTAAGAAGAAATCCAGCAAAAAAGTTAATATTCCGCAGGAAGTTTCTCACAAAATTAACCTTCGAAATATTCTCGTTACGGATTTTTCTCGAATCCAGGAAATCATGAATCTGGTATACTCCAATGCCGGAGGTTCCTGGACGGAAGAGCAGTTTTCCTCTCAGCTTTCTCGTTTCCCGGAAGGGCAAATTTGTATTGAAGATAATGGTCTGATTGTTGCAGCAGCTTTAAGTATTGTTGTTACGTATGATAAATACGGTGATAAACACACTTATGACCAGATTACCGCCAAGGGATACCTTACGAATCACGAAGAAGAAGGAGATACCCTTTACGGGGTCGATATTTTTATCCACCCGGACTATCAGGGCCTAAGACTTGGAAGAAGGCTTTACGATGCCAGAAAAGAACTCTGCGAAAGGCTAAATCTGAAGCGTATTATTGTTGGAGGACGTATCCCCGGCTACAAAAACCACCACGGGAAAATGACCCCACAAAAATATATCCAGCAAATAGCGGCCAAGGAGTTATTTGACCCGGTTCTTAGCTTCCAGTTAGCCAATGATTTTCACGTGATAAAGGTGTTAACGGGTTATTTCCCTGAAGATACAGAATCCAAATCCTTTGCAGTTCTTTTGGAATGGATTAATATTTATTACGAGGAACCCAGCCAGAAACTCATCGGCGGCGCAAAGAGTATAGTGCGGGTAGGTGTAGTTCAATGGCAAATGCGATCCGTCACTTCTTATACCGAGTTACTCCAACAAATGGAATTCTTTGTGGATGCTGTTTCCGGCTACAAGGCTGATTTTGTTTTATTTCCTGAATTTTTTAATTTTCCCCTGATGGCCCACTACAACCAGCACAGCCCTTCTGATTCCATCCGTGCCCTCGCACAGCATACCGACACCATGAGAAAATCTATCAGTAACCTGGCGGTTTCTTACAATATCAATATAATTGCCGGTAGTATGCCCGTTTACACCGAGGCCGGCCTCTACAACGTTTCCTATCTTTGCAAACGAGATGGGACCATCGATGAGCAATACAAAATTCATGTCACTCCGGATGAATCCAGCTACTGGGGAACGAAAGGGGGAGATAAGATTAAAGTATTTGAAACCGATGTTGGAAATATCGGGATTTTAATATGTTATGACGTAGAGTTTCCGGAGCTGGCAAGAATCCTTGCAGAAAGAGGTATGGATATTCTCTTTGTCCCTTTCTCTACTGATACAAAAAATGCTTACCTTCGTGTAAGGCATTGCTCCCAGGCCAGGGCTATCGAAAATGAGTGTTACGTGGTAATTTCCGGAAGCGTGGGTAATCTTCCCGCTGTAGAGAACATGGATATACAGTACGCTCAATCGGCTGTTTTCACTCCTTCCGACTTTTCCTTTCCACATGATGCCATTGCAGCCCAGGCAACTCCAAATACCGAAATGACACTTATCGTAGACCTGGATTTAGACCTATTAAAAGAACTTCATATGCAGGGAAGTGTGAGAAACTTACAAAGTCGCAGGCCGGAACTCTACAGAATTGACTGGTACGGAAACTCTATTTAAAAAATCCTTTCAGTCTCCGATAATACCATCTGACCCTGAACGATGAACTGAGAGTAAGCCGAAGTGTAGGGCATGGAAGGGCGATGGCACTAAAGCGACCTCTTTTTAAACAGTCCCTCTTAGTTTATCTTTTGTTATTTCAAGGCTAATAACAGTTATATCATCATGCTCCTGTATTTTATTATCCGGACCGATGAATTCCTGAATATCCTTAAAAATCACCTCCAGCAATTCAGAAGTACGGAGACGTCTTTTTTCCTGAATGAGCTGAAGTAAAGTAATAAGACCGTATTCCATTTTATCAGGATTAAATTGTTCATAAAGACCATCGGTGAATAATAAAAATTTATCCCCTATTTGTAATTCAAATTCTCTTTCCTGATAGATGTTGTTTTTGTACACTCCGATTATTTTTCCGGTATGTTCCAGAAAACCTTCAAAACAGTTCAGAAGTGCAATTTGAGCAGAATGTCCGGCAGACGCATAACAGGCTTTCATAGTATTCAAGTCTATATCAAGGATAAATGCAGGAAATATTTCGTTTAAATTTATATAGTTTTGGATAAATCTTGTATTCAGTTCCATAAGAGTCTTTGCAGGACTTGCAAAACTGGATTTTATTGTCTCGTATTCGCTTTTTATAAGCATAGTAACCAGGGCAGCACTAATTCCATGACCGGTAGCATCCGCTAAAAAAATTCTAATATAGCCAGGAAAGATCTCCGCAATATCATAAATATCTCCGGAAAGCTCTCCGTATGGTAAATATTTTACACTAAACTGTAGGCCTTTTATCTCTTCAAGATTGATAGGAAGAAGTTTTTCTTGAATTTGTCTTGCCAGGCGAATTTCTCGTTTTTGCCCTTCCCGCTTCTCTTTTAATTCAAGGTGATTATGAATTCTCGCAATTAATTCACTGGGATTAAAAGGTTTTGTTAGATAATCAGAACCCCCAATTTTAAAACCTTTTGAAATAGATTGTGGCTCATTAGTAGCTGTTAAGAAAATTACAGGTATACCTGAAAACCTGGAATCGGCTTTGAGTATCTTACAAACAGTAAATCCATCCATTTCCGGCATTTGTAGATCTAAAAGTATTAAGTCAAACTTTTCCTTATGAACCATATCAAGAGCCAGAGCAGCAGAATTTGCTGTTTTAACGTAGTACCCCTCCTTTTTCAGGATACGTTCTACAATATAAATGTTCTCCCAAACGTCATCTACTACTAATATTTTATGGTCCACCGGGCTCTTTCCAGATTGCCCGGTTTTTTAAATAAGCCGAGCTATCTTTTCTCCATAAAACTCCTTAGCTTTTTTTTCCATAACTTTTTATTCTAAATGGTTAAAGGTTCCCTCATAACCTGTTTTAGTATATTCCGTCCCTGCTGAAAAAAGGAAGAAATCATGTCCGGTTTTAATAGCTTGCCTTCTTCACCCATTATTTCATACTCCTGGGGGTTAAAAAGTAAGGTCTTCAAGCGAAAATCAAAAGTAAATCCCGGCCAGAGAGTTGTATTTTTACCATTACGAGTTCGATACCAACTTACACAATCCGAAGCCCAAATTGTTTTATCCAGTTTAAGCTGTAATTTTCGATTATAATTATCCTGAATTTCCTGTCTGACATCTATAAATTTCCACGAATTTTTTCTGGAACTCATTATTGCCTGCAAAGCATATTGCACCTGGGATTCTATCATGAATATCATGGAACTATGACCGAGACCTGTATTCGGTCCTACAATCATAAAAAAATTAGGAAAACCTGAAATGGTTGTACCAAGATACGCTTCCGCTCCATTTTTCCAGGCTTCATTCAAATCTTTCTGTCCTTTGCCCAGAATCTTATACGGAGCTATAGCTTCAGCACCCTGAAAACCCGTTGCCATTATTACCGCATCCAGTTCAATTTCCTCCCCCGAACCGGTAAGAATTCCTTTGTTTGTAAACTTTTCAATACCTGAAGTTTCAACCTTCACATTTTTTCTGTTTATCGCAGGATAATATTCATTCGACATTAATACACGCTTACAACCAATCGTATAATCCGGTGTCATTGTCTTTCTTAGTTCTTCATCTTCTATGCTTTTTTCAATATGCTTCTTTGCCAGGCTTTCCACTACCTTCATAATCTCCGGATATACGACAAGGCCTAAAACTCTAAGTTCTAAAGACCAATAGATATACTCACGATATAAAGTTTGAGAAATGGGTAAAAATTTAAACAGTCCTCTTTCGATAGACAGAATATCCCTATCAGGCTTGGGCAAAACCCAGGCAGCACTTCGCTGGAAAAGATACAGCTTTTCCACTTCCGGAGCAATAGTAGGAACAATTTGTATGGCACTGGCCCCGGTTCCTACCACAGCTATTTTTTTATTTTTAACTTTATAGTTATGATCCCAACGGGCTGAATGAAACATCTTTCCCTGGTAATCTTCCATTCCATTATATTTTGGAATTATAGGCTGGCTTAAACCTCCTGTTGCTGAAACAAAAAATTTAGATTCGTATTTACTTCCTCCTGATGTTTCCAAATCCCAGCGCCCTTCATTCTCTCGAAAAACAGCAGAAGTAACCGCTTCATTTAAGCGAATATGCTTCTCTAATCCATATTTTTCTACACAAAAATTTACATAATCTAAAATTTCATCCCTCGGTCCAAACATCTTTGTCCAATAAGGATAGGGTTCAAAGGAATAGGAGTATAAATGTGATTGAACATCACAGGCTGCTCCCGGATAATTATTCAATCTCCAAGTTCCACCATATTCACTTTCTTTCTCCAATATGATAAACGAATCAATCCCATTTCTCTTTAATTGTATCGCCATACACAAACCGGCAAAACCGGTTCCTGCAATGATCACTTCCGAAGTTTCTCTCTTTTGCATATATCCTCCAAGTTTAAGCAGCTATTGTCTTTTTTATATACGGAATTTCTGTTTCAAAATATTCTTTAGCCAGATAAGCATTGTCTATATCATCCGGGTGAAAATCGATTCGGAAATAATCAAAGAAGTTCTTTACATAACCAGCACCAATTTTTTGTATAAAATTTCCAACTCCTAATATATCACTGAATAAGTTTGATAATTTTATTTCCCTATCCTGACTAATAAAATAAGCCTGACCCAGCAATACAAATAAAGCAAGATAAGCTGTACCTATTATCATTCCAGCAATCCTTAAAAAATAAGAGTCATCTATTTCTTTTAGTACATCAAAAGCTACTGCTTTATGTTCAATTTCTTCAGCGGCATGCCAGAGAAGCATTTTTCTCATTTCATCCGGAAGCTCATGCAACTCATCTGAAGAAAAGGCAGCTTCAGCTAAAATAGCTGTATGATGTTCAAGTGCTACAGTCACTGATAATGACATTTTTTCTGATAAAATAGTATTGGTAATCTTTTCTATAGTTCCATAAGCCATTTGTTCATAAAAATTCAAATATACTTCGGGTTTATAACCTTTCTCTTCCAGGACACGATAGAATTTTTCGTGTTCTCTTCCGTGATTTACTTCCTGAGCAATAAAGGCTTTCACCCTTTTTTTTAGACCTTCGTCCTTTAATTGCTCACTAAAGGCTTTTACACTACGAATAAAAAAACGTTCCCCCGGTGGAAAAACCATGTGAAAGCTATTTAAGAAATGAGTAATAATCATATTATCTCTAAACCAATGATTTGTCACTTCAAGTTTATCCAGTCCAAAATCTACATGTCTGATTTTTGGAAATTGCTTCATTCGTTCAACTTTGTTTGAATCCATAAATCCTCCGTTTTTTTCATTCTCGCATATTTTCAGGATGATTTCGTCCAGACTTGTAAGGTTTGTCAAAAAAAATGGTTTAGACTTGTAAGTTTTTACTCTATTGAAATACTGGATAGACAGTATGAAACGAAGTGAAGAATTTGAAAACACCCTTTCTTCCGATTTTTCAAAAAATAAAAAAAGTCAAACGGGGAAAATGATTGAAAACTCTCCTATTATGGACAAAGATCAACTTCTGGAAATTATAGAAAACGTGCCTGTCGGAATTGTGATTGCTAAGAAAAGTGGAGAACCTGTCTTTTTTAATCGACAATGGCCGGAAATGCTCGGATATAAAAAAGAAGAATTTAAACACAACTTTCATGTACTAACCCATCCGGACGACCTTAACGATTCTTTAAGAGTTCAACAGTCTTTTATTGAAAATCCAAATCAATATCCTATTATTGTAGAAAAAAGATACCTTCGAAAAAATGGTACTTATTTTTGGGCAGAAACAAGAGTAACAGCTACTAAAAATTCTAATGGAGATTTCCAGTATTTTTATTTAATTGTTTTAGATATTGATAAGAGAAAGAATGCTGAGATTAACTTAACCAAAGCAAAAGAAGAGGCAGAATTAGCAAATAAAACGAGTTAGTCCCCTGAATCGTTAGGGTTTACAAAAACGGAACTCGCCAGAAAATAGTTTTGGCAAAAAAAATCAACAGGAGAGTTCCGCATGAAGAAGAATAAAACCAGCCATCATTCCAGTCAAGAGGAAATTTTACCTCTGGAAGCCTTTCGTAAAATAGCCCATAATGAGCTTTTAAGCCTGCTTCAGAAAGCCAGTATAGAAATCATTCAACAGTTTATTCAATTGGAAGTGGAAGAGTTATGTGGGAAAGTTTTTTCTCATAAGAAGAATGATTTATGCCACAGAGGCGGAAGCGAAAATGGTAGTATCTATATCCAGGGACAGAAAGTTCCTTTACGAAAACCACGAGTTCGCAAAGGAAATGAAGAGCTTCCATTAAAGAGTTATAAAAATCTCAGAAAGATGGATAATATTTCAGATAGAATATTAAATGTCTTATCAGCAGGTGTTAGTTCTCGGAAGTATGAAGAGGTAATTGAGAAGTTATCAGAAGATGCTGGTTTATCCAAAAGCTCTGTTTCGAGACAATTCATTTTAGAATCGAGAAAAAAGCTTGATGAGTTTAAGAACAGAAAATTTGAAAATCATAAATTCTTTGCAGTATTCATAGACGGAACTAATGTGGGAGGTCAATCTATAGTAACAGCTCTTGGAGTTGATATTGAAGGAAACAAGCATTTCCTTGGATTTTCAGAGGGTTCTACGGAGAACTATGAAATTACAAAAGAACTTTTAGTGTCTTTCCGGGAGAGGGGTCTGAAATTTACAGATAAAGTGATTTTTATTTTGGATGGTTCAGGCTCTTTAAAGAAAGCCATAAAAGAACAATTTGGAGATAGTGCAGTTATCCAGAGATGTACCAATCACAAGCTCTGGAACTTACTCGCAAAGCTTCCAGAGAAACACCATGAGGAATGTAAGCTTCGTTATCGAAGAATCTTTTCTTGCAATGAATATAGTGATGCTAAAGAAGAATACCTGGGTTTTGAAACCTGGCTAAGTCGAATAAGTTATTCTGCTTCAAACAGTTTAAAAGAAGCAGAATATGATCTATTAACTATTCATAAAATACGAATGCCTGTGGAAATGCGTAAAACATTTTTAACAACGAATACAATTGAATCTGGTTTCAGTGGCCCCAAATCGTTAATGAAAAGAGTCAAGAAATGGAATCTGGGAACAGATATGATTTCAAGATGGGTATCTGTTAATTTGCTTTATCAAGAGAAAAGGTTTCGCAAGATAAATGGAGTTAATAAAATTAATATATTTTTAGCTGACTTTTTAGAACAACAGCTTGACAAAAAAGTAGCTGCATAATATCTTATATATGTTCCGTTTGAACTCTAACGGTATGTGGGACAAGCTCAATAAAACAAAAAGTATATTTCTAGCTAATATATCACATGAGTTTCGTACTCCGTTAAACTCTATATTAGGTTTTTCAGACATTCTTTCTTCAAAAATAACTGATGAGACCTTACTAAATCAGCTTTCCTTAATCCGAAGCAATGGGAATAGCCTATTAAACCTGATAAATGATATTTTAGATCTCTCGAAAATAGAAGCCGGAAAAATAGAACTCAATTATGAATCTTTTAGTATACGTAAGCTTCTCAAAGAAATGCATAATATCTTTCTTTTAAAAACTGAAGAAAAAAACATCGATTTTAAAATTATAATAGAAGACAATCTACCTGATATCATTATATTAGATGAATTGCGACTTCGACAGATTCTTTTTAACCTGATAGGAAATGCAGTTAAATATACACAAAATGGATTTGTAAACATTCGCGTTTTATTTAAAACTAATAAAGATGCTTCTATTCATCTCAGTTTTATTATCAAAGATTCCGGTAGGGGCATCCCCTCTAATAAATTGCAGGAGATATTTATAATGTTTCAAAAAATATCAAAGCAAATGGATAAAAATATTGAAAGTACAGGTTTGGGACTATCCATCTCGAAAAATCTTGCTATAATTATGAATGGAAATATTCGTGTTAAAAGTAAACTCGGTAAAGGAAGTACTTTCTTTCTAGTGTTTCCTAAAGTACAAACAAATAATAACAGTTTCCATTCAGAATTAAAAGAAGCTTCTATGGATTCCAATTATATCCATAGCTCAAATCTGAACCCAGGTAATTTATTTCTCATTCCCCAGGAAATCAAAAATTATTTTTCTAAAGAGCTTTCTGAAGCCAGTATAACCTCTTCTTTTGAAGAAATCGAAAATTTTGCATTATACTTACAAAAACTTGGTAAAACATACCAGATCCAGGATTTCTCCAAATTTGGCCAAGAACTTGAAGAATATACGAAGACATTTGATCTGGATAGAATTAAATCTATTCTTTATAAACTCAAGCAATATTCAAATTTATAATCCAGCACATTTATGAATCAGGAACGCAATGAAAAAATTCTTATCGTAGATGATATTACTAAAAATATTCAATTAGTAGCAAATATTCTAAAACGTGAAGGTTACAAGGTATACTTCGCAACAAATGGAGAAATGGCTATTGAAAATAGTAAATCTATTAACTTTGATTTGATCTTATTAGATATAATGATGCCGGGTAAGGATGGATTTGAAGTTTGTAAAGAATTGAAATTACATGAAACTACCAGAGAAATTCCTATTATTTTTTTAACAGCTAAAAATGATCAAGAAAATATTAAAAAAGGTTTTGCTGCAGGAGGTGTTGATTACATAACAAAACCCTTCTCTAAAGAAGAACTTGTCGCAAGAATTCAAACACATCTGGATCTTAAAGAATCCAGAGATCTTCTGAAGAAAAAAAACCTTGAATTGCAAAAAGCTATACAAACAAAGAATTTATTCTTTTCGATTATTGCTCATGATTTAAAAGATCCTTTTGCCGGGATAATAAATGCCAGTAACCTAATTCTTAAAAATAGGGAAAAGATAGGTTTTGAACGTTGCATTCATTACATGAAGCTCATATATAAATCATCGATAGAAGCACAGAAATTACTTTTAAACCTTCTTGATTGGTCAAGAATTCAAACCGGAGATATACATTTTACACCCACTTCTTTCTCTTTAAATTTTCTCATAGATGAAACCTACGCTTTTTTCGAAACTATCTTTTTAAATAAAAACTTAAGCTTTCAAAAATTCCTTGATGATGACTTTAATGTTCACGCTGATCTGAATATGATTTCTATAGTTTTAAGAAACATCATTTCAAATGCAATAAAATTTAGCTTTAGGGGAAGTGAAATTCGGGCACACATTTATTGTGAAAAAGACTTTGGATGCATAAAGATAATAGATAGTGGAATTGGCATCCCTGAAGATATTTTAAATAATCTATTTGATCCCTCTATCAAAAAAAACAGGGAAGGAACTGAAACTGAAAGTGGTAGCGGCATAGGTCTTGTTCTAAGCCATGAATTTATAAAAATAAATCATGGTGAAATTATTGCTGAAAGTAAGGTTAATCAAGGGACTTCCTTTACCATCAAATTACCTCTTCAAGATCAACCGATTAATTCTTGAGAAAATTCTAATATAAGTTGTAGAACTTCTTTTTCCCTTTCAAGAGGTAAAAAATGTCCAGCCCCTTCCAGCCTGGCATGTCTGAAGTCTGCATGGAAAGCAAATTCCAGTCCATTAAATAATTCTTGCCCGATGCACCCATCTTCCGTTCCATTAATCACAAGTGAAGTTATAGTAATAGGATCCATGACCAATTCCAAACTTTTCTTCCATAAAATCAATTCATCCAGTCTGGGTTGAAACATTCCTCTGTAATAGGCAAGTGCTGATTTTAAATGCGATTTATTGCGTATAGCAGCTTTAACATCAGACATATAATTTATTTTCCCGTTTAATCTCGGACTCCAGGACTTCCATAAATTATCAACAAACGCAAAATTATTTAAACGAACCAGGGATTCTGGAATTTCAAAAGGAAGTTGAAAAAAAAGCATATACCAACTTTTTAAAAATTGTCCCGGGTTTATTAGTAAATTCTTAAAAAATACCGGTATGGGTGGAACCGCCATTGTTATAAGACCAGCAAATAATTTGGGAGAATAATTTGCTGCCGCATAAGCAGCCACACTTCCCCAATCATGTCCGATAAGAATACAATCCTTATGTGAAATTTGTTTTGTAATTTCACAGAGATCTCTTGCCAGCTCGATTACCTGAATGGTAGCATCCGGATTTTGTTTCTGTCTCGGAGGAATCTCTGTAGGATGATAACCTCTCATAAATGGTGCCAGACAATGGTATCCATTTATGGCAAGCTTTTCTATAAGTTCAGAATAAGAATATGGAGTATCGGGAAACCCATGAGCAAAAAGAAGTAACCTATCTCCTTCTCCGGCTTCAAGGCAGCTAAATTGAAGTCCATTGACTTGTAAAATAATTTCTTTCATTCCGGACAATACCTTTATAATACAAAATTTCTATTCAGCTAAAAAAAATCTTCTTTTTTTTATTTTAATTAATAGTTTCCTTTGTTTTCAGCTGCTTAATAATAAAATTTTTTATTTACATAAAATAAAATTAATAAATAATCTTTTTCATAAGGAGAAAAGTATGGAATGCCCAAAATGTAAGTCCCCAATGGAAACTGTAACATATGCAGATATTGAGGTGGATAGATGTACCAATTGCTTTGGTATTTGGTTTGATATGCAAGAACATGAAGACCTAAAAAAAATAAGAGGTTCTGAAGCAATTGATATTGGAGATCCAAAAATTGGTAAAAAATATAATAATATTGATGATGTAAATTGTCCACGCTGTCATGTAAAGATGATCCCAATGGTGGATGTAGGACAACACCATATCTGGTATGAATCCTGTTCAAGGTGCAATGGATTATTTTTTGATGCCGGAGAGTTTAAGGATTTCAAAAATGAAAATATACTCGATAAAATAAGAGATATGTTTACGAAAGAAAGAGATTAAAGAAATACTCTTTATCGATTGACATCACCTGGTGTTGTCTGAAAATTTGTTAGGCAACTCCAGGGTATAAACTATATGGATATTATTAATCAATTTCATAAACTGCGGGAATATCTGAATCTTACAGATAGTAATTTAAAGTCAGAGGAGTTATATGAACTACAAAAATTCGAAGAAAGTATGAAAGAACTCCAAAACTTAAATTCTATATTAGAAAAAGGTATATCAGAGCAAATTAACCGTTTCAAAGCATTAACCGATAGCTTGCCGGGTTACGTTGCATTCGTAAATGCAAATTCTCTTAAATATGAATTTGTAAATAAAGCATTTGAAGATTCTTTTAAAATTCCGGTAGATAAAATAGTAGGTACGCATATTCGAGAAGTCATCGGAGAAAAGAATTACCAATTTGCATTGCCATACATTAAAGTGGTTCTTTCCGGCAATCCCGTCTCTTATGAAAATACTTTCAATCTTGCTAACGGAAAACGCTGGATAAAAGTAAATTATGTGCCTTTTTTCAATGAAGATAAAAATGTTAGTTCTATAGTAGTCCTTTCGTATGATATAACAGATACAAAACAGGCAGAATTAAATTTAAAAGAAAGTGAATCTAAATTAAAAACACTAAACCAGGATAAAGACAAATTTTTCTCAATTATCTCTCACGATTTAAAAAATCCAATCAGTACAATTATAGGATTTCTAAAATTAATACAATCATCTTATAATGAGATAAACTCAGATGAAGTCAAAACAGAATTAGACTTAATCCATCAATTAGCTTCTGAGGCTTATTCACTTCTTGACAATCTATTAATCTGGTCTAAATCTCAATCGGGAAATCTTCCTTTTCATCCACAAAAAATAAAACTTAAGCTCCTTCTTTCTGAAATTTTTTCTTATTTTAAAGGAAATTCAAAAGCTAAAAACATTCAACTTACTCACACCATAGATGAAGATTTCTATCTATACGCAGATTATAATATGCTAAGTACCATTCTTCGTAATTTACTTTCAAATGCTATAAAATTCACAGAGATAAATGGGAAAATCCTTGTGATAGCGGAAAAAACAGATACATATACCCAAATCACAGTTTCAGACAACGGAATCGGATTCCCGGAAGATAAACTTAAAGATATATGGAAATTTCCATATACAATCTCAACAAAAGGAACGGCCGAAGAGTCAGGTCATGGATTTGGTCTATCCCTGTGTAAAGACTTTATAGATAAACACGGAGGAAATATATATATTAATAATAATATCGATAAAAAAGGTACAAGTATAAATTTCACAGTCCCCAATACTTATCCTGAACTCGAGATAATAAACTAAATCAAACTGCTTTTTTATCCATAAACTCCCTGGCCAGGTCGTTAGGAAGGCTATAAAAATTTATACTAAAACCTCCGGCAAAAATTTTATCAAGAAAAGTTTCGCGTAATACTTTTATATCATCGGGAGTCCAGATAAAAATTAGAGTTAAACGTCTATCACTTACCCGTGTAGCAACGAGACAGAGAGTTTTATTTTTATATTCTTCGCTACTTTTAAACTCATAAGGACTCGGTCTTTTTAAAAGTCTCTGCCCTCTTTCGCATAAAGTTCCTATAAAATCTAAAATTTCTTCCTGGGTAGAATTTTCCCCTTCGATAAATTTATCCATATAACCTCTGTCTTATTTTATTGCCGTTTTTAAGGCTTCACAATCCTTTCTTACTTTTGTATAATACTCTAAATCCTGACGCGCATAAGGGTGGTTGAGGCTGGATTCAATTCCGGCTGCCTTTCCGAGCCAGGGCATACTTTCACAGGGCTCAGACATTTTCCGATAATAAATATCTCCGAGATTATAAGCTGCAACAGCATAAGCTAGAGTTCTTTGCTGCTTCAGTTCCTCTCTCAGTGCCAGACCTTTTTTAAAATAGAATATTGCATTTTCATAATCTGCTTTATTCATTAAAGAAACCCCGATATCATTTAAGTTAGAAGCATACAGGTTTACTTTTTGTTTTCCAATTTTATCTAAAATCATATTCGAATTTTGAAACATTTCAATGGAAGTATCATAATCTTTCTTTTTATTATATACCAGACCGGAGTGGTTATATGCCCTTGCTGTATTAAATGTATGATAGATTTCATTTTTCTTCCTATGTTCTACCGCTTCTTCATAGGTTTTTATTGCCGGATCAAATCTACCCTTTTTACTTAAAACATCTGCTATTTGAATCAAAGTATCCGAATACAAATAACTATCTTTATAGTCTATCTTTGCTCTTAAGGTATTGCTTAATTCATAAAAGGAAAGGGCTTCATCATTTTTTTTCTGTTTTTCAAAAACAGAAGCCATTAATTCATTCGAGTTACTAAATTGAAGAGAATCTTCAAAAGCATAATCCCTTTGTTGCATTAAAGAAAACTTAACGGTTCGTTCCGCATCTTTATAATTTCTTAATAAAAGCTGTAATTCAGCAATTCTATCTAAATTAGAAACATAGGCCCAGCTTTTTTTATTATTTCGTTTTTCCAGACCGTTCTTATACTCCTCACAATAATATAGTGCTTTTTTATAATCCTTTTGTTTTCGATAGGCGTAAGCCAGTAATTCATACAACTCTGTATAAGAAGAATCTTCCTTTTTTAATTCTTCCCAGGTCTGAATGGCTTCTGAATATTTTTTATTATACATAGAGATAAGCCCTTTCGAAAATTTCTTGAATGAACTATAGAAATATATATGTCCTTTGCTTATACTCTTCTTCTCATCAGAATCATACTTAATATTTAAGTTATTCACTACATTTGCAATTAACTGATCCTGTATGTCTAATATATTATCTTTTCTTCCATCCACATGAAGCTTCTTATAAATACTATAATCCGGGCTTTTCCGTATGTGAATCGTGAAAATGAGCACTTTTCCATCATTTTTTAGAATTGCATCATATATGTAATCTACTTTTAGAATGGAGGGAAGAGTTTTAAAACGATCAATGCTATCATTCGCATTTCTCTTTTCTTCAAGCATTTTTTTAACATATGCTTCCTCATCCTGCTTTACAATTTCGATATTTTTTAATCGATTCAAATTATGAATCAATGTTTCCCGAAAACCCTCACTCAGCCAGGCTTCATTTTCTTCTCCATAATATTCAAAATGATTAATATACCATCTGGGACGAGGTGAATTAGAAAACAGTAAAGTAGGAATCAAAAAAAATAAAACGGTAACTAATTTAAATATCAAAAGCTACCCTCCTTAATCGAATTTACTATGTGTTCTGAAATATAGGATTTATACTCAAACCCCTTATCCTGATAATTAAAAATCTCTTCGGATACTTTTAACAGGGATTTAGGGATTCTTTGTTTCATTAAATTCATATCATTTATAAAGGTCTGAATATCATATACAGGTGAAAGATATTCTACTACAAGTTTTTTAAAACCGAGTTTTTCTTTTATATTGCTAATTAAATCCTGTAAAGGTAAAATTCCATCTAACATACCCTTCTCGTGAAAATCCTTACCTGTAAATACCCTTCCTTCAGCCAATTCAAAAAGTTCTTCTTTTGTCTTAGACCTTGATCGCATCACCCTGCTATAAAAAATATTTTTATTTCTCTCAATTTCATCAATTACGAATTTTTTACTTTTAGGGCTAAGCTTACCATATTCTGAAAATACATCTCTCAGTGGATAAAATCCGAGCCTGTCTTTACTGATTCCTAATTTCTGATATAAACCTTTGAAGTTCGGTCTAACCATTACTGTCCCGATAGAACCGGTAATACAAAATGGATTGGAATAGATCTGATTACAGGCTGCTGCTATATAGTAGCCCCCGGACGCAGAAGCATTTTGAAAATAGGCACAGGTAAGTTTTGTGGCTGCCAGCTTAGCAATCTCTCTATAAATTAATTCTGAGGCAAAAGCGGAACCACCTCCGGAATCGATTTCAACAATAACAGCCTTAACCGAATCATCCTCCCTGATTTCTCTGATTAAACGTCTGAGTGAGTAAGCCTGGATCGAACCTGCTTTTATATTTCCTTCTTCTTTCTTTCCCGTAACAATGTTTCCTTTCAAAGGAAGTACGAGCAGCTTTTCCTTTTTGGGTGGAAAAACAGAAAAAGATTGAAATTTTTTTAATCGCTTTAGTTGCTTCATGCTTAAATTTCTATACTGAGGTTCATCATCCTCTTCGTCACTTCCATACTCAGGAAAAAGATAGTTGAATACATACATTTCATCATCAAATAATCTCTGAAAGAAACCCAGTTTTTTCAATTTTTCCGAACTGAGTATAGGTGTTTTTAATATTTCAGGATCGATTTGGGTATTTTGATAAAATGTCTGCTCTATCTGCAAGCGCAGAGAAGAAATTAAGTTATTCAGATTTTCTTTGGATTCTTTAGAAAAACCTTTTCGTGTAAAAATTTCTGCAAAGGATTTATATTTACCGGAAGCATAATTTTCCACTTCCATTTCTAATTTTTCGGATATGAGTCCACCAAAAAAGAAGGGTTCCATAGAAGGAAGCAAAACATGAAACTCTCCGGAATCCAAACTATATCGTTCCTGGCAAAAGGATAATAAATAAAGACTTTTTAGATCTCCCTGTATGGCATAGGCCGAAAGGGTAATTCCAGTTTCCTTTAGTGTCTTTAGAACTTCGGTCACAGAATATAGCTCAGCAAAACCCATATCCAACCTATCAACAAAAATAGAAACTTTTTTAAGAGATTTCACACTTTTCAGTGATTCTAAAAGCTGCAAATATTCTAATAAGGTATAGCTTTTATCTTTCCCCTCGATTAATTGTAGGGCTGTAGTTTTTCTCACCGAACTAAACGAAGAGGGAAAAAATAGCAAAATATGCTCTCCTCTTTTTGCTTTCAAAAGAAAAATCGTTTTCCAGAAATATACCAGGCTACGAAACGGAAATAATATAAAATTCAGAAAATAGCGCAAAAAAAGCCCCTTTTTTCAGCCAGAATTTCCCGGTACCGCATTTCTAAAAGATATTTTTAATAAAAAAATTGACAAACTAAGAATAGGAATATAGAAATTTTTGATAAACATACTATGGATAATGCAATGGAATCTTACTCAGAAGATGAAATCAAACAGGGAATACAAGAAGGAAAAGCACTCGAATTTCGATGCTATACCATTACGGAGGCTGTTAGTAAAAATCTTGAGACCAGTATGAAAATTCTTCTGGATTTCTACAAACATGAAGATTTATTTCCCTCCATTTATGGTGTTATCCAGGAATTGATGAAATGGTCGATTGTAGCGAACATGCGATACCTGTATTTTAAAAAGCACGGACTGGATCTGGAACATGCCAGGGAAGTTATGGATAATGAATCCCGCTTTCAAAAAACCATTCATATCGAAAATATAGATGAATACAGACAGGAACTGAAGGCCAACGAAATGTTCGTCCGTTGTAAAATCAGTCATAATGATAATGGTTTGAACGCTGAGGTTTTCAACCATGCCGAAGCCGGAGTTAGCCAGGAGCGCTATCTAAGAGATTACCTGAAAAAAGCCATGAAATACAGTGATATAATGGAATATTTCCATGATCACCCGGAAGATACGGATGGAATGGGTATGGGTCTTGCTTTTTCTATCATTCTTTTAAAAGAATCGGGTCTCAGACCGGAGCTCATGAGGCTCGGACAGGCCGATGGAGGTGGGGGCTATTCGAGAATCGAAATTCCTTTCAATGAACAATATATCAGTATTCGAGATAGAATTTTAAAAGGTGAATCCGTAGTTCCATTTGAAAAGAAAACGCTGGTTCCACCCGAATATGAAGAAGAATTGAAAATCAGGCTCCTCGAGATTCAAAAGGAACAGAGTGTTTAAGTTCAAACAAAAGATAAATCCATAAAAACAAAAATTCAATAGCTACCATGAAACCCAGTAGTTCATTGAAAAAAGAACGTTCAAATACGATAAAGAGAAAAAGAACAAAAGAAAAAACTCCATTCCACTTTAGCACAAGAATCGGGATGGATTTTTTTTTGTACTGATCAAAAAAAAGAAATGAAAAGGCTGCAAAGAGTAAGGTAAGGCTCCCCCACTTCAGATGAGTAAAAATTTTTAAATATTCAAGTGCAGGTTTCATGTCTCCCTGCTTTCGGAAGGCAGAACTCAAACCCAAAAGCTGAAGATTTTCTAAAAAATCAAAGATAAGAGTAAAAAAGGGTAAAATGCCTAAAAAAATCACTTTCCTGGCTGCTCCCAGCTTCAACCTATAGTAAATAATGAAAAACAAAAAGGAATTGTAAACCAGCATAAATAGAAAATCAAGCTGGTTTCCTCTATCCATATCAGAAATGAATGGATCTCCATTTTCAAAAAACAGTTTTACTTCTTTTTCTGTATGGATAAACTCGAAGTAAAGAATAGGCGTTTTAAAACCCGAAGCCATATTCTTTGCTTTTTGAGGGAATATAAACAAAAGGGCTACGCTTAAAAGAACTAAGAATAGCCCATTTACAACGGAAAGTTTAAGAATGAAATTCCGGTTCTTATGCACGATGAGGGGAATAGACTCTCCTGACTTTCTCAAATTCACAGAGGCTATGAATATCTTCAAAGAAAACATCCTTATCACGAACCATCACTATGTATTCTCCACCTATCTGCTCAATCTTTAAAAAACCCGCTTCTTTCGCATCGCGAATAAAATCTATAAATTCAGAATAACTCACAAGTGCATCGTCTGAATTCAAAAATTCATTAAACAACATACGTATGGGTTCCATTTTCTTTCTTGGATTTACAATAGGGTATCGACTGAGTATCATAAAACCTTCTTCAAGAGATTTTAAATCGATTACCCTGGGGAATATACCGGTTGCTAAATAATGTTCTTTCATACTTAAGGATAGAAACCACTTTTTCAGACTATCGTTATCTGATACAGAAGGAAAAAGATTGCTCGCATGTATTTTTACTTCATAGGACCACTCATTATGATCCGGTTGGAAAATATCATAGACCTCCATGGTCTGTAACTCACCTTTCGAATTTTTATATATATACAATTCTGAAAGTCTCATGTTTTTTCCGTAATCGAGGTATTTACTATACCTTTTTATAATTTCATGATAAACAGGAACCAAATCGATATTATCAAACATTTTGCAAAACTCCCCTATTGTAGTTAGCATTTTTAGAATCATTATAAAATGCTAAACTTTGGCACTTTTTCCAAATATATTAATTTTTCCTAAAAGCGGCAAGAAAAAAATTGTTAAATATTATTTTTTTTATGTTACTTTTCCAATTCCTATCCGTTTCCTCTCCTATGTATAGGACGATTTCAAAACGCGTTTTCTTTCAATTTTATTGACATATCTATCAAGAGATGTTTATAAAACCTCTTTTTTCTAAAAGAAAAGTGGGTAATGATATAGCTTTCCTGCGCCGGCACTATCTAAACAATAAAGCCTGGACGGATATATCCCGAAAATCCGTATATGCTTATCTTAAAATCTAAGTCACCAAGAAGAATGGAAATTCTCAAGAGCCTGGGCTTTCAATTCCTGGTTGAACCTTCCCTCTACCCGGAAGAACAATTACGAGGAGAAGCCGTTTTTGATTATTTAAAACGGGTTACTCTGGGTAAATTAGAAATGAAATCCAACAAACCGGGAAACACATACCTTTCTTCAGATACTATCGTTGTCTACAATCAACAAATACTACAGAAACCTCTCGGTCCGGAAGAAGCCTTCCAGATGCTAAAGCTACTTTCCGGTAATATTCATTCCGTTTATTCGGGTCTGGGAATTCGAACGGAGGAAGATGAAATTTTTTATGAATATGATAAAACAGATGTTTATTTTAAACCCTGGACTAACGAAGAAATCAATTACTATGTAGAAAATTACAGGCCTTTTGACAAAGCAGGTGCTTATGGAATACAGGACAGGGAATCACCTGTAGGAAAATATGAGGGTTCTTACATGAATGTTGTAGGCTTTCCTCTAAGAAAGTTTTTTTTGTTTATAGAAAAATTATCCAAATATATTGATTAAACTATTATATCCAGAATTACGCCCTTCTTAAAAGCCGGGAGTATTTCTTTAATCGCCGGCTCCCCGAAAAAAATGAGGGCCTATCCTACCCTTTTGATATTTTTTGAACACCAACAGAAATTCTCATACAATTTTTCCCGGCATTTTTTATTTTGGATAAAAGAATCATGGCACAGAAGATTGAAATCAGCCAATACAAAAATTACCTTGAATTCAGAGAAAAGGCAAAAACAGACTTACCTAACCTGATGATTTATTGCTCACTTGATTCCTATGAGTTTGATATTCTCGCAGACCATTACAGGGAGATTTTAAAAAGCAAGGGAGAAGCCTTTGAGGTAGCCATTTTTGTTTCAGAACCCGGGGATTTGGAAAAGATGTTTTCTGAAGTTTTTAATCTGAGTATGTTTAGCAGTTTGAAATTAATCATTATTAAATCGGGTTCAGACTTCTTTAAGCCCCTACTTCTTGCAAAAGGTAAAGCCCTGTATGATAATTTCAAACGAAGTATCCCCGAACTTTCTGAGAAAGTCTATCTTCTCATTCACTATGACGATAAAGATATTCCTTCCAAATTATTATCTATGTTTCAACACAAATTGGGCCTTCTTAAAAACAGGAACTTTTATCCGAATGAAAAAAAAGCAGCCTTAGAAAGTATTTTAAAGTTTGAGAAAATCACTTTAGATCCGGCAGCCAGCGATGAGTTTATCCACCGCATTCCTCCCAACACCGGTTCTTACTTAAAAAATATTCAAAAATTAAAACTCTTATTAAATAAAAAAGAATACACACTAGAAGATATAGAAGAAGCTCTATTTGGAAACGTTGATTTTAATCCTTTTCATATCACTGACTTATTTTTTTCAGGTGATAAAAGAGAATTTTTTCGGGAGTTAGCTAAATTGAAAAAAAGTGAAGAGAGTATGATGAACACTCTTTCTCTTCTAAATGCTTTACTTCATCGGGCAGATGAATTAAGAAAATCTAAAATTGCTTTTACAAGGATTAAAGACAATGATGATAAGCTTTTTGAAGTTCTGGGTATGTCCTCATACTCCGATAAACGAAAATACTTTATGAAAAATAAATTAAGAAAAGAATTATCTATGTTTAATGATTTCATACTCTCCTTCATTTATGATAGCCTGATAGAGTTAAATATACGGGTGAAAAGTAGTTCCAATAAAGCTGATACCCAAATTCTTATGCAAGAAAAATTTCAGAAGTTTTTCTTACTGCTACGATCCTGAAGCAAGGGGCTTTTTTAGAAAACCCCTATATTACATTTCATTTTACAGTCAGTCGTGAATTATTATTCCTGAAAGAAGCAGAATCTATTTTCCAGGCTGCATTCACAAGACCGAGATGACTAAATCCCTGAGGATAATTTCCCAGCATTTCCTGGGTTTCAGGATGAATTTCCTCTCCCAATAAACCCATAGGACTTGCCATACCAATTAAGGATTCAAAAAGTTTTCTTGCATTTTGCAGATCATCGGACATCGCATATAGATCTACCAACCAAAAGGAAGGTAAGAGAAAGGCTCCTTCTTTGCCACCAACCCCATCATCACTGAGATAACGATAAAGTAAGGGAAGTTCTCCGGAAACCAGATGTTTTATTATCGCATCTAAACTGGATTGAAACTGGGAATCTTTTACATCAATAAATCCTACTTCAGGCATTACTAATATAGATGCATCTAAATCAGAAGAACCATAGTAAGAGGTAAAAGCTTTTAACCAGGGGTTCCAGGCTCTTGCCAGTACCTCTTTTTGAATTTCATTCCTTACCTCTTCCCATTTTTCAATAGGTGCCGGAATTCGCAGCTTCTTAGCTATTTTAATTCCCCTATCCATAGCCACCCAGGCCCATACTTTGGAATAGGTGTGATGCTTGGGTTCAGAGCGGACTTCCCAGATACCCGAATCCGGCTTCTGCCAATTTTTCCTGACAAACTCTACCAGGTATTGTAGCTTTTCCCATTCGGTTATAGTTATAATTCCTCCCATTTCATTATATAAATGAGCAGCATCTAATAGACTTCCATAAATATCCAACTGCAATTGCTCAACAGCTCCATTTCCGATTCGAACCGGTCTTGAATCCATATACCCCCTGAGAGGGAGCTCTGTTTCGGG
This sequence comes from Leptospiraceae bacterium, assembly GCA_024233835.1. Lineage (NCBI taxonomy): Bacteria > Pseudomonadati > Spirochaetota > Leptospiria > Leptospirales > Leptospiraceae > Leptospiraceae bacterium. The sequence goes on from JACKPC010000002.1 coordinate 622,755, forward strand.
TAAGCTTTTTTCACCTCGAATTCCATACATCACTTTAAGAAGACCATCTTTTTCATCTATATCAGATTCTACAAATTGTTGCAGAATCCAATCAAAATAATTTATCCCCTCTTCCATAAACCCGCTTCGAAATAAAGCTCGCAAGATAAATGCAGAGTCTCTGACCCAGGAATACCGGTAATCCCAATTTCTGGAATGACCTATCCATTCCGGTAAAGAAGTAGTGGGTGCTGCCACAATAGCTCCGGTAGGCTCATATATTAGCAGTTTCAAAATAAGTAAACTTCTCTCTACCTGCTCCTGGTATCGACCGTAATACTTTAAATTCCCTATCCAATCCTGCCAGAATTTTCTCACTCTCCTGAGCTGACGTAAGGTTTCGTAACTGGCTACCGGATGCGTAGTCCTTGCTCCCCAATCTGCAACAAAAGGAGTTTCTTCTCCGGCTGATATAGTAAACCTGGCAGTCGCTGAATTTTCTTTAACTTGCATTTTAATCTCAGTTAATAGGGTGATTGAATACTCTTCATCCTTATCATAGGCTCTAAGCCCCCAATCACTTAACTCAAATTCCGGAAGCTTACGCCCGTAATCAAACCTCGGTGCAAATAGTAATTCAAGTTCTACTTTTCCACTTATGCATTCTACATACCTATGAATTTCTGCTGTTGGTACTTTACGATTTGGAATATAGGGCATAAAGTTACGGATTCTTACTACACCCGTTTTAGTTCTAAATTCTGTAACAATAATATTGGTTCGTGTTTCATATTTTTGCAAAGCCTTATATTCCAATACAGGACGAATGTAATATCTACCAGCTTTCGGATCTAAAATGGAAGCAAATACCGAGGGGCTATCAAAATCCGGTAAACAGGCCCAATCTATAGAACCATCCGAGCCTACCAGAATAGCAGTTCTTTTATCCCCTATTAAACCATAAGCTTCTAAAGGTTTATAATCTTTCTCATTATTCGGATCGTAATCTACACTTGTTTCTTTCATTATATATCTTCCTTTTTTAAAAGTTTCTCCAAAATGTTTCTTACATCTCTATAATCATATACACTATATCGTGCATGTGTAGATTTTAAACCAACTTTAACCGAATAGGAGGGTTCATATTGAACCTTGAACATATCCTCATCTGTTACATCATCACCAATTACCAGAACAAAATCATAATCATTTTTTCTTAAATAGTAGTTTAAAGCAGTACCTTTGTTCAAAGCAGAATTTTTAATTTCAATAACCTTATTTCCTCTTAATATTTGTAATTCCATTCTTGCTGTTAAATTCTGTAAGCTATCAATCAGGTTCTGTGCATAGACAGGACCGGATTCTACATCAGCTTTCCTAAAATGCCAGGCCAGGGAATACTCTTTTTCTTCGACAAAGGAACCGGGCACCCTATCTGAGTACAATTCAAGGATAGGTAAAATAGTAGACATCCAATCTACGGAAATATTATTCATGAGTTCCCAGTTATATTGCTTTTCCTTTTTCCAGATCCCGTGTTCAGCTACAAAATTCAACTCTCGAAGAGAACCAAACCATTTTTCTAAGAATTCCTTATCTCTTCCGCTTATAATAAAAATATCAGTTCCCGGTATATTAGAAATCTCTTCCAAAAGCTTTAGTAAGTCATGACCCGGAACTGCCTTCTCCGGAGTACTGGCAAGCGGGACAAGTGTACCATCGTAATCAAAAAAGAGTGCTTTTTTATTGGAAGAATGAAAGTCCTGTATTATTTGGTTTTCTATATCATTAGACAAATGACTGGCAAGCAGGCCTTTTTGTTCTTTCTTGACTTCTTCTATAGAGTCAATAAAATCAGTTGCCCATTTTGTAATATTATATCGTTTTAATCTTTTCTGCATAATGGTATTTCGTTTTACCTGCTCTTCTACAGGCATTTCCAACGATTGCTGTATAGCTAATGCAATAGAACTTATATCATTCGGATTTACCTGAACCGACTCACCCAATTCACTGGCAGCACCTGCCATCTCACTTAAGATCAAAACTCCTTTTTTATCTACCTTGGATGCAATATACTCTTTTGCCACCAAATTCATTCCGTCTCGGAGTGGAGTTACCAGCATAGCATCACTCATAGAATACAAAGCAACTAATTGGTTTAGAACAAAAGAACGGTATTGATAAATAATAGGTTGCCATTCCAGAGTACCGTAATGACCGTTTATTTTTCCAACCAACTCATCAATCTGTTTTTTCATACTCTGGTAATGCTCCACACCTTCCCTCGAAGGTACAACAATTAATAACAAGTTTACCTTACCAATCCAGTTTGGATTATCTTTCAAAAATGATTCATAACCTTTCAAGCGATTGATAAGACCCTTGGTATAATCGAGTCGATCTATTGATAAAATCAACTTATTTGTTTTAAACTTCAATCTGTAGTTTTGAATTTCTTTTTCAACGTCTTCACTCTTTGCAGTTTCACTAAATTTTTTAAAATCAATTCCCATCGGATAGGTTTCAGCTAAAACAACCCTGTCATTTAAGAGTATTTTTCCCATGTTATGCTCATAGCCTAAAATTCTAAGAACACTGGTCATAAAGTATTTGGTATAATCATGAGTATGGAAACCTATAATATCGGAACCTAATAAACCATTTAATATTTCTTTTGCCCATTCTCTGGGTAATAGTCGAAATAATTCATAAGCCGGAAAGGGTATATGCAAAAAATAACCAATTTTTGTTTCCAGAGAAGTAGATTTTCTTATTAACTCAGGAAGCAACATTAAATGGTAATCATGAACCCAAATAATATCTCCTTCCTGTATAATTTCCATTACTGCTTTTTTAAATTCTTCATTAACAAGTTTATATTGATTCCAAAACTCATCATCGTAAACTGTTAACATAGTAAAATAGTGGAACAAGGGCCATATAGTTTTGTTGCAAAAACCGTTATAAAACTTATCCTTCGCCTTTTCCGGGAAGAAAACAGGGAAACAATTATAATCTTCTAATAAGGTTTTCTTTAATTCTTTTTTCTTACTTTCTGTTTTGGGGCTTAAACCGGGCCATCCTAGCCAGACATACTCTACTTTTTCACTTGAATTTTCTCTGAGTTTATCAAGGTATGACATAATACCTGTAGCCAGCCCTCCTACACTCTGCTTATATTCATATTTTCCATTTTTTTCAGTTAATGTTAGCGGTAATCGATTTGATATAACAATTAATCTCATCTTTCCTCCTAATTTGTTGTTGCTAAATATAAAAATATATAGATAATTTGTATATTATTATATACTAATATATTTTATGATCTTCGGCAATTAACTGTCAAGGAGTTTTTTTTAGCTCTCATTTCCTATATCAATGCACAATAAAGGTTTATCTATTCTTCAACAAACTTTAAAGAAAGAGAGTTTATACAATACCTGAGTCCTGTTGGATCCGGTCCGTCTTCAAAAACATGACCTAAATGACCTCCACAGCGAGCACAATGAATTTCTGTTCTTGTCACAAATAGACTTTTATCTACCTCGGTTTCTATATTTTGATTATCCACAGGTTTGTAAAAACTTGGCCATCCACTTCCTGAATCATATTTTGTTTTTGATTCAAACAGAAGATTTCCGCAGGCACGGCAATAGTATTTTCCCTTCTTTTTGAGATCATAATACTCCCCTGTAAAAGCCCTCTCTGTTCCCTTTTCTCTTAAAACCTTATACTCTTCCGGTTTCAAGATTGCTTTCCATTCTTCTTCTGTCTTTATTACCTTATTTTCCAAGTTCTTCGTATCCTTTATTCCTTCTTTTATACTTTCATTTTTATTTTTTAGAGAATCTGTACAATAAAAAATAAAAACACTTATTATAATTAATATCCAATTCATTTGGTTTATTAGACTATCCTTTTTTCTTTAATTTCTCTATGGTTGTTAGAATTTTTTGAATCGCTTGATTATCAGGCTCTAGTTTTACGGCTTTTTGGATCATCTTATTTGCCTTTTCATAAATTCCTATATAAGCATACATATCAGCAAGATGAATCAAATTCCTTAAATTATAAGGCTCTCGAAGCCGTATTCTTTCTGCTATTTCAATCGCTTCTTCCAATTCTTTATTCATCTTTAAGCAATAGGATGCTTTTAAAAGAACCGATGTATCAGCTTCATTTCTATTAAGATAGATATGGCTAATTTTGGCAGCGGACTTATAGTCTTTTTTTCTCATATATAACTTAATGAGTCTGGAAGCGATATACAAATTATTAGGAATCTCGATAAATAATTTTTCTATTTCTTGAATTGTATAATTTAAGTTCTCACTTTTTTCTATTTCTCTCGCCTTCTCCTCATACTTGTAGTCTTCAAATGAATCATTATTCCTATCTAAATACTGAATAGACAAAACAGAAAAATCATCCATTAACTCATATTTTTCACTTATGAAGGAATACATTTTTTTAACATCTCCCTTGACCTGTTCAACATTTCTCAAGAACAAATTTTCATCTTCATTAATTATCCGGGAGTCTTCCGTTTTTTCCATTACAAGATCATCTTTACCATCAGAACCAATAATCAACATATCCCCCCTTTGCAATTGAAAAGTGGAGATAAACAATTCAGTATTTAAACCCGGTGTACCCAACTTCCTAAAATATAATTCTTTTTCTATAAATTCTGCTACACTATCTCTATATAAGATTATCCAGGGATGTTCAGCATTAATGTAGTAAAGAAAACCGGAACTTACATCGATTAATCCAAATATGATAGAAATGAGCATAGAGCCATCAAAACCCTCGAATACTTTATGCATTTCTTTAAAACCGGATTTTAACCATTTCTCAGGACTTAAATCTCTCATATAAGAATAGGTTTGAGTTCTTTGTATAATCGATTGAAAAACAGAACCCAGTACCAAAATTCCTCCTGCTCCCTGTATGGATTTTCCCATAGCATCTGCATTTAAGAATACCAGATATTCTTTGCCTTTTAGAGAAATTTTATAAGCTACACATATATCTCCTCCGATTTCATAATTTCTTCCGCGAAATTGAAATTCTTTTTTTTGCTTTACATAGGAATCAACAATAAAGTCTCCGGCAGAAATGTAATTTGAGTCAAAAGGTTTCAATAATAAACTTGTAAGAAAGTAATCTCCATCCTGTTGAACTTTTAATTTTTGAACCTCACTTAAAGACACTAATAACTCTTTTGTTCTTTCCTCAACTTTTTCTTCCAACTGATTAGAATACTCTTCTAATTTTACTTTGGATTCCCGGATTGATTTCACCATGGAATTAAAAGAGGTACTTAAAAATCCTATTTCATCCTGCACATGAACAGCAACTTCCACGTTCAAATTTCCCTTCTTAACTCTTCTCAAACCATTTAATAATTCTTGAAGCGGAAGAAGCAATGCCCTTGATAGGAAAATAGGCGTTCCTCCAAAAATTAAAATTAAAGCAAATATTAGTAAATACACAAATATTCTGGCCTGCTCATGAATATATTTTCTGTAATATCGATATTGAAAACCCACTTCATAGTAAGTTTCTTTTTTCACATCATACTTTATAAACGCAATGAAGTGTTTGCCTGTCTTTTTACACTCTCTAAAAATTTTATCTCCCTCTTTCGGGAATGGTTTATAAAATTGTAATATTACAGTTTTTAGTATATCTCCCTCTAAACCGACATGGTCTTTAAGGAAAATGATTATTGCCTTACGAAAAGAAGCAGATTTTGGATTTTTATCCTCTAAAAGTTTTTCAATATACTTCTTAAATTTTGCCGCAGGAACCTGGCTCATACTGCTATAATTTTTCATTAATAGGTTCTGTATTTCGAAATTCACTTTTTTAACATTTTCAGAACTAAAATCTTCATTCAATTGTCTCAGCAAGAGTTCATGGAAAGGTTGTATAAAACTCCTCTCCTGCTTGAAGGGTCTCGATAAAATAAAAGCATTCCAGAAATTTTCAATGTCCTTTTGCTCTTTCACTTTCTGAAATAAAAAGTTTAAGTAATAGGCTTTTTGTAAATCAATATTATCAACAAATTCTCGTTCAAACTCCTCCTTTATAGTATTCAACTTCAAAGCCCCGGACTCAGACCTATACGAAATCACATAACTCAGATCCTCCAGATCCTGTATATCTTCAATAGCCAGACTAACATCGTGCTTTTTAAGAATTTGGTATGACCTTTCTCTTTCTTCTAAAATAAAGAAAGCTAAAAAATTATATATCACCATAAAAACAAGAAAACTGACACCCAGGATCTTCACCATAAATGTTGTTTTATCCTGTGTATGATTAATAAATGCAACAAGTAGCATAAACATGCCGGTAAGTGTAAAAAGGCTTACCGTAACGAGATAGACTTCTCTCGGCACCAGTCCCAATTTATTAGCAACGTTCGCGAGCCCCGGAATCAAAAGTGCAATAATGAGAGATACTAATATTAGTATATGATAATATCTGTCTCGATCTTTTAAAGTAAAAACTCTCCATAATGATACAAATAGGGAAATGAAAATAAATGAAAGGGTCACGAGGCCATAAACTTTTAGAAAATCAGGATAATCAAATTCATAGTATTCTCCATCAAAATTAAATGAATAGGGACGCTGAAAAACAAGTACAGCCCCATAAACCAAAACCACAAATGTAATAAGTAACTCCAACCATAAAAGAAATCTGGCAAGACCCGGATTAGTTAATTTAGGGAAATGTAAACTAAACTGCGGATATAATAAGAAGTGGATCGGGATGGCAAATAATGTCATCAATCGGAAGGCAGCCGAATTTGCATAAATGCCCTGTGTCATGGCATAACCAAAACTAACAAAAACACCAAAGAAATTAATCAAGGAAAGGTAATAAGTAGCAGTAGTTTTTTTGGGAATTCTAAATAAAAAATAACTACAGGCAAAGAAGAGAAAAAAGTTCTCCAGCATAGATATTACAGGGTAATTAAAATAAAAATTATTGAAATTCATCTCTTATTCTTTTATAAACTTAGATAACTTTGCTTATATATTTAAATCCGATTCTAGCAAGTTTTTTTCCCGATCTAATCCTAAAAATTAAGCTTGAGAAAAATCCATACTTCGATATAAAGATTTTTTTATCAGTAGACTTTTTTCATGAAATTAAATATAAGTGTTTGGAGTGTAAGTATGGAAAGAATTTTTCTTATTGTCAATTTTGTCAATATCATTCTGGGTTTTTCAACAGCCCTTTACATGATCATAAGCTACTATTTTAGAAAAAAATATCCAAAAAACCTGGGGCTTATTTTGCTTCTTTCAATATCCGCAACTTCTCTGTCTTTACTGGCTACTTTTGGAGTTCAAGATCGAGATTATAGTTGGATGATACTATTCGTTTCCATCCTTATCCTATTTTTTTGCTTTCGAATCGGTTTAAATCATGAAGGCTCTTAAGCTTTTCATAAAATGTCCCGATGAATTAGATAAATAATTGCTTTACATTTTTTATTTAAAAAAGTAAAAGTCATACATGGAAATACTAAAAGAAGAACTTGAGAAAGGTATTATCCTTATTACCATAACCAAAAATATTGAAATTTACACAGCTCCACGCCTAAAAAAAGTGTTAGATGAACTATTTGAGGAAGAAAAGCATTTAATTATAATTAATATGGAGCATATTGATTATCTGGATTCTTCCGGCCTTGCTGTTTTCATGCGAGAACACGCCAGGCTACAAAAAGTGGGCTATAACCTTAATTTTATTAATATTAATAACAGGATATACGAAGTTTTTCAGTATACCAGTCTGCACCAATACATTAAACTTTTCAACAGTATAGAAGAAGCCAGGTCAGCCATCATTCCCAAAGAAGAATGAGGATATTTTATAAATATCTTATTTATCTTATACTTTTTAGTCTCCTTGTAGTCATTTCCTTTCATTTTTATTTTAGTAAGCACTATGAGCATTTCCGTTTTACAGAAATTGAACTTAAAGAAACAGACGCAATTTCGTTCCAGGCTAAGAGTCCTTATCCATTAAGCTCTCAATTTGGAAATTATAATGGTAGGAAATTACTCCTCTACCATCGCCATGAAAGTCTATTTGATCTGGTAATTGTTCCGAATCAAAAGCATGTTTCAAAAATCATTTTAAGTGAAATTGATCTTTCTTATTGGATACCTATCTACCCTTCCTGGGTAAAAAAACATAAATTTTTAAAAGAAATCACCGTCTATTCCAAAGAAAAAAGCCGTTTGCAGGTACAATTTAAACCGGATTACTCTAAATTTTCCCTGGAAGGAGGAGATGGATATGAAAAAAAAAGAGTCTACTCTCTCGAGCTTTCCTGCAATAGCCTGCTTGCTTTTAACTGGGAATTGCAAATTTTTGTGAATGAAGATAATTCTAAAAAACTTCTCTATCAATCCTGGTTTCAGTTTCCTCCCGGATGGTATAAAAAAATATACGAAAGCAAAACTGCCGATTCCTATATCGATATAGCAGCACTGGTAGAATATGGATGGTTTAAGCCGGAGAAAAAGGTAATTCCCCTCGACAAAATTCGGAAAGTAAATAGTGTAAAAAAATTAAACTTCCAGGACCATCTGGATGAAAGGATATTCTTCCGGTCAGAACAGAAGCGAAAACGAAAATTTATTTTCTTAAAAAACCTATTTTACTGGAAAGACTTTTATGAAAAGAATATTAAGTTTTCCAGTTTTATACAACCGGGATATTATGATATAACAAAAAAGAAATCCATAGAATATAACCGAATTAGAAATATAGAAGAAGTAGCTCTAAGAACAATTGATACTCCTGCAAGTCCTAACATTCTTTTAGAGTTAGAAGTTTTTTTTCGTGATCCGGTATTGAAAGAAGTAAATCGATTGATAATAACAGGCTTCTCTTCTTCCGACATTCCTCCCGGCAATCTGCGCAACTACCACAGGGGCATATATCGACCTTTGGGTATAAATTCGCATCCTTTTTTTATAAAATATGAAGATTTACTCAAAAACAAACCAGTAGCTCTACCTCTGAGTATCCTATTATTAGACGAAGAGAATAAGTGGATTGATAGCAATACCTTAGGTATCGGAGGAATTGTTTTATTCCGAGATAAACAAAACAACATTCATCTTCTAATTTTATCCTATGAGAATATTAGCATCATAAGACATATTAGCTTTAAACCATCAGTTCATTAATTTCCTTTGTCAGAAAAAATTTACTACTAACAAAGGAAATTTTATGTTAAGATTTACTCATTTCTAAGAATGGGTGGTCTTTTAAGTTATCGTAATAATCTTCATCGAGGAATAATTCTTTTAGCTCAGGAGGAGCTTCGTAGTGAGCAAAAATCAGATCCTCTAACTCTACCTTGTCTTCTGTTAAAGGTGTCAGGAGATGCCTATCCGCAATGATTTCTGCCAGACGAATTACCCTATCCAGATCACTTACCTGTTTTATTTCCTTGGGATGGAAATTTTGATTTTCTACCACATGAGTATAGACTTCCGGCATTTTCCATATTTTAAAAACCTGTTTTCCTACTTCAATAGAGTTCGCAGTAAAAACTTCGGATTCTAATTCAAATACAGTCTTTATGCCTACACTGGCGAGTTTTAAAACATCTTTATAAGACTTGGTAAAATTTAAAGCCAGAACAATCATCCCAACTTTACGAAGAAGAGTCAGGGTAAATATGTTTTCTTTTAAATGATCCAGTTTTAAAGGACCCAATAAATCAAGTGTTATAAGGGAAGTAAGGATCGGCTGCAAATGTAATTGTTTTTGGAAAGACTCATGTTGCAGAAGACTATTGGAGAAGCTCTTTTGAAAACCTACAAGGACAATGTTTTTGATCATCTTCATACCCATCAGGGTAATGGCATCCTTCAGAGAGGTTATTTTCCCCGATCGACCGTAAAAAGCAGAATTGGCGATTCGAATAATGTTAGCACTGATGGCCTTATCCGGAGAAATAATTTTTTCCAGTTCCTGACTCCCTCCACTTTTCTGAGAGTCAAAATTAAGCACCTTCATTACAACAGTAGGCATAGGAGGAATCTTAATTTCACTCAAATTAACCGTATATCTGCTATGACCGGCTATACTTTTATCTAAAAAGTCATTTCGGCCCAGCATCCTGGCTAATTTCTCCTCAATTTGAACTTTAGAAAATGGTTTTACAATAAATGCTCCAATTTTTAATTGATGGAGCTCCTGTAGCATTTCTTTATTAGCATGAGCCGTAATTACTACAGTTTTTATTTCCGGCATCTCTTGCTTAATTTCTTTAATTGCGTCTACACCATTTTTCACCGGCATATCATAATCAACACAAATAATATCCGGTTTTTCCTCCATATTGAGTACGGTGCTGACCAGAGCCTGCCCATTTTCGACTTCAGCTACAATTTGAAAGGCTTCATATAGGAGAAATCTTCTTACGAGCATTCTATCCATGAATGAGTCTTCTGCAATTACAACCTTATATGGCTGCTCCGTAATGGGTTTTAAGCCGAGTGCACGTGCTGATCTTGACATATTTTTTACTCTCTATTTCCTTGAACTTTATATACTGTTAAGCGAATAAATCAAGCACTTTTATTAATAATTTATTTACAATTTTACAGTATTGAAAAAAATATCTTATGTCACCTAAAAAAAATCGATAAAAACAGGGTATGAATAAAAATACTATTGAAGAAAATAGGACATTCAGATTATATTCTTTAGTTAATAATTTATTGAAAATGAAAATACAGGTATCGTATTTAAGTCACTTCGGAAAAGTTAGAAAAAACAATGAAGATAGCCTCCTTGTGCAGGATGAGCTTATTTCTGAAGCAAATATGGAAGAGCCTATCACCAAAGTCCTGGAAAGTGATAAACTCCTCCTCGCTGTTGCTGATGGGATGGGAGGTCACACAAAAGGAGAGGTTGCCAGTCGAAAAGTTTTAGAAATATTAAAAGATAATTCCGGGAAGCTGGACCAAAAAAAGCAGGTACAGAAAACTTTTAACGATGCCAGAATGGTCCTGAATGATATCGTAAAAGAAGATAAGAAATCTCTGGGTCTGGGCACTACCGTTTCCGGCATGTTTATTAGTCCTGAGAAAGCTACTATTTTCAGTTGTGGGGATAGTCGTGTTTACAGGTTAAATGGAAATCACCTGGAAAAACTTACCATCGACCATTCTCTCGTCCAGGGACTATACGAATCCGGGATAATTGCCGAGGAAGAAATGCGTACCCATCCACAAAAAAATATCATCACCTCTTCTATCAGCGGCGATATGACGAATAATAAACCCCTACTCTCTTATAGGGAAATCATCCCCCAGAAGGGAAATGTGTTTCTCATCTGTACAGACGGACTCTGGGAAAGCATGACGGCCCTGGAGCTCTATGATTGTGTTACAAAAGAAGGAATTTCGGAGAAAATATCTTCTCTTAAAAATAAAAGTCTGCGCAATTACGGAAGAGATAATATTAGTATTATCTATGTAGAGATATTAGAGATATAAGCCTTTTGGTTCACATGTAGTTTTTTTTCATCGCAGTCGAACGAATCCCTGCAAAGCTCGTTAGTTTCGAGTGATATAGAATAATATTTTCCTTGCATGAAATATCGCAATATTAGAAATTTGCTAATAAGTGCCATTCCTTATTCTGACTTAAGGGAACCTCTATTAACTTCAAATTTTATCCACCTCAATAAAGCCAACTCTTCAATGCTTTTCAAATACTCAAAGTTTTCACCCTATTTTTTCTCTTGAATCGGTGAAATAGGGTAATTTTCACCGATTTTCCAGCTTTTTTTCGTGATTGGGATTCAAATATGTTCCATATTGCTCATAAAACAAATATTTACTGACTACCTTTTTTAGAGGTTCCCATATACTATCTCGAAAAAACTAGGTAAAATACCTAGTTTTTTTTGCTCTTATCATTTTTTTTAAAATTGACGCTCCTTAATTAAAAACAGACGCTTAAATAAAACCTTTTAAAATCAATACAAATGGTATATAAGATTTATGATTAATATGCTAAAGGAAAATAATATGAGGATAACCTATAATTTTATCACTCTAATGATTTGTACAATATCTTTTTCTAATATTTTAAGTCATGATATCAAGGGTGCAGATCCAAAATCCACTCCGGTAGATATCACAAAATTAAACTTACTGTAAATGGCCGCCACAAAGTCTTTAAAGCCTTAAATATTACAGAATTCTAAAATTCAAAAAGTATTAATTTGCCTAATCGAAAAAGTGAGAACAGTATGTTTAAAATTAAATTTTTTATTTTATTTTCTTTATTCTAAAAAAAAGGACATTGTTATGAAAAGTAAAGTATTAACTACTATTATAATGTTAGTATTTCTTGTTAGTTGTAATAAGAAAAAGAAGGATGATTTAATACTTCTTTTGGGTTTGGCAGCAGCATCTCAGTCACAAGCTGCTTCGACACCGACCGGCACAGGAACAACTACAGGCACAGGTACAGGAACAACCACAGGCACAGGTACAGGAACAACCACAGGCACAGGTACAGGAACAACCACAGGTACAACCGCTCCATCCGGTTTGAGTTATAGTGGTAGCCCGTTTACATTCACTAAAAACACAGCTATCACAACCCAGACTCCAACTGTCATAGGAACAGTCACTTCCTGTACATCGAGTCCGTCATTACCGGCGGGACTGAGTATTGACAGTATCTCCTGTGCTCTCAGTGGAACTCCCACTGCTTCACAGGCGGCCACAAGCTATACCATAACAGCAACGAATAGCGGAGGTAGCACAACAGCCAGTATTAGCATTACAATAGAGGGTGTCTGGGCACAGGAAGCCTACCTCAAGGCAGCCAATGCCGAAGCAAATGACAATTTTGGTAGTTCTGTATCTATCTCCTCAGATACTCTTGCTGTGGGAGCTTACAAGGAGGCTAGCAACCAGACAACCATAACCAATGGCACAACTGCCAGTGCGGATAATTCTGCTGCTAACTCCGGTGCGGTGTATGTGTTTAAGCGAAGTGGCACAACCTGGGCACAGGAAGCCTATCTCAAGGCAGCCAATGCCGAAGCAAATGACAATTTTGGTATTTCCGTTTCTGTGAATGCGGATACAGTCGCTGTGGCAGCTCATCTGGAAGACAGCAACCAGACAACCATAACCAACGGCACAACTGCCAGTGCGGATAATTCTGCATCAGGCTCCGGAGCTGTGTATGTGTTCAAACGAAGTGGCACAACCTGGGCACAGGAAGCCTATCTCAAGGCAGCCAATGCCGAAACAGGTGACAGTTTTGGTATTTCCGTTTCTGTGAATGCGGATACAGTCGCTGTGGGAGCTTACAAGGAGGCTAGCAACCAGACAACCATAACCAATGGCACAACTGCCAGTGCGGATAATTCTGCTGCTAACTCCGGTGCGGTGTATGTGTTTAAGCGAAGTGGCACAACCTGGGCACAGGAAGCCTATCTCAAGGCAGCCAATGCCGAAGCAAATGACAATTTTGGTATTTCCGTTTCTGTGAATGCGGATACAGTCGCTGTGGGAGCTCAGCAGGAAGATAGCAACCAGACGACCATAACCAATGGCACAACTGCCAGTGCGGATAATTCTGCTGCTAACTCCGGTGCGGTGTATGTGTTTAAGCGAAGTGGCACAAGCTGGGCACAGGAAGCCTATCTCAAGGCACCCAATGCCGAAGCAAGTGACTTTTTTGGTCGATATGTTTCCATATCCTCAGATACCCTTGCTGTGGGAGCTTTCGGGGAAGACAGCAACCAGACAACCATAACTAATGGCACAACTGCCAGTGCGGTTAATACTGCTTCAAGTGTTGGAGCGGTGTATGTGTTTAAGCGAAGCGGCACAAGCTGGACACAGGAAGCCTATCTCAAGGCAGCCAATGCCGAAGCAAGTGACTATTTTGGTTCTCCTGTATCTATCTCCTCAGATACCCTTGCTGTGGGAGCTTATCAGGAAGACTCAAACCAGACAACCATAACCAATGGCACAACTGCCAGTGCGGATAATTCTGCATCAGGCTCCGGAGCTGTGTATGTGTTCAAACGAAGTGGCACAACCTGGGCACAGGAAGCCTATCTCAAGGCAGCCAATGCCGAAACAGGTGACAGTTTTGGTATTTCCGTTTCTGTGAATGCGGATACAGTCGCTGTGGCAGCTCATCTGGAAGACAGCAACCAGACAACCATAACCAACGGCACAACTGCCAGTGCGGATAATTCTGCTTCACAAGCTGGAGCGGTTTATGTGTTTCGCAAGTAGTGATGCTTTACTTCATTAAGCTTTAGAAGTCGAATTTATCTTAGCCCGGGATTGGGATCAGCCGAATCATAATCGCGGGCTAAGATAATAAACAAAGGAAAAATCTATGGACAAGAAAAATCTAATAATAGGAGCATTAGCTTTCTCTTTATTAGCTATCACAGTATTATTTTTTTACAACTCGCAAAAGCAAAAAGAGATCTATTTGAAAACAATGAAAAGTCTGCAATATAGTTTAAACAGGGGTGAGGGAAAAGGGAAAGACAAAGACCCGTATAAAGAAATTGCAGTAAATAACTCCCTACGAAAAAAGGTGCGAGTAGTTCAGGATTGCTATAACCGTTTTATTGCAACGAATCCCAAACAAACCGATGGGTTTGTAGAAATCGACTGGATTATCAATGAAAATGGTGTGGTAAAAAGAGCAGAACTTATCAGCAGTGATTTGAATGATAATACATTAAATACATGTATATTAGAAATCATTAAAAATATTAAATTTCCCCCTCCGCCCACAGGAGCAGAAACCTACATGACCTATAAGTATTAGACATATTGGTAATTTAAGTCTTTAGGTGCAAGTGAACATTCCAAAGACCACATGCTATCCAGAAAATTTTATCAACAAAACCCTCTTTTTTGTTCCTGAAAATATCCCAAGTTATTTTTAAACGCTTTACAGCAGCAAACGCATTTTCAATGACAATTCTTTTTTTGCTGATCTTTTTATTTTTCTTTTTTACCATTTTTTGCAATTCCTTTTGCCCTCTTTTCTTTTTTTTAGGCTTGCAAATTTTTACCATATCTGGACAATCTTTCTCTAACCCTTCAAAAGCCGAATCAAAGTATTTTCTTACTTCATCAGGCAATATTTCATACAACTTTTCATTCAAAAATATTGTTTTATCATGTTCTTTACCTGGATAGGTTTTTGATACAAACAAATTTTTTTTGTTTGTATCTCCCATGCAAAGGTTTTTTACCGAATGGAATTTTTTTTCCAGAATAATATTCCTTTTGTTCTTTACTATCCTTTGGTCTTCTTCTACGCCTTTCAGTTCCATCAAGTACAACCAATCTTATTTCAGGAAAATAATTTAAAAATTCTTGTTTATCTTTAAATTTTCTTCGTGGAAGCAAATCCATTTCTTGCAATGCTTCCAATAATACTTCTGTATATCTATGAACCCATTTGCAGGCAGTTCCACGATCCATTCCAAATGCTCCACCAAGAACATCGAAAGTCGGATATGTTTTAAAATAGTATAAAACAAAGAATAATCTTTTTTTCATGGTATCAAGTTTGAAAGTTCTACCTGCATTTCTTTTTTTTATAAGATAGGTAAGCAGTTTCAAAATATGATAATATTTCTACAAATTCTTTATACTCCATACCGATATGTGCAAGACAACTTCTCTTATCAGAAATAATTTTTTCTATGTCCATAAGGACAATATTATTTTTATTGAATTTTGTACAAGTTTAATTTGCCAACATGTCTATTTATTAATTCTGAAAGTTTTTTCAATGGATCACCTATCTTTTCCAGCTTTTTTTCGTGATTGGGATTCAAATATGTTCCATATTGCTCATAAAACAAATATTTACTGACTACCTTTTTTAGAGGTTCCCATATACTATCTCGAAAAAACTAGGTAAAATACCTAGTTTTTTTTGCTCTTATCATTTTTTTTAAAATTGACGCTCCTTAATTAAAAACAGACGCTTAAATAAAACCTTTTAAAATCAATACAAATGGTATATAAGATTTATGATTAATATGCTAAAGGAAAATAATATGAGGATAACCTATAATTTTATCACTTTAATGATTTGTACAATATCTTTTTCTAATATTTTAAGTCATGATATCAAGGGTGCAGATCCAAAATCCACTCCGGTAGATATCACAAAATTAAACTTACTGTAAATGGCCGCCACAAAGTCTTTAAAGCCTTAAATATTACAGAATTCTAAAATTCAAAAAGTATTAATTTACCTAATCGAAAAAGTGAGAACAGTATGTTTAAAATTAATTTTTTTATTTTATTTTCTTTATTCTAAAAAAAAGGACATTGTTATGAAAAGTAAAGTATTAACTACTATTATAATGTTAGTATTTCTTGTTAGTTGTAATAAGAAAAAGAAGGATGATTTAATACTTCTTTTGGGTTTGGCAGCAGCATCTCAGTCACAAGCTGCTTCGACATCGACCAGCACAGGAACAACTACAGGCACAGGTACAGGAACAACCACAGGCACAGGTACAGGAACAGCCACAGGCACAGGTACAGGAACAACCTCTCCATCCGGTTTGAGTTATAGTGGTAGCCCGTTTACATTCACTAAAAACACAGCTATCACAACCCAGACTCCAACTGTCACAGGAACAGTCACTTCCTGTACATCGAGTCCGTCATTACCGGCGGGACTGAGTATTGACAGTACCTCCTGTGCTCTCAGTGGAACTCCCACTGCTTCACAGGCGGCCACAAGCTATACCATAACAGCAACGAATAGCGGTGGTAGCACTACAACTACTATTAGCATAACTGTAAATGGATTATTCGGTAATGAGGGTTATATAAAAGCAGCCAATGCAAATGCAAGTGATGGTTTTGGTAGAAGGGTAGCAATAGACTCTGATACTTTAGTTGTAGGAGCTCAGAATGAAGCCAGCAACCAGACCACTATCACCAATGGAACAACTGCCAGCACGGATAATTCTCTTACGTCTGCTGGTGCAGTTTATGTATATAAAAGAAGTGGAACTACCTGGGCGCAGGAAGCCTATTTAAAAGCACCTAATGCAAAAGCATCTTATTTATTTGGCTGTTCTGTTGCTATATCTTCAGATACAATTGTTGTAGGCTCTGAAGGAGAAAAAAGTAATCAGACTACCATTACCAATGGTACTACAGCCAGCACAAATGAAACTGCTGTTAATTATGGTGCTGCTTATGTATTCAAAAGAAGTGGAACTATCTGGGCGCAAGAAGCATACCTAAAAGCACCCAACTCAGAATCTAATGACTATTTTGGTAATGCTGTAGCGATCTCTTCTGATACAATAGCTGTAGCAGCTCATAGAGAAGCCAGTAATCAGACAACTATAACAAATGGGACTACAGCAAGTGCAGATAATTCCATTTCCAGAGCCGGCGCGGTATATGTATTTAAAAGAAGTGGAACCACCTGGACTCAGGAAGCCTATCTGAAGCCTCCCGTTGTAGCCAGTAGTAGTGAATACTTTGGAGAATCTGTTGCAATATCTTCTGATACTATAGTAGTAGGTGCTCATTATGAAGACAGCAACCAGACCACCATTACCAATGGAACAACTGCCAGTACGGATAATTCGGCATCAAACGCCGGTGCTGCCTATGTATTCAAAAGAAATGGAACTACCTGGGCGCAGGAAGCCTACCTGAAAGCATCCAATGCAGGAGCAGGTGATATGTTTGGACGCACTGTCTCTATTTATTCAGACACTATAGCAGTTGGTGCTGATGGAGAACAAAGTAATCAGACGACTATTACCAATGGAACAACTGCCAGTAGTAATAATGATACTTACTCAGGAGCGGTTTATGTTTTCAAGAGAAGTGGAACTACCTGGATTCAGGAAGCCTATCTCAAAGCTCCTAACAACGGTAACGAGGATGCTTTTGGTGGATCTATATCTATAGATACTGATACAATTGTGGTTGGTGCTTATCAGGAAGATAGTAACCAGACTACTATCACAAACGGTACTACAGCCAGTGCAGATAACTCAGCCAGTGACTCAGGTGCTGTCTATGTATTTAAGAGAAATGGAACCATCTGGTCTCAAGATTCCTATCTAAAAGCACCAAATGCACAGGCAGATGATACGTTTGGTGAATCTGTTTCCATCTCTTCTGATACAATCGTGGTAGGTGCTTCTCAGGAAGATAGCAATCAGACTACTATTAGTACCACAGCCAGTGCAGATAACTCAGCCATTGACTCGGGTGCAGTGTATGTGTTTAAGAGATAGTAAAGCTTAAAAGTAATAGGGATAAAAGTCCGGGGAATTGTATTTCCCCGGCATGTTTTCATGAAAAAACCAATTCTCTCAGAGGTAAAAAATCTATGGACAAGAAAAATCTAATAATAGGAGTATTAACTTTCTCTTTATTAGCTATCACAGTATTATTTTTTTACAACTCGCAAAAGCAAAAAGAGATGTATTTGAAAACAATGAAAAGTCTGCAATATAGTTTAAACAGGGGTGAAGGAAAAGGGAAAGACAAAGACCCGTATAAAGAAATTGCAGTAAATAACTCCCTACGAAAAAAGGTGCGAGTAGTTCAGGATTGCTATAACCGTTTTATTGCAACGAATCCCAAACAAACCGATGGGTTTGTAGAAATCGACTGGATTATCAATGAAAATGGTGTGGTAAAAAGAGCAGAACTTATCAGCAGTGATTTGAATGATAATACATTAAATACATGTATATTAGAAATCATTAAAAATATTAAATTTCCCCCTCCGCCCACAGGAGCAGAAACCTACATGACCTATAAGTATTATTTCAAAAAGGATAATGAGAAAAAATAACTCAAACAAATTTTCTCTTCCATTTATAAGCTTTATTTTATCTCTATTATTGTACATAAGTACAATGCCGGATACGGTAACAATGGAAGATTCGGCTTCCTTTTTGATTTCGGCTAATTATTTTGGTGTAGCCCATCCTCCGGGCTATCCGCTTTATACTTTACTCGGAGGGCTTTTTGCCAGATGGCCCTTCTTTACTGTTGCCTTCCGCATTCACCTTTTAAACGCCCTTCTGGGTGCAATAGGTACAGTTCTGTTCTATTTTATCTCCCTTCGCATTTGTTCCCTTCGACTACGTTCAGGGAGCATCAGTCGTTCTATAAGCAAAGGAAGTGCCTTTTTCGCCTCTCTTATTCTCACTTCATCCTATAGCTATTGGTTCCAGTCAATTACCGCAGAAGTTTATATGATGAACCAATTTTTCTTCTTACTTTTGCTTTATCTTGCTTTGCTGCTCTATGAATCTTTTAACAAAAAAATATGGTTTTTATTTTCCTTTATCTATGGCTTATCTTTAAGCAATCACTGGCCTCTGATCATACTCTGTTCATCCGGGTTTGTAGTTCTACTCTGGCATAGAAGGCGGGAGCTTTTACAAAATAGCCTGCCCGCTGTAGGACTTTTGCTCTTAGGTTTAACTCCTTACTTGCATTTATATCTGTCCGGCTATTATTCTGAATTTTTCTTCTACGGCAAACTAAAAACAGTCCAACTTGTCTGGGAACACATTATTCGAAAAGAACAATGGGCAATGGATAGCCTCCAAACAGCGGGCATAAAACAGGCCCTTCTTTTTCTCAGAGAATTTTTCCTCTTTCCTATAAAAGAAGAAAATATTCTCTTTTTTCCATTCGTATATAGTGGAATTTACTTCTCTTACAAATTACTAAACAGACAATTATTTTTGAGTCTTTTTATTTTTTTTATAATAACACCCGTATTATTACTCTTTAGCTTTCGCACCGAGTTCAACCAGTTCACAGCAGAGCTATTTGGCTACTGGTTACTCACGTCCTATTCTGTCGGTATTCTATATATTAGTATAGCTGTATATTCCATAAAAGAATTATTAGCTAAAACTAAATATTCTAATCTGGTATATGCTCTGCTGATTTTTCTGCTTGCTTTCCAGTTTATTACAAATTTCACAAAAAATAATCTTCGAAAAGATACCTTTGCACAGGATTATAGTCAGATTATTCTTAAAAGTTTACCGCAAAATGCCGTACTGTTTACCAATACAGACACAGATTTAGGCGGGCAGATAGGCTATGTTCATTTTGTGGAAGGTTTCCGACCGGATATTAAGATAGTTTCACAGGTTTCGTCTCTATTTCCGCTTCGTTATTTCGAGAGAAAAGATGAAAAGGATATACAAAGAAAACAGGTGCTTTTTTTGAATTTTGTCTCTTCTTACCTGGATAGGGGAATCCGAGTTTTCACAACAAGAGAAATAACTGCTTTCAACAAGAACTATAGGTTTCCTTTAAAGTATATTGATTATGGCTTATATAAGGAAATCCTATACCCTGAAAATAATACGTTTCAAGTTATGCAAAAACCTGTTCCGGAAATCAAGACCTTTCTTGATAAAGTAGAAAAGAATCAGTATAAGAACCACTGGCAGTATTACAGGAATTTTTCCATCCAAACCTTCTGTCACGTTTTGCTTTTAAATCAAATAGAGCATCCTATTTTTCAAAAAAACAGGTGGTGTAAATTAGTAAAAGCACAACTCACAAACCTGAGAGATAAAAACTATAGAGAAGCAGATAGTCTATTCTTACAAATTATTCAAGATCCATTAGATGATATTTATCTTTTTGAAAAGGGGGAGATATACCGGCAATTTTTCTTAAACCGCTATCAAATGGTAAATCGACCGGATATTCCTTTGCAGAAGAAAAAAGAAGAACTACAGAAAGCAGCAGATCTTTCCTTTCCTGTCCTAAAAGATTTTGCCTTCTGTAATAATAAATTATATCATTATATGATTGAATTACACCATAAGAAAATGATACAAATTGACATTGATTATTTGGATAAAACTTTCAAGAACTGTCGCACTGAGAAAGAGATAAACCAAAGAGAATAAATTCCAACAATGATTTGTAATGAAAATCGATAACTATAACCGTTAAAGACATATTATCTTTCCTAATGAATGGTTTGTATATATTCACAGGCTCTTTGAATCATATCTACCGGAATCAAATAAAAAAGAACCGCAAAATAATGACAGACACTTCCCATTAAAACAAAGACATGCCAGATCGCATGATGATACGGAAGCTTATGCCAGACATAAAAAATAACTCCCAGAGTATAAAAAAGGCCTCCGGCTAATAACCAATAAAAACCACCTCTGGGTATTTTAGCGAGCATTTCCGGTAGGGCAAGAATACAAAGCCATCCCATAAGAATATAAATAGCAAGTCCAACTTTCTTATATTTATGAATAAAAGCTATTTTAAAAAAGATGCCAAGTAAGGCCAGACCCCATATCACAAAAAAGAAAGTCCATCCCAGGGTTCCTTTTATACTGAGAATAGTAAAAGGAGTATAGGTTCCTGCGATTAATATAAATATAGCTGAATGATCAATAATCTTAAACACTCTTTTGGTTGGAGGATGTTGAAAGCTATGATACAAAGTAGAAGCCAGATATAATAAAATTAGAGAAACTCCATATACGATAAAGCTTACCAAGTGTATAGGTTCCCCAAAAAAAACAGCTAACACGACTAATACGGTTAAACCGGCGATGCTAACCCCTGTTCCGATTCCATGGATTATACCATTTGCTATTTCTTCTTTAATTGTATATATCTTGTGATTTTCAGAAACTTTTGAACTCATATACATACTAAGATACTTTTATCCCAATAAAGTTGCAAAATATGGTTCTCCTCAGGAGAAGCACATCCGCTCAAATAAACAGGGAGATATTTCCTTGACTACCGGTAGTCAGTAGGAGTTTCCCGGAAAAATTGAGCGAAAACAGATGAACCAGGAGCTTAGCCGGTTAGGAATACTCCCGAACCATTTATGAAGATTTTTTTCTTCATAAAACCTTTTCAATCCCGAAGTCTTTAAAAATCTGACAGGATAATGCGAGTGCTATTTTTCATCTGTATTTTCTATTTATTTTTAACTGGAAACCTGCTTTCCCAGTATGCTTCCTATGAACCGGAGATAAATTCTGCTTCGGCGGCTGGAATGGCTTCTTCCGGGTTAGGAAACAGTGACATGTCTATTGCTCTTTATGAAAATCAGGGTTTTTTACTTTATAAAAATCAGCACCATATCGGAGGAGGGTTTGTTTTCCCAAAACAGGCACGTTTTGCAGCAGCCGAGCCCTTATCAGCAGCTTTTTTTATACGCTCCTCTCAATTTTTCGGCTGGGGAATCAGCGGGAAAAGCACATTTTCAAGACACTTCCCTCACGAAGAAAGAAACCTCGGTTACGCGGTTCCCCTTCATTTAAGCTTTGGAAACCCTGCATTTGGCTTCTTTACCCTGAGTGCCGGCCCCTCATTCTATTTCAGAGAGAATATTCTCTCTTCCTACTCCGTTTATTTACGAGCTGCCTATGCTCTGAGTCTGGGTGACTTTTCTATAGGACTGGCTGCTAGCTCACCCGGAAAATTTCGACTGGATGAGTATCGAAATGCAGACAAACTCAGAGAAAGACAGGCGGAAAGTATTGATTTTGGCATAAAATACAATTTTTCACAAAACTTTGCTTATTATACCGAACTCAGAAAAATTTTATGGGAAAAATCGGCTTTTGAGCTAAATGGCATGGAAGAAAAACCGGATTTTGAAAGAGGTATAGGAGCTGAAGCTAAAATCAGCCAGGGACTCAGCTATTCATTCACAAAAAGAAATACCTATATTCTCAAAACAGGACTGGAATTTGGTGGATACTACAACGAAAAAGGAGAAAATGTGCGTCGTCTCGGCCTGGCTCTGGGACTCGGAATTCAATTTGCCAATAAAAACCGGGACGAAACGGATGCACTATCTTTCCATCTATCCGTTTTGGATTATAGCCTTATCCGAAGCCAAAAAGAAAAACGTGCCGAAACGAGATTTTATGCTTCCCTTCATTATTCTTTCGGAGATTATTCTTACACTCAATTGGATAACTTCGAACCCTGAAGGCTTTTTTCAAAGCTAAAATTTTTAGAGGAAAAAAGAAGTTTTCAGTAAGAATAATAAGAAAATCCTGTACCTGATGCAAAAAAAACTTTTCTATTTCCTTCTCCTATTCCTGTTGATTCCATCCGGGAAAAATGTTTATCCGGGTGATTCTCTAAATAGTATCCTGGCCATCGTAGGTTCTGTTTCTATTACTAAATTTGATTACGAAGATGGGCTGGAAAAATATGAAAAACTAAAAAAGTTTATGCCGGACCTGGAGAAGAAGAAAGAAGGCTCTATCAAATCCAGAGTTTTGGATTTTTTAATAATGAGAGCTATTGTAGACTTAACTGCTGATGAAGAAACCATACAGGTCAATAAATCTCGTATAGAAGGCGAAATCCAAAAACGTATGGAACTCATGCAGATTGACGATCCTAAAAAATTTGAACAGGTGATTGAATCCCAGACCGGTCTACCTTATGATCTCTGGGTAGGAGAGATTCCCTTTCAAATTAAAAAAGCTCAGCTTATGCAAATTCGTATTCCTACCCAGTTACCAAATGAGGAAGAGATTCAAGACTGGTATAACAAGAATAAAACCAAAGTTGGCTTTGAGATGCGGTATAGAGAAATTGCTCTTGTTCCCAATGGTTCATCCATTAAAGAAGAACAAAGAATATTTAAAGATATTTCTAATATTTACAAAAAGGTAAGGGGAAACCGCTCTGCGTTTATTAGCCTTGCCTCAAGTTCTCAAAACGAATCCAAATTATATCACGGACTTATGGACTGGTCACCGGCTTTTGAAATTTTTAATAAAAGTAAAGTTATAGCTTCAGTTGCTGCCAGAATGGGCATTGGTACAATCTCAGAAGTATTTCGGGATGAAAAAAAACGTTACTGCATCCTCCTCCTCGAAGGAAAACGTCCAACTCCCCTTGAACACATTCGAACCGGCATTCAAAACATTCTTTACCGTGAGAAAGAAGACATGACCTTTGCCCGATGGATTGAACAAAGAAGAAAAGAAATCAATATCCAGATTTTTGATTCAGAATATTTGAATGAGCACGGTCTTCCCCTTCCCAGCCAGGAATTTGTTATAAAGGACTCAGATGAATAAACAGGTTTACACAGCTTCAGCGGTTGCAGTTTTTATCCCTACTTCGCATTATGCTACTTTAGATAATTCGAATCATCTAAATTTCTTATTTTCTATTTTTTTAGATAAGTTAAACCTTGCCTTTCCGGGTTTACCGATATACTGTACGAAACTACCCTCTTCAATTTCTTTTCCAAAAGCTCAAATCCTCCCTCATACAGAAGAAAAAGATTTTTTATTAGAGGTAGTTAAGGATTTACCCGAATCCAGGTTTCCGGAACCCGATATCGATGAAGTTCACCTGGCCTACTTTTACGGTATATCTCCTCTTTTCGACCTCGAACTTTATAAAGAAATGCAAGAAAGCCACAGCAAGTATCTTGCTCAGTATTCCTACAGTGAAAACCTTCCTCCGGGAATCGTTCCCTATATTCTTTCAAGAGAATTCATTCATTCCTTACCCCCTATCTTAAGCGGAACCGTTCATGAGTATTTACTAAAAAACCTGAACCAATTTGATGTAGAGATTTTTTATAAAGAACCCGATCTCAGACAATACCGTCTGGAATTTCATCTACCCAATCCTCGTTCTATTCAACTTTGTTATTCCCTTCTTCAGTTGAATAAGGATATAACATACTCAGATATCTTTACCTGTTTATTAGATAATTCGCATCTTTTTCGTTCTTATCCTTCTTATCTTGAATTAGAGATATACCGATCCTGTAAAGCCTCCTGTTCTTTTTGTCCGAGACAAAGTATAGACAAAACAAAAGACGGAAGTCAATTAAATATAGAGAATATTCGTGTTTTAATGGATACTGTAGAGTCCGGAAATTCCGAACTTACCGTTTGTCTCGGCGGCATGGGAGAACCCCTACTTCACCCGGAATTGACCAGTATCTGCAAAGAAATTGTAACTTCACATAAACTTAAAGAGCTCATCATAGAAACAGCATTTTACAAAAATGTTGAGAATCTGAGCGACCTTCTTTCCTCCTTAGATGAGAACCAGAAAAAAAAATGTTCTATTATTATAAACCTCAATACTCTTTCGGAGGATAAATTTATAGAACTACATAAAGCCCCGACCACGGTAAATAAAATATTAGAAAAACTGCAAAGTTTAAAAACTCAATTTCCTACTGTTTCTTTTCATGTACAAATGCTTCGAATGCAGGAAAATGATTCTGAGATCAATGAATATTTTACTTATTTTGAAAAACTTAAAATACCTGTTATATTACAAAAATTTAACCGATTTCTAAATCACCTTGAAGAAAAACGTGTGACAGATCTAACAC
The DNA here is from genome assembly GCA_024233835.1 of Leptospiraceae bacterium. Lineage (NCBI taxonomy): Bacteria > Pseudomonadati > Spirochaetota > Leptospiria > Leptospirales > Leptospiraceae > Leptospiraceae bacterium. The sequence goes on from JACKPC010000002.1 coordinate 648,210, forward strand.
CGGTAAAGCGGGAATTTTGCTGGCATCTGGCAAGGGAACTTTACGTACAGGCAAACGGAGATGTTTCTGCCTGTAGACAATTAATAGAAAAAGAAGTTATTCTCGGCAATATAAATAAGGAGAGTATTATGGAAATTTGGAATCGAAACTCCAATACATTCCGACATTCTTTAAAATTAGAACACGAACTTACCGGTCTTCCCTGTCTGAGTTGTGATGAATGGTATACCTTCAATGCCTAAAACATTTGCATTTATTCAAGCCCGAACCGGCTCGAGCCGCCTTCCCGGCAAAGTTTTATATCCTCTCCCGGAAAATTCAAACACCAGTCTTCTCTGCCACATTTTTTATAGATTACAGAAAGTCCTCCCTTTAGCACAGATTGTTCTGCTCATCCCGGAAGGAGACAGTCAATTAAAGGAATACGCAAAAAGCAAAGGCTATCTTTACTTTGAAGGTTCTGAAAATAATGTACGGGAACGTTATCTTCAGGCAGCTTTACATTTTCATGCAGAATTAATCCTCCGACTTACCGGAGATAATCCCTTTATCGATATTGAACACATTTCTTTGTTGCTGGAAGCCTTTCAAAATTCTGAAGTAGAAATTGCTTCTTTTGAAGGACTTCCACTGGGAATCGGTATAGAAGCCTTTACTCTTTCTGGCCTTCAAAGAGAACCTTCCGGTGGTTTTTTAGATAGACATAATGAACACGTTTCTCTTCATATGAAAGAAAAAGAAGGGGAATACAACTTTTTGAAATTGCAGGCCCTATTAACAGAAGAGGAAATTGAAATTTCAAATAAACTTCGCCTTACTATAGATGAAAAAAAGGACTACGAATTTTCTTCACAACTCCTTTCCAAATTTGATGATATATTTAGCTTTTCTCTTCAGGATATTTTTTCCCTATATCGCTCAAATCCCAATTTCTTTACCTATAATCAAACTGTTCAACAGATAAGCTTTTCGGTTAATTCAAAAAAAGCATATACAGGATCCATATTTTTACTCTATGCAGATCCAAAATTATACGGTTCCGGGCATTATGAACGCTGTAAGTTACTATTAATACAATTACAATCCAGGTTTTACAGGGTTCAAATGAGTCATACTCTCCCCGATAAACAAGATTATGATTTACTGATTGTTGATCACAGAGATTACATTATTCCTGATAAGTTTCGAAATTTAAAAATTTTGTTGCTTGATAACTTCGGCCCGGATAGAAAATATTATAACCATTTTGATATACTCCCTCATCCGCAGGTTTCTTTTGAAGAAAGTTTACAGAACCTCTTACTACCCGCCTGTGCTACTTTATTTGAAAGAAAAGACAAAGGCCGTAATAACATATTCTGCTATAGCGGCAATATGGGAGAAGAAGTTATTCGCCTGGATGAATGGATCTTACAAAATTTTTCGGCATTTTCCTATACTCGAATCGGTGATTTTCCCCCAAAATCTGATACTGTCCTTTATTGTAAGAGAATTAGTAAATTAGAGTATTTTAATAATCTTTCTAACTGTTCTTTTTTCATTTCCTACTTCGGTCAGAGTGCTCTTGAAGCCTTATATTACGGAAAAAAACCCATGCTTTTTAGTATTTCTGAATATCATAAAGAACTTACTCTTTTTTTAGAGTCTAATAATGCCTGTATTTATATTGGTGATATTCATCGAACTTTATCAATACCAATTATTTCAAATTCATCCCATCCCATTCCTTCCGGTGAAGGGTTTACGAGGTTACTAACATGTATAGACAAGATTTTAAAAGTTTAATTATTTTCATTTCCCTCTGGCTTTTTCCTACTTTTTCACCAAAAGCCGAAGAAATTTTAAAAACAAAAGAAACTGTTGAAATTTCATCACCTGAAAAACCCTCTAATAAAGAGAATGAGCCTGAAGAAGATCCAGAAAAAGTGAAAATGAATCTTGAAATCCGTCAGATGGCCAATGAAGCTTACAGAGCCCTGCGATTCAGGAATTTAAAAGAAGCGACTTCTCTTCTAAAAGATATTGGAAGATTAAACAAGAAGTCGGTAGATTACTACTATATAGAAGGAGCTATCTATTACAGCAAAAATAAATTTCATCAATCTATTCTTTCCTTAGAAAGTGCTATAAAAATTAATCCATCACATGATCGTTCTCAGTTTCTCTTAGGCATGAACTATATCCATCTCCATATTTGGAAAGAAGCGATTCCATATTTCCAGCAGGCTGTACAAAGCGATCCCTACGATCCATTTTACAGATTAAATTTGTCATTAGCTAATTATTTTACACAAAGGTTTAATGATTCAGCTCTTGAAGCCAAAAAAGCTGTAGATTTAAAGAACAACTATTCAGATGCGAAACTATTACATCTCTTGAGTCTCTGGAAATTAGATAAGAAATCGGATTTCTTAAAATTCTATGATGCCTATTCCGAAAAATTGAACCAATCCGAGTTGGCTCATATTAAGCTATATTATTTGGCAAGGGTAAAGAAAGATTACAAAACTGCTATAAAGCTTTACGAAAGAAACAGAGGACTTTCTTATGATGAATTAAGACTCTTAGCAGAAGCAGAACTCCGTTACGGAAATTCCAGAAAAGCGATTGAAGTTTATAAAAAAGTTTTTAATGAAAAAGTATACGATAAGAGAGATGTTGAACGTTATATATACCTACTGGCATATTATAAAAAAGAAAAAGAGTTATTGAAATTTTTAAATTCTGATGATTGGTCGTATCATAAAAATAACCGGAATTTTCATAAACTACGGGTTCATTTGGAAGAAAGCCGTTATCTCGAAAAGATTCTCTATGACCCATTTAAGTAATTATTATTATAATGTTATTGAATATGCTGTTTACATAAGGAAGGACTGATGAGTATACTTAAAAAAGTTTATCTTGCTAATCCGAAAGGTTTTTGTGCGGGAGTGAAATATGCAATTAGTTATGTTGAAAATGTCCATGAAATGTATCAGGATGAAACAATTTATGTTCGTAAAGAAATCGTTCATAATCGCAGAGTAGTTGAAGATATGCAAAAAAAAGGAATCCATTTTGTAAATGAGTTAAATGAAGTTCCGGATAATTCTATAGTAATTTTTAGTGCTCATGGTGTTTCACCTGAAATTCACAAAATGGCCAAAGAAAAAAAACTTCGCATTGGAGATGCCACCTGCCCCCTGGTTAACAGGGTTCACAGAAAAGCCAGACGTATTAAAGATACCCATCAAATTATCTATATCGGCCATAAAGGGCATGATGAAGCGGTAGGAACAATGGGTGAGGCTGATATGTTTCTGGTTGAAACCATAGAAGATGTAGAAAAGCTTAAAGATAAGATAGATCCAAAGAAACCTCTGACCTACTTAATGCAAACCACATTATCTGTGGCAGATACGAAAGAAGTAGTTAAAAAAATTATTGAACTATTTCCATTTGTCGAGCAACCGGATAAAGATGATATCTGTTATGCTACAACCGAGAGGCAGGAAGCCGTAGTTCAAATGGTAGACCACATAGATGCTATACTGGTTATTGGTGCATCGAATAGCTCCAATTCCTTACGCCTGGTTCAACTGGCACAAAAAAATAAACCAAATTCTTTTCGCTTGAGTTCCGCAGATGATTTAAAAAAAGAAGATATACTTTCTAAGAATATTTCGGTTCTTGGAATTACTGCGGGTGCATCTACTCCCCAGGTTCTTATTGATGAAATTATTGATAAGCTTCGTTCTTTCTTTCCCGATGCTGAAGTAGGTTTCTTTCCGGGTTCAAGAGAAGATGGTATGAGTTTTCGGCTTCCCCGTGAATTATTAAAGGAATAAACTTGAAAGTTCTTATTCTTGATTTTTATGTAGATGAACCTGCCTGCTTCGGAGTTCCACCTTATATATCTCCCTATGTTCGGTATACAGCAGGAGCCCTCGTTTGCGGAGGATTACAGGAAGAAAATATTGATTATCTTTCTGTTGATGCATTACGAGAAAATGCATTCCAATTAGAAGAAGAATATGGATCTATTTTCTTAATCATGGGCTCAACGGTTCCCGGCAAATATTTGGGAGGGAGAATAGGAACGGTAGCAGACTTATATAAATTTTTAGAAAATTTATATAAACAAAACAAACATGCAGTTTGTATCATTGGAGGACCAATTCGCTATGCTTCTTCTGAAATTAAAGAAGAGATAAAGAAGAGAAGAGGTATTTTAGTACGAGGCGATATTGAGCACTATGCAGAAATATATCCTTCCCTTAAAAAGGAACAATTCAAAGAGAAGTTCATAGACAATCCACTAAAACAAAAAAGAACCTACGATGATGTAAACCGTTATGCAAAAAGTGGTGCTTTTATCACTTTAAAACATCCAAATTATCCTTATTTAATCTTAGAATTAGAAACTTATAGAGGTTGTACTCGAGATATATACTGCTCCTTTTGTACAGAGGCTTTTTACGGAAGGCCCAGCTTTCGTGATATAGCAGGGATACTTCAAGAGGTTAAAGAACTATATAATTTGGGAAACAGCTATTTTCGACTTGGAAGGCAAGCTGATATCATGACTTATCTTCCTAATATGCAGGATTTCTCAAATTCTTTTCCGAGGCCCAATCCGGAAAACTTATTAAAACTTTATAGGGGAATTCGAGAGACCGCACCTAATTTAAAGCTATTACATTTAGACAATATAAATCCCGGTTTAATCGCCACCTTCCCCAAAGAGTCAGCTGAAATACTCGATATTATCAGTGAATACAATACTGAAGGGGATACGGCAGCAATGGGTTTAGAATCCATGGATCCTCTAGTTATTCAAAAAAATGACCTGAAGTGTTCACCAGAAGAAGCCAAATTAGCAATCCGGTTGGTAAATAAATATGGTGCAAAAAGAAAAAATGGAATTCCCAAACTACTTCCAGGGTTAAATTTTATCGGAGGACTCCCCGGAGAAGATAAAAATACATTTAAAAAAAATTACGAGTTTCTAAAAGACCTATTAGAAGAAGGCCTTCTTTTGAGAAGAATTAATATTAGACAGGTGATCTTATACGACAAGACAAAGGCAGCCCGTATGGGAAATAAGGTAAATACTATATTAGAAAATCGCTTTGCATACTATCGAGATAAAATTCGCAAAGAAATTGACGAGCCCATGCTGAAGATAACTTACCCTTCCGGTTCTATTCTGGAAAATGTAATCCTCGAACAAAAAAACAATGGCTATTATCTGGGAAGGCAGCTCGGAAGTTATCCAATAACGGTAAAAATACCGGCTCCGAAAAATGAACTTCCATTAAAAAATAAACCTGTAAATATTCTAATTACGGGTCATGCAGAACGATCGATCAAAGGGCTTTCCTATCCCATAAACCCAAACTCTCTTACAGATCTTTGTTATCGAGAAATCCCCGGTATCAGCAAAACTCTCGCTTCTAAAACGATTTTGTCCTCTCCTTTTTCAAATGAAAAAGAGTTCGCAGAAAAAGCTCCGGAAGCCTATCATCATACAATAAAACTTACTAAGGAGATAATATTTCACTAATGTTTCTTTCAAAATATGCTACCGGATTCTATTCCTTTTTTCGAGGTTTTAAAGCACTGAATAAAAACAAGCTCTGGGCTTATGTTTTATTACCTTCTTTTTTGAGTTTTCTAATCGGAACAGGAATTTTATATTTCTCCTATCAGTATTTTTCATCTTACCTCTCAGAAAACTTCATCAAACTAAATTCGTATCTACCCTCTTTGTTACAATTCGGAAATACGAAAACAACGCTTATTCTGGCTAAAGTTTTCGCCCTGCTCTTTTCATTTTTTATTTATGTAATCCTCTATTCTCATCTTGCATCTTTAATGATTATTCCGTTCATAGGACCTCTTCTAACTCGCCTGGAAAACATTTACCTCGGAAAGTCCATCGAGATTCCTCTCTCGAAAGATATTAAAAATGCTTTCTTAGGAATCCTGAGTAGTTTAAAATATTTACCCTTAAGCATTTTAGGTCTACTTTTTAGTTTATTCTTAGGTCCTTTTCAAATTGTGTTCATGATTTTCTGGGAAGGTTATTTCTTAGGTAAAGGAAGTTTTGAATATATGTTAGAAAAAGATACTGAAACTTTAAAAGAGCGAAGTGAAAAAAGAAAAGGTCATAGAACCCAGATGTGGGGACTTGGTTCTGCTCAATTTATCTTCTTAATGATTCCCGTTATTGGCATTGTCCTATCTCCCTGCACAGCGATGGCAGGAGCTTTTTTACTCTATCACGATATTCATGAATCCTGAATATACTAAATTTCAATCAAATGGTTTCAATTTGAGTGTGAAGAAAGTTTATTCATCTGATTCCAAACCAAGCCTTTTGCTCTTGCATGGATTTAATGATAACAAAGAAACCTTTTATTTTATTGAAAAGTTTTTGTCCGAATACTTCAACCTCATCAGTTTTGATTTTAGAGGACACGGAGATTCTGATTGGAAAAAAGAAGGAATTTATCATTATGCAGAATCTTTTTTAGATGTTCATAATATAGCTGAAGAATATTGCAAAGAACCATTTTATCTTCTCGGTCATTCTATGGGAGCGAGTATCGCAGCCCGTTATAGTGGCTTGTTTCCTGAAAGAATTCTCGGTCTTATCTGTCTCGAAGGTTTTATTGGAATTTTACCAAAGGAATATGAGAAAAAAAGGATACAGGATTGGCTTTCCAAAATGCATAGAAAAGGCAATCGCTCTGTGGGACTGCGTTATATGTCTTCTATCGAAGAAGTAAGCAATCGACTCAGTACTGCTTTTCCCTATGTAGCAGGAGAAAAAATTAGTATTATTGCCCAAAATCTTACCCGGAAAACGGATGAGGGAAAATATACCTGGAAAAGTGACCCCATGCTTAAACTGGCAAATCCAATTCCATTTCCTACCGACCTATCAAGAGAAATATGGAAAAATATACAGGCAAAAGTCATCATTCTTTTCGGAAAGAATACACATCTAAAAGCAGATAATATAGAAGAAGTCTTGAGCCATTTTTCCGATCTATATTATATCGAGATTGAAAATGCCGGCCATAATATACATCAGGACCAACCCAAAAAACTTTGCATTGAATTAGAAAAGTTTTTTACAAATAAACTCGGGCTATCAAAGTCGAAAAAAGCTTGGTGACAGAAATGATTTATACACTAAATTCTTCTATTATCCGGAAATACATAGACAAATTTCCCAAAGATTCAGAATACTATCCGGCATTTCAAAACTTACTGGAACTATTCCCTTCTCTAGAGTCCGATAAGAGTTACGAACTCATCTTATCCAAAACCATTTTTGGATATTTTTTATTAACTGGCAGTTTTCAGGCCTATATTTTTTTAAATGGAAAAATGCAATATCGATATGGTTTAAATCTCGTTCAGGATGAGTATATAATCAATGAGCTCCAGGAAAAAAAATATCACGAAAATCTGGTTACAGGTCTAAATAGTGAAATTTTACAAAAATGGAAAGTCCTTTCCTTGCAACCGAACTACCAACTCTACAGACTTGATTTCCTCGAAGGAAAATACTTAGCCACACTTATTTTTGTAAATCCGATCCATGCAACTCTTTCAACTTATGATATAACTCCTATAAAAAACCTGGTTGAAAATTATTTTTGTTACAAAGCAGCTTATTCAATACATGAGTACTCCAATATTTTTTCATCTCTGAAACAACAAATTATCTATGATATAAATAAATCTTTTAATGATGGTTGTAATTTCTGTGTCTTTACAAGGTTTCAAATACAGGATCTTTTAACTTATTATCCGGTTATGGGAGAAGATAGTGCACGAGAAGTACTGGATAAGATAATGGATATAATAAAAAATAAGTTGGAAGACAATGATATTTTATACCGGGTGGGACAAAGGAACTTTTTCGTGCTGAGCAAGGAAGAATCAGAAAGTTCAGTGAAGAAAAAATTTGGAGATTTATTTTTTCAACATAAATACATTATCATAAACTTCCGAGCTCATTTTTTTAAAATACCAAATAAAATTACAGAAAACAGTGATTTCTGGCCTGAACTTTTTAAATAATTAATTAATGAATATATCATCCCAAACATTGCAGTTATTTCAAAAGCTCTATGAGAGTTTAAAACCCTATCACTCATTTATTTCAAGCAATACTGCTATTCTTGCATATTCCGGCGGAAAAGACTCCCGCCTTTTATTAGAATTTTATAATTATCTATATATTTCGAATCTATCCCCTCCTCCTATCCTTTTCCATTTAAATCATAATATACGAGATACCCGTGATGAAGTAAAAGAGATTCATACCTACCTGAAGGCAAATTTTCCTAATTTTATGTTTATTTATAAGAGTTCTAATATACTAAAGTTATCAAAAAGAATAAAAAAAAGTCTGGAAGAAACGGGGAGACTCGTACGCTATAAACATTTAAACCAACTATCTAAAAAGTGTTCCGGTTATATTCTTACTGCTCATCATATTGAAGACTATCTGGAAACAGTCTTGATAAATTTAATTCGTGGTTCCGGAGAAGCAGGTTTACGTTCTTTACCTGTTTATTCAAATAATATATTTCGACCTTTCATGCTATTACCAAGAGAAGAAATGCGGCAAATTTTAGAAATGGAGAAGTGGCAGGTTTTCGAAGATGAAACCAATTATTCTCAGAACTATTTACGAAACCGACTTAGAATTACACTCACTCCCCTATTGTACAGAGAAGGCTTAAACCCATCCAAATTATATAAAAATTTCCACAACTCGGAAGAACCCTTTTTTTCTCATCAAAGAATAGAAATACCCACTTACATAAAAGTTTTTTTAGAACCTATAGAATGTATTCAAACCAATACACTAAAAAAGATTCTGGATAACTATCTTTCCATCCTGAATCTCCATCCAATCAGAAGGGAAATTTTACTGGAACTGCAAACATTACTACAGAATCATCAATCTTTTACAAAAGAAAATGTAGAAACCTACTTCTGGAAAAGTGAGAAATCACCTCTTTATATTATCCCAAAAAAATCCGGAGTCTTTCAAAATCCAAGACTAAACGTTCAGAAAGATAAAATAGAAATAGAATGGAACAATTCCAGCAAGAACTATCCTTCTTATCTAACACTTAATGTTTTCTCCAAAGGACTCAAAATAAAATCGGGAAAAATTCATAAAGAAATTTCTGAAATCCTGAGAACTGCTGAAATTCCTTTCCCGGTCAGGCCCTATATTCCTATTTTATTTAATTCAAATGAACCAGAAGTCATTCTTTTATCCCTGTGGAATCGGGATTTAAAAGATTTTTTTTCCCGATAGTTTCCACTCTTCCAAAAAACCAATTGAAAAATTTTTCAGTTTTTTTTTTCCTATTTTCTAATGCCACAAGAACTACTTTCCTGTAACAATCTATCTTACCATATAGGCTTTAAGAAGATATTGAAAAATGTCTCTTTTCGACTGTATGAGAATGAATTAATATCTCTGGTTGGAGACAACGGTAGTGGCAAATCCAGCCTCTTGAAACTAATTCTTTCCCATAAAAAATATACCGACACGTTCCAATGGAAAGTAAGCTCCCCCAAAAGACAACTCATATCTTATCTCGGACATGAACCGGGTCTGTATTCTTCCTTGAGTCTCAAGGAAAATTTGAGCTATTTTAATGGTATCCAAAAGATAATCTGTCCCGAAGAAACCATTCAATATTATCTTCAGCAATTTAACTTACAAAAACGCTATCTGGATCCGATTCATGAATTTTCGAGAGGAATGAAACAAAAAGCCGGTCTAATTCGCTCCTTTATCTCCAAGCCTTTACTACTCCTTCTAGACGAGCCATTCAGCGGCCTGGATAGGAAATCCGTCCAGCACCTTGTGGAAATTTTAAAAGAAGTAAAAAAAGAAAGTACGGTTATCCTGGTAACCCATCATGTAGACTTAATTGAATCGATTTCAAATCGAACATTTTATATGAAGTCAGGAGAGTTAACACTTGGCTCTTAAAGAACTAATTTTAAAAGAATTCAGGCTAATCGGAAGAGCAAAGAATGGGATCCTTTCCATGTTCGTTCTTATGCTTTCACTTATTTTCATTTTTCACTTCTCCCTCGAAAGGACAAATCCCTTAAGTCAGGAAAGTCTCATTGGTTTAAAATGGTCTATTGTTTTTATTCTATCTTTCGTGTTTATCGGTCAGTCGAATTGGGAAGAAAGAGAAAGTGGTGCCTTCTGGATAAACCAGATTTACCTTCCATCTCATTATCCATTTCTGGTTAAATCATTCGTGATCTGGCTTATTCTTCTGGTTATAGAAATTGCTTTACTTTTCTTATTCTCAGTATTTTTCCAAAGCTTCCAATTAAGTTCCAAATCTATTTTCCATCAGCTTATCTATCTGACCCCGGGAACTTTATCCCTTTCTTTTCTTGGTAATATGTTGAGTAAGATGAGCCATGCGACTCGTTTAAAAGAAATAGTCTTACCTTTACTTCTCATTCCTCTTTCCATGCCGGTTTTAATTTTCGGTATGGAAGCTGAACAAAAAATTCTACACCAGGATACATATAATGTTTCAACTTTTCTGATTATGCTTTTCTTTACCGTTTTTTACGGTTCCCTGGGTTCTATCTTTGTAGAAATTTTCCAGGAAGAGTAAATCAATGTTTTAGCATATTGGAAATTCCATCCAGATCTTTTACTGCTAAATCCATATCAACGATAGCCTGAGAAATTTTTTCAGAATCTTTAGATACCTGTTGAATGGTTTCAGAAATATATATAACAGCAGTATAAATATCTTCATGGGCTCCTTTTTGCTCCTGTAAAGCATAATTGATACCTGCTGTTTTATCATTCACAAGCCCCGATTGTTCTAGCAAAGCATCCCGAATATTTACCAGATCTTTCAATAAAGATGATACGGTATAAATCTTACCGATAACACCTTCTATTTGTTTTACAATTTTCTGAAACACTTCGTTGGTTTTTTCAATTCTATGCCGACTTAAAGAAATATCATGATTATTTTTCTTTACATTATCCTCGATCTCTTTAATACTACTCGCAGTTTGATCTGCTAATTTAGAAACTTCCTGAGCGACTACTGCAAAACCCTTACCGTATTCTCCCGCTCTGGCTGCTTCAATAGAAGCATTCAGCGATAATAAATTAACTCTGTCCGAGATTTCTTTTATAATAGTCACAATCTGGGTGATTTTTTTAGAGCTCTCCGTAATATTATTAATCCCGGCATTCATATCCCTAAGAGCATGTTCTCCTTCCTCTACCATCACCGAGATTCCTTCTGAAATCTGTATGGTTTCAATGGTGTTATCATTGATTTCTTCAATTTGTGTTGATAAATTTTGAATTTTATCAATTAATTCTGTAAGTACTTTTAAATTTTCTTCGGATGATGCAAATATATGCACCATATTTTCATTAATTTCATCGAGAGCTGCCGAGATTTCTTCCGTAGAAGCTACCTGTGACTGTACCTTCTGAGTATAGTCTTTATTTCGAATATTTGCCTGTTCATAAGTATACGACATTTTATTTGAGGTATCTTTTAAAACCGTAATCATACTTTTTTGAAAAGAAAGCATTTTGAAAAAATTCAATAAAATTTTATCCAGTTCTTCCTTTTCATTCAAGGTAGTAATATCCAACTCAACACTCATATCTCCTCTCGAAGACTTATCCAAAAGGTAGTATAAAATATCAAGCTTATCCTGCCTCTTCTTTTGCCAATTATAAGTAAGGATATAAAAGAGAAATATACAAATAAGAATAATCAGATGAATTCCATGGCCAACAATTGAAAGAGAACTTTCTGTTCGAAATAACCATAGAACTTCTGATAAAAAAACTAAAACTATAATAGATAAAGCCAAAACTTTTAAGAAAATAAAACTCTTCAGAACACTCATCTTATTTGTTCTCCTTTTATTTTATAAATGCACACCTTCATCCATGCTAAACTGTGCATTTAAAACTTGCAAAGCATCAGACATTGAAAAAATAGGAAGCTTACAGGAATTATTTTCGCAAATATACAACACAAAATCTTTTTCAGTTTCTCTTCCTTTTAATAATGGAATTAACTCGGAATTTATAGACAGTTCATCTTTAGTTGAAACAGCAAAACTAAGTCCCGGAACAAAATGAGTATAATATACGTTTAAAATTTTTTGCAGTTCTTCATTCTCTTTCTCCCCGATAATGATAATTTCTCTGGAAGGACCACCGGTATATAGTAAATAAACTTTTAATAAAAAGGCATGACTCATACCATATTTTTCCAGATCTTCTTTAAAATAGGAAAAGAGACTTTTTAAGTATCCATAATACTTTTTATGACCGTAGCGACAGAGTTCCAATAATACCATGGCCATTGTGCTATTACCGGAAGGCTCAACTCCATCATAGGATTGAATGCTACGCCTGATAAGTACCTCCGCATCTGAGCCGGTTTCAAAGAAAGGTCCAAAACCCGAATAAAATAAACGAATAGATTCATCTGTTAAAAATACAGCCCGTTTCATATAATCAATATTAAAGCTTATCTTATATAGTAAAATAGAAACATAGGCTAGTTCAGCATAATCAACCAGGTAAGCCGGGATAGCAGATTCTCCTTCCCTGTATCTTCTGAGCAACCTTCCTTCTGAATTAAAGAGATGTGTGTTAATAAACTCATAATGATTCTTTGCTTTTTGAATCAGGCTTTCATCAGAAAAGGACATACCGGACTCAATTAAAGCCCGAATATAAAGACAATTCCAGGAAGTTAAAACCTTGTCATCCCTTTGTGGTCGAATCCGTTTATTTCTTTCTTCTAATAAACTCTTTCTTACTTTTTCTTTTCTTGCAGACAAAGAAGAGTCTTCTTCCTCCGGAAGAGGATATATTCGAAAATTCTCATTCAGTATATTCTTTCCTTCAAAGTTACCTTCTTCTGATAAATGCCAGTATGCAGAAAAAAATTCTGCATCAGTTCCCAGAATTTCTTGAAAATGAGATAAGTCCCAGAGATAAAACTTCCCCTCTTCTCCTTCGCTATCTGCATCCTCAGCCGAAGCGATTCCACCCTCATCCAGAACCAAATCACGTTCTACATAATTGATTACATCTAAAGCTGCCTGTTTAAAAATTTCTCTTTTTTCTAACCTATAAGTTTCAGCTAATATAGAGATAAAAAGAGCATTGTCATACAACATTTTTTCAAAATGAGGAACAAGCCACATACTATCAGTAGAATAACGACAAAGCCCTCCTCCTACTTGATCATAAATTCCTCCTTTCTTCATAGCCAGTAAAGTCTTCTCAACCATCTCCTTAGCTTTACTATTTTTTGTTTTTATAAAATAGGAAATTAAAAAAGAAAGTCCCATACTGGGAGGAAACTTGTTACTGGCATTCGTCTTGAATCCAAAATAAGTTTCATCATAAAAATGATTATAAGTTTCATAAGTTTTCTGAATGCAGGACTCCGAAGGAAGCTCTTCTGATTGTTGTTCTCGAACTGAAGATTGAAGAAATCGAAGCATTTCTTCTGAAGCTTTTATTATATCTCCTCGCTTTTCTTTCCAGGTAACATGCAAAATTCCTAATACATCTAAAAAGCTCTTTCTACCATATCTTGGTTCTGAAGGAAAATATGTTCCTCCAATGACAGGAATTTTCTCAGGGGTCAAAAACATATTTAAAGGCCAGCCACCCTGACCTTCCATCGCCTGCAAGGCATCCATATAAATGGAATCTATATCCGGCCTTTCCTCCCTATCTACCTTGATAGATACAAAATGCTCATTCAAAAAATCCGCAGTTTTCTTATCTTCAAAAGATTCCTTTTCCATCACATGACACCAATGGCAGGTTGCATAACCTATAGAAAGAAACACCAGGCAATCTTTTTCTCGGGCTAAGTTAAAAGCTTCCTCCGACCAGGGAAACCAGTCTACAGGATTATAGGCATGTTGTAAAAGGTAGGGGCTTTTTTCGTGAATCAGACGATTCGGAATTTTACGTTCCATTCGCACAATGTAAAACGGCTTTTTAAAAAGTCATTTAATATTTTACATATAGAAGAACCTTTTAAAGAAAGTAAGGCTCTTACAGGAGCCTTTACATTTTAAAGTATATACTTGCTTAAATCTCTATCTTCTGCAATTCCTTTGAGTCGATTCAATACAAACTCTGCATCAATCACCTGGTGCTTTTTATCTTCCGGAAGTTCCGGTGCTTCAAAGCTTAAATCTTCTAATAGTTTTTCTAAAATTGTATTTAAACGTCTGGCTCCGATATTCTCCGTCTTTTCATTGACATCAAAAGCAATTCTCGCGATTTCCCGGATAGCCTCATCTTTAAATTCAAGAGTAACTCCTTCTGTCGCCAGAAGAGCTTCATACTGCTTAGTCAAAGAAGATCTGGGAGTACTTAAGATATTAACAAAGTCTTCCATAGAAAGCTTATCTAATTCCACACGTATAGGAAATCTTCCCTGAAGTTCAGGAATCATATCAGAAGGCTTGGAAATATGAAAGGCCCCGGCTGCAATAAAAAGAATGTGATCTGTTCTGACAGGCCCGATTCGAGTACTGACAGTGGCTCCTTCCACAATAGGAAGAAGATCTCTCTGTACTCCTTCTCTCGAAACATCAGCTCCGGAACGAGATTCTTTACCGGCAATTTTATCAATCTCATCCAAAAAGATAATTCCCATTTCTTCCGCGCGACGCACCGCTTCTCTTTGCATCTTTTCCTGATCCAGTAGCTTCTCTGCTTCCTGATCAGCAATAATTTCTCTTGCTTCTGAAATAGGAAGTTTTCTCTTCTTGCTCTTCTTGTTCATCAGATCACCGAGCATATTCTGAAGTTGATTATCCATATCTTCGAAATTGCCGGCACCAAAAACCTGGAACATCGGCATCCCACCACCGGCACCCTGAGGCTCAATTTCGATTTCGATTTCTCTTTCATCAAGCTTACCACTTTGAAGCTTCTTTCTCATTAAGTCTCGAGTTTCTAAATAACGCTGCTTTCTTTCTTCATCAAGGGTATTATTTTCCGGATCGAAACTACCCGGACTGGAAACAGGTGCATCGGGAATCAAAATATCTACAATAATTTCTTCTGCTCTCTTTCTTGCTTCTTCTACCACTCGTTTTCTAAATTCAGCTTTTACCAGGTTTAAAGAAACCATAGCCAGATCACGGATCATAGATTCCACATCTCGTCCGACATAGCCAATCTCGGTATATTTAGTTGCCTCGACTTTTAAAAAAGGTGCATGATACAACTTGGATAATCGTCTTGCTATCTCAGTCTTTCCTACACCGGTAGGACCTATCATGATAATATTTTTTGGATAAATTTCTTCTCTGAGACTTGAATCCAGTTTACGTCTGCGTATCCGATTTCGAATTGCAATTGCCACAGACTTCTTCGCATTCTTCTGTCCTACGATGTGCTGATCCAGTTCTTCAACAATTTGTCTCGGAGTTAAATCGGGTTCTGGTAATTCGTAACTTATAGCCAGTGGCTTATTTTCATTTTCCAATAATTCTGTCATTTCAGTTCTTCTATCAATATATTATGATTTGTATATATACATATATCAGCAGCAATGTTCATTGCTTCTTTTACAATTTCCATAGGTTCCAATTCGGTATGTTTATACAAGGCTCTGGCTGCTGATAAAGCATAGTTACCACCCGAACCAATAGCTAAAATTCCATCATCAGGTGAAATTACATCTCCCGTTCCGGAAATGAGGAAAGACTCTTCTCTGTCAGCCACAATTAATAAAGCTTCCAAACGCCGGAGCATCCTGTCTGTTCTCCATTCCCTGGCCATTTCAACCGCACTACGAGAAAGACTCCCATTATATTGACTTACCTTTTTCTCAAAAATCTCAAAAAGAGTAAAAGCATCAGCAGCAGAACCTGCAAACCCGGATAAAATCTTTCCTTCGTGGAGAAGGCGAATTTTTTTCGCACTATGTTTCATGACGGTATGTCCCATAGACACCTGGCCATCACCTGCAATGGCAACCTTACCATTTTTCCGAACACAGAGTATAGTAGTAGAACGTATGCGTCTTTCTTCTTTTGAATTATTTCCTGGCATGTGGATGAGCATTCCTATAAATTTCTTTTAGCCTTTCATTGCTTACATGGTGGTACATCCGCTCGTTGCTGGTAGACTGTCCGAGCATTTTTTGAACTTCTCGAATGTCCTCTCCTGCATCCAGTAAATCCCTGGCGAAAGTATTCCGAAACCTGTGAGGGGTAACCTTTTTATCCATACCCATCAGGTTTTTCCTTTCATTCAAAATATAGCGAATGCCCCTTGTTGTAAGCCTATTGCCTTTCTGATTCAAAAATATAAATTCTCTATCAGTGTATTCAACTTTTCTGAGAGTAAGATATTCATCAAGCACCTTTCTGGCATTTTCTCCCAGAGAAATAAAATGACTTTTCTCCTTTTTTCCGAAAACACGTAAAATTTTATTATCTTCAGACAGATCCTCAAGCCGGGCATTCACCAGCTCAAATACCCGAATCCCACTGGAATACAATATTTCTAAAATGGCCCTGTCTCTTTTTTCTAATAAGAAGGCTGAAGAAGAACGATAGTCATTCTTCTCCTTTCTTCCTGATTCTTTTTTGGGGCCTTCATTTTTGTATAAAAACTCAATTATAGAGGTATTTTCTCCATAAACCCGGTTCAGATAAGAATAAAAAACTTTGAAGGAAGAAAACTTTCGACTTCTTGTTTTTTTCTCCATTCCGGAATTCTCCAGGTGCTGAAAATAGGATATGATTTGCTCCGGAGAAGGCGAAAAAAAAGAAATTCTTCTTTCCTGACAGTATTCAAGGAAAAATTTTATGTCTCTCTGGTAGGCAATTAGCGTATTTTTTGAATAGTTTTTTTCTTTTTCTAAAAAGGTTTTAAAGGTTTCGATTGGTTCAAGAATATCTAAACCCATCTTATCCGGAAACTGTATCTGTTTTTCCTTCAAGTAGCTTTCTCCCGGTACAAAGATCGGTCAAATGCAGGATTTTCTATGAAATATTTCCACAAAATTTAGGTTCTATTCTTTCGGGATGCTAAGTCTTCCTTTAGAATCTTCAACAAAGAAAACACGATAGCCAATAGGATAAAGGAGAATGGTAGGGCAATTACAATAGCGGCTGTTTTTAGAGCCTTTAAACCACCCGTGAGTAATAAGGTAATAGCGATAGAGGCCTGCAAAACTCCCCAGGTAAATTTAACCGAGTTTTTGGGATTCATATCTCCCTTAGAAGATAGCATTCCCAAAACAAATGTAGCAGAATCCGCAGAGGTAACAAAAAATACAATGATTAAGGAAGTAGCAATAAATCCCAGAAAAGAACCCAACGGAAGCTGAGCCAGAGAAAGAAATATAGCTGTTGTTTCATTTTGCAAAACTGCTTTTACAATTCCGGCATTATGAAACATTTCATAAAACAGAGAAGAACCTCCAAGAGCCGAAAACCATAAACAACCCAGCAAAGTAGGAGCCAGCATTACTCCTACTACAAACTCCCGAATCGTTCTTCCCCTAGAAACCCTTGCGATAAATGTTCCTACAAAAGGTGCCCAGGCAATCCACCAGGCCCAATAGAAAAGAGTATTTCCAGCCAACCACTTTCCTCCGGTGAAAGGATTCATACGAAAACTCATGGGTATAAAGTTTTGAATATACGAACCTACCGTGGTTGTAAAAAGCTCGATAATAAAGTTTGTAGGACCAACAAAAAAAATAAATAAAAAAAGCAGTGCTGCAATAGTTAAATTAGTATTACTTAATATTTTGATTCCTTTATCAAGCCCGGTCATAGCCGAAATTAAAAATAGCACAGTTGTAATAATGATTATAAATATGGTTATCGATTTTCCTTCCGGCAAACCAAATAGATAATGTAGACCCGCATGAATTTGCAAACTACCAAGGCCCAAAGAAGTAGCTACTCCAAAAGCCGTAGCGATGATAGAAATAATATCAATCCATTTACCGGAAACTTTATCCACATTATCACCCATTAAAGGTCTCAGGGTAACACTGATTAGACCGGGTTCATTTTTGCGAAATTGAAAAAAAGCAATAGCAAGAGCAATAGTAGAATAGATAGCCCAGGGGTGCAGGCCCCAATGAAAAAACGAATATCGAAAGGCAAGTCTCGCTGCATCATTTGTGTATGGATCCGCCATTCCCATCGGAGGTCTCGCATAGTGTATCATTGGCTCAGCAACACCATAAAAAACCAGACCGATGCCCATTCCGGCTGAAAATAGCATGGCAAGCCAGGTAAAGTAAGAATAAGCAGGTCTATCTTCATCTTTACCGAGCCGAATTTCAGCATAGGGTCCAAAAATAAGATATATACAAAAAATCAACATAATAAATGTCGAGATAAGATAAAACCATCCAAATTTATCTATAGAAAAATTCAGAGCCAGTCCGGCCCATTTTTCCAAATCCTCAGGAAGGAATAGACCGAAAAGCACGAATATACCGATAAGAAAAACCGAAACAGAAAAAACGTATTTATCAACACCCGAATCGTCTTTCATACTTTTTTAAAATGCAAGATACCCCAGTTTAAGTTTCCACTTTCCCCGGCTTTTATCCAGGCATTTAAACCTTGTTTCATTCTATCCATATAATCCTTAGAGCATATTCCGTTTGTCAATTCCTCATAACGCTTTGTAACTTCTTCCAGAATACGAGTATAATGTCTGATTAGATTTTCAGTTAAATCAACTTTTTGAATTAAAGATAGACCATATTTTCGTCCGAGGTCTTCATAGTATTCAAAATAGCCCATAGACTCCAGATGGATACGCTCTAAGACAGGTTTTAATTCTTCTTTTTTAGCGTCTTTTGACTGCATGGGATCTGTGAAAATAAATTCAGCTCCCGGTTTTAAAACCCTTGATACCTCTTGAAAAACTTTTTCTTTCTTTCCACTATGCAGGATAGCATCCTGTGACCAAACAATATCATAACAGGCATCCTCAGATGGAATTTCTTCAAAGCTTCCATCGATTACCTTTACCAGTCCATCCAGTTTTCTTTCCTTATTAAGGTTACGATTTCTTGCATTTTGCTCTTCACTGATATTCAGACAATCAACTTTACAGGAGAACTTTTCTGATAAAAACCTTGCAGAACCACCATAGCCGGCACCTATATCAAGAATCTGTTTGGTAGGATCTACATTTTCCAAGTAGGATGACATTTTCTCAACCGTCCTCCTACTTGCTGAAAATATGGATTCCTCTGAATGCTGATAAATCCCTACATGAATATCTTCTCCGCCCCAGACATGGAAATAAAAGGCATCTGCATCACCGGAATTGTAATAGGTTCTGGCTGTACTTTCAACTTCTGTATAAGAATTCGCCATATTCTTACTCCTCGTCATATTCATCCGAATATCTTTTTTCAGCTACATGTATAAAGAAATCAGGGTCTTCCTGATGATAGGTTTCCTGGAAGTCTCCATAGGTTTTGATGGTTTGGAAGCCTACTTCATGTAGAAGTTTTCTTGTATAGTTTTTTCTGAGTGGAAACATGTTTAAATTATATACGGAGCCATCGGGAAATTCATACTTAAATCTTGCAAGACCTTCATCCACATGTTCTGGCTCTGCTTTTACATTTTCCCCGGCATAGTAATAGGTATGTTTGGAGGAAAAACCTTTATCGACTATCATATCGTAGTTTCTTTGATCCAGAATAAGCACACCATCATGTCGTAAAGCAGCATAAAATTCTGCCAGAGCTTTTCTTCTATCCCTCTCCTCGAATAAATGAGTAAAAGAATTTCCGAGACAGATCACAGCATCATATTTTCCGTGTATATCCCGATTTAACCATCGCCAATCAGCCTGAACCGTTCGAAGAATCTTTCCCCTCTTACGTGCATTTTCAAAAGCGCGAGACAACATCACAGGACTTCCATCTGCACTGGTTACCTCAAAACCGGCTTCTAAGAGGCGTATAGAATGAAATCCCGTTCCTGTCGCAACATCCAGAATCTTTTCTTTACCTCGTTTCTTTAATTCATCAATAAAGAATTGTCCTTCACTGGCTGCTCTTGCATCCCAATCTATAAGTTCGTCCCATTTCTCAACAAAAGTTTGTACATACTCTTTTTTATAATGATCTGTTTCTCTCTTTTCTATCGGATTATCTCCGTAGTCCTGGTACTTTACGTTCATATAAACACCTTCCCTTGAAAAGTAGCAGGTACAGTCTTTGTAGAAAGACTCTAGTTCATCAGGTATTAAAGTATTGTCATCTTACAAATGCCACCAGAGACAATCTGGCTACTGACATGATAGCATTCGGGTAAAACCGAAAGTCGATGAATAACCTGCGTTATTCTTTTGTATGTTGTTTTGACCACTAGTCTAAAAATAGCTGTTTTTTGCAAGAAAAAAAGTTCAAGATAGATGATAAATTATAGTATTCATTCATGGATAAAAGAAGTATTTTATTTTATTTATATATTACTTACCTTATATTTAAATTTTTTTCTTCAATATATCGAATTAAAAAGCAAAGGGAAAACTAAAAAAAACCTTGCTGATTTTGAAATCTAGAACCTTTATTCAAAATCCGGTAGAATAGGATTAAAAACTATGATACATTGTTTATTGAAGTATTGTAAAAATTAGTCAAACTATAAATAGGAGAAAAATCTATGCCCCTTCCCGAAAACTTTGGTACTGTAAAAGTATACTTTACCGCTTATTTGTTAATGTCGTTACGTTACGTTCTATTTGCAGGACTTGCCAGTTTCATCGTTTGGAAATTGCTGGGAAAAAAACTACAGCACAGACTTATCCAACAACAAAAACCCGAAATGAAAAAGATTCTTTTCGAAGTACGTTATTCTTTCTTAACTTTTTTAATATTCGCTCTTTCTGCTGTCGGAATCTACTACGCCAGAATCAATGGTTATACTCTTATGTATTTGGATATTTCCCAATACGGTATTCCTTATTTAATTTTCAGTACGGTAGTATTGATCCTGGTTCATGATATGTATTTTTATTTCGGTCACAGGCTTATGCATACGAAGCTTCTTTATAAAAAAGTACATCTTGTACATCACAAATCAACCAATCCTTCTCCCTGGGCTTCCTTTTCTTTTCATCCGTATGAAGCTGTTATCGAAGCGGGCATTATACCGATCATGGTTTTTGTGCTTCCCTTGCATCCTATTGCCATTTTAAGTTTCATTTTATTTATGACCGGGATGAATGTGTTGGGACATCTGGCTTATGAATTATTTCCTTCCGGGTTTACAACGCACCCCTTCTTTAAGTGGCTCAATACAAGTACCCATCATAATATGCACCATAAACATTTTAACTGCAACTACGGTCTTTATTTCAACTGGTGGGATAGAATTTTTAATACAAACCACGAGAAATACCATGAAAGATTTGAAGAAGTGGCCAATCGCCCCAAAGTTGAAGAAGAAAAACTTAAATTAAACCGCATAGCTTCCGAACCAATTTAAGACAAGTCTACGACAATAACATTTCTATAAAAGTGCGACTCATCATCGGGTCGCAGTCAAGAACCAAAAATGACTTTTTTATTTACTCTAAATTTTTCTTTTACAAAAAGTTTTATCCTGAGAAGAATGTAAAAAAATACTCTTCAGGGATTTTCAATGTCCAAACTTCGGTTATTTATCTTTATCACATTTGTTTCTATTTTCGCCTGCATTCCAGTACAGGCCACAGGAAGCATTGTTGTAGACTCCCAGTTTCAGAAACTGGTGTTGGGTAAATATTTAGAATACTATGAAGATAAGACAGGAAAGCTTACGATTGAAGAAGTGAGCAATCCCGAATTTGCAAAGAAATTTATAAGAAGTAGAGTTGACAAACCAAATTTCGGTTTTACAAACTCTACTTTTTGGGTAAAGTTTCAACTCACTTTTAATATATCAAAAGAAAAAGAATTCTTACTAGAACACAGTTACCCAAATTTAGACAATATCCAGTTTTACTCGTACGAAAAGAATACATGGCGAAAGAGACAGACAGGAGACCATTTCATTTTTCAACAGAGAGATTTAAAAAATAAAAATTTTATTTTTAAGATTAAGGCCATTCCGCGAGAAAAAGCTTTATATCTCATGAGATTACAATCGACCGGATCCATGCAAATCCCATTAACTCTATATGATAACACGATATTTATAGAAAATCTTAATAATGAAAGGTTTGCATTAGGATTCTATTATGGAATTATCTTTGTTATGCTGGTTTATAACCTGAGCTTATTTTTTTCATTAAAAGACTCTACTTTTATCTATTATGTACTATACTTATTTAGCTTTTTGTTGGTTCAGATGGGATATAACGGAATTTCATTTGAATATCTCTGGAATAATTCTCCTATTATGAATTCTTTTTTACTCCTTTTTATATCTTTTACCGAAATATTTTTATTTTTATTTACAAAAAAAATTCTAAATATCAATTCAAATTTTCCAAAACTAAATTTTCTCTTTTATGGATTTCTTTCAGCATTTAGCATCCTCGGGTTTTGTAGTTTAAACACTTCAATTTATTTCTTTACCTCTCTGGGTCTTGCTACTTTGACCATTACCGGCCTTATGTTACTATTTATATCCGGTTTGCATATTTTTTTAATAGGATACAAGCCGGCTCGTTTTTATATTCTCGCTTTTTCGACACTCATCCTCGGAACCGTATCCTTCGGATTAACTCTTTTAGGAATTCTTCCAACCAATATATTTACAGAAAATGCTATGCAAATTGGTTCTGCCTTAGAGTCCATACTTCTATCTCTCGCCGTTGGAGACAAAATTATGTTCATGCGAAAAGAAAAGGATCTGGCTAAAAATGAACTCATTCGAACCCAACATGAATCTATAAAAAATAAGAAAAAACTCATTCAATCTTATGCTCGCTTTGTTCCTGAAGAATTGCTTCGTTTTTTAAATAAAGATATCATAACTAAGGTTAATTTGGGGGATGCCGTTGAAAAGAAGATGACTGTTCTTTTTTCGGATATCCGATCATTTACTACAATCTCTGAACTCATGACACCCGAAGAAAGCTTCCATTTCATAAACTCTTACTTAAATAAAATTGCACCCTGTATTCGTAAATACAACGGCTATATAGATAAGTTTATAGGAGATGGAATCATGGCTCTGTTTCCTCTAAGTCCAAAAGATGCAATTCAAGCCGCGATTGAAATGTTAGAAGAGTTACATCTCTTTAACCAGGAAAGAATGAACAAAGGACTGGAGAAGATTTCTATAGGAATTGGAATTCATACCGGAAAACAAATGGTAGGAATAATCGGAGAAAAAGAACGTCTCGAAGGAACTGTGATTTCTGATGTAGTAAATACTTCCTCAAGATTAGAAGGACTGACCAAGGCCTACTCCTGTTCTTTAATTATTAGCAAAGATGTATTAGAATATTCTAAAGATATTACAGAACTATCCTATCGCCTTTTAGATACGGTTAAAGTAAAAGGCAAGAATCAATCCGTAAAAATTTATGAAGTCCTGAATGGAAATTCGAATAGGATAATTGAATTAAAACTCAAAACCAAAAATGACTTTGAAACAGGAATAGAAAACTATCAACAAAAGAATTTTGAAATCGCAGTAGAATATTTTCAAAAAGTAAAACGATTGGACCCGAAAGACAAAGCCTCCGAACTCTATCTTACACGCTGTGAATTTTATTTAAAAAATGGAGTCTCACCTGATTGGGACGGAGTAGAAAAACTGGATTTTAAATAAATTTTAATGTTACGAATATATCTATCTTATCTTTTATTCGCATTCAGTCGAATTCTCTATTAGCTTACTCTAAATAAATAGGATAGTCTAAATGACAGATGACATTGAAAGAAAGAATGAAATTATATACGACCGAATGGTCAAAAAATTAAATTGCAAGCACCTTATCTATGGAATGTACGACTATGATGAAAACGAACTGATTATAGATAATCTGGATAAGGTCGCAATAGAAGGAAAAGTCTTTTTCTATCAGGAGTATAACAGCATCTGGGATAAAAATGAAGAAGAATCACCGGGCTTAGAACCCATAAAAATAAAAACTGGCAAAGCGGAAATAGAAATTCCCATGCCTATAGCAAAAGGAAAAACCTTTACTAGTCCCGTTGTGGAAAACCCCAACTGGCTAACCATAGCCAAACTGGCAGATGAGATGATCCAGACAACCGGGGATTTTCATCACGTTTTCTTAGAAGGGATAGAAATCTTAGAAGAAAAAAACTCCATTAAAAAAGCAAGATTCCGCATGGGTTCTTAGAAAGTTATAGCCATTGTTTACTCTGGTAGATAACTTTCATCCATTACCTGTTCAAAGGTAAAGGGTGCTTGTTCCGGAAAAGTTTCAGGAGGCAGGCCGGTTTCATCAGCAGCTATTTCCTTTGCATCTTGATAAGACTTTAGAAAATTTTCCTTGCCATGGGACTGTATCGGCATGAGAGAAACTATATAGCGTCGATATACAGTCCCTACAACGTCGATGTTTAGCTTTTTATAGAAAGGTTATATAGTAAGAAAAACTTTTTGAAACAAGATAATCGAGCAGCCATTCAGGATAGGTTCTGAAAGAACTTATAAAGCTCTTTAATCATTTCTTGAAAACTCTTCCGTTATGAACGTGACATTTTCCGCTTCTGATAGGATTTCCAGAACTGCTTTTTTGCCCTCAAATTTTTTGCTTAAATGAAAGTTAGACCAGACGATGGTTATTTTTTCCATGAATTCATGAGCTCCAAATCCGCCCCGCAAAACATCAATCAGTGCATTTAAATTCCGACTGGAAGCTCCTTTTCCGGTTAAAGAACCCAGCAGGCGACTAACTTCATCATAAAAGTCATCCAGGGTTTTAATTTTTTCCCCCTGAATAATAAATGTTTTTTCTTTCTTCTTCATTCCGGATACCGAACTCAAAGCCAATTAAAAAATCCATTACTATTTTCTTTATACAGAAAA
Source organism: Leptospiraceae bacterium (assembly GCA_024233835.1). NCBI lineage: Bacteria > Pseudomonadati > Spirochaetota > Leptospiria > Leptospirales > Leptospiraceae > Leptospiraceae bacterium. The sequence continues at coordinate 673,302 of JACKPC010000002.1, forward strand.
TACTTCACCATGCGACAGTCAGCAGGTTCCGGAGGGTGTGGGTTTTGTTAAAGGAAAGTAGTTTAGATTATTCTGTTTTTCAAATATTTCTTAAAACTTTTTTAGAAAATTTTTGAATATCTCTGCAATGTCTTCTACGCAATCACTCAGACGATGATTCGAATCCAACATATGAAGTTTTATTCCGAACTGCTCAGCATAATGAAAAATATTTTTTGGAGAAATCAAATCGTCTTTCCATCCATGAACGATCTCAATCTGTCTCGCTTCCGGTTCAGGTATTTTTTCCGGATAAGAATCTATATAAAAAGCCGGTGCTAAAAGAAAAAGTCCATCCGGTTTTATATGTCTGGAGGCTACTGTGGAAACATAGGCCCCCATGCTGGAACCAACTAAAATGATTGTATCTCTCGGTTCATAAAGGTTTAATAGTTTTTTTATTCTTTCCTCAGGTTCATTCATGCCTTCATAAGAAGGACTTTCCGTCTCAAAACCCATTTTTTTTGCTACCTCTGAAAGTCTGAGAATCTTCCTACCCTGAGGGCCGCTTTCCTTTCCGTGAGCAAAATATATCTTTTTTGTTTGAGTCATAAAATAAAAAGGGCACTATAAAGTGCCCTGGGAAAAAATCAGATATCGTCTAATTCTTTAATAAGTTTATCAGCTTCATCTAAAGCGTTATCTTCTGTTATTTCAGTCTTACTTTCAGAAGCCTTATTTTCTGTTGTTTTAACTTCGTCTGTTTTGGTTTCCTGTGGCTTTTCGGAGCACGCGATGCTTAAGAAACTGATTCCGATTATTGCTAAAAATATTATTATTTTTTTCATTCATTTCTCCTTATTTTATTTTTTTTTGCCTTTACCTTTGCCTTTGTCATCCGGCTTTCCACCCTTGTCGTCCGACTTTCCGTCTTTACCCTTATCTTCAGGTTTACCGCCTTTGTCGTCCGACTTTCCGTCCTTACCCTTGTCTTCAGGTTTACCGCCCTTGTCATCACCTTCTTCGTCTTTGACTTTCGCCTTTTTCTTCTCTAACTTTTCTTTAAGTTGAGCAATTTTTCCTCTAAGTTTATCAGCCTGTTCTTTTTTTCCCTTTTCGTCAAGTTTGGTAGCCGCTGCTTCTAACTTCTGAATAGCGTTCTCGATACCTTTCAACTTATCTGACTTGGGTCCTGCCAGAAGACCTGTACTTAAAAGAAATGCTACTGCAACTACAATAGAAAGTATTTTATTCATTCACCTGTACTCCTAATTTTAGATAGGGCTAGATTGAAAGGTAAAGGGATTCCTGCAAGGAAAATAAACAGAAAAATTTCAGTAAACCTTTCGGATAAAAAACATCTCCGGTTCTACTTTTGCAGCTTCATAAGCAAAGGCTTTATGGTGTCCATCCAAAATAAACTTGGCTCCATGTTCCATGGTTCCCAGGGTGTAAATTACCGGTCTCGCTCCGTTTTTTATAGCCTTTACAAAATAGTCTATACGACTTTTATCCATATTTTCCCGTTTTTGCAAAGACAGTAGGGTTAATGCCCTGGAAAGAAAAGAAATCTCTTTATTGGGTTCAAAATCAATGATCTCAAGACCTTCTTCCCAGGTATAAAAAGGGTAGTACAGTTCGTATTCTCCGGCAGATAAAAGCTCAAGGGCAGGAAAGGAAGCGTCTATCAGGGATAAGTGTTGAGGAATTCCATTTGTAGTAAAATAGTTTACCGGTTTCATTCCCTGGTAAATATCCTCAATTCCCTCACCTTTATATTGGATGTATTTCTTTCTGGGAGTTTCTTCATCCTCCCATTTAGTTGCGATTATGTTCTTCTTGTAATGCAGAATACATTCGTTTTCTTTCTCTATTATAAAAATATCTTTTCCTTTATTCAGTCTGAATATCTCTTTCCTGGTCTTTTTCTGAGTTCTTTTCATCGCCTGCCAAGTATAAATAATATAGCCTTTTCGGTAAATATTTTTATGGAAATTTATGAGATATTTTATAAGCTGGAAAAAGGGACATAATCAAAAGTATGATAATCAGCTTTATTCAAACAAAAGGTGGGACCGGAAAAAGCACTCTGGCCTTAAATACAGCTTTTTCGAAAGTCATGAGAGAGAATTTCAGCTCCGTAGCTCTGGTTGAACTGGATCCGCAGGGAACCCTTGAATCCTGGTGGAAAGAGAGAGAAGAGAACGGCTTTTCCATAGAAGGGATTTCCTTTCATCATATTTCCAGTACACAAAAGGAAGTCATTCAGGAAGGCATTAAATCTATATCCGTTCACAATCAACTCGTTATACTCGATACACCGGGGGAAAGTGTTAGCAAGCTTCATACCCGTTTTGCCTGTGCCTTTTCCGATATGGTTATCATCCCGATGAGGACATCTACTAACGATGAAGCAGCTTTTGCTGACAACCTTCTTCCGATTATTAAAGAAATTATCAAGAATCATCCGGAAAAGAGAAACAGTTTTTTTGTTCTCCCTTCCTTCACCTATTCTCAAACCAGTAAGAAAAAAGTTCTCGATTATTTTTCAGATATTCTCCCCGATTACATCCATTGCCTGGATGCGGTTTATCCTTCAAGGGGAATCTATGAAAACTTTAACCGAGATGGAATGAATCTCTACGATTACTTCAACTCGGTTCAGTCTAATAAAAAGTTAACAACCCAGGCAGAAAAAGCTCTTCAGGATGTTGAAGAAATAGCAAAAACTATAGTTCAAGAAGTGGAGTACCCTCATGGCGATACCTAAAAAACGGAAAAAATTAGATGAAAGTACAGTACAGGTAAAGGCAGAAGAAAGCCCGGTCCAGGATCAAAAACCGGAAATTCCCGAACCCAATCCTCAGTCTGAGACAAAAAAGAGAGCTACAAGAGTAAAGAAAAAGCATAGCGAATCAGATGTAGAAAAAGCCTTCGAGGTAATGGAAAAGCTTGAAGAAACCATTAAACCCTCTATCGAAGTCGAACCCTCAGCAAAACAATTACAGGTAGTCAGGAAAGTTTACACAAAAGATCAGTCAGGTCTTCACGTCTGCTTTACAATTGATGCGATACAGTTGGGAGATTTTTTAAAGAATATGGATAATTCCAAAGAAGAAGTAAAAGATTATCTTGAATTTGATATTACCATACCCTACCCCTGGAACTGGCCGGTTCTAAATGATATCACAAAGATTGTAATTTCCAACCTGAAAGAAATGAAAATTATTAAATAATTCAGAAGTAAGCGAGCCACCGGTGGTTCGCCTGCGATTTAGGGAAATACCGGAAATTAATTCAACAGACGGAAAAGGAAAGAACCTTGCTCATTTCAGAATTATTAATCTGGCCCCAATATGGATGGCTGGATTTCTTTTATGGATTCCTGATTCTACTGTGCATTTATGCCTTTCTTCGAATCTCCACTCTGTTCTACGAGCAGGCCCGAAGGAAAAATCAGATCTGGAATTTTCTGCATGAAGAAGCTGTAAAACGTGGCCTCACCCATAAGGAAATCCAAATCCTCAGGTTCTTTTTTAAAAACCTTAAGAAAAAAGACAAAGAGCAGCTCTTTCAGGAAGACTCAAGAGAAACCGTAAAAAAGAATCTCTTCAGTCTCTTTGCCGGAAACACAGAGTATCCGGTTCAATCCCTGGTGAAAATATTCGAAAAGTTATTTTCCAAACCCAATCTTGGACTAATCAACTCTCTTTCAGGTCTTTATGAGGGAGAAAGTTGCGGTATTGAAATTTCCTCCCAACACTTTCTCGGAACTATTTTAAAAATCGATAAAGAAAACCTGACCCTCAGCACACCGGGAATACCGATGTCTCCTGAATGGAATGAAAGGAAAGCTTTTATTTACGTTTATAGACCCAATTCCGGAAGCTATCTTTTAGAAATGAAAGTGCAGGCAACTTTTCCCGGTGTTCTAAAGGTATACCAGTTACAAAACATCCAGATGAAAGGAGATGAGCATTTAATGGTCGAAATACACAGTCCCATTCTTCTGAAATCCTGGAAAGGAGAAAAAAACTCTTATGAAACCGGTTTTGTTTTTCCGGGAAATACCTTTAAAATTTCCGATAGGGGAATTTTATTCTGGCCGCAAGAAAATGCTCTCGATAGCTATCTTGCCAAAAATGGCATCTGGGAATTAGAAATGAGTTTTGGAGAAATTGATTCTCTTCATTGTCTCGGTAAGATACAAAAATCGGAACGCCTCGAATCTGTGTATATTTTTCGCTTTATTAACTTGAATGAAGAAATGAGACAAAAGCTTTTTCAGGAAATCTTAAAACATTCCCCAATTCGAGAAAACTTAGCCTGAGGCTTTATAAACAATATTCCTGGCATTTCGAAGTAAACCATCGATTTGATTCCCCGTACATTCTACATATTCGCTCAGGTGATTTACTATTGAATCGGTCCGAAAGATCCTGGCCCAGGTTAGCCTGGCAGTATTTTTATACTCCAGATAAATAGTAAGGGCCTCGCATTTTTCAAATAAACCCGGAAAATCCTTTTGCAGATTTTTTAGTTCCTGAAGGTTATCTATTGGAAAACCCAAATTGTCCAGTTCTTCAGAATTTACAACAGTTAATAGTGACTCAGAAATTGATACAAAACCCGGAAGATTGGCCTCTCTACGCTTTTGAAAAGCTTCTAAATAAGTTTCAAAACGCCTGTCCGGATCACTCCAATCTTTCTCAGGAATGAAATCTACCAGATCTTGCAAATATACAGAATTTTCTCGACGGTATTCAAAACCCTGCAATAAAGGAGGATAATGTCCGTTCATCAGGATAAAATTCTCTGCATTTTTCCAAAAAAAGTCTAATAGATCGCCAATAAAATCTTGCATTCGAACTGTACTCAGTATTTCATAGAGGTAGAATAATGCAGCAAAAAAAGAAAGGACTTATTTTTTTAATTTTTATTTTTCTATTTCCCCTCTTTTCTGAAGGTATTGAGAAAGTAGAAAAACTAAGAAATCAGGGCAGGTTTAAAGAAGCTGTTCACCTTCTGGAAAAAGGAGGCTTAATTTCTAAACCTGAAGATGAGCTTCTACAGGCACGCCTTTATCTCGATTTAGGAGATTCAAAAAAGGCAGAAAAAATCTATGAAAAATTATGCTCCGGTATGAAATCACATGATTGTTGGAATGAATACGGCGTGGTGTTACTCACAGAGAAAAAATATAAAGAAGCCAGGGCCTGCTTTCAAAATGCTCTAATGATACAGAAGGATTCCCAAATCGTTCTTTCCAATCTTGCTTTAAGTCACTTCATGATGGGAGAAATGAAGGAAGCGGAAGAATTTTACAAATTACTAATCAAAGCTTCCCCCTATAATCCGGTTTATCAAACTAATTATGCAATATTTTTATCCAAACAAAATAATGAGTATAAAGCTAAAGAAATTCTTCTAACAGTCGTGAAAGAAAATCCGAATATGTTTTTCCCGAGGATGTGTCTCGGGATGATTCATTATAAAAAGCGTGAATATAATAGCGCTTTGCAACAATTGAATATTGCAATTCGATTGAATCCCGATTACTATGATAGTTATTACCATAGAGCGGTGGTTTATTATAAACGGGGTGACTACCTGAGTGCTTTAGATGATCTGAATCGGGTAGATGAACTTTATCCGGACTACCCCAAAACAAGTGAACTTCGAAAAATTATCCAAAAAAATGTCAGGTAAAAAATGATTCTTCATACTATTAGATTTTACATATATTTTTTATTATTAATATTCTATCCTTTCATATTATACTCCTTTCCAGGTATCAATTATAAATTCACCGAATATGGAATCTTAAGCTATCCACCGGGTGCAAAACCTCTTAAAATCCATAAGGGCCCTATACAGAGAATGGACAACGTGAAACTTATAAATTTTTTCCGAGATGCCTTACTCACAGAAGAAAAATATGAAATCGATGGAACCGTCCCTTCTGAAATCAAAGGAAAGCAGGGAACGATATTAAAAATCCCGGCAAAAGCTTTTATCGATGATAAAGGAAATGATTACTCAGGAAAAGTTGTAATTACCTTAATGGAAGCTGTAGACGATATTGATCTGCTATATTCGGGTTTAGGTTTAAAATACTATGACGTAATCGGTCGAGAATACTTTTTGGAAGCAAAAGGAATATTGAAATTATTTTTTAAAAGTCCGGATGGAAGTAAACTGGAATTAAAAAAGCCTCATCAAATTGAACTTGTATTTCCCGGAGATTACCCCGGTAATTATTTCAAACTGTACTATATGAACGAAACCGGAAGATGGATGGAGTCCACTTCATCTTTGAATCATAAGTACAGGCACAGAAGACTTTTTGCACATCAATCTGGAACTTATACCCGGGCAAAAGTTATTCGAGAAATAGCCTGCTTAAAGGGAAATATCAAAATGCCAAATCTCACACCTAATAAACAGTTCCAGGTGTTTTCGCTGGGTTTAGATTATAGCTCTTATTTTACAGTATGGGTAAATAAACCTTATTTTGAAATTAACGTCTACCGAGATAAATCTGCAAAGATTCTAATATTAGATGAAGAAGGAAATATCGGAGTTTCCAAACTGATTAAAACTCCTGACAAATACGGAACAGCCAGAAAAAAAGAAGGCCCCGGTAATTTTAAAATGGCTATCGAAGATATTGAGATGAAACTGGCACCTAAAGGTCTATTAACAGATAGAAAGAAGTTGGTAGAATTTTTAGAAATAAAACAGAAGCAGGAAGAAAAAAAGGAAGTAAAGCCGGAAACTTCTAAAGAATCTGCTCCCAAAGATTTGAAAAAATCAGGTACTGATGAGAAAGAATTACCAAAAACAAATAATTAAAACTCAAATTAATATATGACTTGAGCTCATTTCTACTTTTTCTGTATTATCCCCCACATCTATATCTACAACCGAGCTTTTATCTAATAATTCCAGAAAACGTGTGGGTACAAATCGATAAAAAGCATCTTTCTGCCTTGCGAGTTCAATATTCAAACGCTCTGACTCGCGGTGAACTCTCAAAAATTACAAAAAACTTCCCAGTTCTCTCCAATAAAAGCAAGATACATGGCAAGTGGATGTTGATTTTCCAGAAGCTGAGAGCTTTCCGATCTCAGAGGAAAATAAGCTATAGAGAAAAAACATAATACAACAAACAGCAATTTACTCTTTTTAAATTCAATATATAGACATTGCAGCCTTTTTTTTACCCTGTATACATTATTTTTACATTTTAAAAACATCTTTTTTTCTACCCGCTTGCTTTTATAGGGCACATCGAATCATCTTCTTTTTTCATTCTCGGTATTATAGAATCAAAAATCAGGGTACTTTTTAATTAAAAATTTATTGACAAGGTTTCTGAATCGTATTTAGTTTTTATGCTCGAATCTACTCCCTATTATTAGGTGACGTTTTTTGGCAAGGCTATATAAATGAAAGAACAGGATAAGACAGTTTTCATACCTTCCCGATGGACAATTAAACTCAAGCTAATTTTTATAAACTCATCCACAATCTTTTTGGCCCTATCCGCTATGATTGTTATTGCAACGATTTTCTTCAAAGAAGATAGTGAAACAAGAGTTAAAGAAAATGGATTACATATAACAGATATAGTCGGTAGCCATATACGTAATCAATTCTTGTTTATTGCAGAAAAAATTAATCTCATGCAAACTACACTTCAACAAGAATTCAAAAATGAATCTCAGAAAGAAAATTTTATCTCCCTGTTTTTTCAAAACGATAAAAACTTCATTATGCTTTCAAAATATAAGTTAGAAAAGGATAAATTAGTCCTTGAAAAGATGGTTTTTAATTCAGAAGCCATGGAAGAAAATAGAATTAAAGAAAATGATTTTCTAAAAGTTATCAGCACTCATGAAGCCATTTTCAAGAAAGCTATAGAAGGAAAGGCCGTATTAAAAAATGTTAGCCCTATATTAAAAATCCCTGTTTTTGCTATAGCAATTCCTTTTGATAAGAATAAAAAAACTCTCTCCCTGGCCATCTTACATGTGGCTGCCATTAATAAAGCTTTCGAAAATAAGGGAGCCATCGGTGTAAACTACCTGGTAAATGAAGAAGGAGAAATTATTGCTCATCCGATAGAGGCTTTTATTCTTTCTGCTAAAAACTTATACTCTTCTCCGGTGGTTAAGCAAAGTCTTAGTGAAACCAAAGGTACTTATGAAACCGGTCAAATTCGATATCTGGATACAGAACAAACAGGATATTTCATTGGTTCTTATAACAAAACTGGTTTTGCTTCTTCTGTTGTTGTCTCGGATATTTCCGAAAACAAGGCTTTTGAAGAAGTTTATAATATTCAAAGACGTAATATTTTTATCATGGTAATTACACTGGGAGTAGCCTTTTCTATTATATATAATTTTGCTAATAATCTGATAAAGCCCCTATTAGCCCTGGTAAAAGCTACCAAAAGAATTCAAAAAGGAGAGTTTGAAATTTCTCTTACACCCACAACAAGAGATGAATTGGGCTTACTTACCAATTCCTTTACAGAGATGGGTAAGGGCTTAAGCGAGAGAGAAAAAGTCAAAGATGCCCTCACCCGTTTTGTAAACCGAGAAGTAGCAGAAATGGCTCTGCACGGAGAAATTAAGCTCGGAGGAGAAAGAAAAAATTGTGTAATCTTCTTCTCTGATATACGAAGTTTTACAGCCATCTCCGAAAAAATGGAACCGGAAGCGGTAATTGAATTTCTAAATGAATATATGACCGCTATGGTTTCCTGTATCAATGAAACCGGTGGAACCGTAGATAAGTATATAGGTGATGCAATTATGGCTACCTGGGGGGTTCCCATCTCAAAAGGAAATGATGTGGAGAATGCCTTAACCGGAACCTTGATGATGAGAAAAGCCCTTATAAAATTTAATCGTGGTAGAGGCTCTGAAGACAAACCCATTATCCGAATAGGTTGCGGTTTAAACTACGGACCTGTGGTTGCCGGACAAATGGGTTCCAGTGAAAAACTCCAATATACGGTTATCGGGGATGCAGTTAACCTCGCATCCAGAGTGGAACCTCTAAATAAACCCTTCGGAACGGATATTTTAATAACAGAAGATTTATATAATATAGTGAAAGACATTTACCGTGTCGAAAAAATGAGTTCTATTAAGGTAAAAGGGAAATCAGAACCTCAATCCGTCTATGCCCTACTGGGAAGATTTGACGATCCTTCCGATCCCAAAACGATTGATGAGCTCAGAGAGCTGGTCGGCATTCAGTATGATAAAAAGAAAGCAGAAAATGTTAATGTAGAGGCAGAAGAAGTGAAATATGAGATTTTGGAATAAAACAGTATTTTAGGATATACAAATGGAGGATAAAAATATAATAACCATTAGCTATTCCTTTAAAAGACTCCAAAGGGAAGCTCTACGTGTTAATATAGCTGTAGGAATCATTATCATTCTTTTCACAATTATCTTAATCATTGATTTTAATCGTCGACTGGATGTAGGAGATAGAGAAGTAATTGGAAAAGTTACCTATATTCAAAAAGATAATTACAGAAGAATGGGTGGAAGGGTTGTCTGGGAAGAAATAGAGAAAACTGCTAATATTTATAATTATGATGTAATCAAAACCTCTGATTATTCGAGTGTAACCGTTATCATGAATGATAAATCCGAAATCAATATCGGAGAAAATTCCATGATTGTTTTTAAAAAAGGCAGTGGAGAAATCAACCTTGATTTTGTGCAGGGTAACTTTAACGTAAATACAAAAAAAGCAGATCAATCTGCCAAGAACAAAATCCGGGTTAAATCCGGTAATGTTGAACTAAATGTAGATGATGCCAATATCAGTCTTGATAAGTCCAAGACTGCTGATGTTCGCTTCGATGTAAAAGAAGGAAAGGTGGAACTTTCCAAAGACGGGAATAAACAAATTATCAATCAAAATGAACTATTAACGGTTAAGGGAGAAAAGCTTTTCAAGATTAAGAAAAATGTAAAATATCAAAATCCCAAGAATTTAAGTGTCTTTTATACTTCGGAAGAAACAAAGTCCATTCCATTTAACTGGGAGACAAATGAAGAAAGTAAACAAACTTATATATTAGAGATAAAAAACACAGAAAGTATTAAAGAAAAAGATTACAAGATTCAAGTTAATTCTTCCAACTATTCGGTTTCTCTAAAACCCGGAAAATATGTATGGAAAGTATATTCCGAAGATGACCCCAATAAAGCCTTCGCACCGGCTCAATCTTTCCATATTATACAAAATAGTGCCAGTGAAATATATATTCCGGAGGATAAGAGAGAATTCACTTATACAAGGAATCTTCCGGAAATTCTTTTTTCCTGGAAGAAAATTGACTTTATTGATTACTATAAGCTGGAGGTCAGTAAAGATGCAAATTTTAGCTCTATCTTACGTTCCATTAAAACAAAAAATACAAGTACAATTTTAAATAATCTTGAAACCGGAACCTACTACTACCGCCTTATAAGCAAACTTGAACTCGATGGGGCCACAGAGAAAATTTCAGGGCTTAAAAGTTTTTCTATTAAAAAAATCTTCAGTATCTCTCCCCCCCTACTCGTCAGTCCGGAAAATAATTACACCTATTACTACAATGAATTTAAATTCGCCCTGGTTCTTATATGGAAGTACAACTCTGAATATAGTTCCTACAGGGTACTGGTATCAAAAGATAAAAACTTTCAGAACATCGTCTTTCAAACCAAAACAAGTTCTGAATCTATTGATATAAGAGATGAATTAAAAGATGGAGTATACTACTGGAAGGTAATCGGTTCCTGGAAAGAAGAAGATAAAAATACAGATTCAGAAATTCGAAGCATACAGATTCAAAAAATATTACCGGGTAGTATTAAGCTAACAAGTCCTGTTAATGGAAGTACTTTTAACCCCGGAAATCTTACATTCAAATGGGAAGAGATCAGTGAAGATAGTTTAAAATATATCCTTGAATTGGGAAGAGAGAAAAACTTTAAAAATATTGTCTATTCCAGAGAGTGTATCCAAACATCCTGTTCTGTTGATATGAAAAGTGGAAACTACTTTTGGAGGGTAAAAGGTCTCACAAAATCAGGAAAAACTTTCATTACACAACAGCCCTTCTCCTTACAAATAAAAGCTTTAAAACTCCCGGAAATAATCTTTCCTCAAAATAAGGGTAAAGTTGATATGCTAAATCGCGATTCTCTTAGTATTTCCTGGAAAAATGAAAAAGAATACTCTGCCTATTCTATTAGTTTAATACGTTTGAGTGATAACAGTAGTATTTATGAGAATTCTAATTTCCGGGGAAACACCCTGACAATAAGTGACATTACACGTTTAAAAACAGGAGATTATATTTTTAAAATTCAGGGCAAGCTTACTGAAACAAATACATATTCTGATACGTCTAATACAACATTCAGAATCTATCTTTCAAAAACAATAGAAAAGGATAAAATTGAATTCATAACGCCGGAAGACGTATATCTTGAATAGAATAAGACAATGCATCTTTACCAGGGTATTTTATTAATTATTTTGTTTATTGTATCTATATCTACTTATGCCCAGACTATAGATTTTAAATGGAAACCACTAAAGGAAGCAAGTCATTACCGCTTTCAAATTAGAAATAGTGAAGGCGCAATACTTCTGGATAAAGAAACGGAAAAAGATCATTTCCCTGTTGAGCT